>NZ_JBAGKF010000012.1:0-266132 GCF_037034185.1 Amycolatopsis sp. VC5-11 | reverse complement strand
GGCTGAGCCCGACGCACTGAAGGCACCGGAAACGGGGTCCGGCCCATGCGGCCGGGCCCCGTTTCGCGGGTTTCGGCGCAATTAGTCGCCCGGCTGGGGGAAATCGCTGCGACGAATGTCGGGAACTGCTGGTAGTCTGCGCATCCCGGCAGCCGCCTGCACGGCCTGGATCCGGGTGCATCCGGACGTGCACGCTGCACGCCCGCCGAATGCGGATGCCGATTCGCGCGCGCCGGTCGTCTGTGCGAGGACCACCTGATTCAGCGAGATTCGCTCGCATTCGGTGGGTTCTTTCCCCTGATCGAACAAGTGCCTGGACAGCGGCGGACCGGCGCGGCACCCTGGAAGCGCAACCATGTCGGGGGGCAGGGGGAGCACATGGCGTTGCGCATTCATTTCACCGACGACGATTTCGGCCGGACGAGGCGGCGCACCGGCCCCGATCCGCTGTGGGAACTGGTGCTGAGCCTCACCGCGCTGCAGAGCCGCCGCCCGGCGGGCGGGCTGCGGGTCTGGTCCGCGCGTGCCCGCAAGCAGCTTCGGCGGGAGGGGCTGCTTCCGCAACCCCGTCCGGCACCGGCGCTGGAGTTCCGCAACCGGGCGGTGAAGGCGCTGCCCTCAGGTGGCGACGCGACGATCCGCCGCACGGGAGTGCTGAGACCGGCGGAGCGGCGGCGGGAGATCGGTCCGGTCGCGGGAGACGGCGTCGTGCGCGTGGAGAAAACGAGGCTGCGCGCCGACCTTCAGACGTTCTTCGTGCACGGGGTCGCGCCGTCGTGGGTCGGGGAAGTGGCCGACGGGGCGCGCACGCTGCTCACGTCGTACAGCCTCGCGCGGCAGACTCCGGCCGTCCATCCGGAACGGTCCGGTGCCGCGGTCCCCTGGGAGGGCCCGGAATTCTTCGGCGAACCTCCTACGGATCGCAGTGTCTACTTCGGAGGCTTGCTCGTGATCCCGGCTTATTTCCGGGTTGTGGAACCGGATCCGGCGACCGGACCAGAACCGCCGGTGGTACTGGCCCGGCCCGCGATCACCGCGGGCGATGCCGCCCAGGACCCGCTGCCGGACCTGCTCGGCACGACCCGCGCCCGCGCGCTGCACGCGCTGACGATCCCGAGATCCACCGCCGAACTGGCCGGGGAGATCGGCGTGACACCGGTCGCGGCGAGCAAGCACGCGGGCGTCCTGCGCCGTGCGGGATTGGTGAAAAGCCAGCAGGACGGGAAGACCGTCCGGCACGCGGCGACGGCCACCGGACTCGCGTTGCTGAGCGCTTCCGGCGGGGAATGATGGGGCGCGCGGGGGAGAATTCCACGTACTAACGGAAGACGGCGGCAATAAACGACGTGTCAGCACGACCGGCGGCCGGCGCGGAATGGAACGCGCCTCGCCGATCCGGCTGCGGCGGCCGAGTTGCCTCAGTGTGGTGTTACCCACGAATGAGTGAAAAGAACGGGTGAAATCGGACATCGATCCCGGCTCGGATTGCCCGCGGCGGGCTTTTTTTTCCTGCGACTTGGGCACATTTGTCCGCGAACCCTGCCGCGTTCCCGGTTTTCGCGGCATTCTCGGATCATGGCTTCTGGTTTCCGCGCGTCCGCGGCGCGCGGGCGCGTGTTCCTCCTTCCGGTCCTGGCCGCGGCGGTCGCGGTCTCGGCGCTGGCCGGGATCTGCCTGGGGCTGTGGATCCACCGGCAGGGCTCGGCGGCGATCGACCGCGCGCCGGGCCGGTCCGTCGTCGCCGCCGTGGAGCCCGGATCCGGCGCGCTGCGCGGGAGCGAGGGCGCCGCGATGCCCGACACCCGGCGCGTCACATGGACCGCCCCGGACGGCGGCGCCGAGGAAGCGAACATCCCGCTCCGCTCCGACCCGGCGGCCCGCGGCCTGACCCGAATCCGCATGGACGCACGCGGCCAGCTCCGGGCCTCGTCGCCGGACCGGCTCGACGTCCTGTCGGTTTCGGTGATCACGACGGTCGCCTGGGAACTGGTCACCGCGATCGCGGGATTCGCGCTGTACCGCCGATTCGCCCGGGGGCGGGTCGCTGGCTGAGGTGTGAGCGCGGGTCGGGTTGCTGCCGGGTTCGGCTGCCAGCATGCGCGGAGCCGGTTCGGCCGTCGCCGAGGCGGGGTTCGCCTTGCCCGCCGGTCCGCCCGGGGCGTGTCGCTGCATGGGGCGTGAGCGAGGGCGCGGCTGGCGTCGTGGATACGGGCTTCGCGCTGCACCGCAAGCTTCGTACGAGAGCCTCAACGCCAATGGCAACGATAAAACCAGATGATCGCGAGCGGAATCGCCGTCGTGAGCACCGCGCCCACCGCGATCGGGGCGGCTGAGCCCATTCCGAAGCCGACCACCAGGGTGACCAGGCCGGTCAGGAACACGCTGAGCACGCCGAGCGCGGCCGCGGCGAAGGTGACCGCGGGCATGGGGCGGAACTTCTCGAACCGGCGGGCAAGGCGCGGATTTTCCTGGGCGAGGCATCGCTCGATCTCGTCCAGCTGGTGTTGTTCGTGGTCGCGCAGCGCCATCGTCCGCTCCGCCCGTCGACCTGGCCGGGACTTCTCCGCTGATTCTGCCACGAAATCCGGCCGGAATCCGGGGTCGAGTTCGATTCGACGCCCCGTGCGGGTGAGTCCGGGAAGCCGCGGAGCGGGGGCGGCCCGCCGCGTCCGGCAGCGGGCCGCCCGTGCGGGTCAGTCGCGGCGGCGGCCGCCCACGATGAGCCGGTAGCCGGTCAGGATGACCAGCGCGCCGAGCACCGCGAGACCCCACGTGCGCAGGTCGAAGAACGTCCCGAGCTGGGTGTGGAACAGCGTTTTGCCGATCCAGCCGCCCACGAACGCGCCTCCGATCCCGAGCAGGATGGTGATGATGCAGCCGCCCGGGTCCTTGCCCGGCATGAGGGCCTTCGCGATCACTCCGGCGATCAGGCCCAGCACGATCCAGCTGACAACGCCCACGTCGGTCCTCTCCTCGGTACGGCGGCGGCCCCTCGGGCCGCCCCTGGCCGGACCAGGATGGCATGGTCCGACCGGGTGGCGCGCGCCAGCGTCGGGGCTACTTTCCGTAGTACCGGCGAGGAGTCAGCGGCGGAGGGCGGTTTCCGTGTCCATGTGCGACAGCTTCGCCGGATTCCGCACCGCGTACAGGCCGGTGATCTTGCCGTCGTCGATGCGCAGCGTGAGCACCGTGTCGACCTCGCCGTCGAGCTTCAGCACCAGCGCCGGATGCCCGTTGACCTGCATCGGGCGCAGCGGCGCGGGGATCTGGGCGCTCCCGGCGGCCAGCAGTCGCGCGACCTTGTCCGCGCCGACGATCGGCCGCGGCACCGCCTGCTTGACGCCGCCGCCGTCGCCGAGGAAGACGACGTCCGGGGCGAGCAGGTCGAGCAAGCCTTGCAGGTCGCCGGTCTCGACGGCCCTCTTGAACGCGTCGAGCGCGCCGCGGGTTTCGGCGGGCGTGACGTCGCCGCGTGGGCGGCGGGCCGAGACGTGCGACCGCGCCCGGTGCCCGATCTGCCGTACCGCGGCGGGGGTTTTGCCGACGGCTTCGGCGATTTCGTCATAGGGCACGTCGAAGACCTCGCGCAGCACGAACACCGCGCGCTCGGTCGGCCGCAGCGTTTCGAGCACCAGCAGCATCGCCGTCGAGACGCTGTCGGCCAGTTCGACGTCCTCGGCGACGTCCGGCGCGGTGAGCAGCGGTTCGGGCAGCCAGGTGCCGACGTAGGACTCCTTGCGCCTGCCGAGCGTGCGCAGCCGGGTCAGCGCCTGGCGGGTGGTGATCCGGACCAGGTAGGCGCGGTGCTCGCGGATCTCCTCGAGGTCGACCCCCGCCCACTTCAGCCAGGTTTCCTGCAGCACGTCCTCGGCGTCGGCGGCCGAGCCGAGCATCTCGTAGGCCACGGTGAACAGCAGGTTCCGGTGGGCGAGGAAGGTCTCGGTGGCGAGGTCCGGGCTCGCTTCGCCGGGCGCTGTCATGGATGGCTCCTTCGCGTTCTGGGGTCGATCGCCCATAGGACGCCGGCCGCCGGGAGTTTGTGACACCAGCCCGGCGCGCGGTTCGGCGTCGTAGTCGAAGCGCCCCACGGGATGCGAGGGTAGCCGGGGCAGCGCTCGACCGAGAGGAGTTCGCGACGATGGCGGAACGGGGACCGGACTGGCTGCGGCGGACGTGGGACGAGGCCGCGCCGCGCTACGACCGCGACATCGCGTGGTTCGAACGGGCGCTGCTCGCCGACGGCCGCGAATGGGTGTGCGGGCAGGCTTCGGGGGAGGTGCTGGAGGTCGCCGTCGGGACCGGCCGGAACCTGCCGTTGTACCCGCCGGACGTGCGGCTGACCGGGATCGACCTCAGCCCGTCGATGCTGGACCTCGCCCGTCGGCGCGCCGCCGAGACCGGCCGCGAGGCGACGCTCGCCGAGGCTGACGCGCAGTCCCTTCCGTTCCCGGACAGCACGTTCGACACGGTCGTCTGCACGCTGGGCCTGTGCGGCGTCCCGGACGAACGCGGCGCGATCGCGGAGATGCACCGGGTGCTGCGGCCGGGCGGCCGGTTGCTGCTGCTGGACCACGTCGGCAGCCATCGCCGCTTCGTTCTCGCTGGTCAGCGGCTGCTGGAGAAGCTGACCGTGTCCCGGCTGGGGGATTACCTGACCCGCCGGCCGCTGCCGTTGCTCGCCGCGGCCGGGTTCGCGGTGGAGCGGGCGGAGCGGAGCAAGGCCGGGATCGTCGAGCGGGTGGCGGCGCGGAAGACCGGCTAGTCCTGTACGGTCGTATTGTACGTTCGTATAGGAGGGGTGCGATGAGCGGCAAACTGGGGCAGATCGCGGTCGGCGTGCTGATGGTGGTCGTCGGCGCGGTGCTGTACTTCGTGTTCCACGACGTCGAGACGCCGGTGATCGGGCTGCGGCAGGTCGGGGTGGTCGTGGGAGTGATCGGGGTGCTTGAACTGGTCGCGGTCGCGTGGCGGGCGTCCCGGCAGTGAAGCGTGCCACCCATGTGCTCGACGCGGTGCTGAATGTGTTGGCGGAGCAGGGAATCGGCGCGCTCAGTGTGCGGACGGTCGCCGCCGCGGCGGGCGTTTCCCCGGCTCAGGTGCAGTACTACTACCGGACGAAGAGCGACCTCGTGCGCGCCGGCTTCGAGTACGCGGGCGAGCAGTTCCTGGCGGAAATTGAAGCGGCGCAACCGGAATCGATCGCCGACTTCGTCGAGCTGTGGCTGCCGCTGGACGAGCCGCGCGCCCGGCGGGCCCGGGTGTGGCTCGCGTACGCGGCGGCGGCCGTCGTGGATCCGGTGCTGCAGAAGGAAAACGCGAACCTCGATCGCGAGCTGCGGCAGTGGTATGTCAACGCCGGGTTGTCCGAGGACGTCGCGGCGCAGGTGTTCGCCATGATCGACGGCGTGACGCTGCAGTGTCTCTCGCTGCCGATGGCGGACCGTCGGGCATTGGCGGACCGGACGGTCGGCGCGTTCCTCGCAGCGCTACCTGGCTGAATGTAACACGTGATACATTCAGCGCTGTGGCAGACGACAAGTGGCTGGTGCTGGTGGTTCGGGTGCCGTCCGGACCGTCGCGGCACCGGGTCGCCGTATGGCGTGAGCTGCGCCGGGTAGGCGCGTTGTCGCTCGGGCAGGGCGCCTGGGCGGTGCCGGACGTGCCCGGGTTCGCCGGCGGCGTCGCGCGGGCCGTCGAGCTGGCCGAACGCGGCGGCGGCGAGGTGATCACGCTCGACGCCGCGGAACGGGACGGTTCGCGCCTGGTGGAGCTGTTCACTGCCGAGCGGGAAGAGGAGTGGACGGAGTTCCTGGCCGACTGCGGGAAGTTCGACGCCGAGATCGACAAGGAAATCCGGATCGGCAAGTTCACGATGGCCGAGCTGGAAGAGGAAGAGCAGAGCCTCGAGCGGTTGCGGCGCTGGCACCGGGACCTGAAGGCGCGCGACGTGTTCGGCGCGCCCTCGGCGTGGAAGTCCGAGCAGCGGTTGAAGCAATGCGCCGAGCGGCTCGCGGACTACACCGAGCAGGTTTTCCAAGCCCTGCACCAGATGTGAGGGTTTCCGATGCGTTCTGCTGAGCTGCGTCCGCTGTACGCCGCCGGGTTCGTCACCGCGTTCGGCGCGCACAGCATCGCCGCCAGCCTCGGCGCGTACACGCACGGCGATTCCTTGCTGACCCTCGGATTGCTGCTCGCGGTCTACGACGGGGCCGAGGTCGTGCTGAAGCCGGTGTTCGGCTCGCTGGCCGACCGGATCGGGCCGCGGCCGGTCCTGCTCGGCGGGTTGCTGGCGTTCGCGCTCGCGTCGGCGGCCTTTGTCGTCGCGGGAAACCCGGCGGCGGTCGGGCTGGCGCGATTCGGTCAAGGCGCGGCCGCGGCGGCCTTCTCGCCCGCGGCCGGGGCGCTCGTCGCACGGTTGTCGCCGGCGAAACGGCAGGGGCGGGCGTTCGGCGGTTACGGCGCGTGGAAGAGCGTCGGGTACACGATGGGCCCGTTGCTTGGCGGCGTGCTGATCACGCTGGGCGGATTCTCCTTGCTGTTCGGCACCCTGGCGGTCCTGGCTTTCGTTGTCGCCGGATGGGCCGCACTGGTGGTTCCCGCGCCGGAACCGTTGCCGCGGCAGCGACAGACCGTTGTCGACCTTGCCCGTCGGCTCGCTGAACCTGGCTTCCTGCGGCCGACCGCGGTGCTCGCCGGAACGACCGGGGCGCTCGCGGTGGGGATCGGATTCCTGCCGGTCACCGGGGCGGCGAGCGGACTCGGCACGGTGGCGACCGGCGCGGTGGTGTCGGTGCTGGCGTTGTGCTCCGCGCTGGTGCAGCCGTGGGCGGGCCGGCTCCGGGACGCCGGGCGGATCCCGGACGGATGGGGGATGGCGGGCGGGTTGCTGCTGACCGCCGCCGGGCTGGCGTTGGGCGCGTTCGTGCCGGGTGTCGTGGGAGTGGTGGTCGCGGCGGTGGCGATCGGCGTCGGGGTCGGGGTGGCCACGCCGATCGGGTTCGCGCATCTGGCCGGTTCCGCGCCGAAGGAACGGCTCGGGCAGACGATGGGGGCGGCCGAGGTCGGCCGGGAACTGGGCGACGCGGGCGGACCGCTGCTGGTCGGCGCGATCGCGTCGGCGGCGACGCTGGGGGCGGGGTTCGGCGGGCTGGCGGCGCTGCTAACGGTGATCGGGCTGGTGGTGGCTGGCTTCCGTAAGTCGTGAGGGGAACCCTGCGGGAATCTGATTCCCGGAGGGTTCCCCTCACAGACGATCAGCTGGTCGCGATAGCCGGGTCGCTTGTGGATGCCTGGCCGGTCTCCGCGTGGCCAGCGAAACGCCGGACGTACTTTCCGTCGTGATCCGCCTTGACCGTGATGTCGTACCAGCCATTGGCGACGCCCCACTTCGGCACCGCGCGCGAGGTGCCCGGGGCGAGCGTGTACCGGTAAGCCTCCGAAGGCGCGTATGCGTCCACGCCGGTGAAGGTGACCGTCCGGCTAGTCGGGTTCTTGAACGTCACCGTCACATAGCCCGCGTCGTGCCGTGCGGTGACTTCCGGGCCCAAGCCGCCGATCGTCCCGGCCTGTTCGCGGAGCCAGCCGTTGGGGCCGAAAACCGAGTACTGGTACCAATCTCCCGCGCCGCTCGGCAGATGCCAGCTGTCGGTGACCGACTTGCGGCCTTCCACGGTGTACGGCCACGGCCCGTCCGAACGCATCCGGGACGTCACGTGGAATCCGGCTCCGGCGTCGCCGAGATTGGCGAAGGTGAAGTACATCCGGCCGTCGCGGGCTTCGGTGTCCGCGGCCAGGTCGTACGGCAGCGCGCGGGCTTTGCGGGTGCCGGGTTCCTGCTTCGGCAGCGAACCGTTCGACGGCGGCACCGGGTGGTAGGTCGGCGGGGTGCTGTGGTCGGCGGGCGGCTGGTAGTCGCCGGTGCCGGGCAGGGGCGGGACGCCGCTGTTGGCTCCGGTGAAATCGAACGCCGACGTGAGGTCCCCGCACACCGCGCGGCGCCACGGTGAAATGTTGGGGTTGTGCACGCCGAAACGCTTTTCCACGAACTGGATCAGCGAGGTGTGGTCGAAAGTCTGCGAACAGACCCAGCCGCCGGTGCTCCACGGCGAAACGGCCAGCAGCGGCACGCGCGGCCCGAGTCCATAAGGCATTGCTTTGGTGTACGATGCGGCTGCGCCGCCTTCGTACCATTCCCCGGCGACGCTCGCCGTCGATTTGCCCCAGTTCGCGTCGCGCGGCGGGTACGGCGGGACGACGTGGTCGAAGAATCCGTCGTTCTCGTCGTACGTGATGAGCAGGACGGTTTTGCTCCACACGTCCGGATTCGACGTGAGCGCGTCGAGCACGCCGGAGACATACCAGGCGCCGTAGTTGGCGGGCCACGCCGGATGTTCGCAGTACGCTTCGGGGGCCACGATCCAGGAAACCTGCGGCAGGCGGTTCGCTTTGACATCCGCGGCGAGGTGGTCGAAGAAACCGTCGCCCGCGCTGGCCTTCGTGCCGGTGCGCGCCTTGTCGTAGAGCGGCGTGCCCTGCGCGGATTTCTGGTACTGGGTCAGGTAAAGCAGCGAATTGTCGCCGTAATTGCCGATGTACGCGTCATCGGTCCAGCCCCACTTGTGCTCCTTGTCGAGACCGTTGCCGACGTCCTGGTAGATCTTCCACGAAACCCCGGCCTTTTCCAGGATTTCCGGGAAACTGGTCCAGCCGTACCCGGATTCTTCATTGCCCAGCACCGGCCCGTTTCCGGAACCGTCGTTCCCCGTCCAGCCGGTGTACATATAGTACCGGTTCGGGTCGGTCGAGGACAGCATCGAGCAGTGGTAGGCGTCGCAGACGGTGAACGCGTCGGCGAGCGCGTAGTGGAACGGGATGTCCTTGCGCGTCAGATACGCCATCGTAGTGCTGGTCTTCGCCGGGATCCACTTGTCCCACCGGCCGGTGCTCCACGCGGTGTGCGTGCCGTTCCAGTCGTGGTTGAGGTCCTCGATGAAGGTGAGGCCCAGGTTGTCCTCGGCGGGCCGGAACGGCAGCGTTTCGGCGCCGGAGGAGTCGGCCTGGTGCCACACCGGTTTCCCGCTCGGCAGCGAGACCGGGCGCGGGTCGCCGAAGCCGCGGACGCCGTTGAGGGTGCCGAAATAGTGGTCGAACGACCGGTTTTCCTGCATCAGCACGACAACGTGCTCGACGTCCGCGAGGGTGCCGGTGCGCACGGCGGCCGGCACCGAAGCCGCCCGCGCGATGCTCGCGGGCAAAGCCGTGCCGGCCGCGGTGGCCGCGGCGAGGTGCATGAATCTGCGACGGCTGACCGATGACATCGATGTCTCCTCGAAAAGTCGGGGACAGTTTCGCGGACGCGTTCGGGAATTTCCCACCGGGAAAGGCCGAACGCATCATCGACGGGTGATCCGCGCGCTGTCAACCGCCGACCGGGATGGCGCCCGTTCGTACTGCGTCACCGCCGGTTCGCTGCCTGTTTCACCGTCTTGATCACCGGTGCCGTTTCCACGTGGGTGACCGCGGGGAGCGCGGCGACGCTGGTGGTGAGGTAGCGGTACAGCTCTTGGTGGCTCGCGCACACCACCGTCGCGTACAGGTTGGTCGGGCCGGTGGTCGCGGCGGCGTACGCGACTTCCGGGTGCGCGGCGAGCGCGATGCCGGTTTCCTCCAGGGCCGCCGGGGCGACCGAAAGCCACAGCAGTGTCCGGATTCCCTTGCCGTACAACCGCCAGTCGAGGTCAAGGTCGAAGTACAGCACGTCCCGTTCGCGCAGTTCCGCCATGCGGCGGCGGACGGTGGTCGGGGACCAGCCGGTCGCGGCGGCGAGCTGTTCGAATCCGGCGCGGCCGTCGTCGGCGAGGGCGGCGAGGAGCTTGCGGTCGCCGTCGTCGAGTGTCGCCGGGCCGGGCCGGTGGGGGAGCGGTGGCGGGCGCAACCGGGCGACGGCGGCGTCGTCCAGAGTGCCGATTTTGGCGACCACGCTGTCGGAGCCGCCGTAGAACGCGTGCAGCACCGAATGCGCGGTGACGCCTTCGACGCGTGGCGTGCGGGGCAGTTTGGCCAGCAGCAACGCTTCGCTGTCGGCTGCGTTTTCGAGGCGGACCGTGCAGGTGATTTCGGTTCCGCCGGACGTCAGGCTCACCCACGCGGTGTCCGGCCGCCGCGCGAGGGCCTCGGCTACCGCGCCCGCCGCGGTGGGTGCGCACCGGATGCGCAGGAACCATTGCACCGCACCGGAAGCCGCCTCGTTGACGCCGCCGATGACCCGGACCGCTCCAGTCGACCGGAGCCGGGCGTAGCGGCGGGCGACGGTGCGATCCGACACGCCGAGTGCCTCGGCGATCGCGCTGAACGGAGCCCTGGGATCGATCTGCAGGGCGTGCACGAGCTGCCGGTCGAGATCGTCGTAGTCGGAATCCACCTTGTTAAGGGTACTCGTGTCGGAATCCGCCGCTATCCGGTCGCTTTGTGGTTTGCGGGCTCCTGGCGGGCCGAGAGTCGGTTCCGAACACCGACCCACGAGGGAGAGATCATGACTGCCGAGGTGCTTGTCGTCGGCGCCGGTCCGACCGGGATGACGATGGCGAACGAACTCCAGCTCGCCGGCGTGTCCTGTGTGCTGGCGGACCGGCTGCCGCGGGCCAGCGAACTGTCCAAGGCCGGCGGGCTGCAGTCCCGCACGCAGGAGGCGTTCGACCAGCGCGGCCTGCTCGAACCGCTGCTCGCCACCGGCGACTATCCGGTCACCACCGCGCATTTCGCGGGCACTCTGCTGCCGCTGGTCCGCGAGCGGCACCGGTTCCCGTGGCGGTCGGTCCCGCAGGTGGCGATCGAGGGATTCCTGGAGAAACACCTTGCCGCGCAAGGAATCCGGATCCGGAGAAACCACGAGCTGGTCGGTCTGGCCCAGGACGCGGACGGCGTCACCGCGACCTTCGCCGACGGTGCGGTGATCCGGGCCCAGTACCTGGTCGCCGCCGACGGCGGGCGCAGCACGGTCCGGAAGCTGCTGGGCGCGGAGTTCTCCGGCCGTCCGGGGACGGCGACGACGGTGGCCGCCGACGTGCGGCTGAGCGCCGAGGTCCCGATGCACACGATCACCCCGGAGGGCTACCGCGCACAGGTGTTCCCGCTCGGCGTCGACGCCGAGGGACGGCCGCTGCGCCGGCTCACGCTCGGCGGACCCGGCTGGTCGCTGGAACGGGACGTCCCGGTCACCGAGGACGAACTCCGCACCGGGCTGAAGACGGTCTTCGGTGACCGGGTGGAGCTGGTCGAAGTCCGCTACGCGCGCCGGATCACGAACGCCGCGCTGCAAGCCGCGCAGTACCGCCACGGCCGCGTTTTCCTCGCCGGCGACGCCGCGCATGTGCATCTTCCCCTTGGCGCGCAAGGGATGAACACCGGGATCCAGGACGCGATGAACCTCGGCTGGAAGCTCGCCGCGGCCGTGCGCGGCACCGCGCCCGAGGGGTTGCTCGACAGCTACCACGCGGAACGGCATCCGGTCGGCGCGGCGGTGCTGCGCAACGTTCAAGCGCAGTCGCTGCTCCTGGACGACGGCCCCGACTCGGCCGCGGCCCGGTCGTTGTTCGCGGATTTGGTGGGGCTGCCCGAAGTTCAGTATTTGCTGGACGACCTGTTGTCCGGCATGGGAATCCGCTACGCCGTCCCGGGCAGCGAGGACCATCCGCTGGTGGGGCTGCCCGCGCCCGGCCTCGGCCCGGAACTGCGAGCCGGACGCGGCGTTCTCGTGGACCCGGACGGACAATTCGGTGATCTCGCGACGCGGTGGGCGGACCGGGTGAACCGCGTTGAGACGGGTGCCGAAGCGATGCTGGTCCGTCCGGACGGATACGTGGCGTGGGCCGGTGATCCGGACGGTCTGGAGCCCGCGATTCGCCAGTGGTTCGGCGCGCCGGTGGGCTAGCGTGGCCGTCGTGCAGACGTGGCTGACCGACACCCGGACCTCGTACGACACCGTCGCCGCCAGCTACGCCGACCGCTTGCGCGACTCGATCGCCCGAAGCCCTTCGCTGCGCATGACGTTGGGATTGTTCGCCTCGCTGGTGCGGGAAACCGGTCCGGTGGCGGACGTCGGCTGCGGCACCGGGCACGTCACCGCACACCTGAACGGCCTCGGTCTGGACGCGTTCGGCCTCGACCTCTCGCCCGGCATGGTCGAGGTGGCGCGGCGGGACCACCCCGGACTGCGGTTCGCGGTCGGTTCGATGACCGCGCTTCCGCTGCCCGACGCTTCGATGGCCGGGCTCTTGTCGTGGTGGTCGCTGATCCACGTCCCGGACGACGAGGTGCCCACCGCCCTCGCGCAGTTCCACCGCGTGCTGCGGCCCGGAGCGCCGGTCGCGGTCGGCTTTCACGTCGGCGACGTGGCGCGGCTGAAGACGCAGGGGTACGGCGGGCATCCGATGCAGGTGCACGTCTATCGCCGGCGTCCCGCGCAGGTGTCGGAGTGGTTGCGCGAGGCCGGGTTCAGCGTCGAGGCGGAGTGGGTGGAGGAGCTGGACAGCGAAGTGCCGCAAGCGGTTGTCTACGCTCGCCGCTGAGTTCAGCCGAGGTCGAGTTTCGCCAGCCGCGGCAGCACGCCGTCGCGCCAGCCCGGGCCCATCCGCTCGCACGCGTCCGCCTGGCGTTTGTCGTCGAGGTCGAAGCCGGAGTGGTTCAGCAGGAGCCGGGTGCCCTGGCCCTCGGCGACGAGCGTCCAGGTGAGGGTCCAGTCGCCGTTGAAGGTGTAGACGAACTTCGACGGCGGCTCGGATTCGATGACCCGGCAAGGGATCGAGCCGAATCCGGGCATGTCCAGGTGGAACTCGTGGCCGACGTCCGGGCCGATGTCGCCCGGTGCCCACCACTTGGCGTGCAGTTCGGGATCGGTGAGCGCGCGCCAGACCTTTTCCGGCGCGGCGGCGATGAACTGGTCGACCGAGATGCTGCCGATCCGGGCGTACGTCACGGGGTTTCCTCCTCCAGCTGCTGCTGAGCCAGGAGAATCCGAGTTTCGTGTTCTCGTTGTGGGAGCACACCGCCAGAGGTTCCTTCGTGCGGGCAGCCGCGGCCGCCGCCGTCCGCGGAACCCGCCGGAGCAAAAGGAATTCATCGTGCACGGCATCTTCGTCGAGCACCAGCGCCACGTGGACGCGGCGAAAGAGGAAGCCGCGGAAAAGAGTCTCCGCGACGCCCGCGACTCCCGGCGCCCACGTCCAGGCGGCGGACAAGTCCTGAAGCTTCCTCGACCATTCGACGCGGCGACGCGGTGATGCCGTCCCCGCCGCGTTACTCGTCTCGCCGGGCCAGCACTCGCCGGGCGATGTCCCGGACGCGCTCCCGGTCGTCGTCCCGCACTGACTCGATGACCTGCCAGGAGAAGGTACTCCTGGAACAAGCAGTGGTCGGAGGCTGCCAGGGACGTGCGCAAACCTCGGGCGATCAGGTCCGCGACCCCGGGGAACTCGTCGAGAAAGCGCAAGTCCCCGTCCGGTCCGGGGCCGACTGCCAGGGCGAGCTCCTCGAACCGGCGGAACTCCTCGTCGGCGGACGTCATGGGCGGGTCACCTTCGCGGCCGAGGGTCTGGTGAGCGACCAACGCAGGAGAATCCGCGCGCCCGTCGCAAAGGTTTCCGGTTCCGACCCGATCGGGTCACCGGGCAACCCCTCGCCAGCCGACGCGTCTTGCTGTTGTCACCGCGAAGCTGCCGAAAGGACGTCCTCCCCATGCACCTCCGCCGATGGGCCGTCCTGGCCTCCGCCGCCGCCCTGATCGCCGTCGCGGCAGCGGCTCCGGCAGCGGCGGTGATCGGCGGTTCGGTCAGCCATTACGGACCGTGGGCGGTGCGGATGCTGGTCGACGGCAAGCCCGAATGCACCGGTACCGCGATCAGCCGGGAGTGGATCATCAGCGCCGACCACTGCTTCGCCGAGGCCGCGCAGCCCATCGCCGATTCCCGGATCGAGTTCCGCGTCGGCAATCTCGACCAGCGGCTCGGCACCGTGGTCAAGCCGGTCCCGGGGAGCCGCGACAACCACACGCTCGCCGACCTCATGCTGATCAAGGTCACCCCGATGGACGTCACCCCGGCGAAGCTGCCGACCGGCGGACCGGTGCGGCCGGGCGAGACGGTTCGGCAGCTCGGCTGGGGCGCGACCTGCACCGGCGACGAGAACAGCTGCCAATCCGACGTGCTCAAGCAGGTGGACGCGAAGGTCATCGACCCCGACGACCCGCGCTGCGAGGGCATGACCGTCTCCGGCGGCACCGATTTCTGCGCGCTGACCACGACCGGCGTCACGGCGGGCGGCGACTCCGGCGGTCCGGTCATGTCCACCGTCGATCGCGACACGCTGGTGGGGGTCACCAGCAAATCCGACCGCAGCAGCCTCGCGGCCGACGGCGACGTCTTCGGTCAGCTGGACTGGATCAAGAAGACCATCAAGGGCTGACCGTCAGAACGGCGCTCCGGAGGGCGCGCACCGCCTCGTCGCGCGCGCCGGTCAGGGCGGGGGAGTCCGTGGCGCGCGGGGCGCGAAGTGGGACATGGCGCGGCAGTTGTGCGAAGCGGTCTGACACCGCGTCGAGCACGTCGGGGCCCCAGGGACCGCCCAGCACGATGAGTTCCGGGTCGGACACCGTCACCAGAGCGAGCAGCACGCCGCAGATCGCCTCGGCGAGGGTGTCGAGGACGTCGTCGGATTTGATCGCGGTCCGCAGGGCGGCGACGTCGATCGTGGTCGAATCCGGTTGGCGGACACCGAGATCCGCGAAGACGTCGATGAACGTCGTCGCCTGACCGTCGGCGCCGCGCGTGAGGACGTGCGCGATTTCTCCGGCGAGACCGGCGTGCCCCCGCCGCACTTCGCCATCGGCGACGACCGCGCAGCCGAGACCTTCGCCGAGGAAGAGGTAGGCGAAATCGCCGGCGGCCTGTTCGGTGCGGGCGGCCCAGTTGACGTCGTTGTCCACGGTGACCGGGCCCGCCACCACCGGCGCGAGGACGTCGGCGGGGGAGAGTTCTCCGAGCAGGAACGGGGAATCGGGCAGGTGGACGAGTTTCCCGGTGGCCCGGTCGACCGGATCGGCGGCGCTGACGACCGCGAGCCGGAGCGGTCCCGCGTCGGCGGCGACCCGGGCGGCGGCCTTGCGCAGCGCCTGGGCGACCTTCCGCGGACGCACCGGGCGGCCGAGGTCTTCGACGTGCCGGGCGAGCACCTCGCCGAAAACGTCGACGGCTTCGGCGACCGCGCCGTCGTGGCCGATGCTCACGACCAGGGCTGTGCCGAGGTCGTCGGCCAGTGCGTAGTAGGTGCCGACGCGGCCGCGGCCGGTGGTGCGTTCGCCGGTGTCGCGCAGCAGGCCGGCCTCGGCGAGCCGGGCGACGCTGTCGCCGACCGCGGGCTTGGAAATGCCGGTGCGGGCGGCGATTTGCGCGCGCGTCAGCTGCCGTTCGGCGAGCAGCGCCCGCAGGACGTGCTCGTCGGTCAGCGACCGGAGCAGGTCGAGGGAGGGCTTGGCCGGGGTCATCGGCGCGAGTCTAGCCGATTTAGTCAGGAGTGTTGCCTGAATCCGCGCGGGCGCCTTACCGTCGAATCAGTAAGGAGCCCTTCCTGAATGGAGCGAGCGCTATGCAGCTTCCCCCGTTGCCGCACTGGGAGACCGCGCCGGACGACCTCCCGGCCGCGATTCGCGAGACCAAAACCGCGCTGCGGGCGCGGATCGAGGCGTCCGGGCGCACCGTGGAAGAGGTGTTCGCGGTGATCGAGGCTCGCGTCGCCGCCGCGGTCGAGGAGATCGAGGCGGAGAAAGCGCGCGGCGAGGAGATCTGGCCGGTGCTGGAGTACGCCGACATCGAGGCGGGCCGGGTCTCCGAAGACGACCTGCACCGGATCCGGAAGCGCGGCTGCCTGATCGTGCGCGGGCACTTCCCGCGCGAACAGGCGCTGGCGTGGGACAAGGGGATCGTCGACTACGTCGAGGGCAACCGGTTCTTCGAGAACTACCGCGGTCCCGGCGACAACTTCTTCGGCAGCCTCGTCTCCCGGGCCGGGATCTACCCGATCTACTGGTCGCCGGCGCAGATGGAGGCGCGGCAAAGCGACCGGATGGCGCGCGTGCAGGCGTTCCTCAACGCGCGGTGGAAGTCGGAATCCGACGGTGTCCGGTGGTTCGACCCGGGCCGGGATTCGCTGTACCCGGACCGCATCCGCCGCCGTCCGCCGGGCGCGGATTCCGGCGGTCTCGGCTCGCATCTCGACCCGGGCACGCTCGACCTGTGGATGACCGAGGCGTACCAGCGGGCGTTCCGGCATCTGTTCGACGGCACCGTCGAGTCCTACGATCCGTGGGACGCCGCGCACCGCACGGCCGGGCCGCAGTTCGAGGGTTCGACGATGTGCTCGGTTTTCCGCACTTTCCAGGGCTGGACCGCGCTGTCGGACATGAAACACGACCAGGGCGTGCTGCACGCGGTGCCGATTCCGGAGGCGATGGGCTACCTGATGCTGCGCCCGCTGCTGGCCGACGTGCCCGAGGACGACATGTGCGGCGTCCTGGTGAACCACGTGTTCGCGGCCAGCGAGAAGTGGCATTCCTTGCTGCTGCGGGCTTCCAGCGGCATTCCGGACGTACGGGCCGGGGATTCCGTGTGGTGGCACTGCGATCTGATCCACAGTGTCGCGCCGGTGAAGAACCAGCAGGGCTGGGGCAACGTCATGTACATCCCGGCCGCGCCGTGGTGCCCGCGGAACGAGGCGTACGCCGGGGCGGTGCGGGAGGCGTTCGAGACCGGTTCCAGCCCGTCGGACTTCCCGCCCGAGCACTACGAGCGCTCCTGGCCGGACCGGTTCGCCCCGGAACAGCTGAACGCGACTGGACGGCGCGGCCTCGGGATCGGGTGAAAGCGGTCTAGTCCATTCGGGGCGTCAGGGACGTTCAGGCCAAGACGCGCCGATGCTGGCGGTCCCGCCCGTGGCGATGTCCAGAAACGCTTGAGTCGCCGCGGTAATCGGCCCAGACCGGTAGATCAGCCACTGCGGGAGCGTCTCCGGCGGCGAAAACCGGAGCACTTCCGCACCGGCCCGGCGGGCCAGTCCCGCCCAGCCGTCCGGCATCAGGCTCGCGCCGATCCCGCGCAGCACCATCGGCAGCACCACGCTCCGGTCGCCCACCTCGGCCGCGATCGACAGGTCCGGCACGGTCGCCGCGAGCCGGTCGAAGAAGCCGCGCACCGCGGTCGGCGACGTGGTGACCACGAACTGCATCCCGCTGAGTTCAGCCCGCTCCACGGCCCCGTCCGAGCCGATTTCCGTACCGGGCGGGGCGACCAGCAGCAGCTCCTCGTCCCGCAGGTGGTGCGCGATCAGACCCGGCCCGACCGGGCGTTCCGCGCTCCCGCACACCCCGGCCTCGCACCGGCCCTGCACCACCATCGCGACCACCTCGGCCGCCGACAACGCCGCCGACGTGCTCACCAGCACGCCCGGATACCGCGTGCGCATCTCGGCGACGATGCTGATCACCGGCTCCAGCGCGGACGACGACGTGGCCGCGACGTCGATCCGCCCGGCCGGCCCGTCGCCCGCCATCCGCGCGGCGGCGCGCAGGGCGTCCAGGTCGCGCAACACCAGCCGGGCGCGTTCGGCGAGCAGTTCGCCGGCGTTCGACAGCACCGCGTTGCGCCCGACCCGGTGGAACAGCTCGACGCCCAGGTCCTGTTCCAGCTTCGCGATCGCCCGAGACAACGACGGCTGCGCCACCCGCAACGCCCTCGCCGCGTGCGTGAACCCGCCGTGCTCGGCGATCGCGACGAAGTACTCCAGCTGGCGGCGTTCCATAGCGATACGCTATCGGACTGGTGTCTCAGATGTCTTTGACGTACCGCCAGCCCGCGCGCGACGATAGGGCCCATGGTCCAGACGCGCCCGACGTTGCAGGGCACCTTCGGCATGGTGTCGTCCACCCACTGGCTCGCCTCGGCGGCCGCGATGGCGGTTCTCGAGGACGGCGGCAACGCCTACGACGCGGCGGTCGCGGGCGCGTTCGTGCTGCACGTCGTCGAACCGCACCTCAACGGGCCGGGCGGCGAGGTGCCGATGATCCTCGCCCCGGCAGGCGGCGCGCCCAAGGTGCTGTGCGGGCAGGGGCCTGCGCCGGCCGGAGCGACGATCGAGCACTACACCTCGCTCGGCCTGGACCTCGTCCCCGGCACCGGCCCGCTCGCCGCCGCGGTGCCCGGCGCGGTCGAGGCGTGGCTGCTCCTGCTGCACGACCACGGCACGAAGTCGTTGCGCGAGGTCCTCAAGTACGCCATTCACTACGCGGCGGACGGCCATCCGGCGGTCGAGCGCGTCGGCGCGACGGTGGAGACCGTTCGCGAACTGTTCGAGAACGAATGGACGACGTCGGCCGAGCTGTACTTGCCCGGCGGGGTCGCGCCGAAACCCGGTGGGCTGCTGAAGAATCCCGCGCTCGCCGAGACCTGGCGACGGCTGATCGCCGAAGCGGAGGCGGCCGGGAGCGACCGGGAAGCGCAGATCGAGGCGGCGCGGAAGGCGTGGCGCGAGGGGTTTGTCGCGGAAGCGCTCGCCGCCTTCGCCGCGAAACCGGCGATGGACTCGTCCGGCGAACGGCACGCGGGCACCCTCACCGCCGACGACATCGCCGCGTTCCGGCCGACCTATGAGGACCCGGTCACCTGCACCTGGAACGGCTGGACCGTCGCGAAAGCCGGGCTGTGGAGCCAAGGTCCGTCCTTCCTGCAGCAACTCGCGCTCCTGCCGGACGAGCTGGACTACGCGACGCCGGAGTACTACCACCGGCTCATCGAGGGCACGAAGCTCGCGATGGCCGACCGCGAGGCCTGGTACGGCGACAGCGCGGAAGTGTCCGTCGAGGCGCTGCTTTCCCCGGACTACACCGAGTCCCGGCGCAAGCTGATCGGCGAGCGCGCGTCCTTCGACCTGCGGCCGGGCAGCCCGGAAGGCCGCACGCCCCGCTTGAGCCGGCACGTGCACTACGTCGCGGGCGGCGGGGTCACCGCGTCGGCGATCGGGGCGGGGGAGCCGACCGTCGCGAAGGACGGCCTGACCCGCGGCGACACCTGCCACCTCGACGTCGTCGACCGCTGGGGCAACATGATCGCCGCGACCCCGAGCGGCGGCTGGCTGCAGTCCAACCCGGTGGTGCCGGAGCTGGGTTTCCCGCTCGGCACCCGGTTGCAGATGGCGTGGCTCGACCCGGGCCTGCCGAACTCGCTCGCCCCGGGCAAACGGCCGCGCACCACGCTCTCGCCGTCGCTCGCCCTGCGCGACGGCGTCCCGGTGATGGCGTTCGGCACCCCCGGCGGCGACCAGCAGGACCAGTGGAACTTCCACTTCTTCCTCGGTACCGCACTGCGCGACAAGGTCCGCGGCGGCCTCGATCTGCAAGGCGCGATCGACGCGCCGAACTGGCACACCGACAGCTTCCCGAGTTCGTTCTACCCGCGCGGCATGGCGGCGGGCAGCGTGACTGTGGAGTCGCGGATCGGCGCGGAGGTGATCGCCGCGCTGGAAAGCCGGGGGCACGACGTCACGGTCGGCGAGCCTTGGTCGGAGGGGCGGCTGTGCGCGGTGGCGAAGGACCCGGAAACCGGGGTCCTGTCGGCGGCCGCGAACTCGCGCGGGGCGCAGGGGTACGCCGCGGGGCGGTAGCGGGGATTGACAAGCGCTGTCCCGAAAAGGACAGCGTTTGTCAGTGCTTTCGGCAGATTTACAACGTTGTATCGCGGTGCCACACTGAGGTCGCTCGGTTTCTTCTTTCCCGTGTCCGGTAGCCGACCGAAAGAAGCTGTCGATGTCCTCCTCCGCATCTCCCCGCGAAGTCAGCCGCCGCGCCGCCCTGCGCTGGGCGGGCACCGGCGCGGCCGCCGCGGTCGCGCTCCGGTGCCTTCCGGAACTGGTCCAGTCCACCGCCGCCGCGGCTCCGGCGGGCACGCTGCGCCCGCCCGCGACGCCGCTCGTGGTGCGCTCGCCGTATCTCTCGACCTGGCAGGCCGCGGACACCCTGCCCGGCACCTGGTCGACGTTCTGGAACGGGCACATCACCGCGCTGTGCGGCATCGCCCGCATCGACGGCACCGCGTACGTGTTCGCCGGTGCGCCGCAGCTGCCGTCCGGTCCGAGCCTGACCCCGATGACGCAGAACTCCTTGCAGGTCACCGCGACCCGCTCGATCTACGAACTCACCGGCGGCGGCGTGACCCTCACCGTCACCTTCTTCTCGCCGGTCGACCCCGGCAACCTCCAACGGCAATGCGTACCGTTCGGCTACGTCACCGTCGCCGCCGCGAGCACCGACGGCCGGGCCCATAGCGTTTCGCTGCATTTCGACTCGTCGGCGGAGTGGCTGCAATGGGATGCGGCCACTCCGGTCGGCTGGCAGCACCAGGAATCCGGCGGCATCACCTCGCTGAGCGTCCAGGCCGCTTCGCCGACTGCGCTCGCCGAGGACGGACACGACCAGCCGCGCTGGGGTTCGCTCGTGCTCGCGGCGCCTTCGGCCGGGGTGACCTGGCAGATCGGGCAGGACACGGTCGCGCGCGCGGCGTCGGCGAACGGGGGAACGCTGCCCGGGACGAGCGATCCGGACCAGCCAAGAGCGATCAACGACCGCTGGCCGGTTCTCGCGTTCGCCAAAGACCTGGGCACGATCCAGCCGGGCGCGGCGGCCGATCCGCTGGTGGTGGCGATCGGGCACGTCCGGACGCCCGCGGTCAGCTACCTCGGTGCGCAGCTGGCGCCGTGGTGGACGCATTACTGGTCCTCCTGGCAGGACATGGTCGCGTGGTTCCATGCCGACTACCCGGCCGCGCTCGCCGCCGGGATCGCGCTGGACCAGCGGATCGACAGCGAAGCGTCCGCCGCGGCCGGCGACCATTACGCGGCGATCTGCGCGCTCGCCCTGCGCCAGGCGTTCGGCGGCACCGAACTGGTCGACCGGAACGGCTCGCCGTGGGCGTTCCTGAAGGAGATCTCGTCCAGCGGCAACGTGTCCACAGTGGACGTGATCTATCCGGCGCTGCCCGGCTACCTCCATCTCTCGCCGGATTTCGTGCGGCTGCTGCTGGAACCGGTGCTGGATTACGCGGAGCACGGCGGCTGGCCGATGACGTTCTCGGAACACGACATCGGCGCGTCCTATCCGAACGCGGCCGGGCACAACGACGGCAACGAGGAAAGCATGCCGGTCGAGGAATCGGCGAACATGCTCATCATGTCCGCCGCGGTCGCGCAGCGCCAGGATTCCTCGGCGGCGAAGGCGTTCGTCAGCGCTCACTACGGAATTCTGCGGCAATGGGCCGAATACCTGGTGGGCAACACTCTCGATCCGGGAAACCAGAATCAGACCGACGACTTCACCGGCTGGATCGCGCACAGCGCCAACCTCGCGTTGAAAGGCATCATCGGCGTCGGCGCGATGGCCGTTCTCGCCGATGTCACCGGAAATTCCGCCGATGCCCTGCGGTACCGCTCGATTTCGCGGTCGTACATCAGCCAATGGACGACCTTGGCCGACGACGGCTCGCACCTGCGGATGGCTTATGACCAGCCGGGCACCTGGAGCCTGAAGTACAACGGTTTCGCGGACCGGCTGCTGGGCCTCGACCTGGTACCGCTCGGCACTGCCACCCGGGAAGCAGCCTGGTATCAGTCGAAACGAGGCGCGCACGGTGTTCCGCTGGACCTCCGTCACGACTACACCAAAGCCGACTGGGAGTTGTGGACAGCCGCTTGGCTGACTGACCACACCGACATCCGCACGACGCTTGTCGAAGGCGTCTACAGTTTCGCCAATACCACTGGTTCGCGGGTTCCGTTCTCAGACTGGTACTTCGTCGCCGACGCCCGGCAATCCGGCTTCCAAGCACGCCCGGTCGCTGCTGGATACTTGGCCTTGCTGCCGCGCCCAGCCATCTCGACGACGTCGTGGCGGCGAATCCAGAACCAGCGATCCGGGAAACTGCTGGCGGTGCAGGACATGTCGCTTTCGGACACTGCCGAGGTGACGCAATGGCAGGACAACGGCACGGTCGATCACGTGTGGACAGTCGTGGACAGCGGTGACGGAACGGTGCGGATCATGAACCGCAACAGCGGCAAAGTGCTCGCGGTGCACGACCAGAGCCTGGACAACGGTGCGCACGTGCAGCAGTTCCAGGACAACGGAACGCCGGATCACCTGTGGCGCATCGTGGACGCGGGCGGCGGCTGGTGGAAACTGGTGAATGTCCACAGTGGAAAGGTGATGGCGGTCGACCAGCAGTCCACTGCGGACGGTGCACAAGTGACTCAGTGGGACGACAACGGGACGCCGGATCACCTGTGGCGGTTCATCTGAGCCGGCTTACCGGGAGACGGAAGCGGCGGAATCCGTGTATCGCGCGCGAAGCTCTCGCTTGAGCAGCTTCCCGGTGGCATTGCGCGGAAGCTCGTCCACCACCTCCACCCGGCGGGGACACTTGAAAGCGGCGATCCTTTCGCGGCAATAAGCGATCACCGCGTCCCCGTCGAGCGAGTCTCCGGCGGGAACCACCACCGCGATCACGGTTTCGCCCCACTGCGGATCCGGCGCACCGATCACCGCGACGTCGGCGATGTCCGGATGCCGGTGCAGCACCTGCTCGACCTCGATCGGGTAAACGTTCTCGCCGCCGGAAATGATCATGTCCTTCTTGCGGTCCACCAGCGTCACGAAACCGTCGGCGTCGCTGCGGGCCAGGTCGCCGGAATGGAACCAGCCGCCGCGCAGGGTTTCGGCGCTCGCTTCGGGCAGGCCCCAATAACCGGCGAAGACGTTCGGGCCGCGCAGCACCAGTTCGCCGACCGTCCCGATGGGCACGTCGTCGTCGCGTTCGTCCACGATCCGCGCCTCGACGTGCAGGAAGGGCCGTCCGACGGACCCGGCGTGCGAGCGCACGAACGCCGATTCCAGCACCAGCGCGGCGGGGGAGAGCTCGGTCATCCCGAAACCCTCCACAAAGGTCAGTCCTTTGCCCTCGTAGAATTCGATCACCGGCAGCGGGCACGGCGCGCCGCCGCACAGCAGATACCGCAGTCGCGACAGGTCGTAGGAATCGAAATCCGGGACCTGCGTCATCGCCGCCCACATCGCGGGCACCATGAAGTGGACGGTGACCTTCTCCCGCTCGATCAGCGCGAGTGTCTCTTGTGGATCGAACTTGCCCGCGACCACCACGGTGCCGCCCGCGTACAGCAGCGGCAGGGTGAACAGCGCCAGCCCGCCGATGTGGAAAAGCGGGGCGACCGTCAGCGTGATGTCCGAGGGGAGGATGCCTTCCCCGGAGGTGAGCACGTTGATCGCGTTCGCCTCGAGGTTGCCGTGCGTGAGCATGGCGCCCTTGGGTCGCCCGGTGGTGCCGGAGGTGTACATCAGCACCGCGACGTCGTCCGGCCCGGTCGGTTCGGGCGCGACACGCCCCTCCTGGGCGAGTTCGCTGTTGTTGACCAGCGTCCGAGCGCCGGAGGCCTCCTTCGCGAGCGCGGCGAAGGTGTCGTCGTGCACCACGACCACCGGCCGGGCGTCGTCGAGCAGATACTCGACTTCGGCCGCCGCGAGCCGGAAGTTGATCGGCAGCGTGATCGCGCCGAGCCATGCCACCGCGAAAAGCGTTTCGAGGTAGCCGGTGGAATTCAATCCGAGCAAGGCCACCCGGTCGCCCTTGCGCACGCCCAGTTCGCGCAGCGCCGCCGCTCGCCCCGCGACCCGGCGTTCGAGATCGGCGTACGTGATCCGCTCGCCGGTCTCGGCGGCCACGAGCGCGACCGACTCGGGGGTGACGGTGCTGCGCCGGGCAATCCACTGCGCCAAGCTCGATGCCATGCCGAGACTCCTTCGTCGCCGGGGACCACGACGAAGGTAACCGTACGGACGGTCAGTGGTCAAACCTTCGGTTACAGTGGGCCGATGCCACCCAAAGGCCGCGCCGGGGACATCCTGGCGACGTTCACCCGCTACGTCGCCGAACGCGGGTACGACGCCACGAACTTCTCCGACATCGCCGGTGAACTGGGGCTGTCGAAGGGCACGATCGTGCACCACTTCGGCACGAAGGACCGGCTGCTCGCCGCGCTGCACGAGTCGTACATGCGCCGCAGGCTCGCCGAGGCCGCGCTGATCCGCGACCGCCTCCCGACCCCGACCCGGCAACTGGCCGGGCTGCTGTACGCGTTCGTGCTGTACCAAGTGGTGGACCGGGAGGCGACCGTCGCGTTCCAGCGCGAGGTCGTCCGGCTAGCCGACCACGAAGCGATGGCCGAGGGCCGCCGGATGCGCGCGGAATACCTCGACCTGGTGCGGGCGGTGCTGTCCGCGGGCGTCGAGTCGGGGGAGTTCCGCGCGTGCGACGTCGAGGTGCAGAGCCTGCTGATCTTCGGCTCGGCGCAATGGGCATGGACATGGTTCGACCCGACCGGCCCGGTGTCGGCGGAGCAGGTGGGCGCGCAGCTGGTCGAGCTGGTACTGGGCGGACTGTTGACGCGCCGCGCCCGGCTCAACGGGCTGACCGAGGCGGACGGCAAGGTGGTTCAGGTGGTGCGTCAGTCCATTGCGGACACTACCGGATCCTGAGCCGCCGCATCATCTTCAGTCCGGACAGCATTCCTTCTACGTACTTCTCGTACTTCTGCCCCGGCCGCGGGCTCATCACCGGCTTCTTCAGCACTGCCAGATTCTGCACGTCGGTGTACTTCAACAGCCCCTGATCCCCGTGCCGGGCACCGACTCCGGACGTCTTCACGCCACCGGACGGAGTTCCCTTGGCGGCGTACGCCGTCGCCAGGCTGTCGTTCACGTTGACGTTGCCCGTCTCCAACCGGGTCGCCACCGCGGAAGCTGCGCGAAGGTCCTTGCCCCACACCGAAGCATTCAGCCCGTAATCGGTGTCGTTGGCCAATTCGACGGCCTCGTCCACCGTCCGGTACCGATGCAAGGCCACCACCGGGCCGAACGTTTCGGTGACCCCGCACAGCATGTCCTTCGTGACGCCTTCCAGAATGGTCGGCTCGAAGAACGCCGGGCCGAGATCCGGCCGGGGACGGCCGCCGCACAGGACGGTGGCTCCCTTTTCGACCGCATCGTCCACATGGGACTTGACCCGGTTCATGTGGTCCACCGAAACCAGCGAACCCATTTCCGGGCCGAAATCGTACGCGGCCCGCACGTCGAGCGAAGAAGCCTTGGCCACAAAGGCTTCCTTGAATTCCTCGTAGCGCGACTCCGGCAGGTAGATCCGCTCGATGTGCATGCAGATCTGCCCGGTGTTCCCGAACGCGCCGAACACCGCGCCCGGAACCGCGTCCGCGAAATCGGCGTCCGGCAGCACGATCATCGGGTTCTTGCCGCCGAGTTCGAGACAGCAGCCGATGAGGTTCCGGCCGGCCTGCTCGCCGATCACCTTCCCGGTGGCGGTGGAGCCGGTGAACATGACGTAGTTCGCCTGGTCGATGAGCGTCGGACCGACGTCCGGGCCCTCGCCGCACACGACCTGGAACAGGCCCCGCGGCAGCCCGGCTTCTTCGAGCAGTTGCACGCCGTACAGCGGCGAAAGCGCGGTCTTGTTGTCCGGCTTCAAGACCACCGCGTTGCCCGCCATCAGCGCTGGGATAGCGTCGGAAATACCGGTAGCGAAAGGGAAATTCCACGGCGCGATGATCCCGACCACGCCCTTGGGCACCCGGATCTCGGTCGAGGACGACACGAGCGGCACCGGTCCGCCGCGCCGCGTCGGAGCCAGGAGTTTGGGCGCGCGTCGCAGATAATGGCTCATGATCATCGGCGGATCGCACGTTTCCTCGATCGCCATCCGCCGGTTCTTGCCGCTTTCGACCTGGATCAGGTCGGCGATCGTCCGTGCGCGGTCGATGAACAGCGAATGCGCGCGCCGGAACACCGCGAGCCGCTGTTTGAGCGGCGTCGCGGCCCATTTCTTCTGCGCCGTCCGCGCGGTGGCGAACGCCTGCTCGATGTCCGAGGGCGTCGATTGCGGCAAGTCCACCAGGACGTCGCCGGTGTAGACCTCGGTGAGCGGCCACACCGCGCCGCCCGAACCCGGCACGCGCGCGACCAGCCCGCGGAGGAATTCATCAGTCGCCGAAGCCGGGCGGGTGGGCCGGACCGGGGTGAGGGTCATGGGTCTCGCGCTCCCGTCAGTTGCCGGAAAGGACCAGCTGCGCGCCCATTTCGCCGATCATGATGCAGGGCGCGTTGGTGTTGCCGCCGGTGATCGACGGCATGATCGAGGCGTCGCAGACCCGCAGCCCGTCGACCCCGCGCACCTTGAGGTCGGGCCCGACGACGGCCAGGTCGTCCACGCCCATCCGGCAGGTGCCGACGCCGTGGTAGACCGACGTCGCGCGATTGAGGATCGCGTCGCGCAGTTCCTGGCCGCGCAGCTGCTTGCCCGGGTGGATCTCCTCGTTGACCGAGCCCTTGAACGCCTTCGACGCGAAGATCTCGCGCACCATCTCGGATCCCTCGCCGAGCACCTCGAGGTCGGCCGGGTCGGAGAGGTACTGCGGGTCGATCAGCGGCGCCGCGGCCGGATCCGCCGAGGCGAGCCGGATCGTGCCGCGGCTCTTCGGGTAGATCAGCGTGGTGAGCACGGTCAGCGCCGGCCGCTTGTCGACCGGATGCCGGACCGGCGCGTCCTGGTTCGGCGACACGTACGCCCACGGCAGCAGGTGCAGCTGCAGGTCCGGGACGTCCGCGGCCTGCGACGTCTTGAGGAACGCGAGCGCCTCGAACACCGAGTTCGCCAGGAACGTCGAACCCGGCTTGAGCAGCTCGCGGGCCATCCCGCGGGCGAAATACGGTGCGGTGCCCTTGTTCTTGCACGACGAGACCTGGAACGTCAGCGCGTGGAACATGTGGTCGTGCAGGTTGTCGCCGACCGGCAGATCGGCGAGCACGTCGATGCCGTGCTCCTTGAGGTGCTCGGCGTGCCCGATCCCGGACAGCATCAGCAGCTGCGGCGACCCGACGAACCCGGCGGCGAGGATGACCTCCTTGCCCGCCCGGACCGTGCGGCGCGTGCCGTTGGCGTCGGTCACCTCGACGCCGGTCGCGCGCCCGTTCTCGATCACCACTTTCCGCACGAACACCCGGGACTGGATCTCGAGCGTCCGGGGCGCGAGGTGGTGCAGGTAGCCGCGCGAGGCGCTGTAGCGCAGGCCGTCGGCAGCGTTCTGCTGCATCCGGCTGACGCCCTCCTGGGATTCGCCGTTGTAGTCGTCGATGATGTCGCAGCCGATCGCGTCGGCCGTCGCGTCGAGGAACTGCAGCGTGCCTTCCTGCGGGATCTTGTTGCGGGTGATCTTGATCGGCCCGCCCGCGCCGCGGAAGGCGTTCTCGCCGTCCTCGAAGTCCTCCATGCGCTTGTACGCGGCGTTGACGCTGTCGGCGTCCCAGCCGGTGTTGCCCTCGGCCGCCCAGGAGTCGAAATTCGCCCGGTTGCCGCGGACGTAGACCATCCCGTTGACCGAACTGGAGCCGCCGAGCACCTTCCCGCGCGGCACCGGCATGCGCCGATCGAGAACATGTTTCTGCGGCACCGAGTAGAAGCCCCAGTCGCTCATTTTCTTGAGCTGGGGCACCGCGTGCAACGGGGCGACCAACCCCGGCTTGCGCAACAGCAGCTGCTCGTCGCTCTTGCCTGCTTCGAGCACGATCACGCTGGCCCCGGACTCCGCGAGCCGCCCGGCGACGGCAGCCCCCGAGCTGCCCGACCCGACGACCACGTAGTCGGCTTCGCTCTTCCGGGCCACCCTGGCTGCCATGTCCGCTCCTCGTCCCGCGCCCCGCCGAAACTGTAACCTGTTCTAGTTCAGGCACGGTATAGCTTTCCCGCCGACCGCGCAACGCCTCGCACGCGGACCTGATTGACTTGCCCCCATGGGGACCGAGGAAGCGAACCGCCGCATCGACGCCGCGCTCGCCGCCGGGGAGACGACGCTGGATCTGCAGGGGCTGCAGCTGACGGAAGTCCCGCGGCGGGTGGCGGAGATCGGCGGTCTCGAGAAGCCGGAGGCCGACCGGGACCGGCTCGTCGAGCTGCCGTGCTCGCTGGCAGGTCTCGGGCCCGCCGAATTGCTCGCCGACAGCAACCGGCTGGCGGAGCTGCCTGCCTCGCCGGCACGATGCCCGGACCCCGCGTGAGCGGCCTTGCTCCGTTCGGTGCGACCCCGCGCACACTGACTGCGCAAACCAGGCGATAGCGGACACCCCGGACGCTCGGGCGATTGACGACCGGCCGGACACCGCCGTACGGTGCTGCTCGCGCGACGGCTTCCCGAAGCCGGTGAGATTCCGGCACGGTCGCGCCACTGTGTGCCCATCCCGGGCGAGTCAGGTCGAGGAGCCGTCGTCAGGTCCACCCGCAAGGGACGCGTCATCCCGAAGGAGAGCCATGGCCACCATTCCGGCCGACCGGTCCACCCCGGTCGTTCTGCCCGTGTCGAAAGCCGCGCTGCTGCTCGGCGCCACCATCGTCGGCGCGCTGCTGCTGTACTACTTCGTCGGCGTCGACCAGGGCGCGGTCTCGATCTTCGGCAGCGACACGCACGTGCACGAGTTCGTCCACGACGCGCGGCACTTCCTCGGCTTCCCCTGCCACTGACGCGCCCGGAACGGACAACCGAACAATGCAGAACAAGCTGATTCTGCGCGGCCTCCTCGCCGGAGCGCTGGGCGGATTGCTGGCGTTCGTCTTCGCCCGGATCTTCGCCGAACCGCTGACCCAGGCGGCCATCGACTACGAATCCGGCCGCGACGAGGCGCAGATGGCGCTCGACAAGGCCGCCGGGATGCCGACCGAGCACGAGGGGCACGAGATTTTCAGCCGTGCCGTGCAGGGCAACCTCGGCATCGGGCTCGGCATGGTGCTCTTCGGCGTCGCGATGGGCCTGCTGTTCGCGGTGACGTACACCGTGCTGCTGGGCCGCGTCGGCCGGATCCGTGCTCGGGTGCTGGCGGTGCTCGTGGCCGGGGCCGGATTCCTGTCGCTGTACCTCGTGCCGTTCCTGAAATACCCGGCCAACCCGCCGGCGATCGGGCACGAAGCGACCATCGGCGCGCGCACCGGGCTGTACCTGGCGATGGTCGTCGCGTCGGTGATCTTCCTGGTCGCGGCCGTCGTCGCGGGCAAGCGGCTCGCGCCGAAGCTGGGCAACTGGAACGCGACGCTCGTCGCGGGCGCCGGGTTCGTGGTGCTGTGCGCGCTGCTGATGGCGGTGCTGCCCTCGCTGGGTTCACTGGCGAGCAACGTCGCCGAGTACGGCCCGCAGACCAGCGAAACCCCGCTGCCGCTCAAGGGTCCCGACGGCCAGATCGTGTACCCCGGATTCCCCGCCGACACGCTCGTCGGGTTCCGGCTGTACTCGGTGCTGGCGCAGGTCATCCTGTGGGGGACCATCGCGCTCGTGTTCGGCCCACTCGCCGAACGCGTGCTCGACCGCGGGCGCGCGGTTACCGTCGAGGCGTGAACCCGCTGACCGGACTGGGCCCGTTCTTCGCCGTCGACACGCATTCGGCCGAGGAACCGGCGGAGCCGTGGCGTCCGTTGTCCGAGGTCCTGGACGACGGCCCGGTGCTGCGCGAACGCGTCGCGCAGAACCGGGCCGTACTCGGCGGCGATTTCGTGGAACTGCGGGTCGCGGCGTCGATCGCGCATCTCGGGCTGGCGGCGCGGATCATCTCGCCCGCGCTGGGTCTCGCGGTCGGTGCGGGGGCGGTGCCGGATTACTCGACGGCGTGGTGGCAGCCGAAGCTCGGCGGTGCCTTTCCGTTGTCGTTGAAGGAAAACCCGCCGGTTGAGTCCGATGTGGTCAGTGCCTTCGCATCGCGGGTCTTGCGCGGTCCGTTGGCACGGTTGGACGAGGCGATGGCGCAGTTCTCGCTGGCGCGGAACGTCCGGCGGGGGAACGTGGCGTCGGCGCTGAACGGGGCGGTGACGGTGCTGCGGTCCGAGCGTCCGGAGTGGACTGACCGGGTTGCCGGAATTGTCGCCGCGCTGGAGGAATTGCCGGAACTTTCCGGTACCGCGACCCGGGAGAACGGCCGATTCCGTCGCCGCAGCTGCTGTCTTTTCTATCGGGCGGCCCCGGACCGCGACGGCCCGAAATGCGGGGATTGCGTGCTGGTCTGAACTGCGCCGAATGCCGAAAACCTCCCGGTGACCCTGCAATCGAGACCTGCGCGAGGAACACTCGGGGAGGAGAGCATCGGGAGGCAGCCATGCGCAGGTATCGCAACTACTGGACCTACAGCGTCGGGCTGCTCGTCGCGTGGGGGCTCGTCTTCCTGCTCACCGGCCTGCTCCGCGGCGGACACGAGGTGCAGCTCGTGCTGCCGGTGTTCGGCGGCTTCTGCATCGGCTGGGTCAGCACGACCATCGCGCGGTACGTCTACCCGCCGCCGAAGCAGTGGCTGAGCTGACCTGTCTCCCGGTCTCCGGGACGAGTGCCGCCGCTGTGCCGTCGTGGTCCATAAGCTCGGCCCGGTGTTCTTCTTCATCGCACTGACCGGCCGTTCGAGGAAACGCGGGTGATCCCCGTGGCGGAGTGGATCGCGCTGCACGATCTTGTGCATCGTTACGCCGCGCGCGTCGACGAGCGGGATTTCGCGGGCGTCGCCCAGTTGTTCGGCGACGACGGAGTGCTCGTCCTGCCGAATCCGCCGCGCGACTTCGGTCCGGTCCGGGAACATCGCGGTCCCGAAGGCGTGGTTGCCGTCCTGTCCGTCCTTGAGGAGGTGTCCCTGACCGCACACGGCGTCACCGGCGTCGTCTTCGACCCCGGCGATCACCCCGCCACCGCGCGCGGACGGGTCACCTGCGTCGCCCACCACGTCAGTCCGCGTGACGGCCGATTCTCCGACGCGGTGTGGCACCTCCACTACCTCGACCGCTACGCGAAAACCGGCGGCGAATGGCGGTTCGCGCGCCGCGAGGTGCACCTCGATCTGATCGGAACCCGGGAGGTCCGCGCGACCCGCCTCGGCCGGTGAGCTGCGCCGAGTCACCCGAACGGGCGGACCCGCCAGGGGCGGCGACGTGACGGTTTTGCCCGGAAACTGCGTAAGGTCGAAGCCATGCCAGGGGACGACGGCCTGCTCACGCAGGACAGCACGCGCGGGCTCACCGCGGCCGAGGTGGCCGAGCGGGTCGCCGAGGGACGGACCAACGACGTGCCCTCGCGCACGAGCCGCAGCGCGTGGGAGATCGTCCGGTCGAATGTCTTCACCCGGATCAACGCGATCTTCGCGGTGCTCGCGGTCATCATCTTCTCCACCGGCTACCTGCTGGACGGGCTGTTCGCCGGGGTGATCGTGGCGAACAGCGTCGTCGGCATCGTGCAGGAGCTGCGCGCCAAGCGGACGCTGGACCGGCTCGCGATCGTCGGCCAGGTGCGCCCGCGCGTGCGCCGCGACGGGGTCAGCGGCGAGCTGGCCCCGGAGGAGGTCGTGGCCGACGACGTGATCGAGGTCGGCGCGGGCGACCAGGTCGTGGTCGACGGCGAGGTGCTGTCCGCGGACGCGCTCGAGGTCGACGAATCGCTGCTCACCGGCGAGTCGGACCCGGTGGTGAAGCGCGCGGGCGACCCGGTCATGTCCGGCAGCTTCGTGGTGGCCGGGAACGGCGCGTACCGGGCGACGAAGGTCGGCTCGGAGGCGTACGCGGCGAAGCTGGCCGAGGAGGCGGGCCGGTTCACCCTGGTCGATTCGGAGCTGCGGAACGGGATCAACAAGATCCTGAAGGTCATCACGTACCTGCTGGTCCCGGCAGGCGCGCTGTCGATCTACAACCAGCTCTCCGGTTCGCAGCAGCTGCCCGACGCGCTGCGCGGGATGGTCGCGGCGCTCGTCCCGATGGTGCCCGAGGGGCTGATCCTGCTGACGTCGGTCGCGTTCGCGGTCGGCGTGATCCGGCTGGGGCGGCGGCAGTGCCTGGTCAACGAACTGCCCGCGATCGAGGGCCTGGCCCGCGTGGACGTCGTCTGCGCGGACAAGACCGGCACGCTCACCGAGAACACGATGCGGCTGTCCGAACTGCGGCGGCTGCGGGAAGCGGGCGAGGCTCCGGAGACGGTGCTGGCCGCGCTCGCCGCCGCCGACCCGCGGCCGAACGCCAGCCTGGTCGCGATCGCCGAGGGCTGCCCGGCCGCGCCGGACTGGACGCCGACCGCCGTGGTGCCGTTCTCGTCGGCGCGGAAGTGGAGCGGCGCGGCGTTCGGCGAGCACGGCGACTGGGTGCTCGGCGCGCCGGACGTGCTGCTGCCGGCCGAGTCGGAGGAACGCGCGGAAGCGGAACGGATCGGCGCGCAGGGCCTGCGGGTGCTGCTGCTCGGCAGGGCCGCGAACGCCGTCGACGCGCCGGACGGGCCGGGCAAGGTCACGCCGGTGGCGCTGGCCGTGCTGGAACAGAAGATCCGCGGCGACGCTCGCGAGACGCTGGACTACTTCGCCGCCCAAGGCGTTGCGGTGAAACTGATTTCAGGCGACAACGCGGTGTCGGTCGGCGGCGTCGCACGCGCACTGGCCCTGCCCGGCGGCGAGGCCCCCGTCGACGCGCGGACGCTGTCCGAAGACCCCGGGAAGTTGGCTTCGCAGCTCGAAGAGACCGCGGTGTTCGGCCGCGCGACCCCGGCGCAGAAGCGGTCGATGGTCGCCGCGTTGCAGGCTCGCGGGCATACCGTCGCGATGACCGGCGACGGGGTCAACGATGTGCTCGCTTTGAAGGACGCCGACGTCGGCGTCGCGATGGGCGCGGGCAGCCCGGCGACGCGGTCCGTTGCGCAGATTGTCTTGCTGGACAACGCTTTCGCGACCCTGCCGCATGTCGTCGGCGAGGGTCGCCGGGTGATCGGGAACATCGAACGCGTCGCGAATCTGTTCCTCACCAAGACGGTGTACTCGGTGCTGCTGGCGTTGATCGTCGGCGTGCCCGGGCTGATCGGGCAGGACGCGATGCCGTACCCGTTCCTGCCCCGGCACGTCACGATCGTCGGCTGGTTCACGATCGGGCTGCCCGCGTTCGTGCTGTCGCTGGCTCCCAACAACGACCGCGCGCGCCCCGGCTTCGTCGGCCGCGTGCTGCGAATGGCGATTCCAGCCGGGGTGGTGATCGGGGCGGCGTCGTTCGTGTCGTACATCCTGGTTCATCCGGGGCATGCGACCACTAACGCCGCGCAGGTGCAGGCGAGCACTACGGCGCTGATGACGCTGATGGCGCTGGCATTGTGGGTGCTGGCGGTGGTCGCGCGGCCGTACACGTGGTGGAAGGCGGCGCTGGTCGCGACCATGGCGGTGGTTTCGGCGTTGATGTTCCTGTTGCCGTGGACCCGGGAGATTTTCCAGCTGGATCCGAGCAACACCAGGTACACGCTGACAGCAGTGGGCTGCGCGGCAGTGGGGCTGGTGTTGATCGAGGTCGGGCGGTGGATCGGGAACCGGGTGGGGAAATAGCCTCAGCGCGGGGCAGGGTCGGTCTTCGGGAGCCGGAGGTCGATCTGAAACCCGCGGTCGCCGCTGGTGATGAACGCTTCGCACCGCGGGACTCCGGTGACGAGGTGCCGATAGCGAGCGCTCATCGCCGCGGTCAGTTCGCCGACGCGCTGACCGTCGAGCCGCACCTCGATCGCGTAGGAACCCTTGTGCTTGCCACTGGACACAGTGGACGGTGCGAGCTCGGCGGCGACGATCGTGCGCAGCACGCCGGAATGGTAGTGCCGCAAGGTTCTCTGATGGTTTTCCTCCTTGGTGACGGTGACCGTCCGCTCCGGCGCCAGAAGATCGGCCTCGGCGAGCAGATTGGTGATCTCCAGCGCGTCCGGGCCCGCGAGGTGCAGGTACATCCCGTAGCGGCGGCCGTTTCCGCCGCCGGTGATCCGCGCCGGGCAGGTGCCGGCATAGCCGCTTTTGCCGAGCGCACGGAGAGCGGGCTGGTAACTGCGGGCGTCCGAACGGGACAGATAGCCGACGGTTTCGGTTCCGCCGGGGTGGATCGCGTCGACGCGGACGGCGTGGAGATCGTGCGGGTTCTGCGGTTCCGGCACGAGAAGCGCGACGACCGGGAGGTGCTGGTCGAAGCCGTCACCGGCGGCGATTCCTCTCGCCGCCCGCTGCAGCGCGGGCTGGTAATGCGCTTCGCCGACGATCGCGATTCGTCCGTCCGCCGACAGCCGCCGCCGGATCAGCGGGGCGGCCGGCGCGTCCTGGATCCGGTCCGGTTTGGGCCGTGCCGCAGGCGGTGCGACCACCACCGGCGGTGCGACGGGCGCGGTCATCGCCCGCAACGATCGCGCCAGCGCCGAGCTGGCTCGCGGAGTCGAGAAGTCGAAGGTCGCGCGATAGCCGTTCGGCCCGGAAAGCCGCACCGAACCGTATTCGAGGACGGGGAGCCGCCGGTTGTTCTTGTAGCGCCGGTCCGGCCCGCCCTTGACGTTGACGTACTGCCAGGTGTGCCCGACGACGCGGGCATCGCCGGGCACCGAACCGCTCTCGATGAACCGCTGGACGTCCGCCTCGATCCGCAGCTCTCCGTACTGGACGTCGGCGTACTGCTTGCCTTCGCGCAGCAGAACCCGGTCGGGCAGGAAATAGACCGCCCGATGGCTCGTGGCGAGCGACGGGACGGCGATGTTCGCGGACAGCTGCGGCGGGCCGCCGATGCCGCGGTCCAGCGAGTGCCGCTTGACCAGCGCGGATGCTCCGGCGTTGACCTTGTGCTGACGCGTCGTCGACAACGCCCCCGACGCGACGACGTGCCACGCCCGCCGCGCCTCCCGCACCGGTCCGAAGGCGTCGACCAGTCCCTGGAAGCGCTGCGCCTCCTCGGCGTCCTGCACGTCGTAGAACACCACGACGGTCCGCCGGATCCGGTCCTTGAGGAAAACCCACACCGTGAGCGGCACCCCGGCCAGCAGTGTCCACAGCGACGCGCCCGCCAGCGCGAGCGCGAGCACCAGGACCCACGGCCACCATCGCATCGACCGTGCCGCGGCATTGAGCTGGCCGACGAACTCGCTCGAATCGGCGGCCGCCATTTCGAGGGTGGTCGCGCCGGTGATGTCGGCCATGACGACGTCGCTCGCGGGCAGCAGCGGCGGTGCGCTCGGAGCCGTTGACCGGGTCGTCGTCCGATAACTGACCAGCCCGCCGCCGAGCGTGACGTAAGCACCGCGCGGACCGGTGCCGACGCGGAACCCGGGCACGCCGACGGACGCGCCGAGCCCGGCCCGCGACATGCTGACGCGCAGCGGACCGACCTTGACCCTCGTACGCAGATAGAACGACATAGGCGACCTTCGACGGACGGCATTTGCCCGCTCTGGATCGCCGTGCGTGCGCCGGTTGTTACGCGCCGCTCGGGAGATGGTGCTGCAAGGCGCCCAGCCCCTCGACCCGCTCCCGGGCCTGTTCGTCCTGCGCGGCCATCTCCGCGTCGGTCAGCACGATCGCGTCTGGGCCCGGGAAGACGGTCGACTCGTGGTCCGCGCCCTGCCAGCGGACGGTGAACGGCGGCCCTCCGTCCGGCGAACCCACCGCCACGATGCGGCCCCGGTGCTCCGGCACGTCCACGTGGATTCCCTTCACGACCAGCCAGTCTCCGCGCTGTGCGTGCATGTCGCCTCCTCAGAACGACGTCGTCGTCCGCAGCGATACCTCGTCGCGCTGGGCGTGAAACCTCGGAGTAGTCCGATCAGGGGTAAGCAAGTGACTCGCGGGGGCCGGTTCGGCTCAGACGCTTGAGGAGTTCCGCCGTCACGCCCGCCGCTGCACGTCCTTGGTCTGCATCAACTTCGTCAGCAACCCGACCAGCTGACCCCGTTCCTCGGCCGTCAGCGTTGCCGCCCAATGCTGCTCTCCCGCGTTGTAGGCCGCGAAGCAGCGGGCGAACGTTTTCTGCCCCTCCGGGGTCAGGTGCAACAGCACCGTCCGCCGGTCTTCCCGCGACGGTTCCTTCCCGACCAGGCCGTTCGAGGCGAGGTTCTCCACCGCGGCTGACACGGCCGCGCGGCTCATGCCCGACAGGGCCGCCACCCGGCGCAGTTCCAGCGGGCCGGACGCCGACAGCACCAGCAGCAGCCGCAAACCGGTGCTGCTCAGCTGTGCCGATTCGTTCAGCTTGATCTCGCCGAGCCGGGCGTGCAGGTCGTAAGACAGCAGGTCGGTGGCCCGGTGCAGGGTCATCACCAGGCGCATCGCGTCCGGGTCGACCTCGGGCAGGGTTTCGCTCACCGAGCGGACCGCGTGGTCGACGAAAGTCCAGTAATCCGGTTCGGCGGCTTCGGGCTCCCTCACGCCTCTCGATCATGCCAGGTTCCGCGAGATTGTCAAAGGTTGAACGTCAAAGCCTTGACAATGTTCCTGAGCGGCTTCTAGCGTTCCCGGCGTCCGAGAGAGCAATGGAGGTCTCGATGCGACACCGAACCCGAGGGCGCGTCGCCGCCGCGTGCGCGGCACTCGTGGCGTTGAGCGGGTGTGCCGCTCCGCAGGAGCCCGCACCGGAAGGCGCGCAGAAGAAAGGTGCCGGCGCGGAGGCCGCGGTCCAGGTCGACGCCGGTCTCAGCGCGCTGGTGCCGCAGCGGTACCGGGACAAGAAGACGATCACCGTCGCGACCAGCGCGAGCGTTCCGCCGCTCGCTTTCGTCGACAGCAAGAACAACAACGAGATCACCGGCGTGGTGGTCGACCTGACGAAGGCGTGGACGAAGCTGCTCGGGCTGGACGTGCAGGTCGTGCGGACCGAGGGCGGCAACGTGATGCCGGGAGTCCTTTCCGGACGGTTCGACGCCGTGATGTCGGTGGGGGACTTCAAATCCCGGCAGGGCACGATGGATTTCGTCGACTTCCTGCGCGGCGGCACCGCGCTCATGGTCCGTTCCGGAAACCCGCACGGCGTCAAGGGAATCGACGATCTGTGCGGCCGGTCGCTGGCCATCGGGCGCGGGTCGATCGAGGAGACCGACGCGCAGCGGGTCAGCAAGGAGTGCGTCGGCAAGGGCAAGCCCGCGGTGAACATCAACGCCTTCGCCGACGGGCAGGCGATGGTGCTGGCCCTGCAGAGCGACCGCGTCGAAACGGCGTGGAACGACATCGCGCCGGCGAACTACCTGATCAAACAGAATCCCGGCCAGTTCGAGCTGACCGGCGACGGCGTGCACTGGCTCGCGCCGTACGCGGCCGGGTTCCGCAAGGACGACCAGCAGTTGCGCGACGCAGCGCAGCGTGCGCTGCAGAAGCTCGTCGAGGACGGCGCCTACCGCAAGATCCTCGACGAATGGGGGCAGGGCTCGATCGCCGTCGACCGGATCGCGGTCAACGGTTCCCGGTTCTGAGCCGCCCGGTCCACCGAAGAAGGAGAAACGCATGGATTACCGCCGCATCGGCCGCGAGGGACCCGAGGTTTCCGCGCTGTCGCTCGGGTCGTGGAACACCTACAGCCGGATGACGTTCGAGGCGGGCGTCGCGCTCGTCCGGCGCGCGTTCGACCTCGGCATCGATTTCCTCGACGTCGCCTATTACCGCGACAAACCGCATACCGAGGTGCTGCTCGGCCGGATCCTCGACGTCGTCGGGAAACCGCGCGAGGACTACGCGATCGCCGAAAAGGTGTGGTACTTCGACTATCCGCGCCAGCCGCTGGCCGAACAGCTCGACGAGTCCCTGGTCCGGCTCGGCACCGAGTACGTCGACGTCATCATCACCGAGCACCCCCGGCCGGGGATGGACGTCCCGGCGATCGCCGAGGAACTCGCCGGGCTGGTCACCAGCGGCCGGGCCCGCAGCTGGGGCGCGCTGAACTGGTCGGCCGCCGATCTTCGCACCGCCTACGACCACGCCGCGGCGAAGGGGATTCCGACGCCGCAGCTGGTCCAGCTCAAGTACAGCGTCGCCCGGCGGTCCGTCGTGGACAGCGCGGAGTACCAGAAGCTGTTCGCCGACACCGGGATCTCGCTGCACGCCTCCGACACGATGGAGGGCGGGATCCTCGCCGGGAACCTCGACCCCGGCCGCAAGATCGGCATCGACACCGGCGGCATCCGCGAGCGGATCAAGGAACTCGTGCCGCGGCTGCGGGAGATCGCGGCCTCGTTCGACGCGAGCCCGTCGCAGCTCGCGCTCGCGTTCTGCCTGGCGCAGCCGGCGACGGCGTCGGTGCTGTTCGGGTCCACCCGGATCGCGCAGATCGAGGACAACGTCCGCGCGGTCGAGCTGGCGGGCGAACGCGGCGCGGAGATCGTGGCCGCGCTGGCCGGGCTCGGCGTCGCGGGGCACGAGAACGACGCGCCCTATCCGCACACCGAACGGACGCTCGGCGAGTTCGTCACCGTCTGACCCCTCGGCGGCCGTCCCCGCGACGGCCGCCGCCCGGGCTGTCCCGAAGGAGTCCTCATGTCGATCCCCACCTCCACCCGCGCGCCGGTCGAGGCCCCGGCGGGCGTCCGGTTCGCCCGGCGGCGGCAGCCCGCGCGCTGGCTCACCGCGGGCGTCGCGCTCGTGCTGGCCGCGATGTTCGCGCATTTCCTGATCACCAACCCGCGCTGGGACTGGCGGCTCGTCGGGGGCTACCTGTTCTCGGCCGACATCCTGCGCGGCCTGCTGAACACAGTGCTGCTGACCCTGATCAGCAGCGCGGCCGGGCTGGTCGTGGGCGTCGTCGTCGCGCTGATGCGGCTGTCCGGAGACCCGGTCCTGCGCTGGGTCGCGACCGCCTACATCTGGTTCATCCGCGCCATCCCGGCGCTGGTGCTGCTCCTGCTGATCTTCTTCCTGGGCGCGCTGCTGCCGAAACTGTCGCTGGGCATCCCGTTCGGCCCGGAGTTCCTCAGCGTGCCGACGAACCGGCTGATCTCGCAGTTCTCCGCGGCGGTCGTCGGGCTCGCGCTGGTGCTCGGGGCGTACAGCGCGGAGATCTTCCGCGCCGGGATCCTGTCCGTGCCGGCGGGACAGCTGGAAGCCGCGACCGCACTCGCGATGACCGGGCGGCAGCGACTGCGGAGAGTCGTTCTGCCGCAAGCGATCCGCGTGATCATCCCGCCGCTGAGCAACGAACTCGTCACCATGTTCAAGAACACCTCGCTGGTGTCGGTGGTCGGCTACACCGAACTGCTCACCACCGTGCAGCTCATCTACGGCCGCACCTACCAGACGATTCCTCTGCTGCTGGTCGCCTGCCTGTGGTACCTCGTGCTGACCAGCCTCGCGATGATCGGCCAGCGCTACCTCGAACGCCGTTTCGGCCGCGGGTTCACCGCGGGCCGCCCGGGCAAGGAGAACTCGCGATGACGTTCCTGCGGCTGTCCGGCGTGCGCAAGAGCTTCGGCCCGCTCGAGGTGCTGCGCGGCGTGGACCTCGACGTCGGCCAGGGCGAGGTGGTGTGCCTGATCGGCCCGTCCGGCTCGGGCAAGAGCACGCTGCTGCGCTGCGTCAACCACCTGGAGACGGTGGACGGCGGCGAGATCCGGCTCGAAGACGAGCTGATCGGCTACACGCGCAAAGGCGACACGTACTACCCGCTCAGCGACCGTGCCGCCGCTCGCCAGCGTCGTCGGTTCGGGATGGTGTTCCAGGGCTTTCACCTGTTCCCGCACCTGACCGTGCTGGAGAACATCCTGGAAGCGCCCACCCGGGTCCTGTGCCGGTCGCGCAGTGCGTGCACCGAGCAGGCGCACGAGCTGCTGGCGTCGGTCGGATTGGCGGAGAAGCACGCGGCGTATCCGCGCGAGTTGTCCGGCGGGCAGCAGCAGCGCGTCGCGATCGCGCGGGCGCTGGCGATGGAGCCGGACGTGATGCTGTTCGACGAGCCGACGTCCGCGCTCGATCCGGAGCTGGTCGGCGAAGTCCTCGGCGTCATGCGGCGGCTCGCGGAACGGACGATGACGATGATCGTGGTGACCCACGAGATCGGCTTCGCCCGGCAGGTGTCGGACCGCGTGGCGGTGATGGACGGCGGGACGATAGTCGAACTCGGCACGCCGGAGGAGGTTTTGGGAACGCCGAAACACCGGACGACGCAGGCGTTCGTGCGGTCGCTGGGGGAGCGGGCCTGAGGGAGGGCCGGGCCGGCCCTCCCTCGTCTCAACGGCTCAGGTGAGCCAGGAACTCGTCGTTGAACCGTTGCCCGATCCGCTGCACCGCGTGCGGGCTGCCGGGGAACAACACCCGCTTCGCGGGCAATGTTTCCGCCAGGGCGTCGGCGACTGCCTCGAATCCAGGAGTGCCGCCGCCGGTCACCACCAGTTTCGGGAACGACGTGCGGGCCAGCGCCTCCGAGGGGACACCCGTTTCCCAAGGCCGTTCCGTCATCAGATTGCGGGCGGCCTCCAGCAACGGTGGCGGAAGCGGCGACGGCAACGGCAGATCGACGTTCAACACCCGCAGGAACCGGGCCACGAACGTCGCCGGCCCGCTGTCTTCGGCAGCCGCCCAGCAGTTTCGAAGGGCGTCGGCGAGCAGGTCGGCGGCGGGGCGGCCGGCACCGTTCGGCAGGGCGGGCGGTTCGACCACGGTCAGCGACCAGACTTTGCCCGGCGCGAGCGCGGCGGCCCGCATGGCCACCACTCCGCCCATCGACGTGCCGAGCAGATGCGCTCCGTCGCCCAAGAGTTCGGCGACGTCGGCGGCGTCGCGGTCCGGGTCGATCCGGTCGGTCGGCGGGCTGGGCCGGTATCCCCGGCGGTACGGCGCGATGATCCGGAACCGGTCGGCAAGCACCTTTTGCTCGCTGAACGCGGCAGCGGCCGAATTCAGGCTGCCGTGCACCATCACGATCGGCGGGCCGGATTCTCCCCACCGTTCGACAGCCAAGCCGGTCATCGCGCGGCTGCCTCGGCCCGGGCGAAGACGCCGCGGTCGATGTCGAGGCGGCGGGATTCGAAACGCCAGCCGTCGGCGGTGCGGACCACGACGTCCTGGTAGACGCCGGTCGCGATGACGAACGGCGGTGCTTCGACCTGCAGTTTGGCGACCAGGCAGGTGACGGTCGCGCGGTCGGCTTCGCCGGTCACGACGTAGTTCGTCAGCAGGTGGCGGGCACCGTCCTCCTTGCCCGCCGCGATGTGGCCCTTGATGAACTCGACCCGCTCGGCGCGGCCGGTGAAGGTGCCGTAGGTGGAAACGAACTGCCCGTCCGGGATCCAGGCATCGACCCACCCGTCGACGTCGTGGTTGTCGAGGGCGCGCATCTGGGCGTTCGAGAGCTCGACGATCGCAAGCTTGTCCTCAGTGGATAGTGGCATGACGGCGTTCTCCTCTGGCAGCGCGGATTTGCGTTGCGCAGAGTCTGCGCGGCCCGCCGTGCCAGGACTATCGCCTGCGCGAACTGCCGTCGTCGGTTTCGCGCAACACGGCGGACGGCGATTCGCCGAACCGGCGTTTGAACTGGGCGGCGAAATCGCCGAGATGCACGAAGCCGCAAGCGAGCGCGGTCGCGGTCACCGTGGCACCGGCGGGATCCGCCGCGGCCAGCAGCGCGCGGGCGCGGTCGAGACGCTGTTCGCGGAGCCATTCGCTGAGGGTCCGGCCGGTTTCGCGGCGGAAGCCGATCTGCAGGCTGCGTAGGGACACCCCGCAATGCCGGGCCACTTCGGCCATCGAAAACGACTCCGGCAGGTGCGCCAGCAGGTAGTCCATCGCGCGCCGGACCCGCGCCGACGAGGGAGCTTTCGTCTCGGCGGCAAGGGTTTCGCTGAGGGTGTTCGGGTGGCCGAGCAACAGGGCCTCGGCCAGCAGCGCCTCGAGATGCCCGGGCCGCGCGCCCTCGGCGGAAAGGTGGATCGCCGCTTCGACCAGCGCCAGCACGCCGGGGGAGACGGTGTCCGCCCGGAGGTCGAACTGCACCGCGACCGTGCCGGGCGTCCCGGCGAGCAGTGCGGCGGTCCGCTCGACCAGCGGCCGGTCGAGGCGCAGCACGACCTGGTCGAACGCGTCGTCGAAGTCGAGCCGGAACGAGCGGTACGGATTCACCACCGACGCCGACCCCGGCCGCAGCACCGCGCTCGTGGTGCCGTAAGCGAACCGCGCCCGGCCGCTCACCGGCAGCGAAAGCAGGAATTCGTCCTGTTCGGGAGCCAGTTCCGAGATGCGCACAGCCGCGCCGTACCGCAGCCGGTTCACCGAAACCGAGCCGGCGGCGAGGTGATCGAGCCGCGCGGACAGCCGGCGATCGCGCACCAGCAACGCGTGCGGACGCAGGGCGGTGCTGCACGCGCCGACGACCTCGTCCACGTCGTCGGCGGCGCTCACCATCCGTCGCCCGCGCGTCCGCACGAGCTCGGCGATCCCGGCCACCCGGCTCATCCGCGGGATCGTACGCCGTCAGACGAGCTTGGCGGTAACCACCGGACGCTCCGTCGGCCCGCTGTTCACATTGGTCCGACGATGCCACCGCAGTTGGCCGTCACCGAACTCGATGGTGATCGTGTCGTGGAACGGCGATTCCACGAAGTACCACTCCAGCACCAGCATCCCCGGGGAACTCCACTGCGCGGCGGCGAGGACACGCGTCGATTCGGCCTGATACGAGTGGTGCAGCTGCCATGTGGTCACTCCGGTATCCGACTCGACCCACGTGGACAGTCCACAACGGACGGAGTGGCGACCGCGATCGTCCTCCAAGGTCACCACAAGGTCATCACCGTCCACAGTGAACGAGATAGCGGACAGTCCGTCCTCATTGGACTCGCACTCGTACCGCTGGCCGTCCAGCTCGACGGTGGTCGGCGAAAGTGCGGGAGCAGCAACAGCGAGTTCGGCAGCCAACGAAGCATCAGCCGCCGGGGAAGGAGTGCCGGTAAAGGCGGGCACCAGCAGGTCATGCACCAGACCGGACAACAGGCGGTGCTTGCCGTGCGTGATGCTGCCTGTCGTGGCGACAACGGCGTCGTATTGGGGGAGTACGAAGACGTCCTGGCCGAACATTCCGGACGCCCGGTATCCGCCGTCGGCGTCGAGCCACAGTTGGTATCCGTAACCCTCCGGGCGTTCGTCTCCGGCGGAGGCGGACGGGACGAATTCGGTGCCGTTCCAGCTTCCGGCGTCGGCGTTCTGCACGTGCCACGCGGTGGCCTCGCGCACCCATCCGGCGGGCAGGATCCGGTCGCCTTGCCAGAGGCCGTCGTGCAGGTGCAGGACGCCCCATTTCAGGAAGTCGACGCTGCGCAGGCTCAAGCCGTTCCCGCCGGAGCAGATGCCTTCCGGGTCGGTGTCCCAGGTGTGTCCGGCGAAACCGAGCGGCTCGAACAGTCGTGGCTGCAGGTAGTCGTAAACAGAGAGGCCCGATGCCCGGTGCACGATGGCGGACAGCATGTGCGACGTCGCGCTGGAGTAGGTGAACGTCTTGCCCGGCGGCAGATCCACGGGGGTGCGCAGGTATTCCCGCACCCAGCTGGTTTTCAGCAGCCGCCAGGTTTTGCCGGACAGGCCGACGCGGTGGCCGGTTCGCATGGTCAGCAGGTCTTCGACGGTGATGGCGCGCAGGTGCTCCGACGCGTCGGGCGGGACGAGTTCCGGGAAGAACGTAGCCAGACGGTCGTCCAGGCGCAGCAAGCCTTCGTCCAGGGCTAGGCCGATTGCGGTGCCGACAAAGGACTTCGTCGCCGAGTGTGTCGTGTGTGGACGGTCGCTGCGGTAGGGCCACCAGTAGTGTTCGAAGGCCAGCTTGCCCGAGCGGTAGACGAGCAGGCTGTCGAGCGAGATCCCGTCGGCGGTCAGCCGGTGCAGGAAGCCGCGCACGCGCTGGGCGTCGAGGCCCGCGTCGGACGGGGCGGCGGAGGGGAAGGTCACGAAGGCTCCTGGACGAGTGTTTTCTTGCGGTTCGCGAGCCGTTCGGCGACGCGCGAGAGGGCGATGTTGACGACGATGTAGAGCAGCCCGGCCCCGACGTAGGCCTGGATGAAGTCGCCGCTGAACTCGCCGAGCACCTTGCCGTTGTTGAGCAGTTCGGCGATGCCGACGACGTAGCCGAGGCTGGATTCCTTGATCACCCGCACGGTCTGGCTGATCAGCGCGGGCGCGAGCGCGCGGGCCGCCTGCGGGAGCACGACGAACGTCATGACCTCCCAGTGCCGCAGGCCGATCGCGTGCCCGGCCTCGCTCTGGCCGCGGCCCACGGCGAGGATCCCGGCCCGCACGATCTCGGCGAAGATCGCCCCGGCGTGCGCGACGATCGCCAGCACCAGCTGCCAGAAGATCGGCACCCGGACGCCGAGGATCGGCAGCCCGAACATGAAGAAGAACAGGATCAGCAGCAGCGGCATCGCGCGGAAGAACTCGATGACCGCGGCGGACGGCCAGCTCAGCCACCGCTTCCGGCTCAGCCTGCCGAGCGCGAGCAGCACGCCGACCGCGACCGACAGCACCGTGGACACCAGGCCGACCAGCAGCGTCATCGCCAAGCCCTGCACCAGGAACCGCAGCATCGCGCCGTCGACGAGGATCGCCCAGCGGGCCGGGTCGAGCTGGCCGGAGGCGCCGAGCTTGACGAGGACGAGGGTCAGCAGCCCGAGCAGGACGAGTCCACAAAGGATGGACACGGTGCGCAGCCGCGCCTTGGCCTTCGGGCCGAGTGCGTCGAAGAGGATGTCGTCGTTCACCGGAGCACCCGGACCTTTCGCTCGACGAGCCGCACGACCCCGCTGACCGCCAGGTTGATCACGAGATAACCGCAGGCCGCGACGGCGAAGGCCAGGATCGGTTCGGCGGTCTCGAGGTTGAAGGAGCGGGTTTCGAGGGTCAGTTCGTCCACGCCGACGGCCGCGCCGAGCGCCGACCCCAGCGCGACGTTGATCAGGATCGTGCCCAGCGGCTGCACCATCGCGCGGAACGCTTGCGGCAGCAGGACATCGAGCACGACCCGGCGGAACGGCAGCCCGATCGCCCTGGCCGCCTCGACCTGCCCGCGATCCACCGCGCGGATGCCCGAACGGACGGTTTCGCAGACGTACGCGCCGAAGTAGACGCCCAGCGCGAGCACGAGGCACCAGAACAACGGAATCAGCACACCGGCGTCGGGCAGTCCGAAGATGAGCAGCACGGCGATCAGCAGCAACGGCGAATTGCGGACGAGGTCGACATACAGCCGTCCGGCGGCGCGCAGCGGCCGGACCGGGCTGATCCGGCAGATCGCGACGACGCAGCCGAGGACGAGCGCGAGCGGGAAGGCGCACGCGGTGAGCAGCAAAGTGGTGGTGAAACCGCCGAGGATTTCCCCGGCGTGACCGGAAAGCACGGGTGATCTCCCTTCAGGAGCCGGGGACGGAGCCGGGCACGGGCGGCTCGGGGGCGGGACCGGACACGAGCGGGCCGACGGTCTGCTCCCACAGCCGCCGCCAGCTCCCGTCGGCGGCGATGCGCCGCAGGAATCCGACGACGATCTCCTTGAACGCCGGATCGTCCTTCGGCAGCCCGATGCCGAACGGGCTGCTTCCGTACGTCGCGGGTGTCATCCGCAGCCGTGCGTCGACCGCCGCTTTGCCCAGCAGGATCGCGGTGTTCGCCGACCACGCTTGGACCCGGCCCTGCCGGACCGCGGCGGCGCACTGGCTCGATTCCTCGAACACCACCGCACGCGCCTGCGGACACGCTTTCCGCAGCGCTTCCTGCGCCGCGCCGGGCTGTACAGCGACGTCTTTCCCGGCCAGCTCGCGCACGGCCGTGACCTGCGGACCGTCCGCGGCAGTGACGATGCCGGAGCGCGCCAGGTAGTACGGCCCGGCGAACGAGACGAGCCGCGCCCGGCTTTTGCTGATCGTGTAAGTACAGACGGCGACGTCGACGGATCGGTTCTGCAGGATCGCTTCGCGCGTGTCGGCGCCGCCGGTGATGCTGTCCACCTCGGGCGTGCCGAGCAGGTATTTGGCCAGCAGCTGGGCGATTCCGATGTCGAAGCCGGTGATCTTGCCGGTCGCCGGGTTCATCATGCCGAATCCGGGGGTGGTCACCGAAGCGGACTGCCGCAGGACGCCTTGGTCGCGGATCCGGCGCAGCGTCGGCGTTTCCGGCAGGTCGACGCCGACCGGTCCGCGCGCGACGGCGTCGGCCTGGTCGAGCGTGGCGTAGGCGGGATTGCCTGCTGTGCGTGTGGTTCCGCCGCTGCACGAGGCGAGCAAGGGGACGGTGCCGGCGGCGAGCAGCGCGGCTCGGCGGGTGAGGGGAGCGGACACGGAGGCCTCCAGGCTCAGTGGCTGAGCACGCGGGCGAGGAAATCGCGGGCGCGTTCGGTCTGCGGCGAGCCGAAGAAGACGTCCGGCGTGGCGGATTCGGCGATCCGGCCGTCGGCCATGAAGACGACGCGGTCGGCGGCCTTGCGGGCGAAACCCATCTCGTGGGTCACCACGATCATCGTCATGCCGTCGGCGGCGAGCGCGGTCATCACGTCGAGCACCTCGTGGATCATCTCCGGGTCGAGCGCGCTGGTCGGTTCGTCGAACAGCAGCACGCGCGGCTCCATCGCCAGCGCGCGGGCGATCGCGACCCGCTGCTGCTGACCGCCGGACAGCTGTGCGGGGTACTTGTCCCCGTGCGCGCCGACGCCCACCCGTTCCAACAGCTCGTCGGCCCGTTTCCGCGCGTCGTCGCGGCTGAGCCCGCGCACGCGGACCGGGCCGAGCATCACGTTGTCCCGCACGGTTTTGTGCGCGAAGAGATTGAAGGACTGGAACACCATGCCGACGTCCGCGCGCAGCCGGGCGAGGTCCGCGCCCTCGGCGGGCAGCGGGCGGCCGTCGATCTCGATCGAGCCCTCGTCCGCGGTCTCCAGCCGGTTGACGCAGCGGCACAGCGTCGATTTCCCGGACCCGGACGGGCCGATGACCACGACGACCTCGCCGCGCCGGACGTCGAGGTCGATCCCGGTCAGCACCCGGGCCGATCCGAACGACTTGCCGACGCCGCGCAGCCGTACCAGGGGCTGATCTGTGCTCATGAGTGCTCCTCGTCGAGCCGGCGGGTAGGGTTCACTACACAACGGAGAACCCTCCGGCATCTTGTAGTAGCCACTACGTCCAGTCAAGGGTGTCATGTCCACTACCTATCTCGGCGGCGACCACTTCGACGACCACGTCCGCGCCCGGCTCGACGACCTCAAGCCGGCGGAACGCCAGGTCGCCCGGTTCATGCTGGCCAATCCGAACGAGGTGCTGTTCTCGTCGGCGGGCGACCTCGGCGCGGCGGCCGGGACCAGCGACGCGACCGTGGTCCGCACCGCGAAAGCGCTCGGCTATTCGGGGCTGCCGGAGCTGAAACGCCACCTCGGCCAGACGTTCACCGCGCGCACCGAGCCGACCGTCCGGCTGAGCGCGGCGATGGAGAACCTCGGGTCGACCGGTTCGCGCCAGATCGACCGGGTGATGGCCGACAGCGCCGAGCGGCTGCAGGAAATGCAGCGCCAGCTCGCGCCGGAAGCGGTCGAGGAGGCGGCGCGGCTGCTGCTCGCCGCCAGGATGGTGTTCACCTGGGGGCTCGGGCTGTCGTCGGTCTGCGCCGAGTACGCCGCGTTCCGGCTCGCCCGCCGCGGGCTGGTCACGCGGCACTGCGACGACACCGGCTTCCGGCTCGCGGACGCGATGCTCCCGCTGAGCGCCGACGACGCGGTGCTGGTGTACGTCCCGGCCCGGCAGAACCGCGACGTCGAGCTGATCCTGCGCTACGCGGAGGAGGTCGGCGCGCCGGTAGTGCTCGTGACGAGCCAGCTGTCCGCGGACCTCGAATCCCGGGTCCGCGTCGTGCTGCCGGCGCCGGATTCCCCGACGAAGTTCACCGGCGAGACCCTGACCGCCTCGATCGTCACCGACATCCTCGCGCACACCATCGCGGGCCGGGAGCCGGACCGCGCGAAGACGGCCGCGGACCTGCTGACCCGGCTCCGGGCGGACCTCGGCGAGCGGAAGTAGCGCTCGCCGGGCGACGATCGCGGTTTTCCCCGCGATCGCCCCTCACGAGGTCGGCCGACCGGCCGACCGGCCGTTGCCCGCCCGCCTCACGAGGTCGTGGTGCTCTGGGGCTTCGGGTTGTGCGGTCTTGCGCCCCAATGTGGCATTGGGTGCGTCAGATGCACCCAATGCCACATTGGGGCGCTCGCCACCGTAGCCAGCCCGGTGTCCGCTCTAACCGGCATAACCCTCACGACCCTGGCCAGCCGCGGCAAGCTCCGCCCGCCGCCCGCCGCCCGCCGCCCGCCGCCCGCCGCCCGCCGCCCGCCGCCCGCCGCCCGCCGCCCGCCGTGTCGCCGTGTCGTCCGGCGGCAGCGAGCCCTGAACTGCGAAGACGCACTATTCTGCGGTGGTATACACGGTGCGTATACCGGTGTTGTATAGTGATCTTCACCCCCGGGATTCCGGGGTCAAGGGAGGAACAGGGGAATGTCGGTTTCACATACCTTGCTCGGGTTGCTCGAGTCGGGGCCGAGACACGGGTACGACCTGAAACGGGCGTACGACGAGCAGTTCGGGCAGGACCGCCCGCTCGCGTACGGCCAGGTCTACTCGACGCTGTCGCGCTTGCTGCGCAACGGCATGGTCGAGGTCGCGGGGGTCGAGAGCGGCGACGGGCCGGAACGGAAGCGCTACACGATCACCGACGCCGGGATCACCGACGTCGAGCAGTGGCTGAGCACTCCGGAAAGCCCGGAGCCGTACCTGCAGAACACGCTGTACACGAAGGTGGTCCTGGCGCTGCTGTCCGGGCGCGACGCCACCGACGTGCTCGACGTCCAGCGCAGCGAGCACCTCAAGGTGATGCGCTCGCTCACGAAACGCAAGTACGAGGGCGACCTCGCCGATCAGCTGATCTGCGACCACGCGCTCTTCCACCTCGAGGCGGATCTGCGGTGGCTCGAGCTCACCGCGGCCCGGCTCGGCGAACTCGAGAAAGCGGTGCGCTGATGACCAGGCCGGGAACCGCACTGCTCGCGGGCAGCGGGCTGCACAAATCGTTCGGCCAGACGCGGGCGCTCGACGGGGCGGCGCTGGCCGTCGCGGCGGGGGAAGTGCTCGCGATCATGGGCGCGTCGGGTTCGGGGAAATCGACGCTGCTGCACTGTCTCGCCGGGATCGTCCGGCCGGACGCGGGGAGCATCCACTACGGCGGCCAGGACCTCGTCGCGATGGACGACAAGGGCCGGAGTGCGTTGCGGCGCACCGAATTCGGCTTCGTGTTCCAGTTCGGCCAGCTCGTGCCCGAGTTGACCTGCCTGGAGAACGTCGCGCTTCCGCTGCGGCTGACCGGGGCGAAGCGGGGGCCCGCCGAGGCCAAGGCGAAGGAATGGCTGGCCCGGCTCGAGGTCGACAACCTGGCGAAGCGGCGTCCGGGCGACGTGTCCGGCGGGCAGGCGCAGCGGGTCGCGGTGGCGCGGGCGCTGGTGACCGGGCCGAAGGTCGTGTTCGCCGACGAGCCGACCGGCGCGCTCGACTCGCTCAACGGCGAGAAGGTCATGCAGATGCTCACCCAGGCGGCGCGGGAAACGCACGCCGCGGTGGTGCTGGTGACCCACGAACCGCGGGTCGCGGCTTACTCCGACCGCGAGATCGTGGTCCGGGACGGGCGCACGGTCGACCGGGAGCTGGTCGCATGATGCGGGATCTGCTGCTGGGACTCCGGCTGGCCGTCGGGGGCGGCCGGATGTCCGGCTCGGCGCTCCTGCGGCTCGCGATGACCGCGTTCGGCATCGCGCTCGCGGTCGCCGTGCTCCTGCCCGCCGCCTCGGTGAGCCACCTGGTGAACGCGCGGGCGGACCGGGCGGCGGCGATCAAGCAGGACACGACGCCGCGCGAGGGGATCGCGCCGCTGGCGACCTACCGCTGGTACCCGTCGGTCGGCGAGGACTTCCTCCAGCTGACCGCGGTCGCGGCGACCGGGGAGAACTCGCCGGTGCCGCCGGGGCTTTCCCGGCTGCCCGCGCCGGGCGAGGTGATCGTGTCGCCCGCGCTGGCGGAGAAGCTGAACTCGGTCGAGGGCGCGTCGATCAAGGCGCGGCTGCCGGGGAACGTGGCCGGCCAGATCGGGGAACCGGGCGTCAGCGACGCGGCCGACCTGACGGCGTACTACGGGTCGACCGCCGCGGAGATCAAGGCCGAAGGGGAAAACGCCACCAGCGTCTACTCCTACGGCAAGCCTCCGGAAGGGTTCACCCTGCCGTTGGTGATGTGGATGGTCATCGCGCCGATCGCCGCGGTGCTGCTGCTGCCGTTGCTGATCTTCGTGACCACCGCGTCGCGGATGGGCGCGGCGCAACGCGAACGGCGGCTCGCCGCGCTGCGGCTGATCGGGGTGGACGCCCGGCAGATCAAACGGGTCGCGGCGGCGGAATCGCTGGTCGGCGCGGTGATCGGGCTCGTGGCGGGCGGGGCGCTGTTCTACGCGCTGCGGCCGTTCATCGGGGACTGGCTCCCGTTCGGCCTCCGCGTCTTCCCGGACGACTTCACGCCGTCGTGGGTGTCCTTGCTGGTGATCGTGCTGCTGGTGCCCGGTCTCGCGGTCGGCTCGGCGCTGTTCGGCCTGCGCCGGACGATCGTCGAACCGCTCGGCGTGGTCCGGCAGGGCAAACCGGTGCGACGCCGGATGTGGTGGCGTTGGACGATCACCGGGATCGGCGTGGTGTTCCTGCTCGGGACGCTCGTCGTCTCGCCGGGGTCGGGGGACCAGGCCGCGGCGATGGCGCTCGCGGTGGGCAGCGTGTTCCTGCTCGTCGGCGTCGCGGCGCTGCTGCCGTGGCTGGTGGAGCGGATCGTGGAACGGCTGCAGGGCGGCCCGCCGTCGTGGCAGCTCGCGGTGCGCAGGCTGCAGCTCGACAGCGGCACCGCCAGCCGGGTGGTGTCCGGGCTCGTCGTCGTGCTCGCCGGGACGATCCTGATCCAGGGCGTGCTCACGTCGATGACCAGCCGCAACTCGCGGTCGTACGAGACGCCGGCCGGCGTCGCGGCCGCTCCGGTGCGGGTGGACACGACGAGCGCGCACGAGGCGGAGGTCCGGCAGCGGCTGTCCGGGGCGCCCGGGGTGACCGGCGTGCACAGCGCCCGCTCCCTGCAGCTGCAGGGATCCGGCGAGAACCAGGTCTACGGCACTGTCGGGGACTGCGTCGCGCTGAAAACACAGGCGAACATCGGAGACTGCGCCGACGGGGACGCTTTCTACGTGACCGGTTCGTCGGCCCAGCCCGTGCCCAAGGGGGAGTACCGGCTGACCGGCTACCGCAACGGCAACAAGGTCGAGGGTCCGATGTGGACAGTCCCGGCCAATGTCCGGGTGGTGCCCGCGAGCAACACCGCGAAGGCGTCGGCCAGCGAGCTGCTGGTCACGCCCGGCGCGTTCGGCGACGTCCAGCTGCCGGTCGAGCGGACGGAACTGTTCGTGGCGGGTGCCGGCGGCGTCGACGCCCTGATCGACCAGGTCGCGACCGCGGTGCGCCCGCTGGCGTGGAAGGCCGAAGTCGGCAAGACGGACTTCATGTCCGACTACGCCGGCCGCGACGAGCGGATGGTCGCGAGTTTCCGCGCGGTGCTGCTGACCGCGTCGCTGTTCGTGCTGGCGGTGGCGGCGATGAGCCTGCTGATGCTGTCGATCGAGCAGATCAGCGAACGCCGCCGCCCGCTCGCGGCGCTGTCCGCGGCGGGCGTGCCGATCGGGGTGCTGGCCAGGGGATCCCTGTGGCAGACCGCGGTTCCGGTGGTCGTCGGGGTGGTGCTGGCCGTCGGAGCCGGGCTCGGCCTGACCGCGCCGATCCTGCGGCTGGCGAAAATGCCGATGATGGTGGACGGCGGGGTCCTGGCCGGACTGGCCGGAGCCGCGGTCGCCGCGGTGCTGCTGGTGACGGCGTTGACGCTGCCGCTGCTGCGCCAGGTGACGAGGCTGGACACGCTCCGCTCGGAATAGCCCCCGGGGGTGTGGGGTGGTCCGTGAAGGGCTCCTTGACGGAATCCGATTCCGTCAAGGAGCCCTTCACGGCTATTGCCGCACCAGCCCCAGTTCCGCGCATCCGTCCCGGAGCGGTTCCAGCCCGAACGCGTCCACCGGGCCCACCACACCGGGCGTCGCCGGGCCGTCGGTGCTCAACCGGATCGCCGCCCAGGCCAGCAGATCCCCGGTGAGCGTGTACGCATTCGGTCCTTCAAGCCGCACCTCGACCCGGGAATCGGCGACTGCGACCACCTCCGCGCCGGTTTTCGCGCGTGCGGTCGCGTCCGGTCCGCCGGGCGGGCCCACCATCGGCCCGCTCATCGCCCGCAGCACCGGACCGGCCACCGAGGCCAGTGCGGACACCACCGGCATCGCCCGGCTCAACGCGGGGAACCATCCATTGTAGACAGTCACCTCGTCGAGCGACGGGAAATTCCCCGGCAGGAACAGCACTTCGGTCCCGGAAACCAGGAAGGCCGACTTGGACCGGCCGCGGACCGGGAACGCGCGCACCCGGCTGCCGGTGCGTTCCTCGACCAGCCGACGACCCCGCCAGCGCAGCGAGGGCAGCGTCATCCCGTCCCGCATGGTCGTCCGGGTGCCTTGGCTCAAGCCTCGGTAGAGCGGCCCGGTCGCGAAGTAGCCGATCTCCAGCGAACGCACGTCATCGCCCGCCTCTTGCGCGGCAAGGGCACCCGCGAGGATGCCGGGGACGTAGTCGTAACCGAAGGCCGGGACCATTGCCGCACCGATTTCGACTGCTCGCTCATGGTGTCGGGCACGCACGTCGCGGACGAAACCGACCTCGCCGGTCGAGTCCAGGTAGTGCGCTCCGGCATCGGCGGCGGCTTGTGCGGCCGCGTGTCCGATCCGGTCGAACGGGCCGACGGTCGCGATCAGCACGTCGCCGGGCCCGGCCAGCGAGCGGAGGCTCGCCGGGTCGCTGACGTCCGCGACCGCGATCTCCAAGTCGCCGTGGTCCGCGGCCAGTGCATCCAACGCAGCACGATTCCGTCCGGCTAGAACTGGCCGCACTCCGCGCCGTATCAGTGACTCCAGCACCAGGCCGCCGGTGTAGCCGGTCGCCCCGAACACCACGATCCGCCCGGTCATGCTGTCACCGGGACGTGCCGACGGAGGAAATCGACCTGGTCCGCGACCACCCGCTCGAACGGTTCGCCTTGGTAGACGGCGAAATGCCCGTCCGGATAAGTCTGTACCTCGCCGCGCGGCGCACGGGCGGCGTACCGCAGCGTCGGCCCGGACGGGGCGACGGAATCCTTCTCGCACACCGCGAACAACGTGGGCACCTCGATCCGGCCGACGCCGCGGCCCGGCCGGTACCGCAGGATGTCGAACACCGCCCGCGCCGCGACCTCGTTGCGGAAATCGCTGCCCGGCGGCACCAGCGCAAGATACCCCGGCTCGGCGTCCGGCGCAGTCATCAGCGCGGTGCCTCGTTCCGGGCCGGCGGTGGCGATCAGCCGCGGCGGCCGTCCGAGCCAGTGCCCGGCCACGTCCCGGGCCGCGACGACGGTCGCCTTGACCGAACTGGCCGGATGCATGGCGAGTGCGGACGCGATGCCGTCGGTGAACGGGCATTGCGCGATCGCGGCGACGAGCCCGGCCGGGCGGTTCGCGGCGGTGCTGAGCACGTGACCGCCGCCGAACGAGGTGCCCCAGGCGATGACCCGGTCGCCGTCGACCTGGGGGAGCGTGCGCGCGTAGGCGATCGCTGCAGTCCAGTCGGCAAGTTGTTTTCGCGGGGACAGCAGGTGCCGCGGAGTGCCTTCGCTGTCGCCGAAATGCCGGTAGTCGAACACCAGACACGCGTATCCGGCGGCGGTGAAGCGTTCGGCGTAGGCGGCGAGACCCATTTCGCGGACTGCGCCGAGGCCGTGCGCCATCACGATGATCGGCGGGTTTTCGTTTGCTGGCAGGGAAAGCGTGGCGGCGCACTGGTCGCCGCCGACCGGGAAGGACACGTTCACGCGAGGATCTCCTCTCGAGCGCTGGCGACCGGACGGTCAACGGGGGTGCGGCCGGCCGGACGGCGTGCCCCGCGTCGGCGTTCGAGCCGAAGGTCGCGCATGTAGTCGTCGTAGTCAACCTGGATGGTGTGCCGTTTGGACGCGACGTAACGCCGCGCGATCCGTCGGCGGTGCGTGTCGATTTCGCGCGCCATCTCGGCCGCGCCGGGCAGGCGGTAGCGGCCTTGCAGATGGTCGGCGATCAGCAGTGCCTGCCGTTCCGCGATCGGCATGATCGCGCCGAGCGGCTGCACCAGCCCAACGAAATACAAGCCGGGCACGCCGGGGTGGAAAACCCGCCGGTACAGCCGAATTTCGTTGTCGCCGGAGGGATCGAGGAAGTCCCGGTCGAAGAACGGGAAACTGATCTTGTACCCGGTGCAGAACACCACCAGGTCCGCGGCGACCCGGCGGCCGTCGGCGAACACGACGTCGCCGCCGTCGAATCGTTCGATGTTCGGCGCCGGCGTGATCGCCCCGTGCGCGAGCCGGTCGAGGACGCGGCTGGACATCGTCGGATGCGCCTGCGCGAACTTGTGGTCCGGCTCCGGCAGGCCGTACCGCGTCATCGGCCCGGTCGCGGCGGCCATCAACCGGCGCGCGAGCGGCCAGCGCAGTGCCGAGGGCAGCCATTCCTTCCCGGCGATCTGGTCGTACGGCCTGCCCCACACGTATTTCGGGATCACGTGCACCCCGCGCCGCGCGGACAGGTGCGTTTCCGCGGCGTGGTACGAGGCGTCGACGGCGATGTCCATCGCGGAATTGCCCATGCCGACCACCACGATGCGCCGTCCGGCCAGTTGCGCTTCCTCGGTGTAGGAATGCGAATGCATGATCTCGCCGCGGAACCCTTCGGCGCCGGGGAACATCGGCTCCGGCAGGCGCGGATCCCAATGGTGGCCGTTGGCGACGAGCACGGCGTCGTAGCGCTCGATGTCTCCTGTGGACAGTGTGACCGCGAAGCTGCCGTCCGGCCGAGGCTCGACGTGGGTGACCCCGGTGCCGAACCGGATGCGGTCGCCGAATCCGAAATGCTTCACATACGCCGCGAAGTAGTCGGCGATCTGGTCGTGCCGGGCGAAGTCGGGCAGGTTCCGGGGCATCGGGAAGTCGCTGTACTCCATCCGCTGCCGCGAGGTGTTGATGTGCAGGGACCGGTAGGCGGCGGAGACCCCGTTGCGGTTGCCCCACACCCAGTTGCCGCCGACCCGGTCGGACAGTTCGTAGCAGTCCACGTCGATGCCGCGTTCGGCGAGCACCTTGACCGCGGCGATCCCGGACGAGCCCGCGCCGACGACGCAGACCCGGAAGCTGTTCGCGGACATGCGTTCTCCTCCTTGTGACCGGTGGTCATATGACCAGTGGTCATAGAGTACGATCGCAGCACGGGGAGAGTCAAGAAGAGGAGGTCGGCGGTGCCGACGGGAACGTGGGAGCGGCTGCCGGAGAAGCGGCGGGCGGCGGTGCTGGCGGCGGCCGAGGCGGAGTTCGCGGCGCGCGGGTTCAGCGCCGGCAGCCTCAACACGATCTGCCGCGAGGCCGAGGTGTCGAAGGGCAGCCTGTTCCAGTACTTCACCGACAAGGCCGACATGTACGTCCACCTCGCCGAGTTGGCGAGCGTGCGGATCCGCGCGGCCATGGAGGCCGAGATCGAGAAGCTCCCGTGGGACAAGGATTTCGCCGGCGCGCTCGACCGGCTGCTCGAGGCGTGGGTGCGGTACTTCTACGACCATCCGCTCGAGCGCGCGATGACCGCGGCGGCCAATCTCGAGCCCGATCCGGTCGCTCGCACGCCGGTGCGCGAGGCGGTCAACCGCCACTATCTGGCGGTGCTGCGGCCGCTGGTCGAGCGGGCGGTGGCGGCGGGGCAGCTGCGGGCGGACACCGACGTCGAGATCGTGTTGTCGTTGCTGCTGCTGGTCTTGCCGCATCTGGCGCTGGCTCCGCACGTCGAGGGGCTGGACCCGCTGCTCGGCCTCGTCGAAGGCGATTCCGCGCACGCGGCGGCGACCGCGCGCAGGCTGACCGGGGCGATGCTGAAGCCGTATCTCCGCTGAGCGATACCGGAAATGCGGTGTCCCCGCCGGAAATCCGGAGTGGTATAGACTGGCGCGGCCCACGTGATTACCGATCCGCCGCCCGCGCACCGACAGGGGTCGACCGATGACCAGCAAGCAGAACGCCACGCCGGCCGGGGAAAAGGGCGGCAATCGGCGGCTGGCGGAAAAGGTGTCCGAGCAGATCGAAAAAGACATCATCGACGGCGGCTGGCGCGTCGGATCGGTGCTGGGCTCGGAAACGGAGCTGATCGAGCGGTACGGGGTCAGCCGGGCGGTCTTCCGCGAGGCGGTGCGGCTGGTCGAGCACCAGCAGATGGCGGCGATGCGGCGCGGTCCCGGCGGCGGACTCGTGGTGACGGAACCGGATCCGGGCGTCGTGCGCAACGCGGCGCGGGTGTACCTGCGCCACGCCGAGGTGAGCAGGCAGCAGCTGATGGAGGCGCGGACCGCGCTCGAGGTCGCGGGCATCGCGCTGGCCGCGGAAAACCTCACGGAATCGGGAATCGTGCGGCTGAAAGAAGCGCTCGAATCCGAACGCGAACTCATCGAACAGGGATTCACCCGCGGGCACGCGCGCAATCTGCACCGCGTTATCGCCGAACTCGCCGGAAATCCGGCGATCACATTGTTCGTGGAAGTCCTCGCGCAACTCGACCAGGACATCGTGCAGCGGGAATGGGACGCGGAATCCGCCGGCGGCGAACACCGCGACGCCGCCCGCGAATCGCACGAGGCGCACGAAGCGATCGTGGCGGCCCTCGTCGCCGGGGACGCGCCGCTGGGCCAGCACCGGATGCGCAGGCACCTGCAGGCCATCGCCGCGTTGCTGCGCCCCGAAGCCTGACCTGTCGCTCAGAGTACACTCTTTTTGGCCAGTCGGCGCGGTACCGAACGTCGCTGGACTGATCAATACTACAAGTTCTGGTATCAGGTTCGATAAAAGAGTATACTGTATTGATGCTGACCACGATGGGTTTTGAAACCGGAAGCTGTGTCCTGGTCACCGGCGCGGGCAGCGGGATCGGCCGCGCGGTCGCGCTCGGGGCGGCCGAGCTGGGGGTGGCCGTGGCCGCGTGGGATCTCGACCCGGCGGCGGTGGCCCGTCTTGCCGAGGAATCCGGCGGGGAAGTGCTGCCCGTCGAGGCCGACGCCGCCGACCCGGCCTCGGTGCAGGCCGCGCTCGACCGCACGCTGGCCTGGCGCACGCCGGGCATGCTGGTGAACAACGCCGGTCCGTCGAGCCAGCGGTCGCGGCCGTTCGCGGACGGGGTGGTCGGCGTGCTCGGGCTCGTCGAGCTGGTCACGACGTCGTGGCTGGACCGGGTGCGGGAGCGGGCGGAAGCCGTCGTGAACGTCGCGTCCATCGCGGGCACGGTGATCGGCGGCGGCGTGAGCTGGTATTCCGCGGCGAAAGCGGGCGTGCTCGGCTACACCCGGTACCTCGCCGCCGAAGCGCCGTTCGGCGTGCGGGTGAACGCGATCGCGCCCGGCCTGGTGGAAACGCCGCGGATGAAGGAGTTCTTGCCCTCGGAGACGGGCAGGCGCATGGTGGGCCGCACGCCGCGCGGACGGGCCGTGCAGCCCGCCGAGGTCGCCGCGGCGGTGCTGTTCCTGGCTTCGCCGCTCGCCGCCGGGATCACCGGCGCGGTCGTCCCGGTGGACGCCGGGCTGTCCGTCACCGTCTGACCCCGTTCCCTCCGAACCCGAGGAAGTGCTCATGAGCTCCCGCAGCACCCCGCCCGACGCCGACCTCGTGCGCAGCCTCGGCCTGCCCGCGACCGGCTCCGTGTACGACCTGTCGACCGGCTGGTGGCGGCACATGCCGACCTTCGCGGGCAACCCGCAGCTGGAAGTCGTCACGTACAACTCCCCACAGGGCCAGCGCGCCGAAGGCCGGTTCCCGTTCGACTCGCCCGGCACGAACGACGTCGAATTCGGCTACGTGTCCGAACTGGTCTCCGGCAGCCTCCACACCGGAACACACATCGACGCGCTGTGCCACGTCACGTGCGGCAGCGAGGACGAATGGCACGGCGGCACCTCGGCGAACAGCGCGCTCGGCGACTACGGCGCGCTGCGCGGCGACGCGTCCGAACTCGGGCCAATCATCGGCCGCGGGGTGCTGCTGGACATCCCGAAGGTGCTCGGACTAGACGTCCTGCCACCGCATTTCGCCGTCGGCGAGGACCATCTCCGGCAGACGGCCGAAGCGGGCGGCGTCACGATCACCGGGTCGGACATCGTGCTCGTGCGGACCGGGCAGATGAAGTTCTGGCCGGACACCGCGCGGATCGCCGAGCGCAGCGGCGGCAGCGGCGTCGGCGTGGACGGGGCGGAGTGGCTGGTGTCGAAGGGCGTGCGGTACGTCGGCGCGGACACGATGTCGTTCGAGGTCCGGCCGTCGCCGGTGCCGGGGAATCCGCTGCCGGTGCACGTGCTTTTGCTGCAGCGGCACGGAGTGCACATCATGGAGTGGGTGAACTGCGAGGACCTGGCGGCGGACGGCGTCGTCACGTTCCTCTTCGTCGCGCTGCCGCTGACGCTGCGGGGCGGGACCGGTTCGCCGCTGCGCCCGATCGCTGTCGTGTGAAGGGAACCGGGATGGAATTCGCGAATGACGTGCCGCTCAGCCCGCTGAGTTTCCTGCGGCGCACCGTCGACCTCGACGGCGACGGGATCGGCGTGGTCACCGACGCCGGGGAACGGATGTCGTGGGCGCGGCTCGCGGACCGGGCGGAGCGGCTGGCCGGACGTCTCCGCGAACTGGGGCTCGGCGAAGGCGACCGGGTCGCGGTGCTGGCGCCCAACGGCGTGCCGCTGCTGGAGGCGCATTACGGCGTGCCTGGAGCCGGATGTGCTTTGGTCGCACTGAATACGCGTCTCTCCAAGGACGAATACGCGCAGCTGCTGCGGCTTTCCGGCGCGAAGGTGCTCATCGTCGACCAGTCGCTGGTCGCCCAGGTTCCCGAGCGAACGCCGGAGCTGCGGGAAGTCCTGGTGATCGGGGACGGTTACGAGGATTGGCTGCGGACCGCGGATCCGGTGCCGTTGCGCCTGCCCAGCGACGAACGGCAGCCGCTGGCGATCAACTTCACCTCCGGCACCACGGCTGGTCCGAAAGGCGTGGTCTACACGCATCGCGGCGCGTATCTCAACGCGCTCGGCCAGGTTGTTTCCACTGGCCTGCAAGCAAGTTCGCGCTATCTGTGGACGCTGCCGATGTTCCACTGCAACGGCTGGTGCTTCACCTGGGCGGTTACCGCGGCGGGAGCGCGGCACGTCACGCTGCGGAAGGTGGACGCGGTGCGGGCGTTCGAGCTGATCGAGCAGGAAGGGGTGACGCATCTCAGCGGTGCTCCGGTCGTGCTCGACATGCTGGTGCAGGCGAGCGGCGGCGCGCGGTTTGCCCAGCGGGTGCAGTTCGCGGTCGGGGGAGCGCCGCCGTCGCCTGCCGCGATCGCGGCGCTGGCGGGCATCGGGATCGAGGTGACGCACCTGTACGGGATGACCGAGACGTACGGGCCTTCGCTGATGTGCGTCCCGCGGCCGGAATGGCAGGACCTCGTACCGGCGGAGCGGGCGAAAATGATGGCGCGGCAAGGGGTTCGGACACTCAATGTCGAGTCGGCGCGCGTGGTGACTCCGGAGTTCGAGGACGTTCCCGCGGACGGGAAGACTCTGGGCGAGTTGGTGATCCGCTCGAACACGGTCATGGCGGAGTACCTCGACAATCCGGAGGCGACCGAAGCGGCGTTCGCCGGCGGCTGGCTGCACACCGGCGACGTGGCGGTGCGGCATCCGGACGGGTATGTCGAGGTCCGGGACCGGCTCAAGGACGTGATCATCAGCGGCGGGGAGAACATCGCGTCGATCGAGGTCGAGAATGCGCTGCTGGACCACGAGGCGGTCGCTGAGGCGGCGGTGGTCGCGAAGGCGGATCCGAAATGGGGCGAGGTGCCGGTCGCGTTCGTGCGGTTGCGTGACGGTGCTGAGGTGTCCGATGTGGACTTGATCGGCTGGTTGCGGGAGCGGTTGGCGGGTTTCAAGGTGCCGAGGGATATCCGGTTCGCGGAGTTGCCGAAGACGTCGACCGGGAAGATCCGCAAGGCGGAGTTGCGCAAGCTGGCGGAGTAGCTCAGCGCTGTCCGGGAGCCTTGCGGGTGCGGCATCCGGACGGGGGAGAACGTCGCGTCGATCGTGGTCGAGAACGCGCTGCTGGATCACGAGGCGGTCGCTGAGGCGGCGGTGGTCGCGAAGGCGGATCCGAGGTGGGGTGAGGTGCCGGTCGCGTTCGTGCGGCTGCGCGACGGGGCTGAGGTGTCCGATGTGGACTTGGTCGGCTAGTAGCTCAGCGCTGTCCGAGAGCGTCGGCACGAGCCCGGCGGCGGTCCGGTTTGTTGTTCGCGGTCAGCGGCACCGCGGCGATCAACCGGACCGTCTTCGGGATCTTGTAGCCCGCCAGTTCCGCGCGGCAATACTCCCGCAGCGCGGCCGGTTCCACAGTCCGGCCCGCCACCGCGACGACGCTCGCCTCCACCCGTTCTCCCCAGTGCTCGTCCGGCATCCCGTACACGATCGCGTCGGCGACGTCCGGATGCCGGAGCACGACCTCCTCCACCTCGCGCGGATAGACGTTCTCCCCACCGCTGATGATCATTTCCTTGCGGCGGCCCGCGATCGTCACCCAGCCGTCCTCGCTCCGCGACGCGAGGTCTCCGATGTGGACACCGTCCGCCTGGTATGTCAGGGCTGTCTCGGCATCGAGGCCGTAGTAGCCGTGGGTCTGCCAGGGACACGACACGACCAGATCGCCGACGACCCCCGGGGCGGCCTCGCGACCGTCGGCGTCCAGGATGCGCACGGTCGCGCCCGGCAGCGGCCTGCCGACCCCGGCGAACCGGCCCGCCAGCAGGTCGTCGTGGTCGAATCCCATCACCGACCCGAATTCGGTCGCGCCGAAACCGGCCCGGATGCGGGCGTTCGGGAAGTCGCGCAGCAGGTCCTGCACGAAATCGCCGGTGGACGGCGCGGAGCCGAACCGGATCGCGGTGATGTTCTCGCGCCGCGTCGTCGCGTACTCGGGGCGGGCGCGCAGGGCGGCGAACATCGTCGGCGCGCCCATGAGCCGGCTCGCGCCCTGGTCGATCGCGGCGAGCGCGGCCGCGGGGTCGAACCGCCGGTGGATCCAGACCTCGCCGCCGGCGAACAGCGGCGTCAGCAGGTTCGTGCCGAGCGTGATGTGGAAGAACGGCGAGAAGAACAACTCGACATCCGACGGGACCCGCGGGTTGCCGTGTGCGCAGGTGTTCAGCCACAACCACAGGCTGCGATGGGTGTGCACCGCGCCCTTCGGACTGCCGGTGGTGCCGCCGGTGCCGAAGATGATCGCGAACTCGTCCTCGTCCGGTGTGGTGCGGTCGCTGCCGGGGCGATACAGCGGGGCCAGGCGTTCGGCGATCGGCGCGGGCTGGTTCGCCGCGGGGAGTTCGATGACGCGGTAGCCGGTCTCCCGCGCGAGCGGCGCGTACGTGGGGTCGGCGAGCAACATCGCGGGTTCGAGCGCGCTCAGGTACGCGCGAGCTTCCGGCGCGGTCAGCCGGATGTTCAGCGGCGCGGCCACCATCCCGGCCGCCAGCGCGCCGAGGATCGCGACAGTGTGCGGGACCGACGGTTCCATCGCGGTGACGATCCGGTCGCCCGGCTCGGCCCCGGACTCGAGCAGCGCGGCGGCGGTCGCGTCCATGGCGGCGACCAGTTCGGCGAAGGTCAGCTCGCCGTGCTCGTCGGCCAGCGCTCGCCGGTGCTCGCCGTGCGGTTGTTCGCCGATTGTCCGCAGCCAGTTCGGCAGCGTCAGGTCGTTGCCCACGGTCGTTCCTCCTTCACGGCTCCGCCCGGAAGACCGGGGCGGGCTCCTCGTATCGTGCCTCGTCCAGTGCGCGCAACTCCGCCGCCCACCCCGGGTAGTCGGCCTCCAGCCGCGCGATCTCCTCCGGCGCCGGGGCGAGTCCGGCCGCGGCGAGCAGGGCCTCGACGACGGTCATCGGACCTTCTCCCACGGCGTCCGGAGGTGCCAGCTCGTCTGTTGCTGGTACGCGTATCCGGCGGCGAGCACCGTGGCCTCGGCGAACGGCCGCCCGGCGATCTGCAGGCCGAGCGGCAGCCCGTCGCCGGTGAACCCCATCGGGACGGACAGCGCGGGATTGCCCGCCGCGTTCCAGTAGGACGTGAGCGCGGTGTCGGCCATCCCGGACGTGCTGAGCCGCTCGATCTCGGGCGCGCCGCAGGTGGCGGTCGGCGTCACCACGAGATCGACCTCGGCGAACAGCCGGGCGAGCTGCCGCTGCCCGGCCCGCCGGACGCGCTGCAGCTGCACGTAATCACCGGCGGAAACCAGCGCGCCTCTCGCGAGCGCCATCCGGGTGGAAGCGCCGTAATCCGGCCACCGGCGCTGGAGATTCGTTCGGTGCCAAGCGAAAGCCTCCGCCGCGAGACCGAACTTGGTCACCGTCTTCAGTTCCTGGTAGTACGGCAGCTCGACCGGTCTCGTGCGTGCGCCCGCGTCGCGGAGAACAGCCACTGCCTGCTCGAAAACCCGGTCTTCGGCGTGCGGCACCACCCCGATCCGCAACCCGGACAGGGACTCGGTCAACCCGCTGCGGTAATCCTCAACCGGGTGGTCCACAGAGGACGGATCGCCAGGATCGGGCCCGGCGAGCACGGTCAGCAGGAGCGCGCAGTCCTCGGCGCTGCGGGCGAGCGGACCGATGTGGTCGAAACCGGGCGCGAGCGGGACGCAGCCGTTCTTCGGCACCCGGCCGTACGTCGGTTTGAGCCCGGTGACCCCGCACAACGCGGCGGGGTACCGGATGCTGCCCGCGCTGTCGGTGCCGAGGCTGCCGAGGACCAGACCCGCGGCGACCGCGCTCGCGCTGCCGGAGCTGGAGCCGCCGGTGTAATGCGTGGGACGCCACGGATTGCGCGGCAGCGGGAACGGTTTCGTCCGGTCCGGCGCGCCGATTCCGAACTCCATCGTGGTCGTCTTCCCGGTGAGCACGGCGCCGGCCGCGCGCAGCCGGCCGACCGCCGGACCGTCGCCGCGGAAATCCCAAACGCGATCGAGGACCTGGCTCTGCGCGGTGGTCCCGCCCTCGTCGGTGGCGAGGAGATCCTTGACCGCCAAGGGAATCCCGTGCAGCGGCCCGCGGTCGACACCGGCCGCCAACTCGGCATCCGCCCGTTCCGCAGCGGCCAGCGCGGGTCCATCGAACCGCGAGAGGTAGATGCCCAGCGCGGCGTCGTGCTCGTCGGCGGCGGCGAACGCGGACTCGGCCAACGCCACCGCGGTGGTCCTCCCGGTGCGGAGGGCCACCGCGGCTTCGCTGATGCTCAGGACCATCGAGCGGCCGGTTCGGGGGAGACGGCCTCGGGCGAGCCGGTGAGGTCGCTGCCGCGGGTCTCCGAGATCCGCCAGATCGCCACGATGGTGATCACCGCCCCGACGCCCGCGATGGCGCTCAGCGGCAGGCTCGACCCGCCGAACCCGGCGACCAGGCTGCTCGCGAGCAGCGGCGTGAACCCGGCTCCGAGCAGGCTCGCCAGCTGATATCCCAGCGAAACCCCGGTGTAGCGCACGCCGGTGCCGAACATCTCCGACAGCATCGGCGCGAGCGGCGCGTACATCAGGTTCTGCAGCACCTGCGCGCCCATCAGCCCGAGCGTCAGCAGCAGCACCGAACCGCTGTTGACCAAGGCGTACAAGGGAATCGCGTAGAGAATCGTGCCGACGGCGCCGATCAGGCTCACCACCCGCCGCCCGACGCGGTCCGACCACGCGGAGAACGTCGGGATGCAGATGATGCCGACGCCCGCGACGAACAGGAGCGCGCGAGCCACGTCGGACACGTCGTAGCCGAGGGTTTTGGCGTAGGCGATGCTGTGCGAGCTGACCAGCGCGGTGAGCGCGAACGGCCCGATGCCGGCCGCGCAGGCGAGGATCAGCGCACGCGGGCGGCGCAGCACCTGAAGCACCGGGAGAGCGGGCTTCCGGTCGGCGGACTTGGCCGCCTGCTCGCGGAAGACCGGGCTTTCCGACACCCGCAGCCGCACGTACAGGCCGATGATCAGCAGCAGCGCGCTCATCAGGAACGGCAGCCGCCAGCCCCACGAGAACAGCGCGTCCTTCGGCAGCAGGCTGACCAGCGCGAACACGAGCGTGGCCAGGAACGAGCCCAGCGGCGATCCGAGTTGCATGATGCCCGCCCACAGGCCGCGCCGGCGCGCGCTCGCGTGTTCGACGACCATCAGCGCGGCCCCGCCCCATTCGCCGCCGACCGCGATGCCCTGCACTACGCGGAGGAAGACGAGCAGCAGCGGCGCGGCGATGCCGATCGTGCTGTAGGTCGGCAGCACGCCGATCAGGAAACTGGCCGCGCCCATCAGCGTCATGGTCACCATCAGCATCGACTTGCGGCCGAGCCGGTCGCCGAAGTGGCCGAAGACGAGCCCGCCGAGCGGACGCGCGACGTACCCGGCGGCGAGCGTGCCGAACGCGGCGATGGTGGACGTCGAGGAGTTCAGCGACGGGAAGAACAGCGGCCCGAACACGAGCGCGGCGATCGAGCTGTAGATGAGGAAGTCGTAGTACTCGATCACGGTGCCCAGCAGGCTGGACATCGTCACCTTGCGCAGTTCGGGGGACCCGGCGCTGCCGGGGGCGGGCGGCCGGGGTTCGGGCGAGACCATCGGGACCTCCGGGAATGGGGGCGGTGGGCGACCGAGTTGAGGATACTGATCAGGAGCGGGAGTGCAAGAGGTGCGCGGTCCGGATGCTATTCCGTTACCGGCGCTGTTACCGGCAGTTTTGCGGAGCATTGAGGGTGCGCGGCCAGGCGGATGCTTGCGTAGCGAGGCTAATTGAGTATCCTTTATTCATCGAACGAGAGGAGTCGGCGACGTGCACCGACTGGACGAGTGCCGGCGCGGGCCGGAGGGACGCTGATGGAATTCGCGTGGGATCAGGCCGACGTCGCGTTCCGGCGCGAGCTGGGGGACTTCCTCGACCGCGAGCTGGCCGGATGGGACCGGTCCGAGACCGGCCTCGGCAGCGCGGTCTACAGCGATTTTTCGCGCGGGTTCGTCGGCAAGCTCGCGGACAAGGGCTGGCTCACGCCGCACTGGCCGCGCGAGTACGGCGGCGGCGGGCAGGGCGCGTGGCAGCATTTCGTGCTCGGCGAGGAGATGTGGCGGCGCGGGGAGCCGCGCGGGCCGCAGTACATGAACGTCAACTGGGTCGGGCCGGCGATCATCAAGTACGGCACCGAGGACCAGCGGCGCAAGCTGCTGCCGCCGATCGCGCGCGGAGAGGTGTTCTGGTGCCAGGGCTTCTCCGAACCCGAGGCGGGGACGGACCTGGCCGCGCTGCGGACGAAGGCGGTCCGCGACGGCGACAGCTACGTCCTCAACGGACAGAAGATCTGGACGTCCTACGCCAACGTCGCCGACTACTGCTTCCTGCTCGCGCGCACCGGCTCGGCCGCCGACGGCCGCGACGGCATCTCGGTCTTCCTGCTGCCGCTGAACACCCCGGGGGCGCAGGTCCGGCGCATCCCGGGGTTCGTGGGCGATCATTCCTTCAACGAGCTCTTCCTGACCGACGCCCGGATTCCGGCGGACTGCCTGCTGGGGGAGGAGAACAAGGGATGGGAGATCGTCCGGCGCACGCTCGCCTACGAACGCGTCGGCGCGCCCCGGTACGCGCGGGCGGCCCTGGTGCTGGACCGGCTGGCCGCCGAGGTCGGCGCGTCCGGGAAACTCGCCGACCCAGGGATCCAGGAGCAGTTCGGCCGCGCGCGGGCAGCGTGCGAGGCGGCGCGCGTGCTGGTGTACCGGGTGATCGACGAGCGGGCGAAGGCGAAGGAACCCTCGCCGATGGCGTACCAGGCCCGGGCCGCGATGGTGCAGGCCGAACGCGCGGTGGGCGACCTCGCGCTGGACGTGCTGGGCAGCGAAGCGCTCGTCGAGGGAGCATTGGGCGACGCGCAGTTCCGCAACTCGCTCGGCGCGGGCATCGCGGCGGGCAGCTACGAGGTGCAGCTCAACCTGATCAGCCGTCTCATCCTCGAACTGCCGAAGGACTAGCCGTGGATTTCGAACCGACCTCGACCCAGCGCGCGGTGCTCGACGCGCTGGGCACCCTGCTGGCCCGGCACGCCGGACCGGAACGCAGCCGGGAGCTGGCCGCTCGCGGCGCGTACGACGGGAACCTCGAAGAAGCGTTGCGGCGCGACGGTTTCCTCGACCTGTTCGCCGCGGAGGACGCCGGTCCGCTCGACGCGGCCTTGGCGGTGGAGGCGATCGCCGCCGAACTCGGCGCGGTCAGCGCGGTGCCGCACCTGCTGGTGCTGCCCGCGCTCGGGCTCGACCGGCCAGCCGGACCGGTAGTGTTCGCGACAGGCGATCCGGGCCCGGTGCGCTACGGCGGCGAAGCGACGCGGATGCTTCGCGTCGACGGCGACCGCTGTTTCGCCGCTGACCTTGATCCCGGTGCGGCTGAACGGGTTCCGTCGGCTTATGGGTATCCGCTCGCTCGCGTAGTCGTTGCGGGCCAGGAGGAATTGGCGCCCGGAAGCGCCGCGACGATGGTGAACTGGTGGCGGGTCGGCGCGTCCGCAGAGGCGGTGGGCATGATGCGGCGGGCCGTCGACATCGCGGTCGGCTACGCCAAGGACCGCAAGGTGTTCCGCCGCTCGCTGGGCTCGTTCCAGGCGCTGCAGCACCGGCTGGCCGAGGTGAACGTGGCCGTGGAGGGCGCGCGCTGGCTCGTCTACGAGGCCGCGTTCGCCGGTGCGCCCGCCGAAGCCGCCGCGGTCGCCGCGACGCACACGATGTCCGCGCTCGGCCGCGTGACCAGGGAAACCCACCAGATCATGGGCGCGATCGGGCTGACCGAGGAACACGACCTGCACCTGTGGACGCTGCGGCTGCAAGCCGTGCGCGCGGAACTGGGCAGCTGGCGGACGCCGAGCCGGGCCGTCGCCGAGGCGCGCTGGGCGGCGGTATGAGCGTCGCGTTGATGCCCACCGAGGAGCAGCGGGCGCTGGCCGAGGTGGTCCGGAGTTTCTGCCGGACGCACTGTCCGGACGAGGTGTGGCGCTCCGGTGCGTTCCCGGCGGAGTTCTGGCGGGGGCTGGCCTCGCTCGGGGTGCTCTCGCTGGCGGTGCCGGGCGAAGGCGGGGGAGCGGGGGACATCGCGGCTGCCTGCACGGAGCTGGGCCGGGCTGCCGCGCCCGGGCCGTTGGCCGCGACGGTGTTCGCGGCTCAGGTGCTTCCGCCTGCGCTGGCTGCCCAGGTTGCGGACGGGAGTTGCGTGGCCTCGGTCGGCGCGCCGCCCTTGCTGCCGTGGGCTCCGGTGGCGGACGTTTTCGTGGAAACGGACGGCTCTCGCGCGTGGCTGGCTGAGGCTGATTCCGTTGAGCCGGTGGAGGTGCTGGGCGGAGAGCAGTGGGGCCGGGTCGCGTTGACCCGGGTTGAGCCGGTGGAACGCGTCGAGGCGGCGACGGCCCTTTCGGACATCGCTTCGGCCGCATATCTGAGCGGTGCCGGACGGCGGTTGCTCGACCTCGCTGTCGAGCACGCCCGGAACCGAGTCCAATTCGGACGTCCAATCGGGACATTCCAGGCGGTCGCGCATCCGCTCGTGAATGCGGGGCTTTCGCTTACCTCAGCGGAAAAACTCACCACTATGGCCGCGCTCGCGCTCGACGACGGGCATCCCGACGGGACCGTGCTGGCTGCCGCCGCTCGGTCTTCGGGCGGACGGGCGGCGGTCGAGGCGGCGGAAGTCGCGCACCAGACGTTCGGCGCGATCGGGTACTCCGTGGAAGGACCGATTGGGCCGCTTTCGCAGCGGATCAGGCACCAGGCCGCGCGGCCGGGGTGCGCGGACAACGTAGCGGCGATGTATCGCCGGAAAGGCCAGGAACGATGAGCGACGCGCCCGAGGTCCTGTTCGAAAAGCGTGACCACGTCGCCTGTCTCACGCTCAACCGCCCGCACCGGGGCAACTCGCTGACCGGGACGATGATGCCGGTGATCCGCGAGATGTGGGCCGAGGTCCGCGACGACCCGTGGATCCGCGCGGCGATCGTGATCGGGGCGGGCGAACGGCATTTCTGCACCGGGGCCGACGTGCACGCGGTCGCCGGGCGCGGCGGGATGAGCACCGGGAACGGGCCGCTGAGCGACGAGGTGTTCTGGTCGCCGCGGCAGAACCGGGTGTGGAAACCGGTGATCAGCGCGGTCAACGGGCTGGTCGCCGGAGCCGGGCTGCACTTCGTGGTCGACGCGGACATCGTGCTCGCCGCGGATCACGCGGCGTTCATGGACACGCACGTGAACGTCGGCCTCGTCGGCGCGATGGAGAACATCGGGCTGGCGAAACGGCTTCCGCTCGGGTCGGCGCTGCGGATGACGCTGATGGGCAAGGACTACCGGATGCCCGCCCAGCGCGCGTACCAGCTCGGGCTCGTCGACGAACTGTCCACTTCGGACGATCTGATGGCCGATGCCGAGAAGATGGCGCAGCAGATCGCGCGGCATTCGCCGGCGGCGGTGCAATTGTCGAAGCAGGCGGTCTGGAACTCGCTGGAGATGGGGTACGGGCAGGCGTGCGAGTACGGCTGGTCGCTGCTGCGCATGCACTGGGCGCACCCCGACGCGAAGGAGGGCCCGCGCGCGTTCGCCGAGGGCCGCGAGCCGCGATGGACGACCGGCGCCGACGGGGAGCAGTGAGATGGATTTCGGCTTCACCCCGGAGGAAGAGGCGTTCCGCGCGGAGGTCCTCGAATTCCTGTGGGAATACCGCGACACCAACGGCTACTTCCACCGCGGCAAGGACACCGCCGACGGGGTCCGCCGGGTTTACCGCGCGCTGGGCGACCGGGGCTGGCTGTCGCTGTCCTGGCCGACCGAGTTCGGCGGCGGCGGCCGTTCGCCTGCCTATGAGTTCATCCTCTGGGACGAGATGGCCTACGCGCGGGTGGCGCGCCCGCCGATGGGGCCGGGTTTGGTGGCCAAAGCCTTGATGACGCACGGCACCGACGCGCAACGCGAACGCTACCTCGCCGACCTGCGACGCGGCCGTCTCAACTTCTGCCTCGGCTACTCGGAACCCGACGCTGGCTCTGACCTCGCCGCGGTGCGCACCAAAGCCCGCCGCTCGGGTGACCATTACGTGGTTGACGGCGCGAAATGCTGGACGTCGAACGCCCACTGGTCGGACTGCATCTGGCTGCTGTGCCGGACCGGTGCGGCGGACAGCCGGTCGCGGGGGCTGAGCGTGCTGATCGTGCCGCTGGACAGCCCCGGGATCACCGTGTCGCCGATCCCGACCCTCGACGGCGGACGCCTGAACGAGGTCCGCTTCGACGGTGTCCGGGTCCCGGCCTGCGATCGGGTCGGTGCGGAGAACGAAGGCTGGCAGGTCGTGGCTTCGGCGCTCGCGGTGGAGCGGCATGTGCAGTTTCCGCCCAAGCGCTTGCGCCGGGATCTGCACGACCTGATGGCCGCAATGGACTCAGCCGGTGTCTCCGACGACCCGGTAGTGCGGCGCCGGGTAGGCGAGTTGTCGGTCCGCTTGGCCGAGGTCGACGCGCTCGCGCTGGCCCTGCTGGGCGAGGTGATCCGAGGCGAACCAGCCGCGGTCCCGGCGGCGTACCACAAACTGGCGGGCACGGTGCTGGCCCAGGAGATCGCCCGCGCGGGAATCGAACTGGGCGGAGTGGAAGCGGCGGTCGCGGGGACGGATACGGAGTTCCTGTGGCGGCAGTCGGTTTTGGAGACCATCGGAGGCGGGACGACCGAGGTGATGCGGGGGTTGATCGGGAGGCAGGAGTTCGGGTTGCCCGCGTGAGAGAGACGGCGGCCCGGCGCGGGCTGGGCGCGGGGTTGCGAGCCGTGAGGGCCACCCCGAGGGAATCTGATTCCCTCAGGGTTCCCCTCACGGACCTCAAGACATGGCCAGACAGGATGAATCGGGCGTTTCGGTGACGGTGGAGTCTCTTGTGGACGGTCAGCGAGACCGAGGCACGCGGCTTAAGTTCCTGGCATGGCGATGCATGGTTGAGCGGACGTGGGCCGGGCTGGGTTCATGCGTGGGTCGGGGCGAGGTTTGTGCGCGGAGCGGGCGATTACGGGCGGGCCGGGGTTATGCACGAGTCAGCTGGCTGCCGGCGGCCGAGGCCTGTCTTTGGGCCCGTCGACCGCAGCCCGGGGGGCGAGGATTATGCATGAACCAAACACCCCCGAGAACACCACGTCGCCTCAGCGGCGAAGCACGGCTCAGCCAGGAACCCGCACCCCGCGCAGGTAAGCCGTCACCCGGATCCGCAAGCCCCGCAGATCCCGCAGTGCCAGCGGCAGGTGGTAAGCCGGTCGGTACCCCGCCGAAACCCCCGGCTCTCCGCAAGGTCCGGCGAAGTACACGAAACCGTCGTCGTGGTCGCGGCGGGCGGGGGACCACGGCTGGTCCTGCCAGGCGCGCGCTGCGGCGTGGCTGGCGGTCCAGTAGTTCGGGGCCTTCATCGTCTCGGCGATCGCGGCGGCGAAACCGGCGGTGTCGGCGTCGCTGACTCCCAGTCCGCGGCCCGGCCACAGGCGCGGCAGCACCCGGTCGGCGGTGTGGTCTTCGAGCCACGGCGCGCAGGCGAAGATCGCGTGGGCGCCGTCGACCGAGACTGACCAGCGTTGCATGGCCGCCGTGGGCGGGATTTCGTACATGCGACCACCTGCCGGTAAGAGACGCTTTGGCGCAGCATAAATGACCGTCATCCCGGCGCGCCGAGCACGGCGGAGATCCGGTCGGCGACGCTGCGGGCGAACCGGCCGGCCGCGGGCAGGCGTCCGCCGAGGCGCGATTTCGGGGCGGACACGTTGACTGCCGCGACGATGTCGCCCCGGAAGCCGTACACCGGGGCGGACACGCCGACCAACCCCGGTTCGAACTCCTCGTCCACCGTTTCGTAGCCGCGTTCCCGGATCCCCGCGAGCTTCCCGGCCAGTTGGTCGAGCGTGAGCGGCGGCGGTTCCTCGGCGGTGCCGGGAAGGTCGGGGAGCGGGTGCGTGGCGGCGGCGCCGAAGGTCCGCCACCAGTGTCCGAGGGTTTCCTCGTCCCATTCGCTCAATAACACCCGTCCGGGTGAGGTCGTGAACGGGTCGACGCCGACGCCTTCCCAGCCGAGTCCGCGAAAAGCGTGGGACGCGAGTTCGCTCCGGAGGGTGAACACCTGCCCGGCGCGCAGGACGCACAGATGCGTCGTTTCGTTGAGCCGCGCCACGATCGTGCGCAGAAACGGCGCGGCGAGGTGCGCGAGATGCGTTTCGGTGGCGTGCGTGGCCAAGGCGAACAGCCGCCAGCCCGGCCGGTACGCGCGGGTGTGCTCGTCGCGCGACACGAGGCCGGCGTCGGCGAGCGTCGCGAGGGCGCGCGAGACCTGGGCTTTGTCCCGCCCGGACAGTTCGGCTACGCGGGACACGCCGAGCCCGTCGCGCGCTTCCGGCAGTGCGAGGACTTCGAGCAGGTCGACGTCGCGGACCAGGCCCGAACCGTAGGTGCGCTGGTTCGCCATGTTGAGGACTGTGCAACAACGATTGGGCGACCGTCAATCCGCGGTTACCGTCCGATGCGTGAAGATCGCCGACATCCAGCTGCTGCCCGGGACGCTGCCGCTCGATCCGCCGTTCGACGCGGCGTGGGATCCGGTGCCGCGCACGCGCTTCGACGCGACGGTGGTCAAGGTCGTGACCGACGAGGGCGTGGTCGGCTACGGCTCCGGCGACACGATGGCGGGCTTCGAGCCGTACGCGGAGCTGTTCCTCGGTCAGAATCCGATGGCGATCAGCCGCCACGTGCGTGCGCTGGAGACGATCGCGTTCCACGCCGGGCGCTACTGGCCGCTGGAGATCGCGCTGTGGGACGTCATCGGGAAGGTCCTCGGCGTTCCGGTCGCGACGCTGTTCGGCGGCGCGGCGGACGCGATCCCGGCGTACGCGTCGACCGGGCGGATCCTGCCTGCCGACGAGCGGGCCGAGATGATGACCGGGGTGCGCGACAGCGGGTTCCCGGCGGCGAAGATCCGGCTGGCCGCGGACGATTTCGCGGGCGGGATCCGCACCATGCGGGCGGTCCGGGAGGCGGTCGGACCGGAGATGACGCTGATGGCCGACCTGAACCAGGCGTGGCGGATGCCCGGCGACGTGCGGCCTTCGCCCGACCCGGCGGCGGTCCGGCGCTTCGCCGCGGCGCTGCGCGAAGTGGACGTCTTCTGGCTCGAGGAACCGCTGCCGCTGGACGACCGGCCCGGCCTGCGCGCGGTGCGGGACGCCGGGGTCCGCGTCGCCGGGGGAGAAATGGTCCGGACCTTCAACGAGCTGCTGGACCTGGTCGAAGCCGACACCCTCGACGTCTACCAGCCGGACGTCGCGCTCGCCGCCGGAATGCTGCGCGCCCGCACGCTCGCCGAGGTGGTGCTGGCGCGCAACCGGCTCTTCACGCCGCACACCTGGTCCAACGGCCTCGGCCTGGTCGCGAACCTGCACGTGACCGCGGGCGTCGGCGGGGGACCGTACCTCGAATTCCCTTACGACCCGCCGGTGTGGACGCCGGAACGCCGCGACTTCCTGCTTTCCGCCCCGCTGGACATCGACGCGGACGGACTGCTGCACGTGCCGTCCGCGCCCGGGCTGGGCGTCGCGATCGACGAAAACCGGTTCGGGAGGTAGGCATGCCGGAGATCTCAGCCATCGAAATCGGTCCGTATCCGGCTGCCACGTTCGCCGCTGGTGCCGTTGACCAGCTGCCGCGATTGATCCGGGCGATCGGCGCGCGGAAGATCGTGCTGGTCAGTGATCGCGGGCTCGTCGCGACTCCGTTGCCCGAGCAGGCAGCCCAGTTGGTATGTCAAGACGGGCTCGCGGTCGAGATTTTCTCCGAGGTGCACCCGAATCCCACCACCGACGACGTCGACGCGGGCGGCGCTTTCGTGCGCGCGGCCGAGGCGCAGGCGGTGGTCTCGCTGGGCGGCGGGTCCGCTTTGGACGCGGCGAAGGCGATCGCGCTGGCCGCCGTCAACGACCGTCCGGCCGCCGAACTCACTTGGAGCACCGAAGTTTCGGCGGACCTGGTGCCCGCGTTGCCGATCGTGGCGATCCCGACCACGTCCGGCACCGGTTCGGAGTGCAACGACCTCGGCGTCATCACCGATCCCCGGCAGCAGCGCAAGTGCTACCTCGGCGGCCCGGCTTGCCTTGCCCGGTACGCACTTCTCGACCCGGCGCTCACCCTGAGCCTGCCGCCGCGCGCGACCGCGGCTGCTGGGATCGACTGCCTGACCCATGCCGTGGAGTCCTTTCTCTCCGCCCGGCCCAACCCGTGGGCGGATGGTCTGGACCTGCAAGCCGTCCGTTTGGTCGCGGAGAACCTGCGCCGCGCGGTCTCCGTCGGCGGAGATCTGGCGGCGCGGGCGAACCTGATGCTCGCGGCGCACACGGCGGGCCAGGCGATGCGGACGACCGGACTCGGCGTGGTGCACGGCATCGGGCACTCGCTCGGCGGCCGGTTCGACCTGCCGCACGGCCAGGCGCTCGCCTTGGTGCTCGCCGAATGCCTGCGGTTCAACCGCGCGGTGCGGGAAGAGCGGCTGGCGCGCTTGGCGGAACCGCTGGGCGTCGCCGATGCCCGGAAATCGGTCGCGCACAACGCGGACGCGGCGATCGCGGCGGTCGAACGCCTGGTCGCCGAGGTCGACCTGGCCGGCCGGCTGCGCGAATTCGGCATCGGCGAAGGGGATCTGCCGGACCTGGTGGCCGACACCCTGGCGGACGGGGTGCTGGCGAACACCCCGCGGGAGGCCTCGGCGGCGGACGTGACCGGGATTCTGCGAGCGACCTGGTAGGCCGGCGCGGGAAACCGGTGATGTCGGACATAACTCGCGAATACCGTTGTGCGGCAACGGCGAACCGAGCAAGATCCCGGCCTGGCACCGAATGGTGCACAAGGTAACAATTTTATGTCCGCTTATTCTGCGCGCACCGCCGCGGGAGGAGAGTGGAAGCGGACCGCCGACCCGGCAGGAGGCCGCGCCATGGACACAGCCGGAACGACCGAACAGCCGTCCCCAGCGGTCGTCGCGGGCGACGACAAGCGGCTGAAGAAGCACTTCGGCCCGATCGGGCTGCTGTTCACCGCGGTGGGGTCGATCATCGGGTCCGGATGGCTCTTCGGCGCGCTCAACGCCGCGCAGCTCGCCGGGCCCGCGGCGATCGTGTCGTGGGGGATCGGCGCGGTCATGTTCGTGCTGATCGGGATGACGTACGCCGAATTGGGCACCATGTTCCCGCATTCGGGCGGCGTCGCGCGGTTCCCGCACTATTCGTTCGGTTCCTTCGCGAGTTTTTCCATGGGCTGGGTGACATGGATCGCGGCGGCCGCGGTGTCGCCGATCGAGGTGCTCGCGGTCGTCCAGTACGCCACGAATTACCTGCCCTGGCTGGAAACGCTCGACGCCGACCGCAACGCTGTGCTCACCCCGGCGGGCACCGGGATCTCGATCCTGCTGCTGGCTTTCTTCGTGCTGGTGAATTTCTTCGGCGTGCGCTGGTTCGCCCGGATCAACAATGTGCTCGTGTGGTGGAAACTCGCGGTCATCGCGCTGGTGATCGTCGTTTTCCTGGTGACCGCGTTCCATCCCGGGCATTTCACGGACTACGGCGGATTCGCCCCGTACGGGACGCACGGAATCTTCTCCGCGGTCGCGAGCGCGGGCATCGCGTTCTCGTTTTTCGGCTTCCGGCAAGGCGTCGAACTGGCGGGGGAGACGGCGAACCCGAAACGCAACGTGCCGCTCACGCTCATCGGTTCGGTCGTGCTCACCGGAATCCTGTACGTGCTGCTGCAGATCGCGTTCATCGGCGCGGCCCCGTCCGACGCGATCGGCAAACAGGGCTGGGAACACGTCGGCTCGAACTTCACCGCGGGCAGCGACGTCCTGGCCACGTTCGGCCCGCTCGCCGCGATCTCGAGCGTGCTCGGCATCGGCTGGCTGGCCACCCTGCTGTACGCCGACGCGATCATCTCGCCCGGCGACACCGGCCTGATCTACACCGGCGTCACCGCGCGCATCTCGTATGCCATGGGGCGCAACGGAAACGCGCCGTCCGGACTCGCGAAGGTGAACTCCACCGGCGTGCCGTGGGTCAGCCTGATCCTGGCGTTCGTCATCGGCTGCTTCTTCTTCCTGCCCTTCCCCGGGTGGAACAAACTGGTTTCGTTCGTCACGAACAGCACTGTGCTGTCGTTCGGGTCGGGTCCGCTGGTGCTGCTGGCGATGCGCAGCCAGCTGCCGAGCCGCGAGCGCCCGTTCCGCCTCGGCCGCGGCTTTACGTGGGCGGTCGCGTTCCTGGCGCTGTTCTCCACCAACCTGATCATCTACTGGACCGGGTGGGACACGAACTGGAAACTGTTCGTGGTGATCGCGTTCGGCTATCTTCTGCTCGCGCTGAACCAGGCGTTCGCGAAGAAGTCGCCGAAACTGGACTTCCGCCACGGCTGGTGGGTGCTGGTGTGGTTCGCCGGGCTCGCGGTGATCAGCTACCTCGGCACGTATCCGGAGGCTTCGAAGCATGCCGGGAACCTGGGAGTCCTGGACTTTTCGCTGGGTGCGGTGGCGTCGCTGGTGCTGACCGCGGTGGTGATGGCGTTGGCGCTGCGGAGCGCGCTGCCCGGGGAGCGGGTGACGGAGATTCTGGCCGAACGCCGGGAGGCGGACGAAAGCCCTGCGTGAGGTGCGGCCGCGCTCGTTGACTGACCATGGCCCTGGTTTCGACCGCGGCGCGGCCAACCCCGATGCTCGCCTGTGCGTGCGGGGACTCGGGCTGCTGGCCGCATGACTGTGGCCGGTGACGAGATCGCCTGGGATGCGTTCGAGTAGCCGTACCGGGATCACCGCCTGCTCGCCCGCGCCCAGTGCGACGCGGCCATACTTCGCCTGACCATCCTGGTCGGGTGGTCTTGCCAGATAGTCTGCGCGCAGATAGTCTCTGCGCATACTAACTGGGAGGGCTTATGTGGACCACTGACTACAGCGCGGAGACGTCGGCGAGCCCGGAGGCGGTGTGGGCCGCGCTGCGGGCGTTGCACAGCGGGACGTCGTTGAGCGAGCGCAGTGACCGGTTCGAGTTGCACGGGCCGTTCGAGAAGGGGACCGAGCTGTCGGTCACGCCGCAGGGGCAGGACACGTTCCGTTCGCGCATCACGGAATTGGCCGAAAACGAGGTCTACGAAGACGAAACCCGCTTCGGCGACGTGGTGCTGCGGTTCCGGCACACGCTCGCCCCGCTCTCCGGCGGCGGGACGCGCGTGACGCATCGGCTGGAGATCGAAGGCTCGGCGGGGCCGGAGCTGGGACCGCAGATCAGCGAGGACTTTCCGGTCGCCATGAGCGATCTCCTCGGCTACGCGGAGCGGTCCGCACGATGACGCGGTTCGCGGGGCCGGGGGACAGTCCGGGTTTTCTGCTGTGGCACGTGACTTTGGCGTGGCAGCGGCGGATCCGGCAGACGCTCGAACCGCTGGGGCTCACGCACGTGCAGTTCGTGCTGCTCGCGTGCTGCTGGTGGCTGGAAACGCACGGAACACCGCCGCGGCAACAGGAACTGGCCGCGCAGGCGGGGACCGATGTCAAGATGACGTCCCAGGTGATCGCCCGGCTGGAGGCGGCCGGACTGGTGACCCGGACGGTCGACTCCGGTGACACCCGCGCGAAACTGGTGCGGCTGACCGAGAAGGGCCGGGATCTGGCCGGTCGCGCGGTGACCGCGGTGGAGCAGGTGGACACGGAGATGTTCGGGACGGACGCCGGGCCGTTGCTGCGGACGCTGCGGTCGGTGCTCGACTCGGAGTGATCGCGGGAGCCGGGGTCGCTTCGGTCCGGGTGTGGTCTGAGCTGCGGGCGGTCGTGGGGGCGGGTTTGTGCGGACGCGGGGTGGATTGGTGGTGCGGCGGAGGTCTCTCAGCGGACTTGCGCGGAGGCGGGGTGGTGCGGCGGAGGTCTTTGGGCGGACCTGCGCGGCCGCGGGCGGATTGGTGGTGCGGCGGAGGTCCTGGGGTGGACCTGTGCGGAGGCGGGCTGGTGCGGCGGGGACCTTTGAGCGGACCTGCGTGGCTGCGGGGTGGATTGGCGGTGGGGCGGAGGTCTCTGGGCGGATCCGCGCGGAGGCGGAGTGGTGCGGCGGAGGTCTTGGAGCCGGGTTCGTCGCCGCGGGATCCGTTGCGCCGAGGTGCCGGTTTCGCCGGACGGCCCTCGTGGCGGCTGGTCGGTTCGGACGCGGCGCGGGTTGGTTCGGCGGAGTTCTTGGCGGCGGGGAACTGTTGGTGGCCCGGAGGCGCTGACGGTGGTCGGCGCGGGCGTCGGTTCGGCGGGCTGCTTTCGCGGCCGGTGCCCGGGCCCCGGGTGACCCGGTGGCTGACGAGCTGCAGCGGCGGCCGGGGCGCGGGTCAGCCGCGGCAACCGGTTTCGGCGGTGGTTTTCAGGTCGCTCAGCCAGGTCTCGAGGCCCATGTCGGACGTCGGGTCGGCTTGGGGGCCCGAGTGGCTTTCTTCGGTGCGGACGAGGACGCCGTCGCGGGTGGGGCGGAAGGTCCAGACGTGGACGCCGTCGATGTGGTAGCCGGTGGCGTCTGCCGGGCCGGTCCAGCGGAGGCAGTTGCCGCGCTGGAGTTGGCGGACGGTGGAGTTGATGACCACTGTGCTCGGCGGAACCGAGGGCACCTGGACGGTCGCTTGGAATCGTGAATGTTTGCGCAGCGGGCCGGGATCCAGGCGGCGCACGGTCATCGGGGCGGCGGGTTTCTGCCAGGACGTCCAGGCTTCCACGTCGGTGTGGAGGTCCCAGATCCGGTGCAGCGGGGCGTGGATGAGGATTTCGGCGCGGTGGCGGGCTTTCGCGGCCGGGTCGACACCGTGGCCCTGGCAGGTCGGCGAGGCCGGGCCGGGAACGGCGGCTTGGGCGGGGGCTGGGGTGAGAACGGCGGCCAGCGGGACGGCGAGCAAGGCTGTGCGGCGAAGGGGGCGTGAGGTTTTCGGGTTGATGCTGCGCATGGGGCTGCTCCGGGGAGTTAATAGACTTAACGAGAGTGAAAGCCTATAGCGCAGCGTTGGTGAAGGTCAATAGGAAAGGTGAAGGGGTTTAACTGCGGCGTGGGGGGTCGTTCGGCGTCAGGTGCGGAGGAAGACGTCCTCCAGGGCGAAGGTTGGCTGCAGCTGCACGCGCATCCGGCCGAGGCAGTCTTCGGCGCGGTACTCGACGGCGATGACGGGGCCGGGTTGGTGGATCGTCAGCACGGTCGCTTGTTCGCGGAAGACGTCGACGACGACGTCCGGCCCCTGGCGGTACCGGAGGCGGACGCTCCGCTCGACTGGGTCCCAGCTGAGGTGGAGTTCCCCGGTCTCGGATACGGGGATCTTGAGTTCCCGCACGTAGCTGTCGCCCGACGCGTCTTCCCATTGCGGGAGGGTGTCGAAAACGGAGAGCCATACCTCGTCGTCGGCGACTGCGAACTCCACGCGGGGCAACTTACCGCCAAAACAACACGACCCTCACGGGATCGCGCAAAGCGTCCGCCGCACCGCGGCCCGGAGCCAGCGGTGTGCTCCGTCGGCGGACTGCCGCGGATGCCAAGCCATGCCGATCTCCAACGGCGGCAACGGGACCGGGATGTCGAGAAGTCGCAGGCCGAGCGCGGTCGCGTCGGCGGTGAGCGGCGAGGGCGGTTCGCCGGGGAGCGACGCGGGGATCAGGCACACCACATCGCTGCGGGCGGCGACCGCCATCGCGGCCAGGTGGCTCGGCAGGACGATCGCGACCCGGCGGCGGAGGTTGTGTTCGGCCAGCGCCGCGTCGAGGGGGCCGGCGAACCGGCCGCGGCGGCTGACGGCGACGTGGTCCGCCGCGGCGAGCCGGGCCGGGGTCAACGGTTCCGAAGCCAGGGGGTGATCGGGGCGGACGGCGGCGACCATGCGCAAAGTGAGCAGCTTTTCGACCTGCGTCTCGGGATCGACGTGGTCGATGGAGCCGACCTCAAGGTCCAGGCGGCCGTCGCGGAGGGCTGAACCGGCTTCCAGTTCTTCGGCCCGGACGCGGAGCGAGATGCCGGGGGCTTCCTCGCGGGTGAGTTGCAGAAGCCCGACAGCGAGGGCGGCGCCGACCAGGTCCGCGGTTTGGATCGTGAAAGTTGACCGCAGTGTCGCGGGATCCACGACGGCACCGGGGCTGAGCAGCGCGTTCAGGCTTTGCACCACGGCGGCGGCTTCGTCGCGCAGGGATTGGGCGCGCGGCGTGGGGACCATGGCTTGCCCGGCCCGGACCAGCAACGGGTCTTGCAGGATGCGCCGCAACCGGGCGAGCGTGCGGCTCATCGCGGCCGGCGAGGTGTGCAGGCGCGCGGCGGCGCGGGTGACGCTCTGCTCGGTCAGCAGGGCGTCCAAAGCGACGGCCAGGTTGGCGTCGATCGCCGGATTCAGGCTGTTCACCAGGGTAATTCCATTTCAGGCAAGGATTGCGTGCCGAAGTTCCCATTGTGGCATCGCGGCGGCGCTCAGCAGGATCGAGGGCGTACCCCACGGAGGTTTTCATGATCGTCATCACTGCCCCTACCGGAAACATCGGCAGCCGCGTGCTGAGCGAACTGCTCGACGCGGGCGAGGATTCGCGGGTGATCGTCCGCGACCCCGCGCGACTGCCGGACGCGGTGCGCGAGCGCGTCGAGGTCGTCGTCGGTTCGCACGGCGACCCCGAGGTGGTCGACCGGGCTTTCGCGGGCGCGGACGCCGTTTTCTGGGTCGTGCCACCAGATTCCACCCGGACTCCGGCAGAAGGCTGGAGCGGCTTCGCCGGCCCGGCGGCGAAAGCGCTTGTCGCACACGGCGTCGGGCATGTCGTCGGGGTCTCGGCGCTTGGCCGCGGCACCGCGGTCGCCGACCGGGCGGGGCTCGTGACCGCGTCGCTCGCGATGGACGAGCTCATCGCGGGCACCGGCGTCGCGTATCGGGCGCTGGCCAACCCGTCCTTCTTCGAGAATCTGCTGGAGGAAGTCGATTCGATCCGGGAGAGGGGCGTTTACAGCGACGTCCTGGACCCGGACCGCAAGGCTCCGCTCGTCGCCGTCGCGGACATCGCCGCGGTCGCCGTCCGGCTGTTGCGAGACCGGTCTTGGACCGGCTTCGCCGACGTCCCGGTTCTGGGGCCGGAAGACTTGTCTCCCAACGACTTGGCCCGCATCATGACCGAGCAGCTCGGCCGTCCGGTCCGCTACGAGCGCGAGTCGCTGGACGACCTGCGGTCCACACTCATCGGCTACGGGCTCAACGAAACTTTCGTCCACGGCATCGCGGACATGAAGTACGCCAAGGACAACGGCCTCGACGCCGGTGTCACGCGCACTGCCGAAACCGCGTCTCCGACCACGTTCGAACAGTGGTGCGCGGAGACCCTCAAACCCGCTTTCGACGCCTAAGGATCCGCAATGTCCCTCGAAAATCCGCCAGTGACCGCGTTCCTGCTGGTCAAAACCACGCCGGAATGGCTCGCCCTGACCCCGAAGGAACGGGCGGCCGCGTTCGCCACCCAGGTCGTCCCGGCGATCGAAGCGAAAACCACCGGCGTCCGGTCCCGGTTCTACGACACCGAGTTCTACTCCGCGCGCGTCACCGACGTCTGGGTCTGGGAGGCCGACGACCACCACGCCTACCAGCTCCTGATCGACGCCCTGCGCGAAACTCCGTTCTGGGACCGGTATTTCGAGATCGTCGACCTGCTCGTCGGCACCGAGAACGGCTACGCCCGCACGTACGGCTTCGACCCGCTGGCCACCATCGCCACCTGAACACGCGAACGGGCCCCGTTCCGTGAGAAACGGGGCCCGCTCCGGCGTGGCTCAGTGCGCCGCGGCCAGTGCCGCCGTGGCGGGCGGCATCAGCTTCGGGTATTCCTTCTGGAACTTCTCGATCATCTTCGCGGACGGGATGATCCGGTTCGGGTTGTTCTGGCTCACGGCCTGCTTCTCGCCCCACGCGCCGGCGGCCTTGCGCTGGTCGGGGGTGCCGTGGCTGTGGTAGCAGTCGCCGATGGAGGCGTCGAGGTACGTGACCTCCTGCTGCGTGCGGGCGTTCCAGGCCTCGCCCTTGGCGTGCGCTCCGAAGTAGCCGCCGTAGGCGTCCGGGCCCATCTCGCCGGATTCGTCGCGCGGGTAGTTCTCGTGCGCGAAGTCGACCTGGTGGCCGTACTCGTGGCCGACGACCGCTTCCACCGACACGTCGTCGAAGCCGAGGTGGTTGACCACGTCGAGCAGGCCGTCGCCGAGCATGATGCGCTTGCCGCCGAGGCTGTCGGCCGGGGCGGAGAACGCGTTCAGGGTCAGCAGCGGGTGGCGGCCGCCCTGCAGCGCCGGGACCTCGTAGAGCACCTTGGTCGCGAGCGCGCCCGCTTCCGCGGCCCGCTTCGGGTCGAGGCCGAGCTTGAACGTCTGCGTGGTGCGGTCCTGGCTGCCCAGGTCGGTGCCCTTCCAGGCGACCAGCTGGATGTTCCAGCTCTCGATGTCCCAGAACCCGCGCAGCTTGTCGATCGTCGCGCCGGCGCGCGGCGTGTACTGCCCGTCGGTGCCGAAGACCTGCGGGGTCTTGTCGCTGGCGACGGCCTGGGTGTAGAGCTGGCCGATCGCGCTCAGCGCGCTGAGCGCCTTGTTCTCGGTCGGGGACAGCGAAGACGCGAGCTTGTTCGCGTACGTCAGCAGCGATCCCTCAGTGCAGCCCGGGATCGGGCCCTGCGCGGCGTGCGCCTGCTGGCCCGGCCGCTTGACCGGCGAGTCGAACAGCGGGTCGACGCCGCGCAGCGCGTTCGCGGGCAGCCCGTTGTAGAGGTCTTCGACGTCCTGGTACAGCTGCGCGATGTCCTGGTCGACCGACGTCGGCTCGGCCGCCCGCGGCGCCGCGGTCGCCGGGACGGCCGTGGCCATCGTCAGCGCCGCGAGGGTGCCCGCCGCGGCGAGCGTTCTGCCGAGAATCCTGGTCCGTTTTCGCATGGGCCCCTCATTCCGGTTTCAAGATCACCAAGTACGCCCAACCCTAAGACGATCTTGGACGCGGAAACCGGGACGAGGGAAAGAACCCCGGGATGGCCCACGCCTTTCGGCGGGTTTTCGCCCTGCGGACATCGGCCGAAAGTACTATCGGGCAACGGCGGCCGCGGTTCCGGCGAACCGGGCATCCGGGAAAACGGGACAAAATGGGCTTCGCTGCGCAAGGGAACCAGAATGCCGTGCGAGGAAAAGCAGCGAAGCCGGGGAAACCGACGCTGTAGCGGTACGACTGGCGGCGGGCGCGCAGGGCGAAAGCATTTGGCAGTCCGCCAACAACGGGGAGCCGGTGCCGTTCGTCGTGCTCAGCGAACGCGGCTCAACGGGAGGATCCGGCTTTCCAGTGCCGCACCGCGAACGGCCCGCCCAGGAGCGCGGCGAGCGCGACCACCCCGGCCACGATCATGCCCGGCCGCGAGTCGAACGCCCCGGTCGCGATCATCACCACGCTGGTGACGATCGCCAGGATCTCGAGCGCGGAACGGCGCCGACGCCCGGATCCGCGGGCCAGCTCGGCGCTGAGCCGCGGATCCGTGGCGGACAAACCGCGTTCGATTTCGTTCAGTGCACGCTGTTCCCGATCGGTCAGCATGCGTCGCCTTGCTTCCGGTGTGCGTGCCGGCGGCGGATCAGGAAACGAAGCACGAACACGCTGCCGAAAACCGCCGCGAACAGCGGGAGCGGGTTGTTCCGGACCGCTTGCGCGCCGGCGCGGACCTTCTCCGCGGCCGGTGCCGATACGGTCTTCTCGACCTGTTCGGCGGCCCGGTCTATGGTCGCGTCGACCTTCTCGGCGGCCCGCGTCCGGACGTCCAGCTTGTGGCTCAGCGCGTCCAGCGTCTCGGCCAATTCCTCGCGGGTGACGTCCCGGTCCGCCCGGGCCTGCTCAACTTTGCGTTCGGTCATGACCGCCCCCCTTCATCGTCTCGACGTCTTCGCGGACCCGTTCGACGGATTCCTCCGGCACCACCGGCCCGGCGCTGCGTGCTTCCTTGCCGCCGACCAGCGCGGCGAGCCCCGCGACCAGCAGCAACGCGCCTCCGACGATCAGCGCGGACAGCCAGCCGGGCACCACGAGCGCCAAGGCGAGCACGGCCGCGGCGATCAGCGTCGCGCCGCCGAGCAGCGCGAGCACACCGGCGAACCCGACCAGCCCGGCTCCGATGCCGAAGCGCTTCCCCTTCGCCTGGAGCTCGGCCATCGCCAAGCGGAATTCGTCTTGGAGCAGGCGCTTGATGGAAGTGGTCAGATCGGCCGCGAGGTCCGCGGTGGACTTCTCGTGCGCGGGCGTCCGGTTCATTTCCTCCAGCACGGCTTCCTCCCTTCCTTTTTCGAGGCGTACCCGGCAGGGGGACGGCGAAACCGATCAGCGGGATTCCAGCTGTGCGAGGGTTTCGCGGAGCGCGTCGACGACCCAGTCGTGGCCCAGCGGCAGCGGGCTCGGCACCTGGTCGCCCGGGTCGTCGCGGCTGTGCGCCAGCACCTCGACTTCGACGCCGGACTCGCGCAACGCGGCGATCTCGGCGTCGTGCTGGACCAGCCAGGCTTCGTCGGCGACGGCGGCGTCACCGGGGCTCACCACGCCTTCCGCCGCCGGGTCGACGAGCAGGACGGACCGCAGCGAGCCCGAATGTTCGGCCGCCAGCTGCAGCGCCTCGGCAGCGAGGGGACCGCTCGTGACGAGGTCGCTGTGCCCGGGAGCGGCAAGGGTTTCCGCGGTTTCGCGCCACGCGCTCTCGACCGGAATCCGGTACCAGAGGATCTCGTGGTCCTCGGCGAGCGGACGCCAGGTGGCGGGCAGGCCGTCGTGTTTGGCCGCGCCCGCCGGGTCGAGCACGATCAGCCGGGGCGCGCCGGGCCGGCCTGCCGCGACCAGCGGCGGGCCTTCCGCGCGGACCGGGTCGGACGGGAACGGTTCTGGCATGTCGGCTCCTTCCACGCGCTCCGGTTACCCGGGCGGGCGGAGGAGAAACTGCCCGGGAGGCGTAACCGCCGGGAACGCGGGTAGCCGGGGAGTGACCGGGAGGAAGGAGAAGAACCCATGACCACCGCCCGCGATTTGATGACACCGAACGCCGTGTGCGTGCGCGAGTCGGACACCGTGAACGACGCCGCGCAGACGATGGCGCGCGAACAGCTGGGCGCGCTGCCGGTGTGCGGCGAGGACAACCGGCTGAAGGGAATGCTGACCGACCGCGACATCGTGGTGAAGGTGATCGCCGAGGGCAAGGACCCGCGCGCGGTGCACGCGGGCGAGCTGGCGCAGGGAGAAGCGGTGACGATCGGCGCGGACGACGACGTCACCGAAATCCTGCAGACCATGTCGCAGCACCGGGTGCGCCGGCTGCCGGTGATCGACGGCCACGACCTGATCGGCGTCGTCGCCCAGGCGGACGTCGCCCGCGCCATGCCCAATCCGGACACCGGCGTGCTGGTCGAGGCGCTGTCGCACGATTACTGATCGCCCCCGCGTTTTGCCTGTCGCGGGCCGGGGTAACCGCCGCGCATCCGCAGAGCGGGTTCAGGGGGCGAAGGGCCGCGCAACCGTCGCAGGGGGACGGTTGCGCGGCCTTTCCCGCGTCGGAGCGGGCCCGCGATTGAACGGCGGCACAGCGGGTAGCCGGAAAGGAACAGAACCGACTTTCCGGGGAGGACTCCCGTGGCCGACCGCATCCGACCTCCGCAGCAGCAGGACCCGCCGGGCACCACCGCGGAAATGGACCCGCAGCCGCGCGATTCGATGACCGACTACGAGGGCCGCGGCCTGCTGACCGGACAACGCGCGCTGATCACCGGCGGCGATTCCGGAATCGGCCGCGCGGTGGCGATCGCCTTCGCGAAAGAAGGCGCGGACATCGCGATCTCGTATCTCAACGAGCACGAGGACGCCGAGTACACCGCGGACCGGGTGCGCGCGGAGGGCCGGGAATGCCTGCTGCTGCCCGGCGATCTCGCCGAGGCGAAGCAGTGCCGGGACATCGTCGAGCGCACACTGTCCGAACTGGACGGACTGGACATCCTGGTCAACAACGCGGCGACGCAATGGCCGGTGGACCGTCCCGAGGACCTGACCGAAGAACAGTGGATGCACACGTTCGACGTGAATCTGCACAGCTATTTCCGGGTGACTGCCGCCGCCTTGCCGCATCTGGGCGATGGCGACGTCATCATCAACACCGGTTCGGTGAACGGCTTGCGCGGCAATAAGAGCCTGATCGATTACTCGGCGACCAAGGGCGCGATTCACGCGTGGACGTACGCGATGGCGCAGGCGTTGGCCGACCGGGGGATCCGGGTGAACTGCGTCGCGCCGGGTCCGGTGTGGACGCCGTTGATCCCGTCGACGTTCCCGCCGGACAAGGTGGAGAAGTTCGGCTTGCAAGCGCCGATGCAGCGGGCGGCGCATCCGGATGATCTCGCGCCGTCGTATGTGTTCCTCGCGTCGAATCGGCTGTCTTCGTATTACAGCGGCGAGGTGCTGGCTGCATTGGGTGGGGAAACCGTGCCCGGCGGCTGACCGCTGAACGTCCGTGAAGGGCTCCTTGCCGGAATCTAGTTCCCTCAAGGAGCCCTTCACGGACGTTCAGCGGTCTTTCGAGTCGAGACCGGCGGCCAGCAGTTCGGCGAGATGGATGCCTTCGCGTCCGCCGCTGTCCAGTTCGTGCAGTTGAGTCCGGCAGCTGAACCCGTCCGCCAGCACCGCCGTCCGGCGGTCCGCCTGGCGTACTCGCGGCAGCAGCACCCGTTCCGCACAAGCCTTGCTGACTTCCAGATGCCCCCGCTCGAAGCCGAAGTTCCCGGCGAGGCCGCAGCAGCCCGAATCCAGCCGTTCGACGTCTACTCCGGCCGCCTGCAGCAGTTTCTTGTCCGCGTCCCAGCCCAGCACCGCGTGCTGGTGACAGTGCACTTGGGCGAGTGCGTGCCCCGGGATCTGCGGCGGCCGATACCCGGGGGAGTGCTGGGTCAGCAATTCCGCGAGGGTCACGGTCTGGTCCCGCAGCCGCCGGACGTCCTGGTCGCCGGGGAACAGTTCGGCCACGTCGGAGCGGAACACCGCGGTGCAGCTGGGTTCCAGGCCGAGCACCAATCCGCCGTTCCGGAGATGCGGGGCCAGCGTGCGCACGGTGCGCGTGAGAACTCGTTTCGCGACGCCGAGCTGGCCGGTGGAAATCCAGGTCAGGCCGCAGCACACGGACGGCTCCGGCAGTTCCACCCTCCACCCCGCGTCCTCCAGCACTCGCACGGCGGCCTCGGCGACGTGCGGGTGGAAGTAGGACGTGAAGGTGTCCGGCCACAACAGCACGGTGCCGCGCGCGCCGGTCCCGGCGGGTTGATGCCGGGCGAACCACCGCGGCAGCGTTTTCGGGGCGAAGCGGGGGATTTCGCGGTCCTCGACCCCGGCGGCCCGCGTCGCGAGGCGGGTTTTGCTCAGCAGGTTCACCAGCCGCGTCGTGCGGGTTTTCCCCACCAGCCGGGCGACCAGCGGCAGCCAGCCCATGCTGAAGTCCGACCGCGGCCGTTTCCACGGACGGCCTTCGTAATGGTGGGCGAGGAATTCCGCCTTGTAGGTGGCCATGTCCACATCGGCCGGGCAGTCCGATTTGCAGCCCTTGCAGGAAAGGCACAGGTCGAGCGCGTCGCGGACCTCGGTGGAGCGCCAGCCGTCGGAGATCGGGCCGTCGTGGTGGCCGTTGAGCATCTCGAACAGCAGCCGCGCCCGGCCGCGCGTGGAGTGTTCCTCCTCGCCGGTGACCTGGTAGGACGGGCACATCACGTCGCCGCTTTCCGAAGTGGACTGACGGCAGCGGCCGACGCCGACGCACCGGTTGGCGGCCTGGGAGAACGAGCCGCCGTCGTGCGGGAAGCGGAAGTAGAGGTCCTGCGGCTCGGCGGGGGACCACGAGCCGCCGAGCCGCAGGTTTTCGTCCAGCGAGTACGGCGCGACGACCTTGCCCGGGTTCATCCGGTCGGTCGGGTCGAAGATCGCCTTGAGCTGGCCGAAAGCGGTGACCAGGTCGTTGCCGAACATGCGCGGCAGCAGTTCGCCGCGGCTCTGCCCGTCGCCGTGCTCGCCGGAGAACGAGCCGCCGAACTCCGCGACCAGGTCGGCGGCGCGTTCCATGAACTTCCGGTAGGTCGCGACGCCGGACGCGGTGTAGAGGTCGAACGGGATCCGCGTGTGCACGCAGCCCTGTCCGAAGTGGCCGTACAGGCTCGGCCCGGTTTCGTCGGCGTAGCCGAATTCCGCGTACAGCGCGTCCAACCGACGGAGGTAGTCGCCGAGTTTCTCCGGCGCTACCGCGGAATCTTCCCAGCCCTCGAAGGTGTCCCGCTCGCCGGGGACGTGCGCGGTCGCGCCTAGCCCGGCTTCGCGGACCTGCCAGAGTTCGGCTTCCTTCGCCGGGTCGTCGAGGAAAGCGACCTCGGCGCCCTCGATGGAGTCGAGCAGCCCGCGCGCTTGTTTGTCGGCCTCTTCGAGCGTCTGCCCGCCGAACTGGACCATCAGGAACGCCCGTCCGCGGGGCAGCTCCTCGCGGGCTTTTTCGTTGAGGTTCTTCAACCGTTCGTCGTAGAGGAGCCGGTGGTCGACGCCTTCGAGCGCGATCGGTTCGTGCGGCAGGATGTCCGGCACCGCGTCGGCGGCCGTCGCGATGTCCGGGTAGCCCAGCACGACCATCGCGCGCTCCGGCAGCACCGGCACCAGTTTCAGTTCCGCGCGCAGGACCGTGACCAGCGTCGATTCGCTGCCGACAAGCAGTCCGGCGATGTCGAAGCCGTGTTCGGGCAGCAGCGAGTCGAGGTTGTAGCCCGACACCCGGCGCGGGATGTCCGGGAAGCGGCGGCGGATCTCGTCGGCGTATTCGTCGCGCAGCCGGCGCAGCTGCCGGTAGATCGCGGCGCGCCGGTCGCCGTGGTGCTCGATCTCGGCGTACTCGGCGTCGCTGGTTTTGCCGCACCAGAACCGGGTTCCGTCCGCCAGCAGCACTTCCAGGCGCACGATGTTGTCCACGACCTTGCCGGTGCGCTGGGCGGTCGCGCCGCAGGAGTTGTTGCCGATCATGCCGCCGAGGGTGCAATTCATGTGCGTGGCCGGCTCGGGACCGTACCGGAGTCCGGTGTCGGCGAGCTGCCGGTTGAGGTCGTCCAGCACGATTCCCGGCTGCACCACGCAGGTGCGGTTCTCCGCGTCGACGGATTCCAGCTCGGAGCAGTACTTCGACCAGTCGAGCACGACGGCGGTGTTCGTGCACTGGCCTGCGAGGCTCGTGCCGCCGCCCCGCGAAAGCACCGGCGCGCCGAACTCCCTCGCGACGGCCAGCGCTTCGACGCCGTCGTCGGGGGAGCGCGGCACGACAACGCCGAGGGGGACCTGGCGGAAATTGGACGCGTCGGTGGAGTAGGCGGCGCGGCTGCCGTCGTCGAAGCGGACCTCGCCCTCGACCCGCTCGCGCAACGCGGCAGCGAGGGCTTCGATGTCGATTTCGGCCGGTTCCGGCACGCGGACCACGGGATTGGGGAGTTCGGCGGTGCTCATCGGCCCTCCTTGACCGCATACTCGGCCGCGGCGTCGGCGTGCAGGCGCAGCCCGTGCCCGGCGGTGGACATCGACGGGGCGACCCGGCCGCCGCTCGGATCGAGGCCGCCGTAGAACAGTTCCCGTTCGATCCGGTCGTGGTCGGCGAACCATTCGATGTGCCGGAAGTTCGGGGTCGCGGCGGCCGCGTGCGCGGACAGATTCGGCGCGCAGTGCGCGGAAACCTCGCGGTTCGCGGCGGCGGCGAGGGCGGCGACGCGCCGCCATTCCGTGTAGCCGCCGCAGCGCGTCACATCGACCTGGAGACAGTCGACCGACGGCAGCATCCGGGCGAAGTACGGCAGGTCGTAGCCGTATTCACCGGCGGCGATGTCCGGTCCGTCGGGCGTGCGCAGCTGCGCGAGCCCGGGCAGATCGTCGCTGGACACCGGCTCCTCGAACCAGGTCACGCCGAACTCCCGCAAGGTATCCGCGATCCGGCGGGCCCGGCCGACCGAATAGCCGCCGTTCGCGTCGACGTACAGCGCGGCGTCGTCCCCGATCGTCTCCCGGGCCAGCCGGACCCGGCCGATGTCGCGGGCGACCGCGGATCCCCAGGACTCGCCGATCTTGATCTTCACACGCGGAATGCGCTGCTCGCGCACCCAGTGGTCCAGCTGCGCGACCAGCTCGTCGTCGTCCTGCGAGGTGAAGCCGCCGCTGCCGTACACGTCGACCTCGTCGTGCACCCGGCCGAGCAGGCGGCTCAGCGGAACGTCGAGCAGCCGCGCGGCCGCGTCCCAGATCGCGATGTCCACAGCGGACAGTGCACAAGAGACCAATCCGGGGCGGCCGAGGTTCCGGATCGCGTGCTGCATCGCGGTCCAGCACGCGGGCGGGTCCAAGACCGGTTTTCCCACGACGGCGGAGGCTAGTTTGCCTTCGATCAGCGGGACGCACGAGAAATCGGCGTACGTCCAGCCGAGACCGTCGGTGCCGCCGGCCCGCACCCTGGCCACGACGAGCGTGGTGGAATCCCAGGAGAGCGTGCCGTCGGCTTCCGGCGAAGGAGTGGGCACCTGGTAGGCGCGCGCGTCGATGCGTTCGATGTGCGGGGCGGCGACGGTCACCGCGACCGTCCGGGCAAGAACTCCTGCAGCTTCGTCTTCGCACCCTGGAACATCAGGTGGAACGCTTCGGGATCGCCCTTGAGCACGGACTCGGTCACCGATTTCATCTGCTCGAACGTCGCGTGCGGCGGAATCGGCGGAACCTCGGCGTCGCAGCGCACGTCCAGCACCGTCGGCCGGTCCGCGGCGAACGCGGTCCGCCAGGCCGACGCGAGATCGCCCGGGTCGTCGACGTTCACGCCTTCGAGGCCGACACTGCGGGCGAACCCGGCGTAGTCGACGTCCGGCAGCGACTGCGATTCCTCGAACTTCGGCGCGCCGCCCATCGCGCGCAGCTCCCACGTGACCTGGTTGAGGTCGTTGTTGTGGAACACGCAGATGATGCACCGAGGATCGGTCCACAACCCGTGGTAGCGGGCGATGGTGATCAGCTCGGCCATCCCGTTCATCTGCATCGCGCCGTCGCCGACGAGCGCGATCGCCGGCCGGTCGGGATGCGCGAACTTCGCGCCGATCGCGTACGGCACGCCGGGGCCCATCGTCGCGAGCGTGCCGGACAGCGTGCTGCGGATGCCTTCGCGGATCCGGAGATTGCGCGCGTACCAGTTGGTCGACGAGCCGGAATCGGCGGTGACCATCGCGTCGCCCGGGATCTGCTTCGACAGCTCGTGCACGATCCGCATCGGGTTGACCGGTTTCGCGTCGACCTCGGCCTGCTGGTCCATGGTGGTCCACCAGTCGCCGACGTTCTTCTCGATTTTCTCGCGCCACGAACGGTTTTCGGTCCGGTTCAGCTTCGGCAGCAGCGCGCGCAGGGTCGCCGCGGCGTCGCCCACGAGGTTGACCTCGGTGGGGTAGCGCATGCCGATGAACCGGCCGTCGATGTCGATCTGCACCGCGCGGGCCTGGCCGTACTCCGGCAGGAACTGGCTGTACGGGAAATTGGACCCGACGATCAGCAGCGTGTCGCAGTCGCGCATCATCTCGTAGCTCGGCCGGGTGCCGAGCAGGCCGATCGCGCCGGTCACGTACGGCAGGTCGTCGGGGAGAACGTCCTTGCCCAGCAACGCTTTCGCCACGCCGGCCCCGGTCAGGTCGGCGACCTGGCGCACCTCGTCGGCCGCACTGCGCGCGCCTTGCCCGACGAGGATCGCGACCTTTTCTCCGGCGTTGAGCACGTCGGCCGCTTCGCTGATCGCGGGTTCGGGCGGCACCGGATTCGGCCACGCGGTCCCGGGCGGGCTCGACGGCATCTGCTTGAACGCGTGCTGCGGCGGCTCGTACGGCTCTTCCTGCAGATCCGCCGGGATGATCAGCGCGGTCGGCGTGCGCGACGCCTGCGCGACCCGGAACGCGCGGTCGAGCGCGTTGGGCAGCTGCTCGGCGACGTTCACCTCGATGCAGTATTCGTTCGCGACATCCCGGTACAGCGCCTGGAGTTCGACCTCCTGCTGGTAGCTGCCGCCCATCGCGGTGCGCGCGGTCTGCCCGACGATCGCGACGACCGGGACGTGGTCGAGTTTCGCGTCGTAGAGCCCGTTCAGCAGGTGGATCGCGCCGGGCCCGGACGTCGCCATGCACACGCCGACGGCCCCGCTGAACTTCGCGTAGCCGACCGCGGAGAAGGCGGCCATCTCCTCGTGCCGGGCCTGGACGAAGCGCGGCTGGTTGTCTGCCTTGCCGAAGGACGCGACGAGACCGTTGATCCCGTCGCCGGGGTATGCGAACACCTGTTCCACGCCCCAGTCACGCAGCCGCGAAAGCAGGTAGTCGCCGACGGTCTCGGTCATGACAAGTCCTCCCGTGCGTTGAGTCCTCCCCGGCTACCCGGAGGTCGGGGGCGTTACACGTCGTGTCGCAGCCCCTGTTCGTGGCCTGTCGCGTTTGTCGTGGTTTCCGCTCCGTCGAGGTGGCGCGCGGTGTTGACGAGCCCGACCATGCTGAACGCCTGCGGCATGTTCCCGAGCTGCCGTCCGGCGCTCATGTCGTATTCCTCGCTCAACAGCCCGACGTCGTTGCGGACCGCCAGCATCTGCTCGAAAACCTCGATGGCTTCCTCGGTCCGGCCGGTTCCGTGCAATGCGTCGGCGAGCCAGAAACTGCACGGCAGGAAAGCGCCTTCGCCGCCGCTCAAATCGCCGGGGCTGGAATCGGCATTCGGGTCGAAACGGTGGACGAAACCGTCCCGCGACAGTTCTTTCCGCACCGCGTCGACGGTTCCGCGCACCCTCGGGTCGCTTCCGGGGAGGAAGCCGACGCGGGGGATGAGCAGCAACGCGGCGTCCAGGCCGTGCGAGCCGTAGAACTGGGTGAAAGTGTTGCGGTCGGTGTCGAAACCCTTCCGGCAGACCTCCTCGTGAATGCGGTCGCGCAGCGCACGCCAGCGGTCGACCGGCCCGTCGAGGTCGTGGCATTCCACCGTCCGGACGGCCCGGTCGACGCCCGCCCACGCCATCACCTTGGAATGCACGAAATGCTGCGGTTCGCCGCGGACCTCCCACAGGCTCCGGTCGGGCTGGTCCCAATGGCCTTCGAGGAAATCGAGCAATCCGCGTTGCAGATCCCATGCCGGATGTATCACCGGAAGTCCGGCTTCGCGGACGAGGTGCAGGCCGTCGAGCGCTTCGCCCCACACGTCGAGCTGCACTTGGCCCGCCGCGGCGTTGCCGATCCGCACCGGGGTGGAACCGGCGTATCCGTCGAGCCAGTCCAATGTGGACTCCGGAACGCGGCGGGAACCGTCGAGTCCGTAAAGGACTTGGAGGTCGGCCGGATCGCCGGCCGCGGCGCGGACGAGCCATTCGCGCCAGGCTTTCGCTTCGTCCGGATAGCCGGTGCCGACGAGCGCTTGCAGGGTGAAGGTGGCGTCGCGCAGCCAGCAGTAGCGGTAGTCCCAGTTGCGTTCGCCGCCGAGTTGTTCCGGCAGCGAGGTCGTCGGCGCGGCGAGAATGCCGCCGGTCGGTTCGTAGGTGAGCGCCTTCAAGGTGATCAGCGCTCGGCGCACCGCTGAGGGCCATCGGCCGTCGTACCGGCAGCGGCCGATCCAGTCCGCCCAGAAGCGTTCGGTGTGCGCCAGCGCTTTCTCGGCGTCAGCCGGATCGGGGCGTTCCTGGTAGGAGGCGTGGTAGGTCAGCACGAACGGCACGCGGTCGCCCTCGGCGACGGTGAATTCGGCGAACCCCTCGGCGGACACTTCGACCGGAGTGGTCAGCCGTATCGCGTCGGGGCCCGCGACCGCGTCGAATCGTCCGTCGACGTGCCGGACCCACGGCCGCACCGACCCGTAGTCGAACCGCGGCCGCAGGCAGGTCCGCATCGGGACCCGGCCGCGCACGCCTTCGACAATGCGGACGAGGTCGGCCGCTCCGTCGCGCGGCGGCATGAAGTCGACCACGCGCACGGTGCCGTCGGCGGTTTCCCATTCGCTGGCGAGGACAAGGGAGTCGCCGACGTAGCCTCGGCGGGTGGCCGGCCCGCCGTCCGCGGGTCCGAGCTGCCACACCCCCGCGCTTTCGTCGTGCAGCAGCGCGGCGAAGCACGCGGGGGAGTCGAAGCGCGGCAGGCACAGCCACTCGACCGCGCCTTCCCGCGACACCAACGCCGCGGTGTGCAGGTCGCCGAGCAGGGCGTAATCTTCGATCGGGCACTGGTTCATCGCGGCGGATTCAGTCCCGGCCGAGCGCCTTCGCCAGTTCCCTCTTGGTCATCGTCGACCGGCCGTGGATATTGCGCTTCTTGGCCTCGTTGTACAGCTGGTCGCGCGTCGGACCGCCGGGGCCGAGCCGTTTGCCGGAACGGTGCCCGCCGCGCTGCTGCGGCGATTTGTCGCGCACCGAGGACCTGCTCGCGCGGTCCGATTCGCCCGACTGCGCCCGGTTCTTGTTCACCGTGCGGGCAGCGATCTCCTTCGCGCGCTTCTTGCTGGCGCCGCGGTCTTCCTGCGACTCCTCGATGTGCTGGTACTGCCGTTCCCGTTTCGAACTCCAAGCCTGCTGCGGCATCCCAGTCTCCTTCCGCCGTTCTTGATCCCCGGATTGCCCGCGCGGCCGGGACGGAAACATCGCGGTTCGCCGCGCCGGAAACGGGTACCCGCTCCCGAGTGGGACGCGAACAGACTCTCGCCGGGCGGCTGCTGGCCGAGCACCTGGTCGCCGGCCGGCTCGAACCAGGGACCGAAATCGGCCTGCGGGTCGATCAGACACTGACCCAGGACGCCACGGGCACGCTCGTGATGCAGGAGCTCGAGGCGCTCGGGCTCGACCGCGCGCGAACCGAGCTGAGCGTCCAGTACGTCGACCACAACCTGTTGCAGGCCGACGAGAAGAACGCCGAGGACCACGCTTACCTGCGTTCGGCCTGCCGCCGGTTCGGGCTGTGGTTCTCCAAACCGGGCAACGGCGTTTCGCACCCGACGCACATGGAGCGGTTCGGCGTGCCCGGCAAGAGCCTCGCCGGGTCCGATTCGCACACCTGTGCGGCAGGCGCGCTGGGCATGCTCGCCGTCGGCGTCGGCGGCCTCGAAGTGGCGCTGGCCATCGCCGGGGAGCCGCTCTACCTGCGGATGCCGGAGATCTGGGGCGTCCGGCTGGAGAACGAGCTGCCGCCGTGGGTGTCGGCGAAGGACGTCGTGCTGGAGATGCTGCGGCGGCACGGCGTGAGCGGCGGACGGCACCGGATCATCGAGTACCACGGCCCGGGGCTGGCCTGCCTGAGCGCGATGGACCGGCACGTGATCGCCAACATGGGCGCCGAGCTGGGCGCGACCGCGTCGGTGTTCCCGGCCGACGAAGCGATCCGCGCGTTCCTGCGGGCGGAGGGGCGCGAACACGACTTCCGCGACCTGCGCGCCGGACGCGACGCCTGCTACGACATCGAAGACGTGATCGATCTGTCCACAGTGGAGCCATTGGTGGCGAAGCCGTCGTCGCCGGGCAACGTGGTGCCGGTGCGCGAGGTGTCGGGGACGCCGGTGGGCCAGGTCGTGATCGGTTCCTCCGCCAACCCCGGATTCCGGGACTTCGCGGTCGCCGCGGCCACCGTCCGGGGCAGGCAGACGGCCGATTCGGTGAGCTTCGACGTCAACCCGACCTCGCGGCAGATCCTTGTCGAACTGGCCCGCAGCGGACACCTCACCGACCTCGTCGCGGCCGGGGCCCGCGTGCACCAGGCGGGCTGCCTCGGCTGCATCGGAATGGGCCAGGCGCCCGCGCCGGGCACGAACTCGCTGCGCACCTTCCCGCGGAACTTCCCCGGCCGGTCCGGCACCGCCGACGACTCGGTCTGGCTGTGCTCGCCGGAGACCGCGGCGGTGTCGGCGCTGACCGGCGTGCTGACCGATCCGCGCGACTACGCCACCGCCCACCACCTCGCGTACCCGCGCGTCGCCGGACCAGCCCGTTCGGCAGCCGACCCGCGCGTCTTCGCCGCTCCGCTGCCGGAGGAGGAGGCGCTGCGGGAGGAACTGGTGAAGGGCCCGAACGTCGCCGGCTTGCCGGACTTCGACCCGCTGCCGGACGAGCTCGAAGGCCCCGTCCTGCTGAAGGCCGGGGACGACGTGTCGACCGACGAAATCTCGCCCGCCGGGGCCCGCGCGCTGCCCTACCGCTCGAACATCCCGAAGCTGGCCGAGTTCACCTTCACCCGGATCGACGAGGACTACCCGAAGCGCGCGGCCGACAGCCCGGAGCACTTCGTGGTCGCGGGGGAGAACTACGGCCAGGGCTCGTCGCGCGAGCACGCCGCGATCACCGCCCGGTATCTGGGTTTGCGCGTGGTGCTGGCCCGGTCGTTCGCCCGGATCCACTGGCAGAACCTCGTCAACTTCGGGGTGCTGCCGCTGGAGTTCGCCGACCCGGAGGACAGCGAGAAGATCGAGCGCGACGACGTGCTGTCGGTGTCCGGCCTGCACCGGCTGGCCGAGACGGGGGAGTTCACGGTGCGGAATCAGACCCGGGACGAGGAGTACCGGGCACGCCACCAGCTGTCGCCGCGGCAGGTGGACGTGCTGCTGGCCGGCGGGCGGATTCCGCAGCTGGCTCGGGCGCTGCACTGAGACGTCGGCCCTGGGGCGCGCGGTTTGAGTGTCGTGAGGGGAACCCCGAGGGAATCAGATTCCCATGCCAGGGACTTAAGCCGGGCGGTCTCGGCCCGCGGACTGTCCACACAGGACACCATCCCCGCCGAAATGCCCGATTAATGTCCGTCTGACCGGTTCTATGGGTCTGTGAGGTCCCTCGCAGACCGCACACCGCGCTTCCGCCCGACGGGCCCGTCTGCTGGCAGCCGGCCCGGTCTTCTCGGCTCGGGCGGACGCGCTCCCCATGCACCCGCAGGGTCGCCTTAAGTCCCTGGCATGGGGCATTTCGGCGAGTCGCGGGTCTCTTGTGGACAGTGAGCCGGGCTCGATCGACGCGGCTTAAGCCTCCGGCTTGGGGACTCCGCGACCAGGGACGCCCTCACGGTCCTCTCGCTGGTCAGGAGGCCTTCAGTGCAGCCTCCAGGTCGGCCCGCGACATCTTCGAACGCCCCTTGACGTCGCGTTCCTTCGCGAGCTTCTGCAGTTCCGTTTTGGACAGCTCGGACAGATCCGGCGTGCGCTGCTTGCGGCTGCCGCGCACGCTCTTCGCCAGCGCCTCCATGAGGTCGACCACCTTCGTCGGCTGCTCCGGCTCGGCGGCGGGCGTGACGGTGTTCCCCGCCCGTTTGGCCTCGATCAGCTCCTCCACCCGCTCGCGGTAGGTGTCGCGGAACTCGTCGGGCTTCCACGGCTCGGTCATCGCGTCGATCAGCTTGACCGCGAGGTCCAGTTCCTTCTGGTTCGTCTTGGCCTTGGCGGGCAGCTGCGGCACGTCGTCCGCGTTGCGCACTTCGGCGGCGTAATGCAGCGTGTTCAGCACGATTACCCCGTCGCCGGCGCGGGCGAGCGCCAGGTGTTCGCGGCCGTGGAAGACGAACTTCGCGACGGCCGCTTTGTCCCGGCTGGACAGTGCGTCGAGCAGCAGCACGTACGGGCGCTGCGCTTCCTCCTTGGCGGGCGCGAGCCAGTACGCGCGGTCGAAGAACAGCGGGTCGACCTCCTCGAGGTCCACGAAGCTCTCCACCTCGAGCGACCTCGACCGGCCCGGCGCGATCTCGTCGAGTTCGTCCTGCTCGACCAGCACGTACTCGTCGTCGCCGACCTCCCGGCCGCGGACGATGTCGTCGTAGGACACCTCGTCGCCGGTCCGCTCGTTCACCCGCCGGTAGCGGATGCGGTCCTGAGTCCCGCGCTGGAACTGCGTGAAGTGCACGGCATGGTCCTCGACCGCTTTGTACATCCGCACCGGGACGTTCACCAGCCCGAACGACAGCGCACCCTGCCACACCGGACGCATCGGCGCTCCTTCCTCCCTCATGCCCGGCGGGTACCCAATCCGGGCGCGCGGCACACCGCGCCGGTGTGAGCGAAGGGGTTACGGGGTAGCTTTTGCTCCGATGCGCATAAAACCTCGCGGAAGCCAGTTCTTCCAGCTGCTCGCGGACGCGGCCGCGAACCTCGTCACCGCCACCGCGCTCCTGCGGGACCTCACCGAGGCGTCGCCGCCCGACCGGGAGGCGATCGCGGCCCGGCTGCACGAGGTCGAACACGCGGGCGACGACCTGACGCACACCATCATGGTCGAGCTGAACAGCACGTTCGTCACGCCGTTCGACCGCGAGGACATCCAGGCGCTGGCTGCCCGGATCGACGACGTGCTGGACTTTGTGGACACTGCCGCCGACCTCGCGGTCCTGTACCGGCTCGAGAAGTTCCCGCCGGGCACCGACGGCATGCTGCGCGTGCTGTGCCGCGCGGCGGAGCTGACCGCGGAATCCATGCCGGGGCTCTCGAAGGTCGGCGAGCTGTCGCCGTACTGGATCGAGATCAACGCGCTGGAGAACGAGGCGGACCACACCTACCGGCGGATGCTCGCCGACCTCTTCCAGCCGGGAGCCGACGCGCTCGAGGTGCTCAAGGCGAAGGAGGTCGTCGAACAGTTCGAACTGGCGGCCGACGGCTTCGAGCACGTCGCGGACGTGGTGCAGACCATCGCGGTCAAGGAGTCCTGAGTGGACAGCACCGCCGCGCTGGTCGCCGTCGTGGTGCTGACGGTCTTCTTCGACTACACCAACGGTTTCCACGACGCGGCCAACGCGATCGCCAGCGCGGTCTCGACCCGGGCGCTCCCGTTGCGCACCGCGCTCGTGCTGGCCGCGGTGATGAACCTGGCCGGAGCGCTGCTGTCGACCGGGATCGCCGCCACCGTCGCGAAGGGGATCATCGACGTCCCGCCCGGCCCGGGCGCGCTGACCGTGGTGCTCGCCGCGCTGGTCGGCGCGATCGCGTGGAACCTCGTGACCTGGTATTTCGGGCTGCCGTCCTCGTCGTCGCATTCGCTGATCGGCGGGATGGTCGGGGCCGCGCTGGCCGCGGCGAGCACCGTGCACTGGACCGGCATCGTGGAGAAAGTGCTCGTGCCGATGGTCGCGTCGCCGCTGCTCGGGCTGGTGCTCGGCTACGCGGCGATGGTGGCGGTGCTCTGGCTGCTGCGCCGGGCGAACCCGCACCGCAGCGGCCGGGTGTTCCGGCGGATGCAGATCGTGTCGGCCTCGGCGCTCGCGCTCGGACACGGGTTGCAGGACGCGCAAAAGGGCATGGGCGTGCTCGTCCTGGCGCTGATCGCGGCGGGCAAACAGGACACGTTCGCGGTGCCCTTGTGGGTGACGCTGGTATGCGCCGGCGCCCTGTCGCTCGGCACCTGCTCGGGCGGCATGCGCATCATGCGGACGCTCGGCCGTCGCGTCTTCCCGCTCGACCCGCCGCACGGGTTCGTGGCGGAATCGGTCGGGGCTTCGGTGCTGTACTTGACCGCGTTCGCGGTGAAGGCACCGATTTCGACCACTCACGTGATCACCGCGGCGGTGATGGGCGTCGGCGCGACGCGGCGGCTTTCGGCGGTGCGGTGGGGGATCGCGCGCGACATCGTGCTCGGCTGGGTGCTGACGTTCCCGGCGGCGGCGGGGGTCGCCGCGCTGATGTTCTGGCTGCTGTCGGCGTTCAACTGATCACGGGGGCACCAGGGCGAGGACTTCCTCGTCGCTGGTGGGGCTGAAGTCCGCATAGAACTCGCCGACCGCGCGGAATTCCTCCGGCTCCCGAAGGCAGACCACCTCGTCCGCCTCGCGGGAGAGCTTGTCCAGCGCGGGCGGCGCGCCGACGGGAGCGGCGAAGACCAGCCGCAGCGGTGCGTGCGACCGGAGGGCCCGCAGCGCGGCGATCGCGGTCCCGCCGGTGGCCACGCCGTCGTCGACCACCACGACGTCGTGTCCCGCCGGCGAGCGCGGGGCGCGGTTGCCCAGGTAACGGCGGACTTGGTCGTGGGCCTCGGTACGGGCGTGGTCGACCTGGCCGGCGATGTCCTCCGGCGTGAGCCCGAGCGCCCGGAGCCCGGCGCGGTCGAAGAACGGCGGCCCGTCCGCCGCTACGGCGCCGAGGCCGAGTTCCGGTTGCCCCGGTGCGCTGATTTTGCGGGTGACGAGCAGTTCCAGCGGTGCGTCCAGTTCTTCGGCGACGGGCGCGGCGACCGGAAGCCCGCCGCGGGCGAGCCCGAAGACCACCGGGTCCGCCCATTCCCGGCAGGCCAGGGCGGCGGCGAGCCGGGCGCCCGCGTCGGCGCGGTCCCGGAACGGTCTCACCTGCGGCCCTTCTTCGCGGCGCGCCGGAGCGTTTGCCGGACAGTAGCCAGACCAGCGGCTACGCGGGCCGCGGGCCGATTTCGCTTCTTCGCGGTGCGGCGCAGCAGTTCCCCGGCACCGAGTACGGCGGCGGTGAGCCCGGCGGCGACCGCACCGTGATGGCGGCTCAGCACCGGCTGGACGTCTCGCGTCTTCGCCTGCTGGTCGAACTCCCCGTGCGCGCCGTAGTCGAACCCGCGCGGGCCGTCCGCGGGCTCCCACAGGTTCGCGGGCTGGCTCGGCCGTTGCGGCTGGCCGGTTTGCTGAGCGCCGAAGCCGGTGCGGGCGAGGTACCGGTCGAGCAGGCCGGGCGCGACGGCGTTGGCCAGCAGCGTCGCGGCGGTGCTCGTGCCGACCCAGTACTCGCGGCGGCGCGGGTGATCGGCCGCGTGCAGCACCGCGCGGGCGGCGAGTTCGGGCTGGTAGATCGGCGGGACCGGCTGGGCGTGTTCGGGCAGCCGCGACAGCAGCCAGGTGAACTGCGGCGTGTTGACCGCGGGCAGTTGCACCATGGTCGTCCGGATTCCGCTGTGCTCGTGGAGAAGTTCGCAGCGCAGCGCCTCGTTGAAGCCCTGAATGGCGTGCTTGGCCCCGCAATACGCGCTCTGCAGCGGGATCCCGCGATACGCGAGCGCCGAGCCGACCTGGACGATCGTGCCCGCGTCCCGCGGTTTCATCCGCGCGAGAGCGGCCATCGTGCCGTGCACGAAACCGAGATAGGTCACCTCGGTGACCCGGCGGTATTCGTCCGGTTTGACGTCGGCGAAGCGGGCGAACACCGAGCTGAACGCGACGTTGACCCAGACGTCGATCGGCCCGAGCTCCTCCTCGGCGCGGGCGGCGGCGGCGTCGACCTGGGCGAAATCGGCGACGTCCGTCGGCAGTTCCAGCGGCGTGCCCCCGGCTTCCCGGACGTCCTCCGCCGCGGCGGCGAGCCCCTTCTCGCCCCGGGCCAGCAATGCGACCTTCGCGCCGCGGCTGCCATACGCTCGGGCGACGGCCCGGCCCACTCCGGCGCTGGCCCCGGTCACGACTACGACGGGCGGCATGGAAATCCTTTCCCCGGACCGGGAGTCCGGCGGCTCGGCGGACGCAGACACTCCTGGCGGGCGACGTGCCCGCACACCGCGATCGCCCCCAGCACGAAGCCGAGCAGCGCGAGCGGCACCTCCGGCGGAAAGACGATCCCGCAGACGACCAGGGCGGCCGCGACCGCGGTCAGCGCCCAGCACGCCACCGGCCAAGCCCGGCGCAGCGGCCACGCCGCCTGCCCGAAGGCGCGCCGCATCCACAGCGCGTCGGTGGCGAGCAGCTCGCGTTCCATCGAACGCAGCGCCCGGTGGGGATCCGGCTGCCGGTGCGCGGCCATCGCCTGCTCCCTTCCGCCTGACCGACGGCTTACCCGTTCCCGGCCAGGCCAAACCGGAACGGCGGAGGCGTCCGGTTTGCCCCGGAAGACGCCGGGTAACCGGACGCTTTCGCCGGAGCACGTCGGAGGGAGCACGAGATGAGCAGGCTGCTGGTGGACCCGGAGAGCGCGACCGTCCCCTGTGGACAGTGCGGGCGCGAGGCGGTGCACGTGGGCAGGCTGGTGCAGGAGGACGGGACGCCGGTCAGCCACGCGGTGGTGTGCACGGTGTGCCGGGCCCATCGTCCGGGACCGGGGCTGGGGGAGACGCGACGTCCGCGGCTGGCCGTGCTTTCGCGGCCCGCCGACGGCTCGCCCTAGGCCGCCGCGTTCGGCAGAAGTCCGTGAAGGGCTCCTTGAGGGAATCAGATTCCGTCAAGGAGCCCTTCACGTCCGCATCAGTCGATGCCGAGCACGGACTCGGCAGTGGTCCAGTTGGCGAGCATCGCGTGCTGCGCGTCGGCGAGGGTGGCTTTCCCGGCGCAGACCGCCTTCTTCACCGCGTTCTCGACGGAATCCTTGCTGTAGGAGTTCTGGTCGCCGTCGTGCGGTTCGGGCCAGAGGTTCTTCGGGTCCTTCGGCGCGCCGCCCAGTTCGAGCGGCAGGAAGTGGTCCTCCTCGTACGAGCTGAGCGAGGTGTCGGAGTAGCCGTAGTCGATGATGCCCTGCTTCTTGAGCTTGTTGGTGTAGGTCGTCGGCGGGCGGATGGTCGCGGTCCAGCCGGGCACGCAGATCGTGTCGCCGATGGTGTCCTGGGTGACGTCCGGGTTGGTCGCGCCGGGCGTGCAGGCCGGGTCGGGCAGCGGAAGATAGGACTGCGAGCAGGCTGCGGCGAGAGCGTGCGGAACGGCGGCGTGCGCGGCGGGCGCGGCCAAAGCGAGCGAACCGGCCAGAATGACGGCAGGCGCGGCGAAACGGGCAAGTCGGGACATCGGAAATCTCCTCCCTGGAGCACGGTCGCGCCAGCGTCCGCCGATTCCGGGCAAGCGCACTACCTACCTTCGAAGGAATGCGTGAAGAATTAACCGGGTGCTCAACTTGCCGGACGGCAAAATGCGCAAGGTGGACGTGCGTTCTGGGCGTCCGAGGGGATGATCCGAAAACGCGGCGCAAGCCGGGCGAACGGGCCGGGGATGCTTGATCCGCCAGCATTCGGGCGTTCGGGGCGAGTCCGGACGGGCGGCTCCGGATGGCTGGAAAGGTTCTTCGGAACTGTTTCCGGTCGGTTTTTATGCGCCTTCCGGGCGAATCGGGGAAAAATGCTGCAATCGATTTCCGCTGCGCCGTTCGGCTGAAGGTAGCGGCGTCCCGTATCCGTCGCCGGGTCTGGTGCGACCTTTTTCGTGAACCTCGCCGGAATTGATCTTTTCGGGCGGAATTCCCGGGAGTGAACGATGAGCGAACCGGAAGGGCCGCGGTCCGGAGCCGGACGCGGAGAGGGCGCGGAAAGCGGCCCGGCGGGCGAAAACGCGCCCGCCGAACCGGAAGCGGGGTACGAGATTCCGATCGGGATGCCGGTCCCGGCCGCCGAGCTGGAACGGCTGAAGGCCGCCGCCGAGCGGCACCGCGATCGGGAGGAGGAGGCCGACGCCCCGGCACGGGCCGGCGACGAGGCCGCGGAGGAAGAGGGTGATCACCGTGATGCCTGAAGCACAGGTGCTCGAAGGCCAGGCAGGGGAAACGGCCGGGGGCGCGTCGCGGGAAATGGCGGATCTGACGGTCGGCGAACTGCTCGCCGAACCGCTGTCCCCGGAACGGTCGCCGTTGTTCGCGCAACGGTTCCCGGTTCCGGTCGAGGAGTACGACCGGCTGAAGACCGGCGCGCGCGAGCACGGCGCGGAGGCGCTGGCCCCGGGGGACGCGCTCGACGCGCAACTGGACGAGGAAGCGGCGGCGGAACTGTCGGAGGAGAACCCGCCGGAGGACGAGATCGTCGAGGGGCTCGCCCCGGCGGCGTCGGCGAGTTTCGAGGGGATTTCGCAGACCGCGTTCCGGCCGCCGGACTGCACGGTCGCGGTCGGCCCGAAGCAGGTCATGGCCGCGGTCAACGTGGACCTGGTCGGCTACGACAAGACCGGGCTGCAGCAGTTCCGGTGGGCCAATTTCACCGCGATGTTCAACCCGGTGCTGCCCGCCGGGGCGCAGCTGTTCGACCCGAAACTGGCCTACGACCACTACAGCGGCCGCTGGATCGTCTGCATCGCCGCCCGGCGCGCGAACCCGCAGGGGTCGTGGATCATGCTCGGCGTCTCGCAGACGGCCGACCCCGCGGGCGCGTACTGGATCTGGAGCACCGACGCGACCGCGAACGGGGCCACCGCCACCGGCAACTGGTCGGACTACCCGATGCTGGGCTTCGACAGCCAGGCGATTTACGTGTCCACCAACCAATTCGCCTTCGGCGGCGGGTTCTCCTACGCGAAACTGCGGATCTTCAACAAGGCGGAGCTGTACGGCGGCGGGTCCGGCGGCGGCCACACGATCCGCTGGTGGGACTTCTGGGGCCTGAAGAACCCCGACGGGAGCGCCGCGTTCTCCGTCCAGCCAGCCTGCCATTTCCAAGGCGTGGGCGGGAATCCGCGCGCTTACCTGGTGAACTCGCTGTTCCCGTCGGGGTCGAGCCTGACGCTGTGGACGCTGTCGAACCCGCTGGGCCTGTGGTCGGGCGGCGCGCCGACGCTGGCCGCGACCGCCGTACCGTGCCGGAGCTACAACCTGCCGCCCGGCGCGGTGCAAAAGGACGGCGGGACAACGAGAATCGCCACGAACGACACCCGGCTGCTCAACGCGGTCTTCCAGGCGGCGGGCCGGACCCAGCGGTTGTGGACGACGCACACGTCCGCGTACAGCTGGCGGGGCGACACCGAAGCCCGGTCAGTGGTGCAGTGGTACGAGATCGACGTGCCCAGCCACGCGATCACGCAACAGGGCGCCTTCGGCGCGCCGGGCAGGCACTATTTCTTCCCGGTGATCCAGACCGACATTTCCCGCAACGCCCACGTGGCGTTCGGCCGGTCCGCCGCCGACGAGTACGGCCACTTCCGCCAGACCGGCCGCCTCGCCACCGATCCGCCGGGCACGTTGCAGGGCAGCGCTTCGGTGATCGCCGGGCAGAGCGCCTACACCGGCGGCAGATGGGGCGACTACTTCGGCATCGGCCGGGACCCGTCGGATTCCCGGACCGTGTGGAGCTACGGCGAATACGCCGGCGCGGGCAACACCTGGCGGACCCGTCTCAACGCGGCGAAGTACTGAGAGCAGGGAGGGTGTCATGAACACTGCACAGAAGTTCCGGATCGCGGCGGAGGCCGCGCTCGCGGTGCTCAGCGCGGTCGCGTTGGTGCTGACGCTCACGGTCCCGGACTGGATCGAACGCACGACCGGCGCGTCCCCGGACGGCGGAGGCGGGGAAACCGAGTGGCTGCTGACGGCGGTCGCCTGCGTGGCGACGGTGCTGTTCGCCGGCTTGGCCACGTGGGAGTGGCGGCGGTTGCGGACGGCGTGACCGGCACGAGCGGGCACCGGACTTCACGGCGGTGCCCGCTCTTTGCCGGGCTTTTCGGCGGAACGCCGGACGGGAATTCCGGGCCGCCCTAGGCTGATCCGGTGACTGCCTTCGAACCGTCGCCCGAGGTCCGCCGACCCGACCTTCCGATGTATCTGGTGGAAAACCCATACCTTCGGGCGCGCCCCGGTTCGCGGAACACCTTCGGCGGCAGGCCGATCCTGCCCGAGGGCGAGGACTGGCCGGAGTGCTATTGCGGCGAGCGGATGACGTTGTTCTTCCAGCTGGACGTCCCGCCGGACATCCCGCGGTTCGGCGGCGACCACCTGCTCGTGTTCCAGTGGCCGGTGCACAACGACGCGGCCTGTCTGCCCGGAGAGCCGGAGCAGCTTCCGGAGCGCTACTGGGAAAATCCGCACGTGCTGGATCACCCCGGTGCGTTCTCCGGAGTACGAGATGGAAACCGTGTGGAGGCCTGTCCCGCGCGAAGGGTTCACCGAACGGAGCACCGGCCGGATGGAGTTCAAAGTCGGCGGGCTGCCGTGCTGGCTTCAGGATCCGCAACGGCACGTCTGCGCGTGCGGTGCCGAGATGGCGTTCTTGTGCGAGATTCCGGAGTGCACCGAATTCGCGAGGCGGCCCGGCCGAGCAGACCAGCGCCACGATTCCTATGGAGAGTCCTATGTGCTGCTTCTCGGCAACGCGGTGCACCTGCTCGCGTGCCCGGAACACTGTCATCCCGCAGCGGTCTGGCCGGTGCCGCAGAACTGACCCTCATTCCTCGTAGGTGATCGAGTACCGAGCCGCCACCGGGTTGATCTTCACCGGGTCCACCGCGCCGTCCGTCAGCACCGCCGGACCGGCCTCGAAGAGATCCTCCAGATAGTGCTCCCACCCGCCCGGCGAGGAGATCTGCAGCAGCCGCGGCGCGGGATCCGAAACCGCCCGCAGCGCATGCGGAACCCCGTGCGGCAGCAGCACGAACATCCCCTTCGCCGCCACGTGGGTCTCGTCCGCGAAGTCGATGCCCAGTTCGCCTTCGAGCACGTAAATGCATTCGTCGGCCTCGTGGTGGACGTGGCGCGGGATGTCGCGCGCCAGCGTCACCTCCAGCAGCGAGAACCGGGTCTCGGTGTCGCCGGTCATCGCCTTCACCGCGAACGCGGGCGGCAGCGGCACCCGGCCCGGGCGTGCCTCGCCGGGCTGCAGCAGCAGGAAACGGTCCTTCGTCATGGGGTATCCTCGCAAACATAGTGGAAGCGGAGTCCGTTTCCAGATTAACCGGAGGAGGGCGTCGGTTGTCAACGGAGCGCAAGCCGAGGGCGGACGCGGAACGCAACCGGGCACGGGTCCTGGAGGCGGCCCGTGCGCTGCTCGCCGAGCAGGACGACGTCCAGTTGCCGGAGATCGCGCGGGTGGCCGGGGTGGGCGTCGGGACGGTGTACCGGAACTTCCCGGACCGGCGGGCGCTCGTGGAAGCGTTGGCGGAGCAGCGGTTCGCCGAGATCGCGGAGTACGCGCGGAAGCGGTGCGTCGACGGGAAATCCGGCGTCAAGCGCTATCTGCGGCACGTCGGCGAGGTGCTGTCCGGGGACCGGGCGCTGTCGGCCGCGATCGAAACGGCGCGTGGTTCGGCGGGGAGCGAACCGCGTGGCGACGCGCTGGCGGAGCTGGAAACCGTGGTGGCGCAGGCGATCTCGGCCGACCAGGCGGCGGGGGTGCTCCGCGCGGACTGCACGGTGGGCGACGTGTATCTGCTGGTCGGCTGTCTGTCGTCGGTGGTCCGCACGGGGAGCGGGGACTGGCGGCGGTTTCTGGAGCTGGCGCTGGAGGGGTTGCTGCCCCGGGACTAGTCGTCCAAGCGCACCAGGTAAGAGTTCAGTTCGCCGATGTCGTGCATCGCGATCAGCACGGCGGTCATCTTCCGCACGCCGGGTTCGCGGACGATCAGCCCGTCTGGAACGGCGAAGTAGCTGCCACCGGCGCACTCGCCGGTGCGTTCCCATCGGCGCATGATCCGGTCCACCTCGTCGAGGGTGAACATCGTCGCGCTCCACCGGGAACCGTCGGGGTAGCGGACCTCGACGTCGACATTGTCCACCTCGTCCGGTTCCTCGCCGCCGCCGACGAGAAACTTCGCGTCGAAGGCCGAGGTCCGGACGACGTAGCACGGGGAGTCCCACCCGGCGGAGAGAACTTCGGTCGCCACGGAGGGAAAGCCTAACGGGCCGCCCCGGAAACCAGTCCGGAACGGCCCGTCGGCACCGAAATCAGGCGAGGTCCTCCAGCGGGACCTCAGGGTCGGCCAGCCGGTCCGGGTCCACTGCCTTGCCAGAGCGGATGAGCGCCTTGATCGGGTCCGTGACGTCCCAGACGTTGACGTTCATCCCGGCGAGGACGCGGTTGTCCTTGAGCCAGAAGGCGATGAACTCGCGCCCGGGCACGTCACCGCGGAACACGACGCGGTCGTGGCCCTCGATGGTGCCCAGGTATTCCATGCCGAGGTCGTACTGGTCGGTGAAGAAGTACGGCAGCTCGTCGTACGACTCCTCCTTGCCGAGCATCCCGGCCGCGGCCACGGCGGGCTGGTTGAGCGCGTTCGCCCAGTGCTCGACGCGCAGGTGCTTGCCGAGGAACGGGTGGTAGGCGTTCGCGACGTCGCCCGCGGCGAAGATGTCCGGGTCGCTCGTGCGCAGGCTCGCGTCGGTGACCACGCCGTTGTCGACGTCGAGGCCGGCCGCCTCGGCCAGTTCGACGTTCGGCTTAGCGCCGATCCCGGCCAGGACGGCGTCCGCGTCGAGGACGCTGCCGTCGCCGAGGCGGATCCGCTTGCCCTGGCCGCCGTTGGTGATGTGCTCGACCTGGACGCCGAGCCGCAGGTCGACGCCGTGCGCGCGGTGCAGGTCGGCGAACACCGGGGCGACGTCGCGGCCGAGCGCGGTGATCAGCGGCAGTTCGAGCGCCTCGACCACGGTGACCTCCACCCCGGCCTGGCGCGCGGCGGCGGTCGCTTCGAGGCCGATCCAGCCGCCGCCGACGACCACCAGCTTCGAGGCGGTGCCGAACAGCTCCTTGAGCCGGTCGGCGTCCTCGATCCGGCGCAGGTAGTGGATCCCCGCGGTGTCCGGCAGCTCGCGCGGGCTCGCGCCGGTGGCCAGGAGGAGCTTGTCGTAGCCGAGGCTGGTGCCGTCGTCGAGCGCGACCTGCTTCCGGTCCCGGTCGATCGCCGTCGCCTTGACGCCCTGGCGCAGGTCGACCTTCTTCTCGGCGTACCACGCGGCGTCGTGCACCTGGAAGCTCTCGGCCTCCGCGTTGCCCGCGAGGTAGTCCTTCGACAGCGGCGGACGCTCGTAGGGCAGGTGCCGCTCGTCGCCGACGATGGTGATCTTCCCGTCGAATCCCTTGTCGCGCAACGCTTCCGCGGCCTTCGCTCCGGCCAGCCCGGCTCCGATGATGACGAACGACGAGGTCACTGACGAACTCCTTCGATGCGGGGACGACGGGAGTACTTATATCACTAGCGAAGTTTGGTCTTATTCGGCTGCCCGGTCAAGTTCCCCTGATCAGAGGTACCCAATTGAGACAGCACCTACCCGGAAGGGTGTTACTTCGCCGTTCAGTAGCTGCCGCCGCCGTACCCGCCCGCCGGTGCGGAGCTGGTCGTGGTGATCGCGGTGCCGTCCGACGTGACCATCCACCAGAGCCCGCCGTTCAGGTTCAGGCCCTGGCCGTTGGTCTGCCCGGCGGAGTTGTCGCCGATGTACCGGTACAGCGGATGGCCGCCGAGCGTTTCCTGCTTGGACCCGTCCGGCCGGGTGATGGCGCCGACGCTGCCCTGGGCCGGCCCGGTGAGCGGAGTGCCCGCGGCGACCGGGGGCCAGTAGCTCGCGCAGCTCGCGGCGCAGGCGGACTGGCCGTCGTGGTCCGCGGCGAACAGGTAGATCGTGTCGCCTTTGCTGTCGGTCAAATGCGTCGGCGCGGCGGGTGGTGCGGCGGTTGTCCCGCCGCTGTTGCCGCCGCCGCATGCCGCGGCGAACAGGCCTGCCGCGGCCAACGCGGTCAGCAGTCCGAAAGTTCTTGGGGTTGTGCCAGTCATCCCAGCCTCCAGCGGTGCGTGGGTGTCGCCCTTTCTCCGACACGCGGCTGGCTCCAGAACGGTTCAGCCGGATTTATCAAGCGTCACAGCGTCTGGACGGGAGAGGCCTCGGTGCGTACGGTATGGCAAGCCTAACCTTAGTAACTCTCCGAGGAGGACCCATGCCAGAGCGTGCGCTCGACCGGGCCGTCCCGTTCGTGCTCGGCCTGTTCCGGATCGTCGTCGGGCTGCTGTTCGCGGCCCACGGCGCGGCGGCGCTGTTCGGCGTCTTCGGCGGCGGCCCGAAAGGCGGAACCGTCGCGGCAGGCGTGTGGCCGTCCTGGTACGCGGCGGTGATCCAGCTCGGCTGCGGCCTGCTGGTCGCGTTCGGCTTCGGCACCCGGATCGCGGCACTGCTCGCGTCCGGCTCGATGGCGTACGCCTACTTCGTCGTCCACCAGCCGGACGGCTTGCTACCGCTGCAGAACCACGGGGAGCCCGCGGCGATGTTCTGCTGGGCGTTCCTGTTGCTGGCCTTCACCGGGCCGGGGGCGCTGGCGGTGGACGCGTTGTTCCGGAAGCGGCCGGACGATGCGCGGGGTGTGGTGAGTGGCGAGTCGCGGGGCGCGCTGAGTGCGGTGCAGGTCAGTCCTGGCGGGGGCGAGTAACCGGGTAATGCCGGTCGAGAGGCGGTCAGACGAGGCTCGCCGCGCGTGACTATTGCGCGGCGAGCCAGGGCCGGGAAAAGACGTCCGGGGCGCTCCACGGGATTGGCTGCATCGCGTCGGGGGTTCGCGAAACCGTTGCGGTGTCGGCGATCGCGGCGTGGTGCTGGCCGTCGATCGATGAAGACTCCGCGCAGCGTCCTTGGCGCGGTCCAGATCAAACCCGGCACGCGCGACCACTCGGAGTTGGGAAATGCCGTCCGGGGCGCTCCGCGGGGGTTGCCTGCATCGCGTCGGGAGTTCGCGAAACCCCTTGCGGTGTCGGCAATCCCTGCGTGGTGCGATCGACGGAGGCTCGGCGGCGGGACGTCTGGTCTAGAGGCGGTCAGACGATGCTCGCCGCACGCGACCATTGGGCAGCCAGTCGCGCAGCGTCCTCGGCGCGGTCAAGATCAACCCCGGCACGGGCGACCAGTCGGAGTCGGGAGATGCCGTCCGGGACGCTTGGCGGGCGGAAGCAGCCGACGACGATATCCCGTTCATACAGCTGATTCGCGGCAGCCACAGCCTGCTCCGGAGAGTCCGCGGGAATCGACTGCACCGCACCCGGCGCGCGCGAAACCCCTGCGGCGGCGGCGATCGTGGCGGCGGCGCGGTGCAGCTCCTCGACCCGCGAAGGCTCCGCAACGATGATCCGGCACGCTTCCGCCGCGCTCGCTGCCGCGGCGGGGGCGAGGCCGGTGTCGAAGATGAATGTCCGCGCTGTGTTGACCAGATGTTCGCGCAGCAGCGGTGATCCCAAAACCGCACCGCCCTGTGCGCCCAGAGCTTTCGACAGCGTGGCAGTGACCGCGACGTGCGGCGCGCCTGCGAGACCGGCCGCGTACACTGCACCCCGGCCGTTGCCTGCGACGCCGATGCCGTGTGCTTCGTCGACCACCAGGAAAGCGTCGTATTCAGCGCACAATGCCGCCGCACGCACCAGATCCGTGGCATCGCCGAGTACCGAATAGATCGACTCGACCACCACGATCGCCCGTTCCTGCGACCGGTCCTGCAGCAAACGCTCGAGGGCGTCCAGGTCGTTGTGCGGGCAGATCGCGACGGGGGAGCGCGACAGCCGCGCGCCGTCGATCAGCGAGGCGTGGATGTGCGCGTCGGTGATCAGCAGTGTGTCCGGCGACCCGAGGGCGGTGATCACGCCGATGTTTGCCGTGTAACCACTGGAAAAACCGAGCGCGGCCGGTTGCCCCGTGAGGCTGGCCAGTTCCCGTTCCAGTTCCGTGTGACACGGTGTGGTGCCGGTGACGACTCGGGACGCGCCGGCACCGACGCCGTACTTCTCGACGGCTTGGACGGCGGCCGAGCGCAATCGCGGATCGGTGCTGAGGCTCAGGTAATCGTTCGACGCGAGGTCCAATGTGGACTTTCGCGGGTGCCGCCGATCATCGGTCCGCCGGACGAGACCGGCGACGTGCCGGTCCCGTTCGGCGGCGGTGAGCCAGTCGTGCATCGACACCATGGCGGTCACGCGTTGGGTGCGGCGGCGGTGCCCGCCCCGCGTTCCCGGAGTGCCGGGGTCGCGTGCGCGGCCCGCTGCTGCTCGCCCGCGCCGAGGACCTCGAAGCCGGCGTCGGCGATCATTTCCAGGTCGGCCTTCGCGGCCTGGCCTTCGCTGGTGAGGTAGTCGCCGAGGAACAGCGAGTTGACCACGTGCAGCGCGAGCGGCTGCAGCGACCGCAGGTGCATCTCGCGGCCGCCGGCCATCCGGACTTCCGTTGCCGGGCAAGCGAACCGGGCCAGCGCGAGGATGCGCAGCGCGCGCAGCGGGCTCAGTTCCCACGTCCCGGCGAGCGGCGTGCCCTCGAACGGCATCAGGAAGTTGACCGGGATCGAATCGCTGCCGATGTCGCGCAGCGCGAAGATCGCGTCGATCAGTTCGTCGTCGGTCTCGCCCATGCCGACGATCAGGCCGGAACACGCGGAAAGCCCCGCGGACTTGGCCTTTTCGACGGTGTCGACGCGGTCGTCGTACCCGTGCGTCGTGCAGATCTCGGAGTACCGCGACTCGCTCGTGTTCAGGTTGTGGTTGTACGCGTCGACCCCGGCGTCGCGCAGCTTCTCGGCCTGGCCCTCCTTGAGCAGCCCGAGGCAGGCGCACACCTCCACGTCGGAATGCGCGGACTTCACCGCCTCGACCGCCTGGGCGACCCGGTCGACGTCGCGGTCGCTCGGCCCGCGCCCGCTCGCCACCAGGCAGACCCGCGACGCGCCGCCCTGGATGCCCGCGCCGGCCTGGCGCGCCGTTTCCTCGGCGGACAGCCACGAGTACTTGAGGATCTGCGCGGACGACCCGAGCCGCTGCGAGCAGTACCCGCAGTCCTCGGGGCACAGGCCCGATTTCAGGTTGACGAGGTAGTTGACCTTGACCCGGTTGCCGAAGTGCGCGCGCCGCAGCCGCCCGGCCGCCGCGACCAGGCCGAGCACGTCCTCGTCCGGCGCTTCCAGCACCGCGCGGGCGTCAGTTCGGTCGAGTACGCCGCCGGCCAGCTGCCGGTCGGCCAGGTCGTCGAAGGTTTTGAACACCTATCAAATCCTAGGCGGCCGATCGGCCGGAAGCAAGCGGCGGGCAGAATGAGAGGGGTGAAGGTGACGCGAGACCAGATCGTCGACCGGGCGTACGAGCTATTGCGGGAAGCGGGGCTGAGCAGCTTGTCGATGCGCCGGGTGGCCCTCGACCTGGGGGTCCAGCCGGGCGCGCTGTACTACCACGTCGCCAACAAACAGGAGCTGCTCGCCGTCGTCGCCGCGCGGATCCTGAAGGGGCTGCCCGGGGTGGCGAAGGACCCGCGCGAGGCGGCCGGGGACTTCCGCTCGGCTCTGCTGCAGGTCCGCGACGGGGCCGAGGTGGTGTCGTTCGTGCAGGCGTACCGGCCGGATCTGCTGGTGCCCACGCACGCGTTGCGCCGCCTGTTCACCGGGAAGTACGACGAGCGGCGCGCGGAGTGGGCGGCGCGCACCGTTGTCCACTATGTACTCGGGTTCGTCGCGGAGGAACAGAACCACGCCGAGCTGGTGCGCGCCGGGATCGTCGAGGAGGATCCGTCGCACAGCGGGGATTCGGACGAGGCGTTCGGGTTCGGCATCGACGCTATCCTCAGTGGACTGTCGTGAGTGTCTGTCGCGATTGGACCGGGATGGACACGCACGAGGCCGGACCGAGGAGCGCGCCCGTTGTCGCAGTCGTCAGGTCTGGTGTCGCGGATGGAACGGCACCAGGTCGTCATCTACCTCGGCGCGCTCGCCGTCGGCGCACTGGCCGGCTGGCTGGCCCCGTCCGCCGGTCCGGGGCTGGAACCGGCGATCAACCCGGTGCTGGCGGCGCTGCTGTACGTCACGTTCCTCCAGGTGCCCGCCGCCGAATTGGGCCGCTCCCTGCGTGACGGCCGGTTCCTCGGCGCCGCCCTGGCGGTGAACTTCGTCGTAGTGCCGCTGGTCGTCGCGGCGATGTCCGCCTTCTTCCCGGCTGGACAAGCGCTTCGGCTGGGCATGCTGCTCGTGCTGCTGGCCCCGTGCGTGGACTATGTGATCGTCTTCAGCGGTCTTGCCGGAGGCAGCAGCCGCCGTCTGCTCGCGGCGACGCCGTTGCTGCTGCTCGCGCAGATGATTCTGCTGCCCGGATTCCTGTTCCTCTTCCTCGGCGCGGACCTGGCGCAAGTCGTGCGGGCCGGGCCATTTCTCGAAGCGTTCCTCGTGCTGATCGCGATCCCGTTGGCGCTGGCCTGGCTTACCCAGGCCTGGGCGGCCCGGCACGCGACCGGTCGCCGGTTCGCCGACGCGGCCGGGTCCGCCATGGTGCCGTTGATGGCCGCGACGCTGGCGACGGTGGTCGCGTCGCAAACCCCGAAGCTCCACGGCGGACTCGGCCTGGTCGCGTCGGTGGTGCCGTTCTACGTGGTTTTCCTGGCGGTGATGACGTTCGCCGGACTGGGCGTCGCGCGGCTGTTCCGGTTGGACGTTCCTGGCGGCCGCGCGATCGTTTTCACCGGGGCCACGCGGAATTCGCTGGTGGTGCTTCCGCTGGCGCTGGCGTTGCCGGACGAGTTCGCGGTCGCGGCGGTCGTGGTGGTGACGCAGACGCTGGTCGAGGTGGTCGGCATGGTCTGTTACGTCCGCCTAGTGCCCCGTTTGCTGCCGTAGCCGGGGGTAGAGGCGCGCCGGTTCGCCGCGGTCCAGTTGGGCGCGCAGGCGGGCGGCCCCGTCCGGGAGGAACGGGCTGAGTTCCGTTGCCAGTTCCCGGCAAGTGCTTACGACGGTCCCCAATGCCTCTTCCAGTTCGGTGCCGTGCAACGTCCAGGGCCGGGTCTGTTCTACGTACCGGTTCGCGTCGGTGATCACCTCGACCAAAGCCCCGGTGGCTGCGCGGAAGTCGAAGTCGGCGAGTGCCGCGTCGATCCGGTCGGCGAGCGTGTCTACGGTCCTTAGTGGACTCGACGGGGCGATCCGGTCGGTGCGGCGGGCCAGGCTGAGCACGCGGTGCACGAGATTGCCGAGACCGTTGGCGAGTTCGTCGTCGGCGCGCGCGATCAGCCGTGCTTCGGTGAAGTCGGTGTCGCCGAGCGGGGCGACCTCGCGCAGCAGCCACCAGCGGACGGCGTCCGCGCCGTATTGGTCGATCAGGTCCGTCGGGCGGACGGTGTTGCCCGCGCTCTTGGAGATCTTCGCGCCGTCGAGGGTCAGGTAGTCGTGCACGAAGATGGTGTCCGGCAGCCGTTCGCCCGCGGAGAGCAGCAGCGCGGGCCAGTACACGGCGTGGAACCGCAGGATGCCTTTGCCGATCACGTGCACGCGCTCGGCCGCTTCGGCCCAGCGCGCCGGATCGGCGGTGAGATAGTTGGCGAGCGCGTCCCACCAGACGTAAATCACCTGGTCCGGGTCGCCGGGCACCGGGATGCCCCAGCCGTCCGAGCGCGCGGCGGGCCGGGACACGCTGAGGTCGGACAACCCGGAGCGCACGAAGCCCAGCACCTCGCGGAGCCGGGCGGCGGGCTCGATCCGGAGGCGGCCGGACTCCAGCAGGTCCCGGATTTCGTCGGAATAGCGGGAAAGCCGGAAGAACCAGTTCTGTTCGGTGACGACTTCCGGCGGGGTTTCGTGTTCCAGGCAGCGTTCGTCGTCCGCGTAGAACTGTTCGCAGCCCACGCAGTAGCGGCCGGTGTAGTCGCGGCGGTAGAAGTCGCCGCGTTGGGCACTGGCTCGCCACAGGCGCCGGACGCCGTCGAGGTGGCGGAGATCGGTGCTGGTGCGGAGGAAATCGTCGACCGCGAGCCCGAGCGGTTCCTGTAGCGCGGCGAATCGCGCGGCGCCTTGGTTCACGAACTCCTGCACCGGAACGCCTGCCGCCTTTGCCGCGGTGACGTTCTTGAGAGCATTGTCGTCAGCGTCTGATTGCGCCGGCTCCGCCGTCGCGGGCGGGATCGCGTCGGCGTCTGGAGAAGCAGCGCACCCGGCCCCGGGGGGCCGTGCGCACTGCTTCTCCAGACGCCGACGCGATCCCGCGTGTGGGTTGCGTCAGCGCACGAGAATTGTCCCAAGTCGCCGTGCGGTGGTCATGCCTTCCATGATGGCCGGGCGCGCCGGGTCGGGGCCACTGGTTTTCAGCGTCCGGTCGTGCCGTCGATCAGCTCGCGCAGGATGTCGGCGTGCCCGGCGTGCCGTCCGGTTTCCTCGATCATGTGCGTCAGCGCCCAGCGGACGCTCGGGCGGTCGCGACCCGGCAGCGCGGCGGCTAGATCCGGGCAGCTGTCGAGAACTTCGTTGGCGAGCTTGACCGCTTCGCGATAGCGGGCGACGACGTCGGCGACGTTGTCCTTGGTGCGAAAGGTCGATGGCCAGCTCTTGACGGTCTCGCCGAGAAACAGCGACCGCTCCACGAAGGTCAGATGGTTGAGCAGGCCGGCCAGATTCGTCCCGGACGGCACCATGGCGGTGTGGGCTTCAGGTTCCGGCGCGCCGTCGACCTTGGCGGCGACGGAGGTGCGGAGATAGTCGAGAAATCCGCGCAGGACTTCGGTTTCGCTGCTTCCGGTGCGGGGCGGCGGGGTGTCGCGACGGCGGGCCACAGTGGTCTCCTCAGGGGTTCAGGCGGATCAGCAGGACGTGGTCGACGACCTCGGCGGTCTGGCCGTTCGGTCCGGTCGCGAGGCGGGTGGGGGAGTCGGCGCGCTCGACGGCCCACCGCGCCGGGTCGAGGGCGAGGTCTTCGGCGATCTCGGCCGGGCTGGGGAAATGCGCGTCCGGGTCCTGGTTCCACGACCACGGCGCGATCGAGCCGTGGTCCACGACCAGCAACCGGCCGCCCGGCCGCAGTGCGTGCGCGGCGGTGCGCAGGACCGCCGACCGGTCCAGTTCGAAGGGGGTCTGCAGGTAGTGCGCTGTCACGAGGTCGAATTCGCCGGCCGGGAAGCTGACCCGCAGGTCGTGCCGCACCGCGGTGATCCTCGGGCCGGAGAGGCGGTTGACGGCGACGGCGGAGATGTCGGTGGCGGTCACGGTCCAGCCGCGGCCGGCGAGCCAGCGGGCGTCGCCGCCGTTGCCGCAGCCCAGGTCGAGCGCGGTGCCAGGGGGAAGGCCGGAGACGGTTTCCACGAGCCGGGCGTTCGGCTTCGGGTCCGCGGGCGGCCGGGCGGCGTGCACTTCGTCCCAGAACAGGGTCGCGTCGGTGGTCATCGGTCGGCTCCTCGGGTCGGGTGCGTCCAGCGTCGCCGCAGCCGGGCCCGGAGCGCACGCGATCTTGCCGGAACGGCAACTCCCCGAGTGGGGAGGCAGGTGCGATGCGGACCGGCCCGCGGCCAGACTCGAGCCTGAGCAGGGTTTACCCGCTGTGGCACCGGGGCGGGGTTTCCCGCGACCACGTGCTCGGCTGCCGCGTCCCGCCCAGCAGGACGAGCACGTCCGGGCTCACGCCCGCGCGCACCCGGGACGCGAGCTCCGGCGACGTCTGCCCCAGTGCGGAGTAGACCGCGCGCACCAGGAACCTCGCCGCGAGCGGGGAACGCCTGGTGCGCAACGAGATCTCCATCAGGAGGGCCTCGCGGTCGCACGTGCGGCCGCGGCTCGCCGCGACGACGCCCAGCCGGGTTTGCTCGGCCAGCGGAAGGCAGCGCAGCAGGCTGTCGACGACGCAGTCGACCGCGAACCGGTTCCGTTCCGTGCGGGGCAGGCGAGGCCCGGGCAGAATTTCCTTCCGCACCACCATGGACCATCAACTCCTGGCCGCAGAGTAGCCGATCCGAAGCGCGCGGTGCCGTTCCTGTTCCGTGCGACGGAAAACGATCCGGGCCGAGTCCCTTGTGGACGGTGTCAGCCGGGCGAGCCGGACAAAACGGCGAGCCGGTCGAGGGACTCGCGGATGCGCGCCGGGACATCGTCGCGGCCGGGGCCGGCCGGGACCGACAGGTGCAGCGTCGCGTGGCTCGTGCCCGCCGCGCCGGACTCGACCAGGAGCCAGCCGCCGTCCCATTCGAGCCGCAGCCGGTCACGGCGCCCGGCCGGGGGCGCGGCGACCGGCTCCGGCAGCCATTCGTCCTGGTGCGCGGCATCGGACGCGACGGCGTACACCCGTTCCGCGGGCGCGGGCATCCTTCGCTGCGCTTCGAACTCGCTCATGATCTTGGCTACCCGTCGCGCGGCGGCGCGAAACTGCGGAGTCCACAGTGGACGCTCACGGACGGTGCGCTGCCCGGTTCAGCCCGCGGCGCGCAGGATGGCGTCGAGTTCGGCGGGCGTGCCCAGCGTCCGGATTTCGGGCGGCGCGAGGCAGCCGATCCGGTGGTCGTCGTCGCGGACCGCGGCCGCGAACTCGGCGACGCGGGACGCGGGCGGCGCGACCGTGGGCCCGGCCAGGTAGCGGATGACGATGAGGTCCTCGCCGGAATGCGTTTCCACGGCGGCGGCCCAGCCGTGGATCTCGTCCCACAGCAGGGCGACGTCGCGGCCGGGGTAGGCGGGCAGGTGGCCGTCGAGCGCGACGTAGGCCGACACCGGGGTGTCGTGGTCGACGGTGCAGGACTCGAGGCCGATGCCCAGTGCGTTGGTGACGTCGGCGAGGTAGTTCCACAAACGCACCGAAGCGGGGTGCGACGGGCCGGTCTGGGCGGTGTGCAGCGGCAGGGACACGGGGACAACGCCTTTCTCGCGCGAAGGACTGGCACGGACCAGGGGTGGCCTGCTCCGCGCCACGGGCCGCATCCGGCGGCGCGGCGGGGTTTTCCGGCTAGCGGCCGGAACGCGCCCTTGCGGGCGGTCCGGACGTGATTCCCGGTGAAGGGGCACGGGAAACCTGCGGAACGCGGGGAATCGGCCCGCGTGCTCGGCAGGACATCGGACTCACCTCCGCCGCTCGACAGGGGACGCTCTTTTCTTCTAGCATGTCATCGAAACGATGACAACTGCCAAGTCGTCGAGAGGATGACGCGATGGCGGAGGTGGACCCCGGCCTGCTGATCCAGGGCGTCCGCGACGCGGTGCTGGCCGCCCGGGACGGCGGAGCGGCGGCCGACCGGTCGATGGCCGCGCTCTCCGCGCTGCGGGCGCTGCGCGACCAGCTCGGAGAATGGGAACCGGAACTGATCGCGGCCGCGCGCGCGGCGGGCGCGAGCTGGGCGGCGCTGGCCCCGGCGCTGGGCGTGGCGAGCAGGCAGGCGGCTGAACGCCGGTACCTGCGGCTGCGGCCGTCGGCGACCGGAGAGGCCACCGGCGAAGCCCGCGTCGACGCCGAACGCGGCCGCCGCGCGGGAGACCGGGCAGTCGCGGACTGGGCCCGGCGCAACGCCGCGGTGCTGCGCCGGCTGGCCGCGGAGGCGAGTGCCGCGCCCGGCTTGGACCCCGCCGGACAGGAAAGCGCCGACCGGCTCAGCGTCGCGCTGGGCGACGACGACGTCACTAATCTGCTGCCGCCGCTGGCCGACGTGCGCGCGCATCTCGAACCGCGGCACGCGGCGCTGGCCGACCGCGTCGGGGAGATCGGCGAACACGCGAACCGGCTGCGCGAGAACGCGGCCGGGCAGCGGCGCGGTCGTGCGCGATGAGGGGGAGTGGTGTTCCGGTCTCGTTGCGAGCCGGTTCGTGTGGTCGGCGGGTGCTGTCTCCTCGCGCGGGGAGCGGGAGCGGTGTCCGGGTCGCGACGTTGCGCATCCGGCTCCGTGAACTGCGGCGGCCGATGGTGGCTCGGCGTGCGTTGAGCGGGCGTGGTGTTCGAGGCGTTCGGTGGCGGGCCGGTCCGCGCGGGCGGCGGCCAACAGCACATCCATGCGCATTCAGCCGCGAAAGGTCTCCCGCTGGAGGATCGGCGCGAACCGCCCGGACCGTGGCCTGCCGCGTCCCCGGGGCGGGCAAGCCAGCACCCGAACAGCCCCGTCCGCGAAGGGCGAAAACCGCGCGCAATGAGCCGAACGTCTCTTCCCGGGGGCCCCGCGCTGCCGACGTTCCCGGGATCCGAGATCATTTCCCGCGGCGGCATTCGTGCGAGCCGCCGTCCGTAAGGCATGCTATTCGCGGTTGAGCAGCCAGCCGCGTACTTTTCCTGCCCGGACGCAGGCGTTCCGGGCTTCCTGAGGAGGGAAAGAGCGATGAGTGAGCTGACCGACCCGGTGATCGACCCGCCGGGTTCGCTGTCGATCGAACGGGCCGACCGCTCGCCCGCGGCGGTGCTGGCCCTGAACGGGGACCTGGACCTCGGGACCGCCCCGAAATTGACGGCCGCGGTCGCCGAGACCCTCACCGGGAAGCCCCCGGTGCTGGTACTGGACCTGACAGGGGTCGATTTCCTCGCCTCGGCGGGACTGACCGTCCTGCTGGCCGCGTGCCGGGAGGCGCCGGAGGGGACGCAGGTGCGGATCGTGGCGTCCGGCCGTGCGACGTTGCGGCCGATCCAGCTCACCGGGCTGGAGCAGAGTCTCCCGCTGTACCGCACGCTCGACGAGGCGCTGGCCGCGGAGTGATCAGTGCGCCCCCGCAGTGCGCTGGAGCACCACAAGTGCGACGTCGTCCTGCGGGGGCCGCGATCCCACCATCGCGGCCATGATCCGGGCGCAGGCCAGTTCCGGGTCCTCCGGCCGGACCAGCTCGGCGAGCTGGTCCATGCCGGTGTCGACGAGCCGGTCGCGGCGCTCCACGAGACCGTCGGTGTAGAACGCGGCGACGGCTCCCGGCACCAGCTCCACCGTGGTGGTGCGCCGTTCGACGGTGGCCCCGACGGTCAGGCCGACCGGCGGGTCCGGCGGGGCGGGCACGAGCCGCGCCGGTTCGCCCGGCGCCGCGACGACCGGCGGCAGGTGCCCGGCGAGCGACAGCGCCATGCTGCCGTGGCCGGGCCGGAGGATGCCGTACGCGACCGTCGCCATCACTCCGTGTTCGAAGTGGTTCGCTTTGCGGTCGAGTTTGGCGAGGACGGTCGCGGGATCGTCGCAGTCGAGCGCGTAGGCCCGCAGCGCGCTGCGGAGCCGTCCCATGATGACCGCGGCTTCGAGGCCGTGCCCGGACACGTCGCCCATCACGATGCCGGTCTGGTCCCCGGGAAGCCGGAACACGTCGTACCAGTCGCCGCCGAGCCCGGCCTCCGCGCCCGGCACGTAGCGCGCGGCCAGGCGCAGGCCCTTGACGACCGGAAGCACGCCCGGCAGGAGGCTGCGCTGCAGCGCGATGGTCGCGGCCTGGTTCTGGTGCATGATCTCCGCCTGCAGCACGGCGGCCAGCCGGTCGGCCAGCAGCCGCAGGGTTTCGATGTCGGTGGTGGTGAACCGGCGGTCCCGGGCGGCTCCGATGTGCAGCACGCCGACCAGTTCGGTCCCGGCCAGCATCGGGACGCCGAGCATGGTGTGCAGGCCGCGCTCGGCCAGCAGCGCGTTCAGCACCGTGGTCCGGTCGACCTGGTCGATGACGACCGGCTCCCGGCGCGCGGCGACGGCGCCGGCGAACCCCGCGCCGACCGGCACCTGGACTCCCTGGTAGATCTCCTCCTCGAGTCCGGCGGCCGCGACGGCGACCAGGCGCTGCCACCGGGCATCGTGCCGCAGCACGGTGGCGGTGTCGACGTCGAGGACGGCGCAAGCCCGGGTGAGGATCTTGGTGAGCTCCTCGCCGAGCGCGGCGTTGCTCGCCCCGGGGCCGAGGATTTCGGCGAGGCGAGCCCGCGATTCGGGCTCCGGCGCGTGAGACGGCATGCAGCGACAGTAGCCGAACCGGCCCCGGGAACCGGAGATGCGCGCCAGCAGGTGTGAAGTCTGCCCCGTCCGGGTACGCCCGATTGGGCACCGGCGAAGTCGAGCACGAGAAAGGGACTTCCCCACGTGAGGTCAAGCGGCTGCGGCGAGGGGCGGCGAAACGCCGCGGCGTTTTCCGGCGCGAGCCCGCGCGCCGTCGCGCAGTCGGCGGGAGAGTGGTTCTGTTGTCCTGTCCAAACGAGGGACCGGCGGTGACCGGCCCGGGCTCCGGGGAGGGCGACGCACCCTGGGCACTGGACCTGCGGGGCACCGGGGTCGCGACGCTGCCGAGCCTGCGCGCCTGGGCGGGCAAGTCGCTGGGGCATCTGTCCCCGGACCATCTCGCGGACGTCCTGATGGTGATCGAGGAACTCGCGTCGAACGCCTACGAGCACACCTCGGGCCCGTCGTATGCGCGGCTGACCGTGCTGTCCCGGCCCTGCGTAGTGGTGATCGAAGTGGACGACCCCGAGCGCGGCCGCCCGAAGGTCCGCCCGCCGGACTTCGACCGGGCGCGCGGCCGGGGGATGCTGCTCGTCGACCGGCTCGCCGACGACTGGGGAGTGCACGAGCATTCCGTCGGCAAGACGGTCTGGGCCCGGCTCGGCTGCGGGGTGCCGGCGCGGGAAGCCTGCGAATCGTCCCGCTGAGGCTCATCGGCCCTGTTGCGGGTCGGAGTCGTCGTGTTCGTCGCGCGACGTGCCCTGTTCGCCGCGGATGGTCTCGCGTTCTTCTTCCGGGGTGTCGCCGTAGACGTCGTCGGATTCGCGCGGTTCGGTCATGGTTTCGCTCCTTCCGTTCCCGGGTCGGGTACCCGGCGGCGGCCCCGGCAACCCGGTTGCCCGCGGGGGCATCGGGTATCCGGCGGGCGAGCGGAAGGAGGCGCGGGATGGCCGAAGGGGACATTCACACGAGCCGCGAAGGCGGGCTGTGGAAGAACCGGATCGAGGGGATCCGGCGGGTGGCGAACACCGCGGCGCGCCGCGCGGACGCGGTGTCGGTGGGCCGGGAAATGGCGCGGGCGCGCGGGGTCGGCCATTACGTCCACGGCGAGCCCAAGGCCAACGGCGACGGGGAGATCGTCGAGCAGTGCTGCTACCGGCACGCGCCCGGGTGACACGCCGATTTCGGTGCGGTGCGGCGGAAATCGCGGTTTGGCCCGACCGGACGGGGGTATCCCGGCGGCCCGACCGAGATGGAGGACCGCCATGACGACGTCTGTGCGCACCGAAACGGAGGCCCGGCCGCTGGGCAGAGTATTCCGGCTGCCGGGGGTCTACCGTCCGCAAGAGGACACTGCCTTGCTTTCGAGCGTGCTGATGGCGGACACGCGCATCGGGTGCGGAATGCGGTGCGCGGACGTGGGAACCGGCAGCGGTGCGCTGGCCATCGCCTTGGCCCGGACCGGAGCCGCGGTCGTCGCGACGGACATCTCCATGCGGGCACTGGCTTCCGCGTGGATGAACACCGTGCTGCGCGCTCTCCCGATCGGACTGCTCAGGGGTGGGCTTCAGGAAACCGTCGAAGCCGGACCGTACGACGTCGTGGTCGCCAATCCTCCGTACGTGCCTTCCCCGACGCCGACCGTCCGCTCGACTCGCGCGTGGGACGCGGGGCCGGACGGTCGCGCGATGCTGGACCCGTTGTGCGCCGCCGCTCCTTCGCTGCTGACCCGTGCTGGTGCGCTGTACCTGGTGCAGTCGACGATGTCCGATGTGGACAAAACCCGGTTCGCGCTGGCTGCCGGAGGGTTGCGCAGCGAGGTGCTGGCGCGGGCGGAAGTGCCGTTCGGACCGGTGGTCTCCGGACGCCTGGAGTTCTTGATCGAACGCGGTTTCGTGCGGCCCGGCGACCGCACGGAGGAACTGGTGGTGCTCCGTGCCGCGCGATGAACGCCGGGTCCGGGTGGTGCCGGGCGGGCCGGTCCTGGTGGAGGGGCCGGTCGAGGTGTCCGCTCCGGACGGGGGCACGGCGCGGTCGGACCGGTTCGTCGTCGCGGTGTGCGCTTGCCGGCGCAGCAAGAGGTTTCCGTGGTGCGACGCGAGTCATCGCAAGCGGGTCCGCGGCACTGGCTGACCCCTGCGGCGGCCTGGTCGCGGGTGCGCGACCAGGCCGTTGCTCTCAGGGCAGCGGCTGGCGCAGCGAGGACAGCCCGTCCTGCCAGCAGCCGAGCAGGTGCTGGTCGAGTTGTGCTTCCAGGAACCCGGTCGCCTGGATCCCGAACACGACGTCCGCCGCCAGTTCCGGTTCCGCGTCGAGCAATCCGCCCACGACGTCGTGCCGCATGACCTGTTCGTGCACCGCGTCGGCCTCGATGTGTTCGGTGTAGAAGAACCGGCAGGCTTCGGGCGCGCCGAGGCGGCGCAGGATCCGGTCCATCCGCTGCGCGCCCGGGGCGGTGGTGATCTCCGCGGCGGCGAAGTGCCCGACCAGCGCCCCGCGCGACGCCCGGTGCAGGCCGAACATCGACATCATGTTGACCAGCGCGAGCATCGGCCCCGGAACGTGCTCCAGCAGCGCCAGGTACCCGTCGGGCAGGTCCGCCGCCGCGAGCAGGTCCGCGAACAGCTTCGCGTGCACCCGGTCGGCGCGGCCGCCGCCGAACTCGTCGAACTCCACCGCCACCAGCCCGGCCTTCGCCGGACCGGACAGCCGCGGGATGACCCACGCGTGCGGATCGGCTTCCTTGAGGTGGTAGATCGACCGGTGCGCGAACAGTTCCTTGACGTGCCACCATTCGCCCTCGGCCAGCAGGAAACCGACCGCCCCGTCGGCGTCGCGTCCGGTCAGCAGCTCGTCGAGTTCGGCGTCCACGCCGGAGCCGCCGGGAACCGCGTCGCGCAACGCGGAACGGAACGTGTTCTCCAGCTCTGCCCGGATTTTCAGCAGCGCGGTGTCCCACTCGCGGTCCGCGTCGACGCCGGGCAGCCCGCGGTAGTGCAGTTCGTAGCAGAGATGCAGGGCGAGGTGGAGATCGTCGCCGAACGGGTCGGCGTCGCGGAGGTCGACCGCGGTCTGGACGGCCGGATCCCGCAGGATTTCCAGCAGCGCCGCGGAGACCGGTCCGCGCGCGGTCGGCAGTGCGGTGAGGGAGGTCGTCATTGTCCCCGGGTACCCGTCTGGAGCGAGGTCACGCGTGGGACGGTGCGCGCGGCGAGCATCGCGACGACTCCGTCCGGCCCGGCTTTCCGTTGCGCGGCCGAGCCGGTGCCGTCCCGCAGCACGGCTTGGACGAGCCGGTGGGCGAGGTCGTGGTCCCCGGCCGCTCGGAGGGCGGGTCCGGCATGGCGGAGCAGATCGGCGACGGCTTCGGCGGCGGGCAGCGGTCTCTCGCGGACCGGGTCGACGAGGGCGCCGGTGAGCCCGTGCCGCGTCGCCGCCCACACCGCCGCCGAACCGATCTGCGGGTCGAGCGGGGCTGCTTCGATGCCGCGTTCCAGGTCAGCGAGTGCGGTGGCGACCAGTGCCCGCGAGAGGACTGCCTGAACGAGCGCGCCGTCGACGGTCAGCGGCACGTCAGCGACCCGCAGCTCCACTGTCGGATAGCGCGGCGAAGGCCAGGCGAGCCAGAACGTCTGCTCGCGATCCACCAGCGCCCCGCACTCCACGAGCGAGTCGACGAGCCGCGAATGCTCGGCGTGGGACCTCGCGTGCGGGGAGAGGCCGGAGCCGGGAAAACGGGTCTGCAGCGCCATTCTCCAGCTGTGGAGCCCGGTGTCCCGGCCGCGGTCGAACGGTGAGTTGGCCGACAGCGCGAGCAGCGTCGGCAGCCATCGCGCGAGGTGATTCACGACCGCTACCGCGGTGTCCGCGTCCGGGACTCCGACGTGCACGTGGCAGCCGCAGGCTTCGTAATCGGCGGCCAGATCGCCGTAGTGCGCGTCGATCCGCGCGTACCGATCCGGCGGCAGCGGCTCGGCGGGGGAGCGGAGCGGGCCGACCGGGCTTCCGGTGGCGAGGATCGCGCAGCCGGCGTCGGTCGCTGCTCGGGACAACGCCAGCCGGCCGCGGCACAGCTGGTCGCGAAGCTGCGCCGCGGTCGTGCAGACGCCGGTGGCGTGTTCCACCTGGGTCGCGCGCAGTTCCCGGTGGACGGCCGCCCCGTCCGCGAGCCGCCCGACCTTCCCGAGAACCTCGTCCGCGACGGGCATCGGACGGCCGTCGGCCGGCGAGGCGAGCAGGAATTCTTCCTCGACGCCGAGTGTCGGTACGTCCATCGGCACCTCCCCGGGCCGGAGTACCCGCGCGGCGGCCCGGCAACCTTTTCGGGAGATTCCGGTCGAGACGAGATCAGGCGTGGAAGCGGGTGGTCTCGGCGAGCGGGGCGCGTCCGACGGCGAACCGGTTCACGGGCGCGGTGCGGTCGGCGTACCCGAACGAGATCCCGAACAGCAGCTTCCCGCGGTCGAGGCCGAGCGTTTCCCGGACCGTGTCCGCGTAGAAGCTCAGCAATCCTTGCGGGCAGCTGGAAACTCCGTGCGCCTGCATGGCCAGCAGCAAGGTCTGCCCGTACATCCCAACATCCGCCGCGAGCCGGGCCTCGGCGGTGTCCGGGGCGAACAGCAGCGCGACGTGCGGGGCGCCGTAGAAGCGCAGGCTTTCGGCGTCGTAGGCGGCGCGCGCGTCGTGGTCGTCGAAACCGATCCGCAGCGCGCCGTACAACGCGCCACCCGCCGCGGCTCGGCGCTTCTGCTGCACGGCTTCGTAAATGGCTTCGCTGTACGGAAAATCGACCGACCGGCGGCCTTCCTGGTGTGCGGCGACCAGTGCGTCGGCGAGTTCGTCCCTCTTGGCTCCGCTGACGACCTCGACCTGCCACGGCTGCGCATTGGAATTGGACGGTGCCGCGGCGGCGAGGTCGAAGATCTCGCGCAGGGTGCGGTCCGGAACGGGATCGGGCCGGAACGACCGGGTCGCCCGCCGCCCGCGGATCAGGGTCGCGGCGGCGTCGGCGAGTTCGGGCATCGGGAGTGCCTCCTTAGGTAAACGTTCTCGTATACCTAAGCACGGTAGCAGGCTGCGGCGGCTTAAGTAAACGTTTCTGTACACTTGACCGCATGGTCGAGGAGAAGCCCCGCCGGGCCGGTCGCGGCGGCCGCGAACGCGTGCTGGCGGCCGCCGCGGACCTGTTCGCCCGCCAGGGCATCACCGGCACGACGATGGAGCAGGTCGCCGCCGCGGCCCCGGTGTCGAAGCGGACGCTGTACCTGCATTTCCCGGTCAAGGACGATCTGGTCGTCGCTTACCTGCGCGAACTCGTCCGCTCCGGCGACACCCTGCACGACGTGCTGACCCGCGCGGATCTCCCTGCGCGGCAACGGCTTCTGGCGATGTTCGACCTACCGGACGCCGAACCGGTGCGCGGCTGCCTGTTCGTGGACGCGGCGGCGGAGTACCCCGACCCGGCCAGCGCGGTGCACGCGTACGCGCGGGAGCAGAAACTGCTGATGCTCCGGCTGGTCACCGACCTGGTTTCGGAGCTGGGGGCCGCCGATCCCGCCGCGCTCGCCGAGCAACTGGTGACGCTGGCCGACGGGGCGGCGAGCCGAGCGATGGTTCTCGGCGATCCGAGCTACGGCCGTCATGCCCGTGCGGCTGCGGAGGTGTTGCTGGAGCGCGCGGTCGGCTGACTCGGGTGGCGGCCGAGGCGAATCGGTGGGTGCGGCGGACGGGAACTGCCCAGGGGGGCACGCGGTGGCGGCCGTGGCTGGCTCGGCCCCGTCTCGGTCGCTCCGACTACTCCGGCCAGCCACGCCGCCACGCCGCCACGCCGCCACGCCGCCACGCCGCCACGCCGCGGCGATCGGGATCGAGGCAGCCGGGGTGGCACGGCGATCGGAATGGCGATCGGGGCGGTGCGGCACTCGGGGCAATGTCGCGAGCGGAAGTGCGGCGTTGCGGGCGGCGCTGCGATCGGGATCGTGGCGAATCAAGGCGGTGCAACGAGTGAAACGCAGCGATCGAGGCGGTGCGGCGAGTGAAATCGCACCCGCCGCGAGCGGTGAAGAGCGGGCAAGGGCGGAGCCTGGGGTTGCGACCGCCCTTGCCCGAACCGGCCGGGAGGGTCTGGCCCGGCCGGTTCGTCCCCCTTGGCCTCGGTCCCACCCTCCCGGCGGACGCGACGCACCGTGGAGGACGCTGCCGGGAAGGTATGGAACGGGTCTGGAGCGCCGCTGGAATCCGCAGGTCAGCGCGGTGCGGGGCGGTCGGTGAGCGGGACTTCGCGGACGAAGCACGCGGCCGTCAGGGAGAGCAGCGCGACGACGAGCGTCGCACTGGCGACCGCGTGCAGGCCGTCGGCGACCGCGGCCGGTGTGGTCTCTCGGGTCAGCGCGCTGACGTACAGCGAGCCGAACAGGGCCGCGCCGATGCCGCTGCCGAGCGTCCGGGTCAGGGAGCCCAGGCCGAGCGCCGCGCCGAGGTCTCGGGGTTCGACGCTCAGCCGGATGATTAGGATCGTGTTCTGGATCAGGCAGCCGAGCCCCGCCCCGAGCGGCAGTCCGGTCAGCGACGCGAGCAGCGGATCGGTGTCCGGTCCCAGGAAACACACCCCGGCCATCCCGACGGCGACGCAGGCGCTGCCGATGATCGGCAGGATCCGGAAACGGCCGGTGCGGCGGAGGTATCTCGAACTCGCGTTCATCACCACGACCATCCCGGCGGTCATCGGGATCAGCAGCAGCCCGCTGAGCGACGGCGGCACGTCGCGCGCGTTCTGGAAGTACAGCGGGAGAAAAGTGACTGTCGCGACCATAGTGACGTTGAAGGCGAAGCCGAGCACCTGCGCGAGCGCGAAATTGCGGGTGCGGAACATCCGGAACGGGACGAGCGGCTCGGGGCAGCGGCCTTCCACCAACACGAACGCGGTCAGCGCGGCGACCGCGGCCGCGCACAGGCCGAGGATCGTCGGCGAGTTCCAGGCGTAGCGGGTGCCGACCCAGCTGGTCGCCAAGGTGAGGCAGACGACCGCGGCGACCAGTAGAACCGTTCCGCCGTAATCGATGCGTGCTTTCCCGCTTTTCGCCGGCAGCTGGACCCCGACGACTGTCCCGATGAGACACAACAGTCCGAACGGGACGTTGACGTAGAAGATCCAGCGCCAGCTGAGCGCGTCGGTGAGGAAGCCGCCGGCCAGCGGGCCGCCGACGAGGGAGAGGCCCAGCAGCAGGCCGGTCCAGCTGGAGATCCGCGTGGATTCCTTGGGCGGCACCAGAACCTGGACCATCGCCATCGCCCCGACGAGCAGCCCGCCGGCCCCGATGCCTTGCAGTGCACGAAAACCGATCAGCGCGCCCATCGTCGGGGCCAGTCCGCAGAGCATGGATCCGGCCAGGAAGACGGCGACCGCAAGCAGGAACATCGCCTTGCGGTCGAACTGGTCGCTGAGTTTGCCCCACACCTGGGTCGACGCGGCGATCGCGAGCGCGTAGGCGGTGATGATCCAGGTCATCGACCCCGGTGCGCCGAGGTCCGCGGCGATGCTCGGCAGCGCGGTGGCGACGATGTAGCTGTCGAGCATGCCCAGCGCCATGCCGGACAACGCCCCGGCGATGCCGATCTTGACGCGCCGGGTGAACGGGCTCGTTTCTTCCGGCACGGCGGTTTTCGGCATGGCTGGACGTCCTTCCCCCGGGTGCTGTGCTCCCAAGGTAGCCATAAAAGTGCCCACTGGGCAAGTTTGCCCGGTGAGCACTCGACCGTCCGGACTAGGCGAGCTTCAGCAGCAGTTCGCTCAGCTCGACCGGCATCGTCACCATGCAGTCGTGCCCGGTCGGCAGCTCCCACACCTGGGCGGGCGTCCCGTTCGGCTGGATCGCGGGGACCGGGCGGCGGATGATGCCCTCCGGGGTCGTGCCGACGCAGTGGATGTGCGTGCGCGGGATCGCTCGCGCGGCCGGATTGTCGAGCCGCACTGGTTGCTGCAGGCAGCGGACCGGCTGGTCGGAGAGCATTCCGCGCACCCAGGCGACGTCGTCCGGGTCGGTGACGCCGAACAGCCCGAACGGCGCGGGCCGCTCCGGCAGCGGCGGGACGCGCCAGCCGTCGCCGTGCTGCTGGGCGAGTTCGATCAGACGCTGGCTGACCGGCTGGACGTCGACCGCGGTTTCGCCGTCCTCGGGCACCATCGCGTCGAGGTAGACCAGCTCCGCGACCCGGTCCGGCACCTCGTTCGCGGCCGACGAGATGACCAGCCCGGCATAGCTGTGCCCGACCAGGACCACGTCCTCTTCGCCGCGGAGCAGGTCCACGATGTCCTGGACGTGGGTGTCGAGCCCGATTTCGGGGCTGAGCAGGTGTTTCTTGTCGCCGTAGCCGGTCAGCGAAGGCGCGAGCACCCGGTGCCCGGCCGCTTCCAGCAGCGGGACGACCCGGTCCCAGGCGCGGCCGCTGTGCCACGCGCCGTGCACCAGCACAAACGTAGTCATAGTCAGGATTCCTCGGTTTTGCGGTTACCGGAAGTAACCCGGTACTGTTTGAGAACCATCGTGATCGTCCGCAGCGCGGCGGGCAATAAGGCACTAATTAGTGCCCCGGTTCTCCGGAGGTAACCATGGCCGACGAGGTGTGCCGGACCCGAGTGGTCCTGGAGATCGTGGGCGACAAGTGGGCGCTGCTGATCGTCCGCATGCTGCGTGACGGGCCGAAGCGGTTCACCGAACTCAAAAGGGAAATCGAGGGGATCAGCCAGCGGATGCTCACCGTGACGCTGCGGGATCTGGAGCGCGACGGGATTCTCACCCGGACTGTCCACAATGTCATGCCGCCGCACGTTTCCTACGAGCTGACGGTCATGGGCCGGACCCTCCGCGAAGCGACCGCGCCATTGCTGGAATGGAGCGTCGAGCATTTGGCGAAGATCGAAAAGGCCCGTGCGGACTACGACGCTCGCTGAACGGAATGTGCCAGTTCGCTGAACCGGCGCAGCAGCGGATCGCTTGACCGGCGCGTCGGCCACAGCAGGCGCAGGGCCACGCGGGGCGCGTTCCGCAGCGGGAGGTGCGCGACGCGCGCGTGGGTGTGCGCTTCCGCGGCCGAGGTGGTGGTCGATCCGACAGCCCGGCCGGAGGCGATGATCGTGAGCCATTCGTCGTAGCTGCCGCACTGGATCACCTGCGCGGGCCGGTTTTCCGGCGGCCAGTCGAGCGGGCTGGTCGCGCCGCTGACCGTGTTCACGACCACCGGATGCGCGGCCAATTCGGTCCAGTCCAGCTCCGTGCGCGCCGCCAGTTCCGAACTCGCGGCGACCGCGGCGAGCCGGTCTTCCTCGAACAGCAAGGTTCCGCTGATCCCGGACGCGTCGATCTCGCCGCGCACCAGCGCCGCGTCGACGTCGCCGGAATGCAGGGCGGCCACGATGTCGTCGCGGCGCAGGAGGGTGGCGGTCGCGCCGGTCGCGGTTTCGAAGGCGGTCAGCAGGTCGCTCGCCCACGGATCCGGCAGCGCCCACTGGAACCCGATCCGCAGCCCGGCGTTCCCGCCCGCCGCGGCGAGCGCGGTGTCGAGATCGCGCAGCACGACGCGCAGCCGCCCAAGCAACTCGCCGCCGGCCTCGGTCGGTTCGACGCCGTGCGGCGTGCGCTCCAGCAGGCGCGTGCCGACCGATTCCTCGAGCTGCTGGATCGTACGCGTGAGCGCCGGCTGGGTGATCAGCAGTTCGCGGCTCGCGGCCGTGAACGTGCCGCACGTCGCGACCGTCACGAACGCGCGCAGATGCCGCAGTTCGACCTCCATGCCGGGCAGCCTACCCAGCTATGCCCGCCGTGCATGGTGCCGTTGTGACAGGCATTTCCCTGTCAGGTTCCGGATTTCTAGCGTGGACATCATGGACCAGGAGATGACGGCCTTCCCCGGCTGGATCGCGCGCGACTCCGCGGGAGCGACGCTCGACCGCCTCGACCCGGCGATGCTGGACGACCTCGACACCACCGTTCGCGTGCGCTGCTCGAGCATCAACTACAAGGACGCGCTCGCGCTGCACGGCCGCCCCGGCGTCGTCCGGCGGCATCCGCTCGTCGTCGGGATCGACCTGACCGGCGAGGTGCTCGCGTCGCGGCATCCGCGCTGGCAGGCGGGCGACGTGGTCACGCTCAACGGCGCTGGTCTCGGCGAAGACCTGCACGGCGGGCTGGCTGGCCTCGCCGCGGTCAACGGCGACGACCTCGTCCGCGTCCCCGCGCAGCTCGGCCCGCTCCGCGCGGCGGCGATCGGTACCGCCGGATTCACCGCCGCATTGAGCCTGCTCGCGCTGGAACGCCACGGCCTGGCCCCGGAAACCGGACCGATCCTGGTCACCGGCGCGGGCGGCGGCGTCGGCTCGATCGCGATAGCGCTGCTCGCGGCTGCTCGGTACGAGGTCATCGCCGCCACTGGCCGTCCGGCTGAGCTGTCCTCGCAACTCACCGCACTGGGCGCCGGGCAGGTCCTCGACCGCGCCGAACTCGCTGCTGCTGGCAAGCCGTTGGGCAAACAACGCTGGGCAGGCGTGCTCGACGCGGTCGGCGGCTCCGTGCTCGCCGGTGCGCTTGCCGGGCTGCAACACTCCGGCGTCGCGACGACCTGCGGACTCGCCGGAGGCGCCGAGTACCCCGGCAATGTCCTGCCGTTCATCCTGCGCGGCGTCTCCCTGCTCGGGATCGACTCGGTCCGCACGCCTCCGCTCCGTCGCGAGGCCGCCTGGCAGCGCCTGGCGCAGTTGCTCGATCCGGTGCTCCTGGACTCCGTGACGCGGGTCGTCCCGCTCTCCGACGCCAAGGACGCAGCCGCTTCGCTCCTGGCCGGTTCCGGTACCGGCCGCATCGTGGTCGACGTCGCTTCGGCCTGAAAGGAATGACTATGGACGCCTTCGACGAACTGATGACCTTGCGCGACGCCCCTCGTCCCGCCGCCGACGAGGTCACGATCACCGGCTCGGACCCGCTTTTCGCGTCGCCGTTCCGGATCGGCGAAACCCTCGCCGACGCACTCGCCGCCCGCGCCGTCGCCGCGAACGATCTGTGGGAGCTGCGGACCGGACGTCGGCAGAAGATCGCGGTGGATGTCCGCGCCGCCGCGGCCACCGCTCTGGGCGGCGAAGACATGACGCTCGTCCGTTCCGCTTCCGGCGAATATCGCCCTGCACCGCTTTCGCCCGCCGTTGAGCACATGGTCGCGCTCACCCAGCCTTGGCCGACCGCCGATGGACGGTGGTTTCTGCCGCATTTCAATCTGCCGCATCTGGAAAGCCGGGTTTTGGATGTTCTCGATTGCGAGGCGACGCCTTCCTCGGTTGCCGCTGCTGTCGCCAAGTGGAAGGCCGAAGATCTGGAAGACGCTATCGCCGCCGCTGGCGCCTGCGGGGGAGTCGTGCGGACGCCGGAGGAATGGCTCGCGCATCCGCATGGAGCGTATCTGGCTTCCCGGCCGGTGGTCGAGATCAGCAAGATCGGGGAGAGCGCTCCTTCTCCGCTGCCCGCTGCGGGTGCTTCGCCGCTGTCGGGCGTCCGGGTCCTGGACCTGACCCGTATTCTGGCTGGGCCCACTGCCGCGTTGAGTTTGGCGGAGCACGGGGCGAATGTGCTGATGGTGACGGCTCCGCATCTTCCTCAGGTGGCTCCGTTCGTCCGGGATACCAGTCATGGCAAGCGAAGCACTTATCTCGATTACTCCACAGTGGACGATGCCGCTCGGTTGCGTTCTTTGGCCAGTACCGCGGATGTTTTCGTCGAGGGCTATCGCCCCGGGCGGATGTCGGCGCACGGCTTCGGCCCGGAGGATCTCGCGGCGCTGCGTCCGGGGATCGTTTATGTGAGCGTGGACTGCTTCGGTTCCGGAGGTCCTTTCGGGATGCGTGCTGGATGGGATCAGGTCGCGCAAGCTGTGACTGGTGCTTGTGTGATTCAGGGAGGGGACCGTCCACAGTTGACGCCTGTTTATTTGTGCGATTTCCTCACCGGATTCCTGGGAAGTTACGGCGCGATGCTGGCTTTGGCGCGGCGGGCTCGAGAAGGCGGGTCTTATCATGTGCGGGTTTCGCTGTGCCAGTCGTCGATGTTGTTGCAGCGGCAGGGATTGCTGACCGCCTACGCGAATGCGCCCGGTCGTCTTTCGCGCGCGGAATTCGAGCGCTACGCGGTGGTGGACGACGGGACGATCTATGGTGATTTGAAGAGCTTGGGTCCGGTGATCCGGATGAGTGAGACCCCGCCGCGGTGGGAGGGGACTACGCCTGAGCTGGGGAGCTCCCGGCCGGAGTGGTGACCTGCGGTTTCCGCGGTGATCCGTTCGGCTGCTGGGTATTCCTCCGTTCCTGATGGCGGCTTTGTGCGAATTGCTTTTTCCGTCGTCAATCCGCGTTTTTGTCTATGCTGTAAGGGGAGAGATGATGGCAGACACTGAGTACGAGGGCGAGATGGACCGGGGGCGGGCCGCGCTGGCGGTGCGGGACTTCCGTGCGGCCTACCGACATTTCGGGCGGGCGCACAACCTCGGTCACGACGTGCTGGCTGACCACTTGGCGGCGCATCGCGGGCGGCTGGCTGCCGCGTGGAAGCAGCGACGGTGGGATCGGGTGGTCGCGCAGCTCTTTCTGATGGGCGGCGCTGCCCTGTTCGACCGGAATCCGCGGAACCCGTCCGGCGTTGCCTGAACCGCACTTAGTCCGAGGACGTACTATTATGGGCGATGCGGGGACAGGCTCCGGCGGACCGGACGGGCTGCTGGGGCGCGGGTGCGTAGTTAAGGTCGAGGGATGTCGACAGCAGTGGGTGGGTCAGCGAAAGGCGGCTCGCGGGCGGGGCGGCGGGTGAGCCTGGAGGCTCCGACGGATCTCGCTGCCGCGCCCGGGTACGGGGCTCGACGGCTGTACCAGGCGTATTTGGCGGCTTGGAATCGGCATGTCGACTCGGTGCTGACGGGGCCGCAGTTCGCGGTGCTGTCGGCGGTGCGGGCGTATCCCGGGTTCGATCAGACCGCGTTGGCCAAGGCGGTGGCGCTGGACACGTCGACGATGGCTGATGTGTGCCGGCGGTTGGAGAACCGGGGGCTCATTGCTCGGGGGCCTGCGCCGCATGATGCTCGGGCGAAGGTGCTGACGTTGACGGATGACGGGTTGGCTGCGTTTCGCGAGGTGACTCGGCGGACGCGGAAGCTGGATCAGGCGTTGCTTGAGGGGTGTCCGGAGGAGCGGCGGGGGGAGATCGCGGGGATGTTGAACGAGCTGGGGGCGCTTTGGGAGGCGGTTGCTGAGCGGTCGGAGATTTGAGGGTTCTCCGGCGGCTCGTCGCCTGGCGGCGACATCGGCTTTTGGTTGCGTGGGGCACCCCGAAGCTTGATTGTGCTGACGGTTCGGGGGTGCTTGTCAAGGCGGGAAAGATGCCTTGACAAGCACCCCCGAACCGCAGATGGGCTTCGTATCGGGGTGCGGGGGAGGGGCTGGGTGCCTCGATCGTTGGGTGCGCGGGCTGCGGTTTGGTGGTGGGTGGCTGGTGGGGTTCGCGGGCTGCGGTTTGAGGGGTGTGCGTGGCCGGTCGGGTGCGCGCGTTGCGGTTGCGGGGTGCGTGTGGCTGGTTGGGTGCGCGCGTCGCGGTTGGGGGTGCGGGTGGCTTGGGTGGTTGGTCGCGTTGGGCTCGCAGCGTGGGTTGTGGCCCAATGAGGTCTTCTCGGTAGGGCGGCAGGCGGGGTGCTGCAACGATGCTCGTCAGGGCGGGTGGGGCGCTGGCGGCGAGGCGGGCCTTTGCTCCTGCGGAAGTCCGTGAAGGGCTCCTTGAGGGAATCAGATTCCCTCAAGGAGCCCTTCACGGACCACGGCCTCGCGTGGCGGGTTTCGTCGGTGGGGTGAGAGTCCTTGCCCGCTGCTGGAGTCCCCAATGTGGCATTGGGTGCGTCTGACGCACCGAACGCCACATTGGGTGCGCATTGTGGCGGCGGGTCGGGGGAGGACACCCGGCGGGCGAGCCTGCGAATGAGCCTCTTGCGGTCGGCGGCGGGTCGCGAAGGGGCCCTTGGGGGAAGGTGCGCTGTGAATGGACCCCTCGTGCGCGGCGGCGGGGTCGTGAAGGGGTCTTTGAGGGAAGCCAAGCCTGCGAAGGGGTCTCTCGTGCGTGACGGAGGGTCGTGAAGGTGTCCCTCGTGGCGGCGGAGGGTCGTGAAGGGTCCCTTCAGGCAAGCCGGGCCCGCGAAGGGACCCTCGCAGGCAACAGCGGGTCGTGAGGGGACCCCTGAGGGAATCAGCGGCTGTGAGGGTGGCCCTCACGTACCGCCGCCCCGCCCCGCCGCACGGCATCGCCCCGCTGCCCCGCCCCGGGAACCGCAGCATCGCCTCGTTCGGTGACCGCACCGCCACCCTGCGCCGCCGAAAACGCCTCCCTGCCAGCAAATTCCCCGAAGACTATTGCGTGTTCGGATAATCCGTGTTCGGATTAACCGCGTCCGGGGCTAGGTGAGCCGGAGGCGGCTAGCGGGTAGGAGGTCGGCAGGTGGCGGCGAGTCAGTCTTTCGAGGTAGTGGTCGCCGGCGGCGGGTTGGGCGGGCTGTGTGCTGCCTTGTCGTTGCGGCAGCGCGGGTTGCGGGTCACGGTGGTCGAAGCGGCGCCGCAGCTGGGGGAGATCGGGGCTGGGATCCAGACTGCGCCCAATGCCAGCCGGATTTTGATCGGGTTGGGGTTGCGGGCCGAACTGCAGCGGGTTCGGTGCGAGCCGCAGGATCAGGTTCGGCGGCGGTGGGCCGACGGCAGCATTATCGCGCAGTTGCCGCTCGGGCAGCGGGTCGTGGACAAGTACGGGGCGCCTTACTGGCACTACCATCGGGCGGATCTGCATTCCGTTCTGCTGCGGGCGTGCATCGACCCGGACGGGGCGGGGCCGGTGGTGAAGGTGGCTACCGCGGCGAAGGTCGTGGATCTTGACCGGGGGAATCCGGAGCGGCCTGCGGTCATTACCGAGGACGGTCGGCGATTTGAAGGAGACGTCGTCGTCGGGGCGGACGGGATTCGTTCTGCGGTAAGGGATCTCGCGGGATTTGACGACACGCTCGCGTTTTCCGGCGAGATGGCGTACCGGGCGTTGATTCCCGGGGATTCGATCGCGGCGGATCCGGCTACTCGGTTCCTGGTCGATCGTTACCATTCTACGATTTGGTATGGGCCGGACAAGCATCTCGTGCATTACATGATCCGCGGCGGCGAGTATCTGAACGTGGTGGCGATCGTGCCGTGCACCGAGGAAGTCGAGAAGAACTGGAGTGCGCCGGCCAGTGCGGAGCAGCTTGCGGCCGAGTATTCCGATTGGGACGACCGGGTGCCGATGATGCTGTCGAAGGCCAAGGACGACGTCTCCGTCTGGGCGATGTACCGGCGGCGTCGCGATCCGGTGTGGGTGGACGGGCGCGTCGCGTTGCTCGGGGATGCTTGCCACGCAATGCTTCCGTACCAGGCGCAAGGGGCGTCGCAGGCGATGGAGGACGGGGCAGTCCTCGCGGAGGAGCTCGGGCAGGCGACGCGCGACGGGATCGACACCGCGTTGACCCGGTATGTGCATCGGCGGGCCAAGCACGCGGGGATGGTGCAGGACGCCTCTTTGCAGAATATGAGTTTTTACCACTTGCCGGACGGTCCGGCGCAACGCGAGCGCGACGAAAAACTGCGGAGTTTCGACGGCGAGTCCGATGTGTCCTACGACTGGCTGTGGAACGGAACTCCGCTCAACGACCCCGACAACGAATCGATTCACTACCAGTTCGCCCGATAGCACGAAAACGGCACACGCAGACTTCGCAAAGGAGCAAAGGCTATGCGTACCGGAGACCAGGTGGTCCAAGACTTGCCGTGGCGCTGGCGCGTCCAGGGCAAGATCTTCCTCATCGGCGGGCTCGGCTACATGTTCGACGCCTGGGACGTCGCGCTGAACGGATTCCTCACCCCGCTCGTGGGTACGGAATTCGGGCTGTCGGCGACGCAGCGCGGGTTTGTCGCCACCGCCAATCTGATCGGCATGGCGGTGGGGGCGGTCGCCTGGGGGACGGTCGCGGACCGGATCGGGCGGAAGCGGGCGTTCAGCATTACGTTGCTGTTGTTCGCGTTCTTCTCGGTATTCGCCGCGTTGTCGCCGAATATCGAGGTGTTCCTGCTGCTGCGGTTCCTCGCCGGAGTCGGGCTGGGCGGCTGCATTCCGGTGGATTACGCCATTGTCAGCGAGTTTTCGCCGCGCAAGCAACGCGGCCGGGTGCTGTCCGCGATGGACGGGTGGTGGCCGGTCGGCACGACGCTGGCGGGGGCGTCCGCGACGCTGCTGGTCCCGGTTTCCGGGAACTGGCGGTGGATGCTGGTGTTGATGATTCTCCCGGCGGTGCTGTTGTTCTGGGCGCGGCGCGGGGTGCCGGAATCGCCGTTGTACCTGGTGCGCAAGGGGCGCGAAGCGGAAGCCCGGCTGGTCATCGACGACCTGGTCGAGCGCACGGGCGCGCCGAAGGAGCCGTACCGGATTCCGCCGGCGGTTCAGGAAGACAAGCGCGGCGGCGGGGTGTTCGCGGCCGTCGACCAGCTGCGGCGGGTCTGGGCATACAACCCGAAGGTCACCGGGGTCGCGTGGGCGCTGTTCATCACCGTGATGCTGGTGTACTACGCCGCGCTGAGCTGGATGCCGTCGATCCTCAAGGCGCAGGGCTTCGGGGAGATCGCCGCGTTCGCTTCGACCACTTTGATGAACGCGCTCGGTATCGTCGGCGTCGTGGTGGCGGTGTTGCTCGTGGACCGCATCGGCCGCAAGCGGGTCATCGCCGCGGCCGGGCCGCTCGCTGCGGTCACGCTGGTGATTTTCTCGCTGGTGCTCGGGTCGGCGGGAGCCGCGGTGGTGGCGATCGGCGCGTTCGGGCTGTTCTCGCTCATTGTCATCCCGGTGATGTACGCCTTCGTGTCCGAGCTGTACCCGACGGAGCTGCGCGCCTCAGGCTTCGGCTGGGCATCGTCGTCCAGCCGGGCGGTCACCGGGTTCGCGCCGCTGCTGTTCGGGAGCGTGCTGTGGCCGGTGCTCGGGCTGCCGCTGACGTTCACGCTGCTCGGCCTGCTCGTCGTCGGGGCCGTGGTGTTCATGGTCTTCTGCGCGCCGGAAACCCGGGGCCGGGAGCTGGACCGGATCGACGACGAGACCGCGCCGGAGCCGCACCAGTCCGAATTGGACGCAGTCTGATCCGCCGCAGCAGAAAGGGAATCGCATGAAGCCCGCCGCGTTCGCCTACCATCGGGCGCACGACGTCGCCGACGCCGTCGGCCTGCTTTCCGACCTCGCCGGGCAAGGGCGGGAGCCGAAAGCGATCGCGGGCGGGCAGAGCCTGATGCCGATGATGAGCTTCCGCCTGGCCCGCCCGAGCGACCTGGTCGACCTCGGGCGGCTGCGGGACCTGCCGGGGATGACCGACATCGTCCACGCGGGTTCGACGCTCCGCATCGGCGCGATGACGACGCACCGCCAGGTCGAGGTGGCCCAGCTCAGCCCGGGGTTCGCGGTGCTGGCGGAGGCGATGCGGTACGTCGGGCACCTGCCGATCCGGTCGCGCGGCACGGTCGGCGGGAGTCTCGTGCACGGCGACGCCACCGCGGAGTGGTGCATGCTCGCGCTCCTGCTGGACGCGGTGATCGTCGCCGAAGGACCGAACGGCCGCCGCGACATCCCGGCCGGGGAGATGTTCTACGGCTTCTACGCCACCGCGGTGGAGGCGGACGAGGTCGTCACCGAGGTCCGGTTCACCCGGGCGGCTCCGAAGGCGGCGTTGACCGAGTTTTCCCGCCGTGCCGGGGATTTCGCGACGGTCGCGGCGGCGGTGACCCTCGAACCTCGCCAGGACGGTTCCTTGGCAGGCGGAAGGGTGGTGCTCGGTGGCGTCGCGCCCGCGCCGTTGCGGGTTCCGGAAGCCGAGGCGGTGCTGGCGGGAGGCGAGCCAGGGCCGGAGTTGTTCGCTGAGTGCGGCCGGGCGGCGGCGGAGGCGATCGACCCGCGCAGCGACGCGCAAGGCAGTGCGGACTATCGGCGGGCGCTGACGAGGACGTTGGTGGCGCGGAGTTTGGGCCAGGCATGGGAGAGGGGAGACCGGTGAGGGCATCCGAAGAACCCCGCTTCGACGGCCGGGGCGGCAAGTGGATCGGCGCGTCCGTGCGGCGTCGCGAGGATCCGCGGCTGGTCACCGGCCGGGGGCGGTTCGTGGACGACATTCACCTCCACGGAATGCTGCACGCCGGGTTCGTGCGCGCGACCGTCGCGCACGGCAAGATCACCGAACTCGACCTCGGTGCCACCCGCGAGGTGGCCGGCGTCGTAGCCGCGTACTCGGCGGAAGACCTCCAGCTCGGCGACATGGTCGCGCTGCTGGATCGTCCGCCCGAGGAGTTCACGCCGACCACGATGCCGATCCTCGCGCGCGGCAAGGTGCGGTTCGTCGGCGAGCCGATCGCGCTGGTCATCGCGAAGGATCCGTACGCGGTCGAGGACGGCATCGAGGCCGCGCAGGTGAGTTACGAGGTCCTCGACGCCGTCGTTTCCGAGGAGACCGCGCTCGCCGAGGACGCGCCGCTGGTGCACGAGGACGCGCCGAGCAACGTGCTGCTCGACGTCACGGCGTTCGACACCCCGGGCGTGGACGAAGCGTTCGCGGACGCGTGCGTGATCGAGCTTGTCACCCGCAGCGGCCGGCAGAACGCGCTGCCGCTGGAGACGCGCGGGGCGGTGGCGTCCTGGGACGACCGCGACGAGCAGCTTCTCGTCCAGACCTGCAGTCAGGTGCCGCACCAGGTCCGGACCGTGCTGGCGCGTTCGCTGCGGATTCCGGAGCGTTCGGTGCGCGTCGTGGTCCCGGACATGGGCGGCGGCTTCGGGCAGAAATGCGTTGTGGGGCGCGAGGAAATCGCTGTCGCGGCGGCGGCGAAGCGCTTGCGGCGTCCGGTCAAGTGGATCGAGGACCGCAGCGAAGCGCTCGCGTCCGGGTTCCTCGCCCGCGAACAGCGATACCGCACGCGTGCCGCGTTTACTCCGGACGGCGAGTTGACCGCGCTGGAATCCGACATCGTGTGCGACATGGGCGCGTACTCGTGTTATCCGTTCACCGTCGGCATCGAACCGTTGATGGCGGCGGCGGAAATGCCGTCGGTGTACCGGGTTCCGGCCTACCGGGTGCGGGCGAGGGCGATCGCCAGCAACAAAGCGCCGACCGCGCCGTACCGCGGGGTCAGCCGTCCGCAGTACGTCATGGTGATGGAGCGGATCATGGACCTGGCCGCGCGCAAGCTCGGTCTCGACCCGGTGGAAATCCGCCGCCGCAACGTGATCACCGAGTTCCCGTACACCGGCATCAACAAGGTGACCTACGACCCCGGCAGCTACCTCGAATCGCTGGAGCTGGGCGAGAAGATCCTCCGCGACGAGGGCTGGTACGACCTGCGCGAGAAGAATCCGCACATCGGCATCGGCTACAGCTGCTTTTCCGAGCGCACCGGCTACGGCTCCGAGGCGTTCGCGAAGCGGAAGATGACCGTCGTGCCCGGGTTCGACGTGAGCGAGATCCGGATGGACCTCACTGGTTCGGTCGTCGTCACGAGCGGCACGATCAACCACGGGCAGTCCCACGAAACGACGTTCGCGCAGATCGTCGCGGAACGGCTCGGCGTCGACCTCGCCAAGGTCAAGCTGCGGCAAGGCGACACCGAACGGATTTCCTACGGCTGGGGCACTTTCGCGTCCCGATCGGTGACGATCGGCGGTTCGGCGGTGGCGACGGCGGCGACCCGGCTGGGCGAGCAGCTCTGCGTCATCGCGGCGCACCTGATGGACACCCGCGTCGAGAACGTCGGCCTCGACGGCGACGGGGGAGTCATCCAGCTCGACGACCCCGGCCAGCGGCTTTCGTTCGAGGAGATCGCCGACGTCGCGTACCTGCGCAGCCACCTGCTGCCCAAGGAAGCCGAGCCGACACTCACGGCCACCGCGGCGTTCGACGTCCCCGGCGACGGCACGTTCTCGAACGCGACCCACGCGGTGGTGGTCGAGGCCGACCCGGGCACCGGACAGGTGAAAATCCTCCGTTACGCCTGTGTCGAGGACTGCGGCGTGGTGATCAACCCGAAGGTGGTCGACGGCCAGGCGCGCGGCGGGATCGCGCAAGGCATCGCCGGCGCGCTGTTCGAGGAGGTCACCTACGCCGAGAACGGCGAACCGTCGGCGGCAAGCTTCATCGACTATCTCGTCCCGACCGCCGCGGAGATTCCCGACATCACCGTCGACCACCTCGAAACCCCGTGCGCCTTCACCGAAAGCGGCGCGAAGGGGGCCGGGGAGGGCGGCACGATCGGCGCCCCCGCCGCCGTGCTGAACGCGGTCAACGACCTTCTCTGGCACACCGGGGTCCAGCTGGAGCAGACCCCGGTCCACCCCGAGGCCGTCCTCGCCGCGCTCGCCGCGGCCGACCGGGAGAAAGCGGGTACCGGCGCATGACCGACAAACAGCTGATCGTCCTGACCGTCAACGGCGAGGAGCACGAACTGCTCGTCGAACCGCGGTGGACGCTGCTCGACGTGCTCCGGCACAACGTGGGCCTCACCGGCACGCACGTCGGCTGCGAGCACGGCGTGTGCGGGGCGTGCACGATCCTGGTCGACGGCGAACCGGTGCGCGCCTGCCTGATGTACGCCGTGCAGGCGGAAGGCTGCGCGATCCGGACCGTCGAGGACCTCGGCACCCCGGAGGAGCCGAACGATCTGCAGCAGGCGTTTTCGGAGCACCACGGCCTGCAGTGCGGCTTCTGCACGCCCGGTTTCCTCATGCTCGCCGAGGGATTCCTCGCCCAGGAGCCGTCGCCGACGCGAGAGGAGATCCGGGAGACGGTGTCGTCGAACCTGTGCCGCTGCACCGGATACCAGACCATTGTGGACGCGATCGAGGCGACCGCCGCGCGGCGGTGCGCGGGATCCGGCAGGAAAGAGGACGCGGTCCGATGATTCTCGAGAACACCCTTGACCTTCCCGGCGATCCGGACACGGTGTTCGCGCTGCTCAACGACGTCGAGCGGGTCGCGGGCTGCCTGCCCGGCGCGGTACTGGAGGGCCGAGACGGCGAGTCCTACCTCGGCAAGGTCAAGTTCAAGGTCGGCCCGGTCAGCGCCGCGTACGCGGGCAAGGTCCGGTTCACCGAAATCGCCGAGGGCGAGCGTCGGCTGCGGCTGTCGGCCCGGGGCGCGGACAGCCACGGCAACGGCGACGCCGAAGCGGACGTCACGCTGACCCTGGTGCCGGGTCCGAAGGGTTCGGCGCTGAACCTGCACACGGATCTGGTGGTGCGAGGCAAAATCGCGCAGTTCGGCAAGGGCGCGATCAGCACGGTGTCAAACCGGATCCTGCAGCAGTTCGCGCAGAATCTCGGTGCGCTGCTGGAGAACGGCGGCACCGCACCGGCTCCGGCGGCACCAGCGGCCGCCGCCGCGCCCGCCTCGGATTCGCTCGACGGACTGGCGATGCTGTTGCCGCCCAACGCGAAGCGCTATCTCCCGATCGTCGCGGCGGGCGCGCTCGGGCTGTTCCAGGGCTGGCTGCTCGGCCGGGTCCGGGCGCAGCACAAACTGATCAAGGAGCTGCTGCGTGAACGCGCCTGAGAACGGACTGCACGGCACCGAGACCGACCAGACCTACGCCCGCGCGGGGTTCGGAGCCGCGGTGCCCAGGGGAACCGCGCCGGTGCTGGTCGTGGTCGACCTGACTCGCGGCTTCACCGAACCGGAATTCCCTTCCGGCGCAGACCTTTCCGCCGAAGTCGAAGCCGCTGACGCGCTGGTCCGGGCCGCCCACGAGAGCGGAGCGCCGGTCGTCTACACCGCGATCAGCTACACCCCCGCGGAGGCCGACGGCGACGCGATCGCGTGGCTGCGCAAGGCTCCCGGCATGCGCAGCCTGCGCGACGGAAGCGCCGAGGTGGCGCTCGATCCCCGGCTGGAACGGCACGACACCGACCACCTGATCGTCAAGAAGGGCGCGTCCGCGTTCCACGGGACGAGCCTCGCCGCGCTGCTCACCGGCCTTGGCGCGGACACCGTGCTCGTCTGCGGCGCGACGACCTCGGGGTGCGTCCGGGCCACCGCGGTCGACGCGGTCCAGTCCGGCTTCAACACCCTCGTCGTCCGCGAAGCCTGCGGCGACCGCGCGCGGGGACCGCACGACGCCGCTCTCTTCGACCTGCAAGCCAAATACGCCGACGTGATCGGCCTGGGCGAGGGCGTCGAGCTGCTCGCCAAGGCCCGCTAGGAGTTCCCGCATGTCTTCTGTTTCCGACCGGGTGCTGACCCAGCCCGCGCTCGCCGACCTGGCGGACGTCCCGGCGGCCAGCGTCTGGGTGCGGTCCGGTTCCGTCCGGCTGCACGTCCTCGACTACGGCCCGGCCGACGGCGTCCCCCTCGTGGTGCTTCCCGGGATCACCAGCCCGGCGATCACCATGGACTTCGTCGCGCGCGAGCTGACCGACCTCGTCCGTCCGCTGGTGCTCGACGTCCGCGGCCGCGGCCTGTCCGACGACGGATCGAGCTATGCCCTCGACGCGTACGCCGCCGACGTCGAAGCGGTCGTCGACCAGCTGAACCTGTCCGCGCCGCTGCTGTTCGGCCACTCGATGGGCGCGCGGATCGCGGCGAAAGCCGCGCTGTCCGGCGGGATCGCGGGCACCGTCCTCGCCGACCCGCCGATGAGCGGCCCCGGCCGCCCGTACCCGACCTCGCTGGCGGTCTTCGAGTCCCAATTGGACCAAGCGCAGCGGGGGACCGGCGCGGACGAGGTCGCCGCCTCGTGGCCGCGCTGGCCGCGCCGGGAACAGGAACTGCGCGCCCGCTGGCTCGCGTCGTGCTCTCGGACGGCCATCGCGGCGACGCACGAGGGTTTCGAATCCGAGGAATTCCTTCCGCTGTGGGAAAATCTCCCGGGACCCGCCGTGCTGCTGTACGGCGCGGAAAGCCCGGTGGTGACCGCAGCGGACGTCGCGGTGCTGGAGAAATCGAAGCATCCGCTCGCCGGCGTCGAAAACGCCGGGCACATGATCTTCTGGGACGAACCGCGGCCCGCCCTGCAGGCGCTGCGTTCGGCGTTGAAAGACCTGCTCGCCCGCTGACCCCGGCGTGTTTTTCGCACTCGGATAATCCGTATTCGGACAATCAAGGAGGTCGCCATGGACCAGAACCTGTTCAACGACATCTGCTTGCGCCAGCTGACTTTTTCCGGCGTGCACGAGGGCGAGACGGTCGTCGTGCTGACCCGCGGCGCCGAGCGCGCCGAGTACGCGGACGCCTTCCTCTGGGCCGCCCAGCAGCTCGGGGCGGCGACCTATCACATGCGGCTGCCGTCGCCGGCGAACGCGTCCGGCGCGTGGGCGGTCGGGCAGTCCGGTCTTGACCAGCTGCCGCTCGCGGTGGACGCGCTCAAGGCCGCGGACATGGTCGTGGACTGCACGTTCCTGCTGTTCAGCGAGGAGCAGTTCGCGATCCAGGCCGCCGGGACCCGGATCCTCACCGCGGTCGAGCCGCCGGAGCTGCTGGCTCGGCTGATGCCGACCAAGGAACTGCGCGAGCGCGTCGAGATCGGCGCGGAACTGCTGGCCAAGGCCAAGACCATGCGGATCACCAGCCCGCACGGCACGGACGTCACCTACCAGCTCGGCGTGTACCCGACGATGAGCGAGTACGGCTACACCGACCAGCCGGGCCGCTGGGACCACTGGCCCGCGGCGTTCGTGTTCACCGGCGGTTCCGACGACGGCGTGGACGGCAAGATCGTGCTCGCGCCCGGCGACGTGCTGCTGCCGTTCAACACCTATGTGCAGACGCCGGTCGAGCTGACCATCGAAAAGGGCTTCATCCAGGACATCCGCGGCGGCGCGGGCTCGTCCGGCCTCGACGCCGACCTGCTGCGCAGCTACATCGAGTCCTTCCACGACCCGCGCGGCTACGGCATGTCGCACGTCGGCTGGGGCCTCGACGAGCGGGCGCACTGGCACGGCCTGACCCAGTTCCCCGGCGGCATGGGCATGGAGCTGCGCAGCTTCTACGGCAACGTGATGTTCTCGATCGGCCCGAACAACGAACTCGGCGGACCGAACGACACGGCGTGCCACTTCGACATCCCGATGCGCGGCAACAGCCTGTACCTCGACGACGAGCTGATCGTCGACGCGGGCGAGCTGACCGTGAAGGACATGCGCCCGGCGGCGAAGCGATGACCGACCACCACATCGGGATGATCGTCCCGAGCTCCAACCTGACCATGGAAACCGAGCTGCCGCGGATGCTGCGCGCCCGCGAGGAGCGGTACCCGGAGGACCGGTTCGTCTTCCACTCCGCCCGCGCGCGGATGCAGCACGTGACGCCGGAGCAGTTGCGCGCGATGAACGCCCAAGCGGAGCGCGCGGCGACCGAACTGGCCGACGCGCGACCGGACGTCGTCGCGACTGCCTGCCTGGTCGCGATCATGGCGCAAGGGCCGGGTTATCACTGCACCGCTGAGGATTCGATCGCCTCGGCGTTGCGGGCGGAAGGCTCGGACGCGCCGGTGGTTTCTTCGGCGGGCGCACTGTTGTCCGGGATCGCCGCGTTGGCGGCGAAGCGGGTCGCGATCGTGACGCCGTATATGAAGCCGTTGACCCAGGCTGTTGTCGAGTACCTGGAGGACGCGGGCGTCGAGGTGGTCGACTCGCTCTCGCTGGAAGTGCCGGACAACCTGGCGGTGGCGCGGCTGGACCCGGCGGATCTGCTGGCGCACTACCGGAAACTGGACCTGTCCCGGGCGGACGCGCTGGTGCTGTCGGCGTGCGTGCAGATGCCTTCGCTGCCGTCGATCCAGCCGGTCCAGGACGCGGTGGGAATTCCGGTGCTTTCGGCGGCCACGGCCACGACGTTCCGGATCCTCAGCGAACTGGGGGTGCGGCCGGAGGTGCCGGGGGCGGGGCATTTGCTGAGCGGGAAGGTGACAGCTGCCGCCTAGTCCGCGCGGGTTGGCGCAGAGGTGCGTGAGGGGAACCCTGAGGGAATCTGATTCCCTCAGGGTTCCCCTCACGCACCGTCTCGCGGCGCTGGGGAGCGGCCAGGTCGGCGGGGCAGTTCGGCTTCGGGTGGTTGCCGTGCGGCGCAACGGGTAACCGGTGGGTTCCCGACACGCGAGGAGGCAGCATGGCCGCACCCACCCGAACCGACCTGATCACCGTGATCACCGACGACCACCGCGACGTCGAGCGGGTGTTCGCCGAGCTCGAGAGCGAACCCGAGGCGGGGAACCGGAAAGACGTGGTCGACCACGTGATCGCCGAGCTGGTCCGGCATTCGGTCGCCGAAGAGCAGCTCATGTACCCGGCCGCGCGCAAGCACCTCGACAACGGCGACGAGATCGCCGACCACGAGATCGAGGAGCACGCCGAGGCCGAGAAGGTGATGAAGCGGCTCGAGCGCAAGAACCCCGGCGAACCGGAGTACGAGGAGCTGCTCGGCAAGCTCATCGCCGACGTCCGCCACCACATCAAGGACGAGGAGAACGACCTGCTCCCGCGGCTGCGCGACGCGTGTTCCGCCGAGGAGCTGGACCGGCTGGGCGAGCGGGTGCTGGCGGCGAAGAAGATCGCGCCGACCAGGCCGCATCCGCACGCGCCGAGCAAGCCGCCGGCGAACCTGGTACTCGCGCCGGGAGCGGCGTTCGTCGACAAGATCCGCGACGCGCTGACGGGACGGAAGAGCTGAACCATGACTGACGACGTGTTCGTGCTCGGTCTTGACGAGGAGAACGAGCGCATCCTGAAAAGACTCCCGTCCGCGGCCGGGCTGCGGTTCCGCCCGTTGCTCAGCCCGGACGAGCTGCAGCACGGCGAGATCGACTTCCCGGACCTGATGAAGAAGGCCCGCCAGCAGCTGGACGATTTCGACGGCGAACCCGCCGCGATCGTGACCTATTGGGACTTCCCGGCCGCCACCATGGCGCCGCTGCTGTGCGAGGAGCGCGGCCTCCCGCACGTGCCGCTGTCCGCGGTGCTCAAGTGCGAGCACAAGTACTGGAGCAGGCTCGAACAGCGGAAGGTGATCGACGAGCTGCCGCCGTTCGGCATCGTCGACCTGGACGACGAGCCGCGGCCGCCGTCCGGGGTGGACTTCCCGATGTGGCTGAAGCCGGTCAAGGGGTTCTCGTCGGAACTGGCGTTTCACGTGCGGGACATGCAGGGCTTCGCGGACGCCGTCGAGGAACTGCGGGAGGGTGTCGGACGGGTCGGGGACCCGTTCGAGGACGTGTTGCGCCAGGTCGATCTGCCGCCGGAAATCGCCGAGGTCGGCGGGGCCGCGTGCCTGGCCGAATCCGAACTGCACGGGGTGCAGGCGGCGGTCGAGGGGTACGTCTGGAAGGGCGAGGTGCGTCTCTACGCCGCGCTGGACTCGGTCGATTTCCCTGGCTGGTCTTCGTTTTTGCGCCATCAGTACCCGTCGCAGCTGCCGGACGAGACCGTCCGGCGGATGTTCGACATCGCCGAGCGCGTGATGCGCCAGGTCGGTTTCGAGAACGGCACGTTCAGCATCGAGTTCTTCTGCGACCGGCAGTCCGGGCAGGTGTGCCTGCTGGAGATCAACCCGCGGCACTCGCAGTCGCACGCGGAGCTGTTCGAGCTGGTCGACGGCGTGGCCAACCACGAAATCATGCTCCGGCTGGGACTTGGCCAGGAACCGCAGTTCCCGCGCGGCCGCGGGCAGTACCACATCGCCGGGCGCTGCTACCTGCGCCGCTTCGACGGCGACGCGGTCGTCACGCGGATCCCGACCCCGGACGAGATCGCCGGGCTCTGCCAGGAACTCGGCGGCACGACGATCTCGATCACGCCGGAGGAAGGCCAGCGGCTGTCGGAACTGCCGGAGCAGGACAGCTACTCCTTCGAACTGGCGGAACTGATCATCGGCGCGGACACCGAGGACGAACTCGAGGCGAAGTACGCGAAGTGCGAGGAACGGCTGCGCTTCGAGTTCGAGGACTGAACAGGAGGGCAGCGGGTGGACGGGGACGTCGAGACGCTGTACGAGAACTCGCTGTGGAAGAACCGCGTGGTGGGGCACGTGCGGGCGGCGAACACGTCGAAGTCCCGCGCGGAAGCGGTGAAGACGGGGCGGCATATGGCGAAGGCTCGGCGGTCTGTCCACATTGTCCGGGCGGAGGACGGGACGGTGGCAAGCCGCGACGACTACCGGACTAGTCGTCGCGGCGTGCCGCTGCCGCCGGAGTGAGGCTCGCGGTGGGGTGCCGGTGGGCCGGCTGAACAGGTCGAGTCCGGTGAGGTCCGCGCGGGCCGGTGCTGCGGCGGAATGACCCTAGCGGCGGAGGATGCGCTCGATGTGGTTGCGCGCCTGGCGCCCTTCGGGGATCTGCTGCATGAGCCAGTTATGGAACATGCCGGGGTACTCGGCGTAGTCGACGTCGATCCCGGCATCGCGGGCGCGGGAAGCGAAGCGGCGGGCGTCCGGGAGGAGGACGTCGCGGGTGCCGATGAACAGGCTGAACGGGCCGAGTCCAGACAGATCCGCGTACAGCGGGCTGATTCGCGGATCGTGCGGGTCGGTGCCTTCGGCGTACATCTTGCCCGCCTCGCGCAGGCCGGTGATGCCGAGCATCGGGTCGTGTTCGTCCAGTACGACCGAAATCGGGTCTTCCAGGGTCACGTCGAGCCACGGCGAGATCAGGATCGTCTGTTTCGGCTGCGGGCGGCCCTCCTCCCGGAGCCGCTGCGCGACCGCCAGTGCGAGCGCGGCGCCGGCGGAATCGCCGGACAGGACGGTGTTTTCCGCCGGCTCCGCACCGAGCGTCTGCTCGAACGCGGCCTGCACCATGGGAATCGTCTCGGCGTTGCTGTGCCGCGGGACGAGCGGGTAGATCGGCAGCGTGACCGTGCAGCCGAGCCGGCGCACCAGGTCGGCGGCGAATTCCCAGTGGTGTGATTCGATTTCCTCGACGTAACCGCCGCCGTGCAGGTGGAAGACATGCAGCCCGGCCTTCGCGCGCGGCCGCACGGTCCAGCACGCGAAGCCGTGCACCTCGCGGTGTTCGAGGTCGTAGTGCTTGCGCAGCTTCCTCGGCGGCCGGGCTTGCGACGGCCGCTGGTGGCGGTGCAGGCGCTGGTGCAGCACGCGAGCGTTGTCGTAAAAGGCTTTCTGCCGCGTCGCGCGCAGATGCGCCTGATACAGCTGGGCTTTCATGCTGATCATGTGCACCGGGTACCCGTTTTCCTGCCGCGGGCAACTCCGTTTCGGGCGCGCGGGGCCGGGTACCCGGCAGGCATGATCACGCGCGCTCTTCCCTCGCTGCCGTACGAGATCATGGAGGACGAGGACGTCCGGATCCCGGTTTCGGACGGCACCCGGCTGGCGGCGCGGATCTGGCGGCCCGCCGGATCGGAATCGCTGCCTGTGCCGGGGATCGTCGAGTACATTCCGTACCGCAAGCGAGACCTGACCTCCGTCCGCGACTCGATCCACCACCCCTACCTGGCCGGGCACGGCTACGCCTGCGTGCGCGTCGACCTGCGCGGCTCCGGGGAATCGGAGGGCGTGCTCGCGGACGAATACCTGGAACAGGAACAACAGGACGCCGAGGACGTGCTCGCCTGGCTCGCCGACCGGCCGTGGTGCGACGGGCGCACCGGCATGATGGGCATTTCCTGGGGCGGGTTCGCCGCGCTGCAGGTCGCGGCGCGGAAACCGCCGAGCCTCGGCGCGATCGTCGTCTCCTCGTTCACCGACGACCGGTTCGCCGACGACATGCACTACATGGGCGGCTGCCTGCTGTCGGACAACATCGCCGAGTCCGGGACAATGTTCGGCGAGGCGACGATGCCGCCCGACCCGGCGCTGGTGGGGGACCGCTGGCGCGACATGTGGCGGGAACGGCTGGAAAACTGCAGCCTGTGGGCCGAACAGTGGCTGCGGCATCAGCGCCGCGACAGCTACTGGCGGCACGCTTCGGTTTCCGAGGACTACTCCGGGGTGCAGTGCCCGGTGCTCGCGTCCAGCGGCTGGGCCGACGGCTACTCCAACGCGGTCACCCGGCTGCTGTCGCATCTCGACGTGCCGTGCCGCGGGCTGATCGGGCCGTGGTCGCACAAGTACCCGCACCTCGGCGAGCCCGGCCCCGCGATCGGCTACCTGCAGGAAGTCGTGCGCTGGTGGGATCACTGGCTCAAGGACGTCGACAACGGGGTCATGGACGGCCCGGTCCTGCGCACGTGGATGCAGGAGAGCGTGCCGCCGTCGACGTCCTATGAGGACCGTCCCGGACGCTGGGTCGGGGAGGCGGAATGGCCTTCGCCGCACGTCCGGCCGACGGAGTACGCCCTCGCGCCGCACCGGCTCGCCCGGCCCGGCGAGCCGGTGGCCGAGGAGCCGCTGAGTGTCGCGTCGCCCTTGTCGGTGGGGCAGTTCGCCGGGAAATGGGCGTCGTACAGCGCGCCGCCGGACCTGCCGTACGACCAGCGCGAGGAGGACGGCGGTTCGCTCGTGTTCGACACGGACGTGCTCGCCGAGCGGTGCGAAATTCTTGGTGCGCCTCGGGTGCGGCTGCGGGTCTCGGCGGACCAGCCGGTGGCGATGGTGGCCGCGCGGCTGTCGGACGTCGCCCCGGACGGCCGGGCGACGCGGGTGACCTACGGCCTGCTGAACCTCACGCACCGGGACGGCCATGAGGAACCGGAACCGCTTGCGCTGGGCGAAGAGTACACAGTGGACTTTGAGTTGAACGGGGTGGCGCAAGCGTTTCCGGCCGGGCACCGGATCCGGCTCGCACTGTCCACTTCGTACTGGCCGCTCGCGTGGCCGCCGCCGAAACCGGTGACGCTCGCCGTGCGGACCGGGGCGAGCGCGCTGACCCTGCCGGTGCGGCCGACCGGCGAACCGGACGAGGTCGCCCCGGACGAGTTCGGCGAGCCGGAAGGGACGCCGCCGCTGCCGACCACGCAGGTGAGCCGTCCGGAGCAGAAGTGGACGGTGTCGCGGGACCTGGTCGACTACCACTCGGCGCTGGACGTGGTGAAGAACTCCGGCACGATCCGGTACGACGACATCGATCTGGAGATCACTCGTGATGTGCACGAGTGTTACTCGTGGGTGGCGGATGATTTCTGTTCTCCGGTGGCGGAGACGTCGTGGACGGTGACGTTCGAGCGGGGGGAGTGGCTGGTGCGGACGGAGACGTATACGCGGGTGAGTTGCACGCCGGAGGAGTTCGTGATCGACGCGCAGCTGGACGGGTACGAGGGGGATCGGCGGTTGGTGTCGCGGAACTGGCATCGCCGGGTGCCGCGGGATCTGCTGTGAGCGGCTAGTCGACGAGCTGTTCGGACACCGTCCGGTTGCCGAGCGCGATGGTTTCCTTCGGGTTCCCGTCGGAGATCTTGCGCAGCGCCGCGGCGGCTGTCTTGAACAGCGGCTGCTTCGACACCGGATCCCAGGCCGTGATGGTCAGTTCGTTGGCCGCACGGACGCCGTCCGCGCCGGTCGGGTCGGCGGTGTCCCAGTAGCCGTAATGGAAGGGCAGGAACAGCACTCCGTCGCGGATCCCGCACGGGCGCGCCTTGGCGCGGACGCGGCCGCGCGGGGTGCGGATCTCGAGCAGGTCGCCCTCGGTGATTCCGGCGCGTTCGGCGTCCTGGCGGGACAGTTCGGCCCAGACTTCCGGGGCGGCGGTCTCCAGTTGCGGTGCGCGGCCGGTCTTCGTGCGCGTGTGGAAGTGGTACAGCGTCCGCCCGGTGATCAGCGCGAACGGGTAGTCGGTGCTCGGCGGTTCCTCCGGTACCAGGTACTCGGCGGGCTTGAGCATGGCTTTGCCGTCCGGGTTGTACTCGCGGTATTCCTCCGGGCTGACCGGCTCGCCGGTGTGCAGGTCTTTGCCGTATTCCTCGCAGTAGTCGGGATCGGCGAAGAATTTGCCGTCCGCGTAAAGGCGTTCGGTGCCGTCCGGATGGGCTTCGTCGACCGGCCACTGGACGCCGCTGACTACGCGGAGCTTCTCATAGGACAGTCCACTGTAGTCACAGGGTCGTCCGGCGGACACCTTTTGCCAAGCCGCGTAGGCAGATTCCGAGTCGTGCCAGGGCGGGAAAGCCGCGCCGTCGCGGTCGCGCAGGTTCATGCGGCGGGCGTAGTCGAGGAAGATGTCGAGGTCTGGGCGCGCTTGTCCGGGCGGGTCGAGCGCTTTCTCGGACAGATGCACGGTGCGGTCGGCGTTCGTGAAAGTCCCGGTTTTCTCGCCCCACATCGCTGCGGGCAGCACCACGTCGGCGAATTCCGTGGTTTCCGTGCGGAACGCGTCCTGCACGACGAGGAAAAGGCTGTCCTGGCCGAGGATCTTCCGGACCCGCGCGAGTTCGGGCAGCGACACCGCGGGGTTGGTCGCGGAGATCCACCAGAACCGCAGGTCGCCGCTCTCGGCGAGGTCGAGCATCTTCATCAGGTGGGTCGGCGGGCCGTCGTGCGGGATCTGCTCCATCGGCACGTTCCACAGTTCGGCCAGTTGAGCGATGTGCGCGTCATTGTTCCAGTTGCGGAACCCGGTGAGATCGCCGTTGGCACCGCATTCGCGGGTGTTCTCCGCGCTCGGCTGGCCGTTCATCTGCAAAACGCCGCAGCCTGGTTTGCCCAGCATTCCGCGCAGCAGCACCAGGTTGTTCACCTGCACCGCGGCAGCGGTCGCCTGGTTCGATTGGTAAAACCCTTGCAGCACAGTGCACAGCAACCGGTCAGTCGTGCCGACCAGTCTCGCCGCGGAACGGATTTCGTCGGCCGGCACTCCGCAGATCGACGCCGCGCGCTCGGGCGGATAGTCGCGGACGACCTTGATGAGATCGTCGTAACCCACGGTATGCTCGTTAATCCACGCCTCGTCGCACCAGCCGTGCAGGATGACCTTGTGCAGGATTCCGTTCATCAGCGCGACATTCGTGCCGGGCAGCGGAGCCAGATGCAGTTCGGCGGCTTCTGCGACCGGAGTCTGCCGCGGATCGACGCACAGCAGGCGCGGCGGTCGCGGACCGGCGAGCCGGTCGAGGATGCGGGACCACAGCACCGGTTGCGTCGCGGCGACGTTGTGACCGAACAGGGCGATGACATCCGCGTGGTCGATGTCGGTGTAGGAGGACGGCTGGCCGTCGCAGCCGAAGCTTTCCTTCAGCGATTCGCCCGCGGTCGCGGTGCACAACCGCGTGTTGCCGTCGAGGTGGTTCGTGCCGAGTGCGCCGCGGGCGATCGCGGCCAGCGTGTAGTACTCCTCGGCGAAAAGCTGTCCGCTGGTGTAGAAGCCGAGCGAGGTGGGGCCTTCGGTGTCGAGCAGTGCGCGGCTGCGCTGGACGATCCGGTCCATCGCTTCGTCCCACGTGGATTCGCGGAGCACCCCGTTGTCACGCACCAGCGGAGTAAGCAGCCGGTCCGGCGCGTTGTTGGCCTGTCAGCCGAAGAGGTCCTTGGGGTCGAGCCGGCCGTGGTTGACGCGATCGTCGGCCCGGCCGCGGACGCCGGCGATCCGGCCGTCCTTCACCGCGATGTCGAGACCGTCGCCGTTGGAATGCAGGACCGCGGCGGTGCGGACCCAGCGGTCGACGTCGCCCGGCTCGAGCCCGTCGGCGAGATGGCAGTCGACCCGCACCGGCCAGTCCTCGCCCGGACCGTACGGCGTGCGCGTGCCCCATGGTTCGGCGATTCCGTCCCGCACCCCTGTCTCCCTCTCTCGCCCGACCCGCGCGGGTACCCCGGAAGGCGGCGGCCAAACCCCCGGGTTTCGCCCGCGCCCCCTCGGGTACGCGACCGGGAGGAGGCGCTGATGACTGAACGGATGCTCGTAGTCCTGGACGAAGCCGCGAAGGCCGAGGTCCCGCCCGGCTGGGGGCAGGCGGCACCGGACCACCGGATCGTGCCCTGTCCTCCGGGCCGGGCTTCCGTGCTGCTCAGAGAGGCCGCGGGTGCCAAACCGCTGGCCGATGTGCTGGCGGGCGGCCAGCTAGTGCCGGTCGCGTTGCGGCTGGCCGAACGGTACCCGGAGGCGGTGCGGTCGGTCCTGCTCGTCGGGCCGGACCCGGAGGGCGACGGCCGCGCGTCCCGCGAGTGGTTCGCCGCGCACGGCACGCACGTCGCCTCGGCCCGCGAGGCCGGGGTCGAGGTCGAAGTGCTCCCGCACGGCCCGGCCGGCGCTCCGCTGACCGAACCGCGGGTGGCCGCGGCGGTGACGGCGACGCTGGACCGGCTCCCCGCGGTGCGCCGTCCGGACTGGTGACCTGTGGGTGCCCGGCGACGCGCCGAGCCAGGCCTGGCGCGGCAACCACGGACGGCTGGTTCAAGACAGTGCTGGAGGCGGCATGACTGACGAACGTCACCGGGAACCGGAACAAGAGGCGGCGAACCCGCGCCGCACCGAGGTCGACGAGGAGCAGGTGCCCCGGCGGCCGGAGCCGGAGAGCCCGCTGGAGGACGAGGAGGGCCGCTCGAAGCGCGGCCATCCCCAGCTGGGCGACAATTTCCGCGGCGAGAGCTGACCGGGGTACCCCGCGCATCCCCTCGTTTAACGTCGAATCCGCGCGGATAAGCCAGGGCGCATGAGGATCTTGCTCTGGCACGTCCACGGGTCGTGGACCGACGCGTTCGTCCGCGGGCGGCACGAGTACTTCGTCCCGGCGCGACCCGAGGGCGCTCCGTGGGGGCTGGGTCTGGCGGGGCGGGACTGGCCGGGGGTGACCGAGGTCCCGGTCGACCGGCTCGCGGACGCCCGGCCGGACGTGGTCGTGCTCCAGCGGCCGGAGGAAGCCGCGTTCGTCCGGCCGCAGCTGGGCTCGCGGGTGCCGATGGTGTACGTCGAGCACAACGCGCCGCGGCACGGCGCGGCGGTGTCCCGGCATCCGATGGCGGGTCAGGACGAGGTGCCGATCGTGCACGTCACCTCGTACAACGCGCTCATGTGGGACAACGGGATCGCGCCGGTGGTCGTGATCCCGCACGGCATCCCGGACCCGGGCGAGCGCTACACCGGCGAGCTGCCCGCGGGCGCGGCGATGATCAACGAACCGCGCCGCCGCGCCCGGGTGACCGGGGCCGATCTGCTGCCCGCGTTCCGCGAAATCGCGCCGGTGAACGTGTTCGGCATGGGCACCGAAGAGCTGCCCGGCGGACAGGGCGACGTGCGTCCGCCGCGGCTGCACGACGAGCTCGCCCGGCACCGCGTGTATCTGCACACGGCGCGCTGGACGTCGCTCGGCCTGTCGCTGCTGGAAGCGATGCACCTGGGCATGCCGATCGTCGCGGTCGCCTCCACCGAAGCCCCTGCGGCCGTGCCCCCGGACGCCGGGGTGTGCTCCGCCGACATCGAGGTGCTCGCGCGGCGGTTCCGCGAACTCGTGCACGAACCCGATTTTGCCGTGCTGGCCGGGAAAGCGGCCCGCGAGCACGCGCTGGCGCACTTCGGTCTCGACGCGTTCCTGGCGCGCTGGGACCGCCTGCTCACCGAAACCGCCCCCGCTGCGGAAGGAGTCTGATGAGGATCTCGATGGTGTCCGAACACGCCAGTCCGCTCGCCGCGCTGGGGGAGGCGGACGCGGGCGGGCAGAACGTCCACGTGGCCGACCTTTCCGCGGCGCTCGTGCGCGGCGGCCACGAGGTGACGGTCTACACGCGACGCGACGACTCGGACGCGCCTGCCGCGGTGGAGACCCCGGCCGGTTACCGCGTGGTGCACGTTCCGGCCGGTCCGGCGCGCCGCCTGCCGAAAGACGAACTTTTGCCGTACATGGGGGAATTCGGCAGCTGGCTGCGCGACCGGTGGACGGAGGAGCCGCCGGACGTGGCGCACGCGCACTTCTGGATGTCCGGCGTGGCCACGGTGCTCGCTGCGCGCGAGGCCAAGGTGCCGACGGTGCAGACGTTTCACGCGCTGGGCGTGGTGAAGCGGCGGCACCAGGGCGACGCCGACACGAGCCCGCCGGACCGGATGCGGCTGGAGCGGATGGTCGGCAAACAGGTGGACCGGATCGTCGCGACCTGCTCGGACGAGGTGTTCGAACTGGCTCGGCAAGGGGTGCCGCGGCAGCGGATTTCGGTGGTGCCGTGCGGGGTCGACCTGGAGCGGTTCGGGGTCGGCGGCCCGGTGGTGCCGCGGACCGCGCCGAAGCGGCTGGTCTCGGTCGGGAGGCTGGTGCCGCGCAAGGGGTTCGACCTGGCGATCGCCGCGTTGCCGCGGGTGCCGGAGACCGAGCTGGTGATCGCGGGCGGACCGGCGTCCGGGGCGCTTTCCCGCGACCCGGAGGCGCGGCGGCTGCGGCGGCTGGCGGAGCGGCTCGGGGTGGCTGACCGGGTGCAGCTGGCAGGTCAGGTGAGCCGCGCTGAGATGCCAGCCTTGCTGCGTTCGGCGGACGCGGTGCTGTGCACGCCTTGGTACGAGCCGTTCGGGATCGTCCCGCTGGAAGCGATGGCGTGCGGGGTGCCGGTGGTGGCCGCCGCGGTCGGCGGTCTGACAGACACGGTGGTGGACGGGATCACCGGACGCTTGGTGCCGCCGCGCGACCCGGCCCGGCTGGCGGCTCGGTTGCGGGCGTTGCTGGACGAGCCCGCGGAACTGGAGGCGCTGGGCACCGCGGGACAGGAGCGGGTCCGGGCGCGGTATTCGTGGGACCGGATCGCCGCGGAAACCGTGCGCGCCTACGAAAAAGCCATGCCAGTCAGCGAGTCCGACTGGGCCGCCGTGCGTTAACCACTGTCCGTGAAGGGCTCCTTGAGGGAATCTGATTCCCTCAAGGAGCCCTTCACGGACGGTTAACCGGTGTATCGGCGCGCGGGTGAGTTGCGTTGTGGCGCTTCCAGCAATCGCAGACCGTGCTCGACTTCGGCCGGGACCACGGCGCGCTCGCGGAGCACCCAGGGGAGGCCGCGCAGGCACTCCGCCACCGCGGCGACCGTCGTCCGGTCCCGGGGTGCGGAAGCCAGCACCGCGGCTCCCCGGCGGAACACCGAACGCCACGGGCGGCGCAACATCAACGTCCACAAGGTGTTCCGGATCCCCAGCCCCCGCCGCCGGCGCGGATCGCGCAGCTTCGACGGGGCGTGGTGGATCACGACGTCCTCCCGCCAGCACATCCGCCAGCCGAGCGCGGCGAGGTCGAGCGCGAGCAGTTCCTCCTCCCCGCCGAGCCACATCCGCGGCGAGAAGCCGCCGACGTCGCGGAAGGCCCGCACCCGGAACATCGTCAGCCCGGCCATCACCCCGAGCAGCGCCGGACCGGGCAGCCACTCCGGGCCGGGCACCGGCGAAAACCGCAGTTCCGGCGTGATCGGGTCCTCCCGCAGGTCCGGTTCGACCAGGCAGCGCCCGGTCACCGAACCGAGCCCGGGATGCGCGTCCAGGACTTCGGCGGCGCGGGCGAGCGAGCCGGGCTGCCAGGTGGTGTCGTCGTCGCAGAACGCCACGTACGGCGTCGTCACCTCGCGGACGGCGATGTTGCGGCCGACCGCGCCGAGATTCCGGTCGAGCTTGATCAGGCGCAGTTCGGGGAAGTCGCGGGCGACGAGGTCGGCGGTGCCGTCGGCCGACGCGTTGTCCACCACGAGGATCGGTGGCCGCTCCGGCAGGGTGACCAGGTGGCGGAGGGTTTCGCGCAGTTGTTCGCGGCGGTTGTGGGTGATCACCACGACGGACGTGCGGTTCATGGTCATCCTTCCGTCAGCCGGGCTTGGTGTTCGATGGCGGCGGGCAGCCCCGGTTCTCGCCGTGCGCGGGCGACGAGGTCGGCGGTGCCGTCGGTCGACGCGTTGTCCACGACCAGGATCGGTGGCCGCTCCGGCAGGGTGACCAGGTGCTGGAGGGTTTCGCGCAGTTGTTCGCGGCGGTTGTGGGTGATCACGACCACGGACGTGCGGTTCATGGTTATCCTTCCGTCAGCCGGGCTTGGTGTTCGATGGCGGCGGGCAGCACGCGGCGGCGGGCCAGTGCGGGCGGGAGCCGGAGCGCCGCGGCGGGGAGTGCGGCGAGCAGAGCCGGTTCTCGCCGCGCGCGGGCGAGCAGCCGCCGGAGTTGGGTGGCGCAAACGTGGGCTGGACGTCGTTGCCAGCCGATGAGCAGTTGGTTGCGGGCCTCGGCACGCTGCCGCCAGCCCGGGGACGGGCGTGCTGGCGACGGATGATGGTGCGCCACCACGTCTTCCGCGTAGCAGAGCTGCCAACCGGCCGCGGCGAGGTCATAGGACAGCAGCTGTTCCTCGGCGCCGAAATGCAGCATCGGGCTGAACCCGCTGACCTGCAGGAAAGCCGACCGCCGGACGATCGCGGAGCAGGCCAGGAACCCGAGCACGAGCGGGCCGGGTGCGTCCGGCGGAGTTCCCAGCGGGCTGTGCGCGAGGGCCGGGGTGATGGGGTCCTCGCGTTCTTCCGGGCCGACCAAGGTCCGTCCGGTGAGGAGGCCGAGCCGGGGATGGGTGGCGAAGAGCTTTTCGGCCCGGAGGAGTGCGTCGGGAGCCCACCAGGAGTCGTCGTCGCTGAAGGCGACATACGGCGTCCGGGCGGCGATGACGCCCTGGTTGCGCGCCGCGGCGCCGTGATTGTGCGGGCTTCGGATCACCCGCACCTGCTCGAAGGAAGCGGCGACGTCAGCCGTGTGATCCGTCGAGCCGTTGTCCAGGACGATCACCGGCGGCGGTGGGTCCAATGTGGACAGTCGGGCGAGGGTGCGCGCCAGTTCTTCGGCGCGGTTGCGGGTGGCCACGACGACGGTCGTCCGGCTCACGGTATTTCCTTGAGCTCGCCGACGAGTTCGGCCAGCGGTCCGGGGAACGGGTGTTCCGCGGCGGCGCGGGCCCGTGCTTCGGCGGAGCAGCACCACTCGAACCACTCGTCGAGGTCGGCGCGGGTGGCGTCCGCGGGCAGGACGGCGGGCCAGCGCAGCGCGTGCGCTTGGGCGGTCACTTTGCCGCCGTGCGCGACGGGATCGACGGCGAGCACCGGGACACCGGCCTTCAAGCCGAGGGCGAGGCCGTGCAGCCGGGTGCTGACCAGGACGTCCAATCGGGACACTGTGCTCACGAACTGGTCCGGCGTTGCGCAGTGCCGCCAGTCGTCGGTGGCGAGGCGGGTGTCGAGCGGGACGCGGCCGCAGTCGAGGTCGCGCAGCCATTCGGCGAGGATCGCGTGCACCGCGTCGTGCCGCCGGTCCGCGCCGTATTCGGGCTGGTCCGGTGCTAGCACCACGCCGACCACCGGCGGCGAGTCGAGCCGGGCGGCCAGCGAGAGGTCGGCGGCGCAGGCGTCGCCGTCGTCGCGGGCGAGGACCACGTCGAACCCGGCGACCGCGGGGTCCGCCGGATCGGGCACGGACACGCCGATCGCCAGCCGACGGCACCGCGGGTAACGGCGGTGCAGGTCTTGGAGTTGCGTGCCGCGCAACGGGCCGCAGGCGAAGACGACGTGGGTGAACGCGTCCGGTGCGGCGTCGGCCAGGTGCGGGCCCTCGGGGCGGAACGCGGGGCTCCACACGGTCAGGTGGTCGACCCCTGCTCGGGTCAGGACGTCGCTCACCGCCCGTAAGCTCAGCACGTCTCCCGCGGTGGCCTCGCCGTGCCGGAAACTCGCCCAGCCGGTCAGGAGTACTCGCATGCCCGGCGGTTACCCGTGAGTCGCCGGGGTTAACGCGGCGCTGCGCGGGTATCCGGCGCGGCATGGCTTTCTCCCACGCGGTAGTCACCGGCGGAGCCGGATTCGTAGGCGCGCGGCTGTGCGCGAAACTGCTCGAAGAAGGCGCGAGAGTGACCGCGGTGGATAATCTCGCAACAGCCCGTCGCGGCGCGCTCGACGCGGTCGCCCGACATCCGCGGTTCCTGCTGCTGGAGCACGACGTGACCAGGCCGATCCCGGTTCCCGGGGCCGTCGACGTCGTGTTCCACCTGGCCTCCCCGGCGTCGCCCCGGGACTACCTGCGACTGCCGCTCGAGACGTTGCGCGCGGGTTCGGCAGGCACCGAGAACGCCCTCGCCGCGGCGCGCGGGGCGCGGTTCGTTCTCGCGTCGACCAGCGAGGTGTACGGCGATCCGCTGGAGCATCCGCAGCGCGAAACCTATTGGGGCAACGTGAATCCGATCGGACCGCGCAGCGTGTACGACGAAGCCAAGCGTTACGCCGAAGCGCTGACCAGCGCGATGCGGCGCACTGCCGATGCGAACACCGGGATCGCGCGCATTTTCAACACCTACGGCCCCGGCATGCGGGCCGACGACGGGCGGATGGTGCCGTCGTTCATCACCAAGGCGCTCGCGGGCGAACCGCTGACCGTCGAAGGCAGCGGACGGCAGACGCGGTCGTTGTGCTTTGTGGACGACACCGTCGACGGGCTGCTCGCGCTGGCGCGGTCGGATCATTCCGGACCGGTGAACATCGGCAACCCGCACGAGCTTTCGGTGCGGGAGATCGCTGAGCGGGTCCTTGCGATCACCCGGTCGTCTTCGCGGATCGTGCATGTCGACGCGGCGGTGGACGATCCGCGGCGGCGGTGCCCGGACATTTCGCTCGCGCGCCGGGTGCTCGGCTGGGAACCGCGAATCGTTGCGGGGGAAGGGTTGCGGCGAACCGCCGAATGGTTCTCCCGGAGGCAAGCCGCCGCCGCGTAACCGGGTGCGTCGCTTCGCGGAGTAGCGACGTCCTGGGCTTTTCCGGCTGATTCGTTTATCCCCGACTTCGCCGGGTAGTGCTCCCGGGACGGCGGGCCACCGGGTCCGCCCCGCCGGAGAAGGGGTGAACGGGTGCGCTTCCTGGGAATCAACGCGGTGTTCCACGATCCCGCCGCCGCGCTCGTCGTCGACGGCCGGATCGTCGCGGCAGCCGAAGAAGAGCGGTTCAGCCGGCGCAAGCACGGCAAGCAGGCGGTGCCGTTCTCGGCGTGGGAACAGCCGGGCCAGGCTGCCCGCTGGTGCCTGGAGCGGGCCGGGCTCACCGCGGCGGATCTCGACGCGGTCGGGTTCTCCTATGACCCGGACCTGGTCGAACCCGGTCTCGCCGGACACGACCCCAGCGGCGAGGAACTGCGCACCGAATTCGCCCGCCGCGCCCCGAAATTCCTCGCCAGCGAACTGCCCGGACTCGACCAGAAGAAGGTCCGGTTCGTCCGGCACCACGTCGCGCACGCCGCTTCGGCGGCACTCGCCGGACCGCCGGGCGATTCGGCGGTTTTGGTCGCGGACGGACGCGGCGAAAGCACGTCGTACCTGGCTGGCGAGTATCGCGACGGACGGTTCAAAGAGCTTGCCGCGCAAAAGCTTCCGCATTCGCTCGGCCTGTTCTACGAAGACCTCACCGAGCACTTGGGATTCGCGCGGTCGAGCGACGAATACAAAGTGATGGCACTGGCGTCCTATGGCGGACCGGTGCATCTCGACTATCTCCGCGAGCGCGTTTACGTAACCGGGGACGGGGGATTTCGCACTGAATTGATCGACTGGTCCGCCCTCGCGCCGCGCTGTTCTCCTGGCGACGAACTGACCCCTCGGCACGCGGATCTCGCGTCCAGCGTCCAGCAGGTGCTGGAGGAAGTGCTGCTCGACCTCGCTCGCTGGCTGCACGACCGGACCGGGCAACGGACGTTGACCCTGGCCGGCGGCATCGCGCTCAACTGTGTGGCCAACACCCGCCTGCACGCGGAAAGCCCCTTCGAGTCGATCTGGATCCAGCCCGCCGCCGGGGACGCGGGAACCGCGCTCGGCGCGGCGCTCCAGCTGGCGGCCGACGCGGGGGAGCGGATCGAACCGATGTCCGGTGCCGCGCTCGGTCGCGAATGGACGGACGACGAGCTGGAAGCCATTCTGCAGAAGGCGAAACTGGATTACGAACGTCCGGACGACGTCTCGGACGCGGTAGCGGAGGCATTGGCGGACGACCAGATCGTGGCCTGGTTCCAAGGCCGAGCCGAATTCGGCCCGCGTGCGCTCGGGTGCCGGTCGCTGCTCGCGCACCCCGGCCGTGCCGGGAATCTGGAGCGGCTCAACGACGTGAAGGGCCGCGAGCAATTCCGTCCGGTGGCCCCGATGGTGCTCGCCGACCGCGCGGAGGAGATCTTCTCGCGCGGCCCGTTCCCCAGTCCCTACATGCTTTTCGTGCACGACGTCGCCGAAGCGTGGCGCGAACGGCTGCCCGCGGTGACCCATGTGGACGGTACCGCCCGGGTGCAGACCGTCGACCCGGCCGACGATCCGCGCACCGCGCGAATGCTTTCCGGATTCGCGGACCGGACCGGTCTTCCGGTCGTCGTCAATACGAGCCTGAACACCGCGGGGCGGCCGATGGTCGATTCCCCGCGCGACGCGTTGGAGTGTTTCGGTTCGGCTCCGGTGGATGTTCTGGCGTTGGGACCGTTCCTGGTCCGGCGTCACCGGAGCCGCTGACTTTTCGAGGAGACGCCGTCATGGCAGACCACTTCGCCGACTTGTGTTCGGCCGCGCAACGATTGCGCTTCGCGACCCCGCGCATTGCCGAATGGGGCGCTTACCTGGCCAGTGTTTTCGAGAACGGCGGGCGGTTGCTCGCGTGCGGCAACGGCGGGAGCGCCGCCGAAGCCCAGCACTTGACCGGCGAGCTGGTGGGCCGGTTCCGACGCGAGCGCCGTCCGCTGTCGGCGATCGCGCTGCACGCCGACACCTCGGCGCTGACCGCGATCGGCAACGACTACGACGAAGCCGAACTGTTCGCCCGCCAGGTCCGCGCACACGGACGGCCCGGCGACGTGCTCGTCTGCCTGTCGACCAGCGGCAGCAGCCAAAACGTCGTCGCGGCGGCGAAGGCGGCACACGAGCTGGGCGTGACCACCTGGGCGTTCACCGGACCGGCTCCGAACCCGCTCGCCGCGCTGTGCGACGACGCGGTGGCGGTCGACGCGCCGAGCGTGGCCACCGTGCAGGAACTGCATCTGGCGCTGGTGCACGCGCTGTGCGAAGCCCTGGACGACGCGCTCGGGGTGCCCGCGTGAAGCCGCTGGTGGTGGTCGGCGACGTGTTCCTCGACGTCGATGCCGAGGGCGTCGCCGAGCGACTGTGCCCGGACGCGCCGGTCCCGGTCGTCGACGTGACCAGCCGGTGGCTGCGCGCCGGCGGAGCGGGTCTCGCCGCGCTGCTGGCGGCCCGGTCGGCTGCTGAGGTGGTCCTCGTGACCGCGCTCGGCGACGATCGTTCTGCCCGGACGCTCGCCGGTCTGCTCGAACCGGAGGTGACGTTGGTGCCGGTCCCGCTGGAGGGCAGCACCGTGTCGAAGACCCGGATCCGAGCGGCCGGACAATCGTTGGTGCGCTTGGATTCCGGCGAAGGAACCGCGTCCGCCGACGTTCTGCCGGATCGGGCGGAGCGCGCGTTGCGCAGTGCCGGGGCGATCCTGGTGTCCGACTACGGCCGGGGCCTCACGCGGAACCCGCGGCTGCGAGAGGTGCTGACCGAACTGGCGTCGGAAATTCCGGTGGTGTGGGACCCGCATCCGCGCGGCGCGGAGCCGGTGCCAGGAACACGTCTGGTCACGCCGAACGCCAGCGAGGCCACCGCGGTGGTGCCGGACGCGCTCGAGTTGCCGGGTCTGCTGCGGGAACGCTGGAACGCCGACGCGGTCGCGGTGACGATCGGCTCGCGGGGCGCGTTGGTGGACGACGGCAGGTCGGTGCGGCGGATTTCGGTGCCGGACGGTGCGAAGGTCAGCGGCAGCGCGACGGATACCTGCGGCGCGGGCGACCGGTTCGCTGCGGCTGTGGCGGCCGGACTGCTCGACGGTGCTTCGATTACGGAGGCTGTGCGCGTCGCGGTCGAGGCGGCAGCTCGGTTTGTCGCCGCGGGCGGGGCCAGCGCACTGTCCGTCGAGGAAGGCCGGATGTCCATTGAGGACTCTCCGGATTTCGCGGCGGGAAATGCTTTTGCGGTAGCGGAACGAGTCCGCGCGGCTGGCGGGCGGCTCGTCGCGACCGGCGGCTGTTTCGATCTCCTGCACCCCGGGCACGTCAGCCTGCTGCGCCAAGCGCGCGCTCTCGGCGACGCACTCGTGGTGTGCGTGAATTCGGACAGTTCCGTGCGCCGGTTGAAGGGCCCGGGACGTCCGCTGCTGTCCGCGCAGGACCGGGCCCGGCTGCTGACAGCACTGTCCGTTGTGGACGCGGTGGCGGTCTTCGACGAATCGTCCCCGGTGGCGATCCTGGAACGGCTGCGGCCGGACGTCTGGGTGAAGGGCGGCGATTACGCCGAGGCGGAGCTGCCCGAACGGGCGGTGGTCGAGCGGTACGGCGGCGAGGTCGTGCTGGTGCCGACCCTGCCCGGCTATTCGACGACGAGGCTGGTCGCCGCCGCGGCCGGCCGGTGAATCTTCGAGGGAGTCTGATGCGTTCTCTTGGCAATGTCCTGATCACCGGCGGCGCGTCCGGTCTCGGCGCCGCGACGGTCGAAGCGGTCCGCGCGGAAGGCGGCACCCCGTGGGTGCTTGACCGCGCCCGGCCCGCCGACGGGGTGGAATACGTGCAGGTCGATCTCGCGGACTCCGCGGCGGCCGAGGAAGCCGTGCGCGAGGTCGCCGAACGGGCGGGCGGACTCGACGGGGTGGTGACAGCCGCGGGGATCGACGCGTGCGGTCCGCTCGGCGAGGTCCCGGCGAAGGACTGGGAGCGAGTCGTGCACGTGAACCTCCTCGGCACGGTCGCCGTGGTGCGGGCCGCGCTGCCGTATTTGGAGCAGTCCCACGGCCGGATCGTCACCGTGTCCTCGACGCTCGGCATCAAGGCAGTCAGCGACGCGACCGCGTACTGCGCCTCGAAATTCGGCGTCGTCGGTTTCACTCGGGCGCTGGCCGCGGAGCTGGCGGGCCGGGTCGGCGTGACGCTGCTCGTGCCGGGCGGGATGTGGACCCGCTTCTTCGACGACCGGACGGAGCAGTACCGGCCGCCCGCGGACGCGAAGCTGAACCGGCCGGAACACGTCGCCGGGACGGTGGTGTTTGCCCTCGGCCAGCCGCCGGACGCGGAGGTGCGGGAGCTGGTCGTGTGCGCTTCCGAGGAAGGTTCCTGGCCATGAGCGTGCTGGCTCTGCGCGCCCTCGGCATCGGCGACCTGCTCACCGCGGTCCCGGCGCTGCGCGGGCTGCGCCAGGCGTACCCGGAAGAACGCCTCGTGCTGGCCGCGCCGGAATGGCTGCGCGACCTGGTCGCACTGGTCGACGCCGTGGACGAACTGCTCCCCACTCCCGGCCTCGGTGCCCTGCACTGGCCGGGCCCGCCGCCGCGGCTGGCGGTGAACCTGCACGGCAACGGCCCGGAGAGCATCCGCGACCTGATGGCCGTGCTGCCGGACGCGCTGCTCACCCACCGGAACCCGGCGGTCCCGGAGATCCCGGGCCTGGACTGGACGCCGGGCATTCACGAGGTCGACCGCTGGTGCCGGCTGATCGAGTACGGCCAATGCCCGGCCGACTGCCGGGACCTGCGGATTTCCCCGCCGCCCGGGCCGAGTCCCGCGCCGGGGGCGGTCGTCGTGCACCCGGGCGCGACGTTTCCCGCCCGGCGCTGGCCGCCGGAGAGGTTCGCCGAGGTGGCGCGCGACCTGGCCGCGGCCGGGCACCGCGTGGTGCTCACCGGCGCGGCGGCCGAACGCGAGCTGGCGGAGGAAGTCGCCGCCCGAGCCGGACTGGGTCCGGAAGCGGTGCTCGCCGGAGCGACCGGGCTGGCCGAGCTGGCCGCGCTCGTGGCGGAAGCGGCGCTGGTGGTGTGCGGGGACACCGGCGTCGGCCACCTCGCGACCGCTTTCGGCACGCCGTCCGTCCTGCTCTTCGGCCCGACGCCGCCCCGGTGCTGGGGCCCGCCGCCGGACGCGCCGCAGCACGTCGTGCTGTGGGTGGGCGACGTCGGCGACCCGCACTGCACCGAACCGGACGCCGGACTGCTGCTGCTGAGCACGGACCGCGTGCTGGCGGCCGCTCAGTCGGTGCTGCGCCAAGGGGTGTCGCATGGCTGAGCGGATCGGCGTCCTCGGCGCGGGCTACGTCGGGCTGACGACGGCGGCCTGCTTCGCCGCGATGGGGCATCAAGTGTCCGCTGTGGACATTGACGAGACGAAGGTTTCCCGGCTGCGGGCCGGAGAAGTCGACCTCGCCGAACCGGGGCTGACCGAGCTGGTCGCCGAAGGACTGAGGGAAGGCACGCTCGTCTTCTCCGGAGATTTCGCCGCGGTCGCCGGGTCGACGGTGGTGTTCCTGTGCCTGCCGACCCCGCCCGGCGATGACGGCACCCCGGATTTGCGTGCGCTCCGCAGCGCGCTCGGCGACCTCGGCCGAGTGCTCGCGCCGGGCACGATCGTGGTGACGAAATCGACCGTGCCGGTCGGGACCGCGCAGCTCGTCCCGGAGTATCTCGGCCGTGCTGACCTTCCCGTGGTCAGCAATCCCGAGTTCCTGCGCGAAGGCCATGTCGTGCACGACTTCCGGTGCCCGGACCGGGTGGTCGTCGGCGCCGATCCGCCGGATTCGCCTGCCGCGGAACGGGTTGCGCGGCTTTACGCGCCGACCGAAGCCAGAGTTGTGCGCACGAGCAGCGCGAGCGCCGAGCTGGCCAAGTACGCCAGCAACGGATTCCTCGCGGTGAAGGCGTCGTACGCGAACACGCTGGCCGAACTGTGCGAACAATGCGGCGCGGACGTCCGCGACGTGGCCGCGGTGATGGGCCTCGACCCGCGGATCGGCCCGCATTTCCTGGCCCCCGGCCCCGGCTGGGGCGGGTCGTGCCTGCCGAAGGACGCCAGCGCGCTGTTGCGGGCGGCGGATTCGGCAGGCGTCGAATTCGGGCTGCTTCGCGACGCGGTGCGGGTGAACACCCGGCAGCGCACGCGCATGGTCCGCGCGATCCGGACGGCGGCGACCGGGCGTCCGGACGGTTCGCTGGAGGGCGTCCGGATCGGCGTGCTGGGGCTGGCGTTCAAGGCGGGCACCGGCGACGTGCGCGATTCGCCGGCGGTCGCGGTCGCGGTCGAACTGGTCCGGCAAGGCGCCGAGGTCACCGCGTACGACCCGGCTGTCCAGTCCGAAATGGACGGAGGGACCGTCGTGGACGATCCCTATCTGGTCGCGAAAGACGCGGCCGCGCTGGCCGTTCTCACCGAATGGCCGGAATTCCGCGACCTCGACTGGCCCCGGCTCGCCGAAGCGGCCGACCGGCCGGTCGTGGTCGACACCCGCAATGTGCTCGATCCCGACGTGCTCGCCGAGGCCGGGTTCGCCCGGATCGGCGTCGGCACCCCAGTGGAGGTTCCTGATGCGTGTTCTCGCCCTAGGCTGCACCCTCAAGCGCTCGCCGGACCGCTCCAGCAGCGACCTGATCGCCCGGCAGCTGCTCGACCTGTTCGCGGAACGGGGAGTGACCGGCGAGCTGGTCCGGGTGGCCGACCATGACGTGCGCCCCGGCATCGAGGCGGACATGGGCGACGGCGACGAATGGCCGGAAATCCGGCGCAAGGTCGCGGCCGCGGACATCGTGCTGATCTCGACGCCGACCTGGGTCGGGCACATGTCCAGCATCGCGCAGCGCGTGGTGGAACGGCTGAACGCCGAACAGTCCGAGACCGACGACGAAGGCCGGCCCGGGATGTTCGGCAAGGTCGGCGTCGTCGCGGTGGTCGGCAACGAGGACGGGGCGCACAAGATCACCGCGGATCTTTTCCAGTCGCTCAACGACATCGGCTTCACCATCCCTGCCCAGGGCGGCACGTACTGGAACGGGGAGGCGATGAAGGGCGGCGATTACCAGGACCTGGACGAGACGCCGGAAGCGGTCGCTTCGACGAACGCGACGCTGGTCCGGAACGCGGTGCATCTGGCTGAGCTGCTGGGGAAACAGCAGTATCCGGCTTCGTGACGCTGGAGGTACGTGAGGGGAACCCTGACGGAATCAGACTCCGTGAGGGTTCCCCTCACGCACGGGCGCTTGCGACTCAGGGCCGCTGCCCGACGCCCGTTGCGATCTCGTGCCCCCGATGTTCGTCCGGAGCCAGCGGCGGAGTACCCCCGCCCTGCCCGCGGCGCAACCCGTGCAGGAACTCCCGTACGGTCTCCTCGGCCGACCACTCCGGCTGCCATTCCAGTTCGGACCGCGCTCGCGACGTGTCCATCACCGGCAGCTGGAGCACCGTGTCGAAGAGGCCGGGCGTCGCGGGCACCAGATGCATCCGCCAAGCCGCCGCGAGTGCAGGCTTGACCAGCCCGGCCGGTACCGGCACCCGCCGCGCGCGCAGCAGCCGGGCCAGCAGCCGCGGGTCGACCACCGGATCGGTCGCGATGTTGAACGCGCCCGACACCGGCCGCAGCACACAGCGCCGGATGGCGTCGGCGAGGTCGTCCGCGTGCACGACCTGGAACCGCAGCCCCGGGATGTCCGGCACGATCGGCACCAGACCGGGCCGGAGCAGGCTGCCGGGCACGAACGGCCCGGCGAACAACCGCCGCTGCTCGGTCGACGCGGTGCGCTGAAAGACGAACCCGGGCCGGACGCGGACCACCCGGATCTCCGGATGCTCGCGTTCGAAGGAGTCCAGAAGCCGTTCTACGTACGCCTTTTCGCGCGGATAGGCCGCGCCCGGCCAGCCGTGCGTCGGGTAGTCCTCGCTGACCGGGCGGTCGTCGGCGGCGGGGGAGTAGGCCCCGACCGCCGAGGACGCCACGACCAGCGTCGCCACCCCGGCTGCCGCGGCGGCCTCGAAGAGCCGGAGCGAGCCGCGGACGTTCGTCTCCCACGTGAGGTCCGGGCGGTGGGTCGGTTGGAAAAGCCACGCCAGGTGGACGACTGTATCGGCGTCGCGCAGCGCGGGAGCCAGCTCGTCGTGCGCCACGTCGACGCCGACGTACTCGGTCTTGGGCGGCGGAATACCCGCCGGACGCCGTTCGAGGCCGGTGATCGCCTCGACGTCCGGGTCGGCTGCAAGGGCGCGCACTGTCGCGGTGCCGATATTGCCAGTCGCGCCGGTCACGGCGATCCGTCGAGAGCTCATCGGGGCCGGGTACCCGCAGGGCTTCGGGTCAATCAATGCTGGTCCAGCTGCCGCAACAACCGGCGGATCGGCAGTGCCATCGCGCCGAGCCCGAGGGTCGCTGTCACGCCGTCGTCTGAGGAGACGAGCCGGTCCTCGACCTGGCAGACCAGCGACCGGCAGCGTTCCAGATCCGTCTTGCGCCCAGGGACCGCGGTGTCTCGCACCGCCGCGGCGAGTTCGAGCAGCAAATCGGCGAGCGCGTCGCGGGCTTTCGGCCACGGATAGCGTTCGGTTCCCGTCGGGAGGTCGTCGGGCGGGGTCAATCAATGCTGGTCGAGCTGCCGCAGCAACCGGCGGATCGGCAGTGCCATCGCGCCGAGCCCGAGGGTCGCTGTCACGCCGTCGTCTGAGGAGACGAGCCGGTCCTCGACCTGGCAGACCAGCGACCGGCAGCGTTCCAGATCGGTCTTGCGCCCAGGGACCGCGGTGTCTCGCACCGCGGCGGCGAGTTCGAGCAGCAAATCGACGAGGGCGTCGCGGGCTTTCGGCCACGGGTAGACGTTCGGTTCCCGTCGGGAGGTCGTCGGGCGGGGTCAATCAATGCTGGTCGAGCTGCCGCAGCAACCGGCGGACCGGCAGGGCCATCGCGCCGAGCCCGAGAGTCGCCGTAACGCCGTCGTCCGACGAGACCAGCCGGTCCTCGACCTGGCAGACCAGCGACCGGCAGCGTTCCAGATCCGTCTTGCGCCCGGGGACCGCGGTGTCCCGCACCGCTGCGGCGAGTTCCAGCAGCAAATCGGCGAGCGCGTCGCGGGCTTTCGGCCACGGATAGACGAACGGCTCCCGCCCCTCCGCCGTCGTGCGCACCGCTTCGACCAGCTGCTCGACCGGCGGCCACAACGCTCCCAGCGTCCGCAGCGACGCCTCGTGTTGCGTGCCGGAGTGCCGGCTTCGCTTGCGCAGGTTGAGGAACCGGCCTTCCCGGGTGAGCCCGGACGCGTCCTCGGCCGCCCGCGCCAGGCTGCGCACGTCGCTGACCTGGCCGAGCCAGTCGTCCAGGTCCTCCGGCAGCTCGTCGGCGCGCACCAGTTCGGCGGTGTTTTCCAGCAGACCGGCGAGCGCCGAAGCGAGCCGGTCAGCGGCCGCGGCGACGCGTTCGCCGTACAGCGGCGGGAAAATCACCACGTTCACCACCAGCCCGATCGCGGCGCCGAGGGCGGTCTCCAACAGTCGGTCGCCGAGCAGTTCCGAGCTTCGCGCGGTCCCGTAGGTGACCAGCAGCATCCCCGTCACCCCGACCCACACACCGGACGCGCCGAACCGCCGCCACGAACCCACCAGCAAACCGACGAAGACGACGATAGCCAGCGTCACCGTCTGTTCCGGCACCACTTGCGCGACCCCGGCGGCGAGCAGCACGCCGAGCGTCACCGAGCCGACTTGCTGCGCCCAGCCGAGCAGGCTCCGGTAAACGGTCGCTTCCACCAGGAAAATCGCCGCGTAGGGCGCGAGGAACGGCTGCGAAAGGCCGATCACCTCCGTGGCCAGCAGCCACGCAGCCACCGCGGCGACGGTCGCCTTGGCGGCCTGCAACGCGGTACGCCGCTCACTGCCGGGCACGCGGATCGCACGGGCTGCCCAGCCCAGCGGCGTGCGGTCGAGTTTGGGCGTCACGCGCGTACGGGCGCGCCCAGGTGGACGAGCTTCGTCTGCGTCATCTCGTCGAGCAGTTCGGGCCCGTAGCCATAGCCGGAACCGCTGCCGCGGCGCGGGTGCGCCGCTCCGCCGGGAGCGCCGCCGAAAACGGCGTTGACCTTGACCGTTCCGACAGCCAGTTCCCGCCACGCGTGCTGCGCGTGTTCCATCGACGCGGTGAGCACGGTCGCGGCGAGCCCGTAATCGTCGTTCGCGGCCTCGGCCAGCCCGTGTTCGAAGGAATCCACCACGCACACCGGCGCGACCGGGCCAAAGGTTTCCTCCCGCAGCACCCGCATCTGGCTCGTGCATCCGGTGAGCACGGTTGCCGGGTAATGCGCGCCCGGCCCGTCCGGGACCTGGCCGCCGGTACGGATTTCGGCACCCAGCGATACGGCGTTTTCCACGTGGGAATGCACGTGGTCCCGGTGCCGGGTGTCCACCAGCGGGGCGAGCGTTTGCCCTCGGGCGATCTCGACGAGCGCTTCGGTGAACTTCTCGGCTATCGCGCGGTGCACGTAAATCCGTTCCACCGCAACGCAAATCTGCCCGGAATTCGCGAACGCGCCGAGCGCGGCCTGCTCGGCGGCCCACCGCGGGTCGACGTCCTCGTCCACCACGAGCGGGTCGTTGCCGCCGTTCTCCAGCAGCGCTTTCGCCCCGGTCGCGGCCGCGCTCGCCGCGATCGACCGGCCGGTGGCGGTGCTCCCGACGTGCGCGAGAACGTCCACATCGCTCCGCGCGGCCAGCACCGCGCCGATCCGGCCGTCGCCGTGGACGGTTTGCAGCACGCCTTCGGGGAAGACCCCGGCAAGAACCTCGCCGAACAGCGCTCCGGTGTGCGGACACCGTTCGCTCGGCTTGTGCACCACAGTGTTCCCGGTGACCACGGCCGCCCCGATGAGCCCGCACGACACGGCGACCGGGTCGTTCCACGGGGTCAGCGCGACCACCACGCCGCGCGGCTCCGGCACCATCAGATCGGTGGCAGCGAAGTCCCCGAGCAGGCTGCGGCCGCGATGCACCGGACCCAGCTCGGCGTACTGGTCGAGGGTGCCCGCCCCGGCGAGCACCCCCTCCTTGGCTTCCTCGAGCGGACGGCCGGTCTCGCGCCGATTGAGCTCGGCCAGGTCGTCGGCGTGCGCGCGCAGCCGTTCGGCGGCGGCACGCAGGGCGGCACCGCGCTCGGCGGCCGGGGTCCGGTCCCAGCCCGGCTGCGCCCGGTGCGCGAGGCCGAGCGCGGCGTCGAGTTCGTCCGGGCTGGCCATCGGGACCGCGCCGACCGGGCTCCCGTCGGCCGGGTCGGTGATCGCGAGCGTGGCGGCCCGGTCGTCGAGCGTGGTCATCGCACCTCCTGAAAGTCGGTCGCGCTGCGGGTACCCCGGCGCACGCGCTGTCATACGTTCCGTTTGCCTGCGCGGAGGCGGGGTAAACCGCCGCGGGTGAACACTTTCCCGGACTGCGCCGTGGTGATCCCGACGACCGGCCGCCCCGCGCTGCGGACCCTGCTGGACACGCTCGGCGCCGCGGAAGGCCCCGGCCCGGCCGAGGTGATCGTGGTCGACGACCGTCCACAAGGGACCGATCTGGAGGTTCCCGAGGGCGTCCGGGTGCTGCGTTCGCACGGCCGGGGCCCGGCTGCCGCGCGGAACGCCGGCTGGCGCGCGGCGAAGTCGGACTGGATCGCCTTCGTGGACGACGACGTGGTCCTCGCCGCAGACTGGCCCGCCCAGCTGGCCGCCGACCTCGCCCGGCTGCCGCCGGAAACCGCCGCGTCGCAGGCCAGGATCGTGGTGCCGCTGCCGGACGACCGGAAACCCACCGACGACGAACGGGGCACCGCCGGGCTGGAAACGGCGCGCTGGATCACCGCGGACATGGCTTACCGCCGGTCGGCGCTGATCGAGGCCGGCGGTTTCGACGAGCGGTTCCCGCGTGCGTTCCGGGAAGACTCCGACCTGGCCCTGCGCGTCGTGCTCAAGGGACACCGCATCGAGCGCGGCGAACGCGTCACGACCCATCCAGCTCGCCGTTCGGGATTCTTCGCCAGCGTGAAAGCCCAGCGAGGCAACGCGGACAACGCGCGAATGCGGTACAAACACGGCGTCCTGTGGCGGCAGCGAACCGGGGCTGGGAGCGGAATGCTGGGACGGCACGCGCTGACCGTCGCCACCGCCGTCGCCGCGCTCGCGCCCCGGAAGCGTCGCCTAGCCCTGGCAGCCTGGGCCGGGCTGACCGGTGCGTTCGCCGCACAACGCATCCGTTCCGGGCCAGCCACGCCCGGCGAGATCGCGCGCATGCTCGTGACGAGCCTGCTCATCCCGCCTGCCGCCTGCTATCACCGGCTGCGCGGCGAAATCGCCGCCCGCCGTTCGCTTTCGCCGCAGGCAGTGCTGTTCGACCGCGACGACACGTTGATCCACGACATCCCGTATCTCTCCGATCCGGAACAGGTCCGGCCGGTCGACGGCGCGGTGCGCCTCGTGCGGGAACTCCGGCGGAAAGGCGTCCGGGTGGGTGTGGTGAGCAATCAGTCCGGAGTCGCGAAAGGACTGATCGAACCGGTTCAGCTGACCGCGGTGAACGCCCGCGTGGACGAGTTGTTCGGCGAGTTCGGCACCTGGCAGGTCTGCCCGCACGACGCCGACGATGGCTGCGGCTGCCGCAAACCGTCCCCGGAACTCGTCCGGCGCGCGGCGAAAGAGCTTTCGGTCGACCCGGCGCGGTGCGTCGTCATCGGCGACACCGGCGCGGACGTCGAAGCCGGGCTCGCCGCCGGAGCGCGCGCCGTGCTGGTGCCGACCGCCCGCACCCTGCCCGCCGAGATCGACCGCGCCCGGCAAGACGCCCTGGTGGCGCGAGACCTCGCGGACGCACTGCGCCAGACCGGAGTCCTCGCGTGAAGCGCGTTTTGGTGGCCCGGCAGGACAATCTCGGCGACGTCCTGCTGGCCGGTCCGGCGATCCGGGCGATCGCCGCGCAGGCCGAGCACGTCACGCTGCTCGCCGGACCGCACGGTGCCGCGGCCGCGCAACTGCTGCCCGGCGTCGACGAGGTGCAGGTCTTCAGCGCGCCGTGGATCGACCCCGAACCGCCGCCGCTGACCCGCCCGTCCGTCGACGCCCTCGCCGAACAGCTGACCGGTTTCGACGCGGCGTTCGTGCTCACCTCGTTCCACCAGTCGCCGTTGCCGCTCGCGCTGGTGCTCCGCCTGGCCGGGGTGCCGTGGGTCGGCGCGATCTGCGACGACTACCCGGGCAGTCTCCTCGACCTGCGCCACCGCGTACCGGGCGATCCGCCGGAAGCGCTGCGGATGCTGTCGCTCGCCCAAGCCGCCGGGTGCTCGCTGCCTCCAGGCGACGACGGCCGGCTCGCGATCCGCGGTCCGCTGCCGGATGTTTCGGCGCTGACCGGGATCGGCGACTACGTCGTGGTGCACCCGACGGCCTCGGTCCCGGCGCGCAGCCCTTCTCCAGTCCATAGTGGACGGATCGTGGACGCGCTCGCCGAGGCGGGACACCGGGTTGTCGTCACTGGCGCAAAGCCGGAGGGAATGACCGCCGACGTCGACCTGAGCGGTCGCACGACTCTGCTCGAGCTGGCCGCTGTACTCGCCGGAGCCGAGGCTGTCGTCGCCCCGAATACCGGCCCGGCGCATCTGGCGGCGGCGGTCGGAACCCCGGTGGTGTCGCTGTTCGCGCCGGTGGTGCCCGCCGCGCGCTGGGCCCCGTTCGGGGTCCCGGCGGCGTTGCTCGGCGACCAGCACGCGCCGTGCCGGGGAAGCCGCGCCCGCATCTGCCCGGTCGCCGGGCACCCCTGCCTGGACGGCATCGACCCGGCGGAAGTCGTGGCCGCGGTGGAGGAATTGGCCAAGCGGCCGAGCCGCCGGGTAACCGCTTGAACCGCAAGGGAAGGAGAAGACATGGTGGACCCAGCACCGTTGCCCGAGGAAGCGGACGGGCCGCGCACGGCGGTCGTGACCGGCGCGGATTCCGGCATCGGCCGGGCGGTGGCCGTCGCGCTCGCCGGCGGGGGAGTGGACGTCGGAATCACCTGGCACACCGACGAAACCGGGGCGCAGGAGACCGCCGCCGAGGCGCGGGAGCAGGGCGTCGCCGCGCACGTGCGGCGGCTCGACCTCACCGACCTGCCGACCGCGGCTAGCGCCGTCGACGACCTCGCTGACGAACTCGGCGGCGTCGACGTGCTGGTCAACTGCTCCGGGACCGGCAGCAGCGAACTCGCGATGGACATGGATTTCGACACCTGGCGCGGCGTCGTGGACGTCGACCTCCACGGCGTTTTCGTGTGCTCGCAACGCGCCGCGCGCCACATGATCGACGCCGGGCGCGGCGGCCGGATCATCACGATCACCAGCGTCCACGAGCACGTGCCCCGCGTCGGCGCCGCTCCGTATTGCGCGGCGAAAGCCGGTGCGGGCGCGCTGACCCAGGTGCTCGCGCTCGAACTCGCCGAGTACGGGATCACGGTCAATTCCGTTGCCCCCGGCGAAATCTCCACCCCGATGACCGGACAGACCGACGTCGACCCGCGCGATCAGGAGCGTCCGGGAATTCCCTTGGGCCGCCCCGGGCACGCCCGCGAAGTCGCCGCGGCGGTGGCTTTCCTGGCCACCCCCGCGGCGGGGTACATCACGGGTGCTTCATTGGTGGTCGACGGCGGGCTGATGCGCATGGGCGCGCAGGCCGGAACGGCGTTCCCGGACCACAGCTGGCGGCGCCCCTAAGCCCGTTCGCGGCTGCCGCTGAGCGCGATGACCAAGGCGACGAGCGCGGTCAGCCCGTGCAGCCAGTTGTCCGCCCAGTTGAGATTCACCGGGTCGTCGCGTGCGGTGCTGAACGCCGTCGCCAGTATCCCGTACGCGGTGAGCCCGGTGAACGCCACGAACAGCACCCAGCAGTACGCGACGGCTCCGGAAAGCTTGCGTGCGGCCAAAATCCCGAGCAAACCGAGTACAGTGTGGACGATGTTCAGCACCGTGCTGGAACTGAACAGCCAGACCACGCGCGTGGTGTCGTGCCCGGCGTGCGCGGTTTCCGGCACGAAGAACCCGGCGATGCCGAGGACCAGGTAGACCAGCCCGAGCACGGCGACGACCGGCCGCGCCCAGGAACGGGTGGTGACCGTCGGCATGGGGGACTCCTTTCCGCGGCCGGTCGCGCCCGGTCACTCCTCGCGGAGCGACTTCGCGACGGAACCGCCTGCCTCGTCCGCCTGTTCGGCGGGATCCGGATCCGCGCGGCGCTGCGGGAGGTCCTCGTCCGGGGCCGCGGCCCTGGCCGCTTCCGCCCGGGCGAGCGTCTCGTCGTCGGGCGGGTTCGGCACCGGCTGGACGTCCGGGCGTTCCTCGGCGAGCCGGTTCCCGAGCGGTTCGCCTTCGCGCGCCTCGGCGGGCGTCGTGGCCTGCCGGGTCGCCGGGCTCCAGCGCTCCGGCGGTTCGACCCCGGCCTCCAGCGGGTCGACCCGCAGTTCGTCCTCGTCGAGGGACTCGGACTGGTCGAGCGTTTCGGGCTCGGCCGGATCGCTGTCGGGCATCATGCTCCCTTCTCGCTGCGGCGCTTTCCCGCCGGGTACCCGCGCGGAACGGGGCAAAACGGCGTCAGGCGGCGGCGAGATCGCGGATCGCGGTCTGTGCTTTCTGGATTTCTTGCCCGACCAGGAGCGCGGTGAAGCGGGCGACCGCAATGCTGTGCGCCGCCGAGGCGACCGCGTCGCAGGCTTCCTGCGCGTCGTCCGAATGGTGCCGCACGCGCCCGGCGAGCAAGGATTCCTCGAGCTGGCCGCCCAGGTCGGGGAGGAGTTCGGAGAGGTCGTCGGCGAGCAGGCTCAGCAGGCCGAGCGTGCGGTACAGCTCCGCGGGGGATTCGTAGCCGCCGGCACCGGCTTCGCGACGGAGCCGGCGCAGCGCGGTCTGCGCCTGCTCGGCCGGTGCGGGAGACGTCGCTGAATGGTCCATGAACCGCTGATACCCGGTGGTCGCGCCGCTAACCGGACGATTGCGGGCGGCTGCCCCGGGTATCCGGGAACGATGAACGAGATCGTCGAACTCATCCGGAGGCGGGCCTGCCTCGCGGAGTCCCGCGACGCCGAACAGGTCGCGCACGCCGTGCTGCGGACGCTGTCCGAGCGGATCTCGCCGGAAGCGGCGGCGAGCCTGGCGGTGCAACTGCCGCCCGGACTGGCCGACGACCTGCGCCCGGGCGGCGGCTCCGGGGAACGCTACGAACTGGAGGACTTCGTCGAACGGATCGCGCGCCGGGCGGACCTGACGGATCCGGAGGCCCTGCACCGGGCCGGCGTGGTGCTGGACGTGCTGGGCCGCGAGACGGTGCAGGTGGCGGACGAGGTCTGGGACGTGCTGCCGGAACCGTTGCGGCACCTGGTCGGCGCTCAGGCCCAATCCAGGAACTTAGGCGGCCTCAGTCCCGCTCACCGTCCACAAGAGACGCCACCGCCGCCGAAATGCCCGATTCATTCTCATCTGCCCGTGTCGTGCGGGCCGTGAGGGCCACCCTGAGGGAATCAGATTCCCTCAGGGTGGCCCTCACGGCCCGGCATTGGCGCTCAGGCCGCCTGAGCGCTTCAGGCGTTCCGCATCCGAGGCCGGTGCGGCTGGGCGTCGCCGCCGGGGATGTCGCGGTCCATATGGTCGGCGTGGTGCAGCGCCTGCGCCAGCAGCCCGCGCACGTGCTCGTCCGCGGCGGAGTAGTACACGAACGTCCCCTCGCGGCGGCCCTTCACCAGCCCCGCGAGCCGCAGCTTGGCCAGATGCTGGCTGACCGCGGTCGGCGCGGCCCCGGCCAGTTCGGCGAGGCAGGCCACCGACGATTCCCCCTGCAGCAGCGCCCACAGCACCTTGATCCGCGTCGGGTCGGAGAGCAGGCGGAAGCTTTCCGCGGCCAGGTGGACCTGCTCGTCGGAGGGCATGTCGAAGTCCGGCAGGGAGGAGTGCATGCCCCGATGCTACCGTTCCTTCTCGGTTACCTGCGCATCTGCGCAGGTATGCTGACAGTGGGCCGGGCGTTCGCCCGGTCGTGGGGCATTGCGGAACATCCGGGAGCGGGCGATGGCAGAGCTGGGACACGGTTCCGAGACCGCGGCGGGCGGCGGCCACGCGCACGAGCCGGAATCTCGCCAGGACAGCCCTGGCCACGAGCATGGGCACGACCCCGCGCATGGCCATGGCGTTTCCGGCCCTGGTCACGAGCCCGCGCACGGCCACGGGCACGGCCACTCGCCTGCGCACGGCCACGGCCACGGCCACGGGCATGGGCACGGCCACGGGCATGGTCATCACGAGCCCGCGACCTGGCGGCACCGCGTCAAACACCTCCTCACCCCGCACAGCCACGACAGCGCCGACCGCCTCGACACGGCCCTCGAAACCAGCCAGCGCGGCATCCGGGCGCTGATCTGGTCGTTCGCCGCCCTGTTCGGCACCGCCGTCATCCAGCTGGCCCTGGTCGCGGTCACCGGTTCGGTAGCCCTCCTCGGCGACACCATCCACAACTTCGCCGACGCCCTCACCGCCCTGCCGCTGGGCATCGCCTTCGCTCTGGGCCGCCGCGCCGCGACCCGCCGCTACACCTACGGCCTCGGCCGCGCCGAAGACCTCGCCGGAGTCGTCGTGGTGCTGATCATCGCCGGATCCGCCGCGCTGGCCGCCTACGAAGCGATCGACCGGCTGCTGCATCCGCATCCCGTGCAGCAGCTCTGGGTGCTCGCCGCCGCCGGAGTGGTGGGCTTCGCCGGGAACGAGCTCGTCGCCCGGTACCGCATCACCGTCGGCCGCGAAATCGGCTCCGCCGCCTTGGTCGCAGACGGCCTCCACGCCCGCACCGACGGCTTCACCTCGCTGGCGGTGGTGCTGGGTGCGGTCGGCGTCGCCCTCGGTTTCCCGGCGGCCGACCCGGTGATCGGGTTGCTGATCACCGTCGCGATCCTGTTCGTCCTGCGCGACGCGGCCAAGGAAGTCTTCCGGCGGCTGATGGACGCCGTCGACCCGGCGACCGTCGAACTGGCCGAAGCGACAGCTGCGGCGGTGCCCGGAGTGGAGGGCGTGCGGGAGGTCCGGATGCGCTGGATCGGCCACAGCCTGCGCGCCGAACTCGCCGTCCAGGTCGGCAACACTCTCACCGTCGAGCAGGCGCACGAACTGGCGCACAGCCTGGAACACCGGCTCATCGCCGCGGTTCCCCGCCTGACCGCGGCGGCGGTGCACGTCGAACCGGCGATCGGGGCGGAGTCCGTGCACCTCGGTTGATCGCGCATCGACCGATCGGCTGATCCGCCGCTCCGCCGGGACCGGCCGGAAACTCTGGCCGCGCAGTCGATTCGCCGCACCGGTGCCACCCGGCACGGTGGACGCATGGCAATCATCGAGGTGGAAAGCCTCGTCAAGCGGTACGGCGGGCAGACCGCGGTCGACGGCGTCAGTTTCGCCGTCGAACCGGGCGAGATTTTCGGCATTCTCGGCCCGAACGGGGCGGGCAAGACCACGACCGTCGAGTGCGTCGAAGGGCTGCGCAGGCCGGACGGGGGGACGATCCGGGTCTGCGGCCTCGACCCGCAGCGCGACGACGCCGAACTGCGCCAGGTCCTCGGCGGGCAGCTCCAGGAAAGCGAACTGCCGGACAGACTGAAGGTCGGCGAGGCGCTCCAGCTGTACAGCTCGTTCTACCGCGACCCGGCCGACTGGCGGGAACTCGCCGGAATCCTCACCCTCGAGACCAAACTCGGCACTCAGTTCCGCCGCTTGTCCGGCGGCCAGAAACAACGGCTGTCGATCGCGCTCGCGCTGCTCGGCAATCCCAAGGTCGCGGTGCTGGACGAACTCACCACCGGCCTCGATCCCCAGGCCCGCCGCGACGTCTGGGGCCTGGTCGAACGCATCCGCGCGCGTGGCGTGACGATCCTGCTGGTCACGCACTTCATGGAGGAAGCCGAGCGGCTGTGCGACCGGCTGGCGGTCATCGACGCTGGTCAGGTCGTCGCGGTCGACAGTCCAGCCGGGCTGGTGGCACGCGTCGACGACCAGCAGCGGCTCCGGTTTCGCGCTGCCGCACCGTTCGACGACGCGGTGCTGACCGGACTGCCGGAGGTCACCGGCGTCGAGCGCGCCGGCAGCCAGATCGTCGTCACCGGACGGGGAAACCTGCTGCTCGCGGTGACGTCCGCGCTGGCCCGCCACCAGATCGCCGGCCTGCGCATGGACCAGACCACGCTGGACGACGCGTTCGTCGCGCTCACCGGCCGTTCCATCGAATCCTGAGGAGATCCCGGTGCCCGCCTTGTCCCGGCTCGCCGCCACCGAAACGAAACTGTTCTTCCGCGAGCCGATCGTCGTGTTCTTCGCGCTCGCGTTCTCGCCGGTCCTGTTCGGCGTTCTCGGCCTGATCCCGGCGTTGCGCGACCCCGGACCGGACGGAGTCCGGATGATCAGCCGGTACCTGCCGATCGTCGTCGCGATGGGGGTCGCGCTGTTCTCGCTCAGCGGCCTGTCCCAGCTGTTCGCCTCCTATCGCGAGAAAGGCGTGCTGCGGCGGATGCGGCTCACCCCGGTGAAACCGACTGTCCTGCTCGGTGCGCAACTGCTGATGGCCATGGTGCTGTCGGCGGCGTCCACGCTGGTCATCCTCCTAACTGGATGGCTGGCTTTCGGTATCGACCTCCCTCAGCAACTGCCCGGGTACCTGCTCAGTTTTGCCCTGCTGGCACTGGCGCTGTTCGCGATCGGATTGCTGGTCGCGGCGCTCGCCCGGTCCGCGAAGAGCGCCAGCGCGGTCGGTTCCCTGGTGTTCTTCCCGCTCGTGTTCTTCGCCGGGCTCTGGCTGCCGCGCGCCGACATGAACGACGTGCTGCGGACGATCAGCGACCTGACGCCGCTCGGCGCGGGCGTACAAGCGTTGCAGGACACGGCTTCCGGGAATCTGCCGCAGCTGCTGCACCTCGGTGTCATGCTAGGGTGGCTTGTCGTGGCCGGGGGCTTGGCCGCGCGCTATTTCCGCTGGGAGTGACTGGTGGGCATCGAGGGGGAGCTGCGCGAAGAGTTCGACCGCTGGGAACGCGCACAGACGGCGACCTTCAGCGTACTGCCGTACGTCCTTCTCGCGGTGAGCGTGAGCATTACGTTTCTACAGTTGCCCGCGGATCTTCCGGTCGTACTGGGTCTTTCCGCCGCTGCCGCCCTGTGGCTGCTGTGGTTTCACACTCTCCATCCACCCGCATTGCGGGCCGGATATTACGCGGGCCTGCTGGCGATCACGGCGGGCTTGGCAGCTCTCGCGCCGTGGTACGGCCTGTTCGCCTTTGTCGGCTACCCGCAGGCATTCCAGTACCTGACCGGACGCTGGCGATACGCCGGCGCCGCGGCCACCGCGCTGGTCTCGGCAATGGCCTTCCTGGGCGGAATCGCCAAGATCGACGCGGAAAACCTCTGGTGGGTGTGGCTGGGCGTCAGCGTGCTTTCGATCGCGCTGGCGGGAGCGGTGTTTTATTTCGTGGACATGGCCTACCAGCGGAACGAATTGCAGAAACAGGCGCTTGCGGAGCTGCACGAGGCAAACCGCAAACTGGAAGCCGCCTTGGCCGAGAACGCCGGACTGCACGCGCGATTGCTGGTCCAGGCTCGCGAGGCCGGAGTCCTGGACGAACGGCAGCGGATGGCGCGGGAAATCCACGACACCCTCGCCCAGGGCCTGGCCGGAATCCTGACCCAGCTGCAAGCCGCCGAGCAAACCGCAGCCGAACCGGAAGCGCTGGGCCGCCACGTGGCGAACGCGACGAACCTGGCCCGGGAAAGCCTGGTCGAGGCGCGCCGGACGGTGCACTCCGTCGAACCGTCGGTGCTCGCCGAAGCCCGGCTCCCGGAGGCGATCGGCGAGGTGACCAGGAACTGGTCGGCGGCCAACAGCGTCGACGCCGTGCTCACCACCACCGGTGACGCCCGCCCCATGCACACCGACGTCGAAGTGGCCTTGCTGCGGACGGCTCAAGAAGCGCTGTCGAACGTCGCGAAACACGCGCGAGCGAAGCGGGTGGGCCTGACCTTGTCGTACATGCCAGACCTGGTAACTCTCGACGTCCGCGACGACGGCGTCGGCTTCGAACCGAATGTCAAGCGCGCCAACGGTTCCACGAACGGCGGCTTCGGACTGTCCGGAATGCGGCAGCGGGTGCAACGCCTCGCGGGACGCCTGGACATCGAATCGGAACCCGGCCGCGGCACGGCGATCTCGGCGACCGTGCCCGCCATTCCGGCCGGAGGTGCGCGGTGATTTCATTGCTGATCGTCGACGATCACCCGGTGGTGCGCGACGGCCTGCGCGGCATGTTCGGCGCCGACCCGCGGTTCGAGGTAGTCGGCGAGGCCGCGGACGGAGCCACCGCGATCACGGCCGGCGAGCAGCTTCGCCCGGACGTGATCCTCATGGACCTGCGCATGCCGGGAACCGACGGCGTCACCGCGATCAAGGAACTGGCGAAACGCGGTGTCCCCGCACGAATCCTGGTGCTGACGACGTACGACACCGACAGCGACGTCCTCCCGGCGATCGAAGCGGGAGCCACCGGGTATCTGCTGAAGGAAGCGCCCCGGGAGGAGCTTTTCCGCGCGGTCGAAGCCGCGGCGCAGGGCCAAGCGGTGCTGTCGCCGACGGTCGCGACGCGCCTGATGGGGCAGCTGCGGCAACCGGCGGCGGACCTGTTGTCGGAACGCGAAATCGAGGTCCTGCAGCTGATCGCGAAGGGTGCGTCGAACCGTCGGGCGGCCGAGCAGTTGTTCATCAGCCAGGCAACGGTGAAGACGCACCTGCTGCACGTGTACGCGAAACTCGGCGTCAATGATCGTGCGGCGGCCGTGGCTGCGGGGTTCGCGCAGGGATATTTGACCCTGTAAGGCTAGATCGGCGCGTGCAAGGTGAGTTCGAACGGGGCGAAACCGCGCCCGCGGTAGAAGCTGATAGCGGATTCGTTGGCCGCGTAGGCGGTGACGCTGGCTTGATTCGCACCGGATTTCCTGGCCCACGCGAAGAATTCTTCCGTCAAGGCGGTCGCGACACCGGTCTCGCGATGCGCGGGGTCGACGCGCAGGCTCTCCAGCACGCCGACCACCGCGTCCGGCCGGAGCGGGTCGGGGCGGCGGATCCGGCCGATCAGGTGGCCGATCGCGGAGCCTGCGGGGGAGTACGCCAGCAGGCACAGGGAATCGTTGCGGCGCACCAGGTCCGCGAAGTAAGCAGCGCCTTCGCGGCGCGGCCACGCGACATCCAGGTACGGATCCCGCCGCCCGCCGTCCTCGGCGAACAGGCCGGTTGCCGAGGCGACGAGCTGTGGCACGGATTCGGGCGTGGCGCGGACGACGACAGCGTTCATAAAGAAAACGCTAACCGGTTCGATTAATCTTGCAAATATCGAATTTCCGGCGATAAATCACGCTGACCAGACCCGCTCCCCGCCGACCCACGTTTCCCTTACCCGCACCCGGTCCAGCGCCTCCGGATCAGCTGCGAACGGATCCTCCGCCAGCACCGCGAAATCGGCCAGGAATCCCGGCGCGAGCTGTCCCTTGGTCGCCTCCTCGCCGGACGCGTAAGCCGACCCGGTCGTGTAAATCCCGAGCGCGGCCTCCACGCTGATCCGCTGCGAAGGCCCGAACACCTCGCCGTTCGGGGCCAGCCGCGTGACGCAACTGCGCAATGCGTACAGCGGCGGGAACGGCCCGCACGGATGGTCGGACGAACCGGCCACGGCGACCCCGGCGTCGAGCATCGAGCGGTGGGCGAACATGCGCTCGACGCGTTCCGCCCCGTAGTACTTGGTCAGTTTGTCCCCGTGCGCGGCGGCGTAGTTCGCGAACGGCACCGCGACCATGCCGTGGTCGCGCATGCGCTTCAGGATCTCGTCGTCAATGATGGAACAGTGTTCGATGCGGTGCCGCGGATCCTCGCGCGGGTTCGCGACTTGGGCCTGGTCCACGGCGTCGAGGACCCGGCGGATCGCGCGGTCGCCGTTGGCGTGCACGCAGACTCGCCAGCCGGCGTCGTGCACGTGGCGCACGGTGTCCGCCAGTTCGGCGGCGCTGACGCGCTCCAATCCGTAGCTGTCGGTGCCTTCGATGGGCTGTTCGACCAGGCAGGTCCCGCCATTGACGGCGCCGTCGGCGAAGGTCTTGACGCCGCCGAGGCGCAGCCGGGTTTCCGGGGTGAGCGGGGCGTCGGGGAGGGCGCGGAAGTAGTCGAAGTGGTCGTAGGCGGCCAGCGCGTTGACCCGGAGGGTGAGCTGGTCCTGGTCGGCCAGGTGGCGCAGGACCTGCCATTCGGTGCGGCCGACCAGCGCGTCGCCGACCGAGGTGATGCCCGCGGCGTGCAGCGCGGCGGCGTGCCGGGTGAAGGCGGCGGCCAGGACCTCGGTGGACGGGTCCTGCACGATCGTCGGGCGCGGGGTGAAGGCGGGAAACGCCAGGTCGTAGAGGGCTTGGTCGTGGATGACGCCGTCGAGGCGGCCGGCGGCGTCGCGGCCGAGGTGACCGCCGGGCGGGGGTTCGCTCGCGTCGGTGAGGCCGGCGAGGGCGAGGCCGGGGGAGTTGACGACGCCGGCGTGCAGGGTCACGTGCACGACCAGCACCGGGTGGTCCGGGCAGGCTTCGTCCAGCTCGGCGCGGGTGAGTTCGCGGCCGCCGTTGCTGCGGAACGAGTCGTAGCCGCAGCCGATGACCCATTCGCCGGGCGGCGTCGCGGCGGCTTGTTCGCGCAGGGCCGCGGTGAGGTCGGCGGTCGAGCTGATCCGGGACGGCGAGAGGTCGACCTGCAAGGACTGCGCCGCGACGACGGTCGGGTGCTGGTGGGCGTCGTTGAAGCCGGGGATGACGGTGGCGTCGCCGAAATCGTGCAGCTGCGCGCCCGGGAACTCGCCGCGCAGGTCGGCGACGGCACCGTGCGCGACGATCCGTTCGCCGCGCATCGCGAAGGCAGGCGGTTCGGCGCCGGTCATGGTCACGATGCGCCGGGCGGTGACGATCTGCACGGATTCCGGTGCGGACACGAGGTTCCCTCCAGGGTCGACGGCTGACCGCGCGGCATCGTGTCCACAAAGGACGGTGTGGCTCCGGTGCCGCACCGCCGATTCTAGGGGCGCGGCGGGCCAGGGCGCATGGTCGAAGCTGGTTGCGGCATTCGGGTGATCTGGGTCCCACCCGGGCGAACTCCGGAATGAGAACCGGCTCCGCGGCGGTGTATACGCTGGAAGCACCGGGCGCCTGGCCCGGCTCCCGCGGCGGCAGGAGGCTCGCATGTCCGGCATCGGCGGTGCGCGGGCCGCGCTCAGTGCCGCGGCCGAGCCGTGGGAGATCCAGGTCGGCCGCGACCTCGCCGACCGGCTCGACACCAAACCGCCTTCCCGCTGGTCCCGGCCGGGCGCGGCGGCGGAGGACCTCGCGGACCTGGTCGGTCCGGGCGAGGTGGTCCTGGCCCCGTCGGCGACGCGGCCGTCGGGCGACGGCGTGGTGTGGACGCCGGAACAGGCGCTGGGCGCGGGCGCGCGCGGGGTGGCGCTGTGGGTCGACGACCTGCCGTACCCGCGCATCGTCGGCGCGATCCCGTACCCGGAGCTGATCGCGGTCGAGCACGCGATGGCGGGGAAGCACGCGTGCCTGGTGCTAACCGGTGTCCGCACGACACTGGTTTTCCGCTACCGCTCGTGGGCGTGGCCCGCGGTCGCCGACCTCCTGACCCACGTCCGCTCGCGCGCGCACCGCCCCGGCGCGCCGGAACCGGCGCACGCGGGCCCGCCCGCCCTCGGCTGGGAGCGGCTCCCGGCGTCGCCGTTGGTGGCGCTCGGACATCCCCGGCATACGCGCTACCTCGGCGCGGAACCGGAACTCCCGCAACGCTGGCTGTGGCAGCAATCCCGGCCGGCGGCGTTCGTCGTGCTGACGCGGCAGGAGCTGGTGGTGGTCCGCCATGTGCTGGGCCGGCGGCCGCTGACGCACGGCGTCCAGCTGCTGGCGGTGGCGCGGAACCGGATCACCGGCCTCGGCACGCGGGGCGACCGGTTGCGGATCGCCGCGGCGGGGAGCCGGTACGAGGCGGACCTCGGCGCCGAACTGGCGGAGGAAGCCCGGTCGCGGTTCGAGCCCATGCTGCACGCGGACGGTCAGCGGCGCGTGGTGCGGAAGGCCTCGAAAGCTCCGCAGGCCTGATCGCCGCGGAACCGGATCCTGGGCGAGAGCACCTTTTTCCGGCGGGTTGTCACAAACCGGGCGGCCGTCCGGTCTTAGCCGACGATCTGGCTGTGCGACTCCCGAGGAGAACCCATGAGCTTGGCCCCTTCCGCCCGTCTCGACGAGGCGGTCCCTTCGCGGTACGCGCTGAAGGTCGGCGACATCGAAGTGCTGGTGATCAGCGACGGCGTGCTGCCGATCACCGCCGAAACGCTGGCCACCAACGCCGACCGGGCCGATCTGGCCGCGTGGCTGCGCGAAATGTTCCTGCCGCCGGAGATGATCGACTGGCCGCTGAACGTCGCCGTCGTGCGCAGCGGCGGCCGGACGGTGCTGATCGATTCCGGTCTCGGCACCGAATTCCCGGGCTTCCCGCGCGCCGGGCAGCTGGCGATGCGGCTCGTCGCGGCCGGGATCGACCCGTCGTCGGTGACCGACGTCGTGCTCACCCACCTGCACATGGACCACATCGGCGGGCTGCTCGTCGAGGGCCTGCGCGGCCGGCTGCGCGAGGATCTGCAGGTGCACCTCGCGTCGGCGGAGGCGGAATTCTGGCAGGCGCCCGATTTCTCGCGGACGGTCATGCCGGAGCCGATCCCGGAGGTGCTGCGCACGACGGCCACGCGGTTCCTCGACGTGTACCGCGGCCAGCTGCGGCCGTTCGAAACCGAGCACGAGGTGGCGCCGGGCGTGCGGATCTGCCGCACCGGCGGGCACACTCCCGGCCACAGCATCGTCCGGCTGGAATCCCTCGGCGAACGGCTGACGTTCGCCGGCGACGCGGTCTTCCAGCCCGGGTTCGACAATCCGGACTGGTACAACGGGTTCGAGCACGACCCCGAGGAATCGGCCCGGGTCCGGATCCGGCTTTTGACGGAGCTGGCCGCCAGCGGCGAGCAGCTGGTGGCGACGCACCTGCCGTTCCCGTCCGTCTGCCACGTGGCGGTCGCGGGCAACGCGTTCCGTTTCGTGCCGGCGGTGTGGGACTACTGAGCCGGTCTTCCCCGGGTGCGGTTTCGCTCCGCATCCGGGGACTTCGGCGCGATCTTGTGGTAAGCAATCCGGCTATGCGCGGAAAGATGATGCGCGGCCTGGCAGTCGCCGCGATGAGCCTGTTGACCTGTCTCGTCGCCGCACCGCCGGCGCTGGCCGCACCGGAGCCCAAGGCGCCGCACGAATTCGTCGCCCTGCGCGACGTCGATCCGACCATCGTGCAGGAGATCCGGTACATCACGCCGCACAACTTCACCGGCGCGCCGGTCGACGGGTACCGGCAGCCGATGTGCATCCTGACCCGGGACGCCGCCGTCGCCCTGCACAAGGCGCAGCTGTCGTTCCTGCGCCAGGGCTACACGCTCAAGGTCTACGACTGCTACCGCCCGCAGCGCGCGGTCGACAACTTCGTGCGCTGGGCCGAGGACCTGTCCGACCTGCGGATGAAGGACGAGTTCTACCCGCGCGTGGAGAAGGACCGGCTCTTCGCGGACGGCTACATCGCGGCGAAATCCGGCCACAGCCGGGGAAGCACGGTCGACCTGACGCTCGTCCGGCTCCCCGCGTTCCCGACCCGGCCGTACCGCCCCGGCGAGCCGCTGACCCCGTGCTACGGCCCGAAAGCCGAGCGATTCCCGGACAACTCGATCGACATGGGCACCGGCTTCGACTGCTTCGACACCCTCGCGCACACCCTCGACCCGCGGATCGTCGGGAAACAACGGGACAACCGGATGCTCCTGCTGCACGGACTGGAGCGGGCCGGGTTCAAGAACCTGCCCGAGGAATGGTGGCACTACACGTTCCAGCCGGAGACGTTCCCGGACACCTACTTCGACTTCCCGATCTCGCGGCGTTCGCTGAGCGGCCGTCCGTTCTAGGGCAGGCGGGTCGCGACGACCGCGGCGACAGATTTCGCTGTGTCGCAGATGGCGGTGAGGTTTCCTTTGCTGGCTTCGTCGGTCATCTCGACGAGTACGACTTCGTCTCGTTGTTCGGGAGTGCCTTCGAGCGGCGGGAGGGTCGGCGAGTAGGTGCGGTGGACGAGGGTGACGTCGCAGGTGTCGCCTTCGCTCTCATGCGGATCGACGTACGCGAGGTGTCCGCCGACGGTCGTGCGCGTCTGGCCGTCCGGCGGATCCTCGGCCAGCGGCCACTGGCGGTCGTAGTACAGGTCGACCGACTTCGCGTCGTGTCCCCACGAGCAGGCCCAGTTCGCGAAATGCCGGTCGACCGGGTAGTCCGGACCGACGGTCCGGCGGAGCGTGGCGTCGTCCACCAACGTGCAGGCGTCCGTCCGCGCCAGCGAACCCGGCTGGAACGGCTGGGCCCGGCGGGCGATCGGGCCGCGGGCGACGCGCGCGTAGGCGTCCCCGACGACGGCGTCCGCCATCGCGCACAGTTGCGGTGCGGCCGCGCCGTCGGAGCGGACCGAACTCACCGTGACGACCGAGAGGTCCGGCAGTGTGAAGGAGCGACGGCATTTCCCGGCGTCGGGATTCGGCCGCCGGATCTCGCCGAGCTTCCCCCGGACCGGCGGCACCTGCGGGTACTGCTCCGGTTCGGACAGTTCCAGGCTGGTCACGATCGTGCCGCTGCGGTCGGGCAGGCTCGTGTTCAGGTCGCAGCGCGCGAACGTGCCGAGGTTCGGTTCGAGGAACACTTTGCCGTACTGGCTCAGCGAATTCACCGACAGCAGCGAGCACGGATCCGCGGTGTGCGGGTCGCCTAACAGGTCTTGCGCCGGCGGCGCGGCGGTCGCGTTCGCGGGCGGGGCGTCGTCGCGGGTGAAGATCAGAAACCCGGCCGCCAGAAGGACAACCGCGCCAAGCGCCGCGCCGATGATCACGGGACGCCGGGATTTCTTCGCCGCTCGCGGCACTGGCGCACCGCGCAGGAAGGTCTCGACCTCGACCGCGGTCGGGCGTTTTTCCGGCTGACGGCTGAGCATTGCCTGCAACGCGGGCCCGAGCACACGAGCGTTGCGCAGCGGCTCAGGAGTTCCTTCCGCGGCCCGGCGCAGTTGTGCGAACGGCCCGTTTTCGCCGCTGCCCCAAGGAGAATCGCCCTCGACAGCTGCGAACAGCGTCGCCCCGAGCGAGAAGACGTCCGACGCGGCGGTGGCCGCTTCGCCGTTCGCGACCTCCGGCGCGAGGTACCCGGCGGTGCCGCCGACGCGGGCGCTGTCGGTGAGCGTGACCTCGTGCCCGCGGGAGATGCCGAGGTCGGCGAGTTTGGCGGTGCCGTCGTCGGCGACCAGGACGTTGCCCGGCGTGAGGTCGCGGTGCACCATGCCGCGCGCGTGCATCGCGGCGAGCGCGGACGCGATCTGCACACCGATCGCCGCGGCCCGTTCGGGAGCGAGGACGCCGTCGGTGTGCACGATCTCGGCCAAGCTGCGCGCCGGGAGGTACTCCATGACGAGCCAGCGGTCGGTGCCGTCGGAAACGGAGTCGTACACCGCAACGATGTTCGGATGCTGCAGCGCCGCGCCGAGCCGGGCCTCGCGGCGGATCTGCGGTTCGTCGCCGTCGAGGGAACGCTTGAGCGCGACCGTCCGGCGCAGTTCGAGGTCGCTCGCCCGCCAGACGACACCCATCCCGCCGGCCCCGAGGCGTTCCTCGAGCCGGTAGCGTCCGGCGATCACCTGCGGCGCAGTCACCGCGACAGCCTAAGCCGCGCGTTCCCGGGTTGTCCTCCGGCCGCCCGGAGTCCTCAGTTCTCCTTCGCGGCGCTCTTGCGCAGTTGCCTGCGCACCAGCGGCCAGAACGCGGCGATCACGGCCAGCGACACGATGCTGGTCCACACCTGGGTGCGGGCGGAGTCGTCGGTCAGCAGCATGACCACGATGATCGCCACGACGCCGACGACGGTCAGGATGCCGAGCCACGGGTGCAGCCACATCTTGAGCTTCAGCCCGGCGCGTTCCTCCGGCGTCATGTTGTGCCGCATCCGCATCTGGGTGAACGCGATGAACGAGTACACGAACAGCGCGACCAGTCCGGCGGAGTTCATGATGAAGTCGAAGATGCCCGAGTCGGGCGCGACGAAGTTGACGAAGACCGCGATGTACCCGCCGATCGTGCAAGCCGCCACCGCGACGACCGGCACGCCGGACTTGCTCTTCTTCGCCACCGCGCGCGGGGCCAGCCGTTTCTCGGCGAGCGCGGAGAACATGCGTCCGGCGGAATAGAGCCCGGAATTGAGCACCGAACACGCGGCGGTGAGCACGACCGCGTTCATCACCAGACCGGCGCCGGGCAGCCCGAACAGCGTGAAGGCGTGCGCGAACGGCCCCTCCTGTTTGGGATTCGGCAGCTGGTTCCACGGGACGATGGTGACGATCAGCAGCACGCCGCCGACGAAGAACAGCAGGATCCGCCAGATCACCGTGACGACCGCCTGCCGCACGCCCTTGGCCGGATCCTCGGACTCGGCCGCCGCCATCACCGCGATCTCGGTGCCGAAGTAGGAGAAAATCACGATCGCGACGCCGCTCAGCACCGGCCACCAGCCGTTCGGCGCGAACCCGCCGTGCTGCCAGAGGTTCGGGATCGAGAAGCTCGCCTTCGGCCAGAGCCCGAACGCGAACAGCGCGCCGACCGCGAGGAACACGATGATCGCCGCGACCTTGATGCTCGCCAGCCAGTACTCGACCTCGCCGAACGACCGCGCGGACACCAGGTTCGTGGTGGTGAAGAACAGCAGCAGCACCACCGAGAACACCCACTGCGGCACGTCCGGGAACCACCCGCCGAGCACCGACCCGCCGACGACCGCCTCGAACGCGATCACGCCGATCCAGTAGTACCAGTAGAGCCACCCGACGAGATATCCCGCCCACTCGCCGAGCCCCACCCGGGCGTACTCCATGAACGACCCGATCGCGGGCCGCGCGGCGGCCATCTCGCCGAGCATCCGCATCGCGAGGAAGACGAGCAGCCCGCCGATGAGATAGGAGACGACGGCGGCGGGCCCGACGGCGCGGACCACGTTGCCGGAGCCGACGAAGAGACTGGCCCCGATGATCCCGCCGAGGGCGATCATGGTGATGTGCCGGGAGCGCAGCTTTTTGGGGTCGCTGGCGGGGGTTGCTGCTGTGCCAGGGGTGGTGTGGGGCGGGGTTGCTTCGGGGGTGTTCGCGGGCGGTTCGGCTTCGCCTGAGGTTGCGCGGGCTGTGTGCGCGGGCGCGGCGGCTTCGCCTGAGATCGCCTCGCCTGCGGCCGCCTTGCCCGGTGCGGCTTGGGCTGGGGTCGCGGTGCGGTCGGTTGCTTCGCCCGGCGTCGGCGCATGTGCGGTCGCGCCTCCTGCGCTCGACTCGGCTGGGGTGGCCGTGCGGTTGGTTGCCTCGGCCGGCGCCGCCGGGTCTGCGCCTGATCCGGCCGGGGACGTCGTACGCGAGGTGGCTTCGGCTGGGGTCGCCGTGCGGTCGGTTGCCTCGCCCGGTGCCGTCGCGTGTGCGGTCGCGCCTCCTGCGCTCGACTCGGCCGGGGACGTCGTGCGTGAGGTGGCTTCGGCCGGGGTCGCCGTGCGCTCGGCAGCCTCCGCCGGGACCGCATTCCCCGCCGCTGCCTCGCCCGAGGCCGCCTCGCGGGGGCTCTCCGGGCTGCCTTGGCCCTCTTCGGTGATCCGATCAGCCATCGATCGATCTTCCTCTCGTCCAGCCGTGCCGTCCCGCGGCGCCGCCCCGCCGACAACGATGTCGGAACCGGCCGCGGAGCCGGGCCTCGCTGACGCGGGACAGTCTGCGGCCGCCGGGTCCGTCGAGGCTAGGTGCGACAGGGGGCGGATGCCGGGCGAGAAAGTTGTCGATCATCCGAATGGAGCAACAGCGGGTGCCGGATTTGTCGGATATTGGCGAGCTGGGGTGCGGAATCAGGCACGCTGGAAGTCCGCCAGCGTCGCCGTGATCTGGTACCTCGTGCTCGCGGCCACGCGGGGATTCGTTGCCGCATAAGCGGTGTACGCGTTGAGTCCGGTGCTCAACGCGTATCCGCGCCCGCGCGTCCAGCTGTCCTCGTCGAGGCCCGACTCCGCGCGAAAGATCTCCCGAGCCGAAGGCGGGAGGAGTGTCCATGCGATCAGCGCGTCGCAAGCCGGATCGCCGACGCCTAGTCCGCCGAAGTCGAGGACGGCGCTGATCTGTCCGTCCGCCAGCAGGAGATTGCCCGGGTGCAGGTCGCCGTGCACCCACACCGGCGGGTGCGGCCACGGCGGTGCGGCGAGCGCGGCGTCCCAGACCGCGGTCAGTGCGGCGCGGTCGAAGACGTCGGCGGTCCCGGCGATCGCGGCGCGCGTCTCGGCGTCCCGGCGGGCGAGCGGTGCGCCGATGAACCCGTTGTGCGGTCCGGCGGCGAGCGAGGGATCGGCGGGGATCCGGTGGAGCGCCGCGACGAACCGCGCCAGTTCGGTCGCGATCCGGGCCGGGCAGGCGAGCCCGCCGATGTCCGGGGGCGAGCCCGGCAGCCAGCGGGACACCGACCAGTGCCACGGATAGCCTTCGCCCGGCGTCCCGAGCGCGACCGGCTCGGGAATCGCCAGCGGCAGGTGCGGCGCGAGCCGGGGGAGCCACCGGGATTCCTTCTCCGGCTGCCCCGCCGCCCACTCGCCGCGCGGCAGGCGCACGGACAACTCGTCCCCGAGCCGGTAGAGGACGTTGTCCGAACCGGCCGGTTCGAGCCGCGACAGCGGGAGGGCGGCCAGTTCGGGCAGTTGCGCGGCCAGGAGGCGCTTGACCAAGGCCTCGTCGGCGGAGTGCGTTGCGGGCAAAGGCAAGTCTCTCGGTCAGGCACCCCGCGGCCCGGGACGTTCGCCTCGATCAGACCACGCCGTCCGGTGTCCGTCCACTGGATTTCGCGCCCGAGGCGTCGGGAAAGTCTTGCCCCTCAAGGGTTTCCCTCGGTGCACGCGGAGCCGCATCGCGCGCCTGAGGCAACCGGCTGTCTCACGGGTCCGCCCGGCCCGGAAGCCCCGGCCGGAGCGCCGACGGCTGACGGCAGGCGTTGACGAAAGCGGCCACCGCCGGCGCCGGTTCGGTGCTGCGGTGCAGCAAGTGGAAGTCGGTCGCGCGGCCGGGTTCGGCCAGCGGCCGGTACACGACTTCCGGGACCGCGGCCCGTTCCACGCCCGCCGGGACCACCGCGATGCCCACCTTCGCGGCGATCAGTGCCAGCACGCTCAGCGTGCTGTCGGCGCGAAAACGGGACGGCGGGTCCGCCTCGCGCCGACGCGGCCACGGCGGCGCGAGGTCGCCGTCGCCGATGATGTACTCGATGTGTTCCTCCCCGGCGAGCTGCTCGACGGTCAGCGTCCGGTGCCGGGCGAGGCGGTGCCCCGCGGGCAACGCGACCAGAAACGACACCGAGCTGGCCGGAGCCGAGGCCAGCCGGGGTTCGCCGGGCGGAGCCGGGAGCGCGCTGAAACCGACGTCCAGTTCGCCGGCGAGGATCGCCGTGCGCTGAACCTGCGGCCCCGCCTCCCGCAGTTCGATCCGGACGAGCGGACGTGCCTCGTGGAACTCGCGGATCAGACCGGCCAGGAGGCCGCCGAACACCACGGCGCCCGCCACGCCGATCCGGACGCTCCCGGTCTCCCCGCGCAGGGCGGACCGCGCGGCGTCCTGTGCGCGTCCGGCCTGGGCGAGCACTTGCCGCGCTTCGATCAGGAACGCCTGGCCGGCCGGGGTGAGCCGGGGCCGCCGTCCGGTGCGCTCGAACAACGGCCCGCCGAGTTCGTGCTCCAGGTCCCGGATCTGCATGCTCAGCGTGGGCTGGACGACGTGCAGCGTGCGCGCGGCCGCGCTGAACCCGCCCTCCTCGGCCACCGCGACGAAATAGCGCAGGTGCCGCAGCTCCATCCCGTCTCCTATCAGCAGGACTGATCAGTGAATCAGAAACAAGTGTTTGAGCTTATCGCTCGCCGGGGGCCATCGTGGAGGGACAGACCGACGAACAGGGGCAGCGATGCGGATTGTCACGCTCGAAGAACACTGGACCGACCCGGCGGTGACCGCCGCCGGCATGCCGAATCTGCTGAACCACGTGCCCGGCTACGCCGCGGCGTTCGACCCGGACACCGGGATGCCCTACCCGCGGCATCCCGAACTCCTGGCGGACCTGGGCGCCGCCCGGATCGCCGACATGGACCGGCACGGCATCACCACGCAGGTTCTCTCGCTGGTCAACACTTTCCTTCCGGCGGACGTCGCACCGGAATTGACCGCCGCGGCCAACGACACCATGGCCGAAGCGGTCGCGGCGTTTCCCGGCCGGTTCGCCGCGTTCGCCACCCTGCCGACGGCCGTCCCCGCCGCCGCGGCGGACGAATTGCGCCGGTGCGTCGGCGAACTGGGCTTCGTCGGCACGATGATCATGGGGCGCACCGACGACGAATTCCTGGACGAGCCGCGCTTCGATCCCATTCTGCGCGCCGCCAGCGACCTGTCCGTGCCGATCTACCTGCACCCGGCCCCGCCGCCGGCGGCGGTCAGCGAAGCCAATTACGCCGGAGGGCTCTCGCCCGCGGTGTCGGCGGCGCTCCGGCTCCCCGCGTGGGGGTGGCATCAGGAAACCGCCGTGCACTTCCTGCACCTGGTGCTCACCGGGGTTCTCGACCGTTATCCGGGGCTGCAGTTCATCCTCGGCCATTGGGGCGAATTCATCCCGTTCTACCTCGACCGGCTGGACGAGAGCATGCCCCGGCGGATGACCAAGCTCGACCGGACCTTCCGCGAATACTTCCGGGACAACGTGTTCATCACCCCGAGCGGCATGTTCAGCCAGGCCCAGCTCCGGTACTGCGCGGACACGGTCGGCGCCGACCGGATCCTCCATTCCGTCGATTTCCCGATGCTCGGCAACGAGGGCGCCGTGTCGTTCCTGACCGGCTCGCATCTTTCCCGCGAGGATCAGGAAAAGATCGCCCACGGAAATGCCGACGCGCTGCTCGGTCTCGGCTGATTCGTTTCGCGGCCGAGGGTCAGTGCGGCTGGGAGAGGTCTCCCGGACGGAAGGCCTCCGCGGTAGTGCTCACCGGCGCGTCGAGTTCGGCTTTGTGCTCGCGCGGATAGACCCAGCGCAATGTCGCCGTCGACCCGGGGCCGGAGAAACCTATCTCGTAGAAGATCATTCCGTCGCTTTGATAGCCGGAAATCGAGTAGTGGTCTCCTTCGTCCTTGCGGTAGGTCACCCGGCCGGACTGTGCTTCCGTCTCGGCGGCCGCGTCGGCCAGTGCGGCGGCGACGGTGCGGCCGCCTGAGTTGGTGCCCCAGACGGTCAGGGTCGCGTGGAGTGGCTTGTTGGCGAACGTCATTCCGTCGCCGTTTTCCGGGCTGTACGGTGCCGCGGTATATCCCTGGGGAACGCGTGTGGTGAAGCCGAACCGGGGGTTGGTGTAGGTGGTGCTGGCCGCCGGGGCAGACGAAGACGGCGTCGAGGGCGCCGGGGAAGTCGCTCCGACGCCCAGCATTGTCAGGAGTTTCGGTTGCAGCAGGTCGCTGATCTCGGAATAGGGGAGGACGACCGTTTCTTTTCCGGCCGCCATGACGCATCCCAGTTCGTACCACACCATTTCGAACTGGACCCCGGTCTTGGTGAATCCGATCGGCGTCGCGGGCACGTGCCCGCGGCTGGGGACCCGGTCCGCCGCGTCGACGGTGGTTTTCCGGCCGGTGTCGTAGCCGACGGTCGGCTCCCGGCAGAAACCGGCCTGGGTGTGCGGGTCGATGCGGTCGGTCAGCGTTTTCATCCCGGCCGCGGTCAGCGCTTCGGGCCGGAACATGTCCTGGGGGCCGAGCGGGTTCCCGGTGGCGAGGTCGACGTTCACGGTTTCCGGGAAACGCCAGGTCGTGTGGGAGAGGACATTCGAATCGAGACCGTGGTCGTAGCGAACGGAAAGCAGGCTCGGCGTCTGCAGCAGGATCTGCGCGGTCGTGTGCGCCGCGGGCGTGTCCCCGGTGTCGGTGAACTGCTGCCGCCAGTCCGGATTGGCGCGTGCGTCGCGGATGGCCTTCAGCCGTTTGTCGATCGGGGCGCGCAAAGCGTCGTTGACGCGTTTCCGCACCGCGGCGTCCGGTCCGCCGGACACTTGCGGATACTGGAGGTCGTAGGTGATCGGGAGCGCTTGGTCGCGGCCGGAATCGGTCTGCATCGCGACGGTGAGCGCCGCGGGCGCGGGCGGGTCGTCCTGGCGGTTGAAGACCAGGATTCCGCCGGTGACCAGTGCGCTGACGACCACCAGCACCGCGACGACCTTGCCGACGATCACCGCGGTCGCCCCGGCTCCGGTGCCCGTGGCGGTCGGCACCCCGGCCCCGGCCGCGACCGCGCCGGCACCCGCTCCGATCGGCGCGGCGGCGGTGCCCGCGGTGGCCAGGAGGGCCAGCGGGGTGAGCGCGGTCAGGGCGGCGGACGCGGCGGCCAGGCGCTTCCAGCCGCGCTTCTCCCAGTTCTTTCCGTAGGCCTTGCGGGCGATGGTTTCCAATTCGGACACGAAAGCATCCGCTGTGGACGGTCTCCACGCCGGGTCCTTGGCCATCCCGCGCGCGATCAGCGGACGGAGTTTCTCGGGTACCGCGTCCAGCGGCACCGGCGCCATCTGGTGCAGCGAGCGGAGTTCGTCCGTGGTGGTCGCCTCGAACGGCTGGTGTCCGGTGATGCATTGGTAGAACACGCAAGTGGCGGCGTACACGTCGGTGGCGGGCTGGCCCGGCTGCCCGGCCCACTGCTCGGGTGCCATGTACGACGGCGACCCTGCGGTCAGTCCATTGTGGCCGTCCAAAGTGGCCAGTCCAAAGTCGACCAGTTTCGACTGGCCTTCTTGCGACACCAGCACGTTTCCCGGCTTGTAGTCGCGGTGGACAACCCCGGCGGCGTGCGCGTCGGCGAGTCCGAGCAGGGAGCCCTTGAGGATGGCCAGCGCGGATTCCGGTTCGAGGACGTTCTCCGTCGCCAGAAGCGCGCGCAGGGACACGCCGGGCACGGCCTCCATCACCAGCGCGGCGCCCTGCGGTGTTTCGACGAAGTCGAACAACCGCACGACGTGCGGGCTGCGGACGCCGGACAGCAGCCACGCCTCGCGCCGGAACCCCGCCGCGATGTCCGGGTCGGCGAGGTACTCCGCGAGGAGGTACTTGATCGCCACCATCCGGCCGGATTCCTGGTGCTTGGCCAGCACGACGCGGCCGAAGCCGCCCACGCCGAGCACGTCGACCTCAGTGAACCCGGGCACCCGCCAGTCGCTCATCCCCGCCGCTTCCCCTCTCCGCGAGGCTGGTCGCGGTCGGCGAGATCGTACTCCGGAGATGTGGCATCCGGAGTGGAGTTGTCACATTTGTGCCTCGGTCGTGGGATCCGAAACTGGACGCGCCTCGGGGTGCTGATGTGTCGGCGAACCGGGGCTCAGGAGGCGGATTCCTTGCTCGGTGGTGCGGTAGCGGACCGTGCGACCGGACCGCTGCCCGGTGACCAGGCCGTTGTCGCGCAGGACCCGGAGGTGCTGCGAAACCGCGCTCGGCGACACGTGCAAGGCTTCGGCGAGGTCGGTGGTCGTGGCGGGGGAGCGCAGGGCCTCCAGCAGTTCGGCGCGACGCCGGCCCAGAAGGCGGACCGCGTGCCCGGCAGGACGGCGCTCGTCGGCTGTCCACAGTGCACCGCTGCCTCGCGCCGGGTAGCGGATCGTGGTCTGGGTGGTGGTGTGCAGTTTGATCATCACCCACGGCGGCCCGAGCACGACGGGGGAGAGGACCAGCCCGCCGACGGGGCGTCCGGGCGAAGGACGGTTGTCGCCGTCGAGGACGAGGCGGCCGTCGTGCCAGTTCAGCCTGGCGTGCAGGTCGGTGAACAGACGGCCCGCGCCGCCGTCGGCCCATTGTTTGGCGCGGTAGGCGATGTCGGCGTCGAGGACCGCGCGCAGCCGGGCCCAGTGCGGTGCGATCAGGCGGTCGTGCGCCTGGCGCAATTCGGCAGCGATGGCGCGCAACCCGGCCGCAGGGTCGTCGGCGAGCGCCTGGGCCGGGCCTGGCAGGCGATCGCCGAAGACGCCGTGCAGACTTCGCCGGACCTCGCCCGGGGTGGTCCGGCACATCGCGGCGAGCGCCTCGTCGATCGTGCTAGCCGCGCGCGCCGGGGCGGGCAGGAGGAACTGCGGCCAACTGGCCCGGCCGGTGACCAGCAACGGCCAGGTCCGCCGGAGGTCCAGCGGCCGCGCGGCGAGCTCTGCCGTCGCCCAGCGGGCCCAGCGTTCGTGCCGCGTCCGGCCCCAGCACCCGGCGAGGGTCTGCAGGCCGGAGACAGTTTCGGACAGCGGCGAGACGGCGAGCCTGGTGCCCGCGAGGTCGCCGGTGCTCAGATCGAGGGTCAGCGGCACGTCGCGATTATGCGGCAGAGGGCGGCTTGTTCGGGGGACCGGCGGGCGGGCGGGGTTGGCCTTGGCTGGTCGAGAGGCCGCGCTTGAGGGGGCGGCCGAGGTCCTGCCTTCCCTGGTCCGGGGGTCTGTGGGTGGGATGGTTGTGGTCTTGCCTTCCCTGGCCAGGGGTGGTTTCAGCGGGTGCGGCGGTAAGGACTCGACTTTGCTGGTCCGGGTGGCTTTCAGCGGCCAGGTCGTTGAGGTCTCGCCTTCGCCGGTCTGGGCTGCCGGTCTTTCAGCGGTGGTTGAGGGCGTGCGGCTTCTCACCGGTCCGAGCGGGGCGCGGCAGTGCGGTTGCCAAGGGAGAGCGTGCCGAACCAGCGGGATGGGAGTCCGGTTCCCGCTGGTTCCGGCTACTCCTCTGTTATGCAGCACTCCGGCCGAACCAGCGGGAGAGCTGGTGGTTCAGCTCCTGCTGGTCCTCGCCGATCCACGCGATGTAGCCGTCGGGGCGGAGGAGGACGGCGGGGGCGTCCAGGGCGGCGGCGGGGTCGGCGAGGAGGTCGACCCGGTCTGTCCAGCCGTCGACGGTCAGTCGTTCGGTGCGGTCCAGCACCAGTGCGCGGCCCTGGTGGAGGCGGTCGTAGAGGCGGCCTTGCTTGAGGTCGAGGTCGGGGAGACGGTGGCCGAGCAGGTCGGGGCCTTTGCCGAAGTCGTAGCGGAGGTCGATCGCGGTGATTTTCCCGATCAGGCGGCGGTTGACCTCATCGATGTCCATCAGTTCGGCGAGCAGCTTGCGCACGGCCCGCGGTCCTGCTTCGGCGGACGACAGTTCCATCTGGGCGCGGGTGTTGTCGAGGACGTCTGCGGCGACCGGATGGCGTTCGGCCTGGTAGGTGTCGAGCAGGGAGTCGGGGGCCGAGCCGCGGATCTGCGCGGCGAGCTTCCAGCCGAGGTTGAACGCGTCCTGCACGCCCAGGTTGAGGCCTTGTCCGCCGGTGGGCGGGTGGATGTGCGCGGCGTCGCCTGCCAGCAGCACCCGGCCGACGCGGTATCGGTCGGCCAGCCGGGTGGCGTCACCGAAGCGGGACAGCCAGCGCGGGGAGTGCACGCCGAAATCGGTGCCGGCGAGGGCGCGCAGTTGTTCTTGGAAGTCTTCGAGAACGGGCGGTTCGGAGCTGAGCCCGGCGGCAGGTACCACGACGCGGTAGACGCCTTCCTCGACCGGCCCCAGCATGAACCGCTTGTTGGCCTGCCGGACCTCGGCCACCTTGGCGGCGATCTCCTCCGGCGGCGCGGACGCGGGCATCTCGCCCATCAGGGTTTCGGTCCGCGAGGGTTCGCCCGGGAAGCCGACGCCGAGCAGTTTGCGCACGGTGCTGCGCGCGCCGTCGCAGCCGACGAGGTACTTCGCTCGCAGCTGTTCGCCGTCAGCCAGTTCGACGGTCACTCCGTCCTCGTCCTGCTCGAACCCGGCGATCGCGCAGCCGTGCCGGACCTCCGCGCCCAGTTCGATGGCGTGTTCCTCGAGCTCCCGGACGACGACCGGTTGGGGGATGCCCAGCAGATACGCGGTGTCGAGGTCCGCGGGCGGGGGTGCGGGGATGCCAGCGAAAATGCCGCCGACCGGACGTTGCCGTCCGTGCGGCAGGAGCCGCTCCAGCAGCCCGCGCATCGCGAGTTGCTCGAGGCTGCGGATGTGCAGGCTGACGATCCGGGCCAGCGGGACCGGCTCGGTTTCCTTCTCCAGCACGAGAACCCGCACGCCGTGCAACCGCAGCTCGGCGGCGAGCGTCGCGCCGGTGGGACCGCAGCCGGCGATGATTGCGTCGATCATGAAGCATCCGTTCGTTCAGGTGACGTGCGGTTCGGTGCGATGGGAACAGTCGCCGGTCGGTCAGTTGCGCGGCGCTCTGCTGATGCCCGTTGAGCTGGGATGCACGCGGCCGTGGCCCGCTTGGCCCGTGGCCGCGTAGCCGCAGTTCGCTCAGCGGGGCCTTGGCTGGCGCGCGCCTTGCCGCAGTTTGCGCGGTTGGCAGCGGCGCGTCTGATGGGAGAGAGCCTGGCTGGGGTCCGCTCGATCAGTGCGTGGCTGACTGCGGTGCGTCCAACCGCCGCCCGTTCAACCGCGGCGATCGCGACAACCGCGCATCCCGGCATCGCGACCCCACGACGGCAGGCACGCCCAGGTAAGGACGCGTCGGGCTGAGTCGGGATTCGCGCAGGACTTGGCATCGGCCGCGCCAGTCTGCGGCACCCCGGATCTTGCGGCAAGCGAAATACGAAGAGGTTCCAGCCATCGTCGATGTAGCTCCAGTCTACATGATGGCGAACACATGTTCGACTCAGGAACCCTCCCGAACATGAAGCACAGCGACCCCAAAGCCAAGCTCCCCGCCGCGTACTGGCGGTTGTGGTGGGCCTCTGCGGTGGACAACGTGGGGGACGGGATCTTCTCCGCGGCGGTCCCGCTGCTGACGGTCACGCTCACGCGCGATCCGGTGCAGGTCTCGGTCGTCTCGGCCGCGACCTACCTTCCCTGGCTGCTGCTCTCCTTGCCCGCGGGGGCGCTCGTGGATCGGCGCGACCGAGTCAGTCTCCTCTGGCGGTCGCAGGCGCTTCAAGCGGTGATCGTCGCGGTGGTCGCCGTGCTGATCGGGCTGGGGCGGATCGACATCGCGGGGCTCGCGGCCATGGGGTTCGGGCTCAGTGCGTGCGAGGTCGTGTTCGCCAACGCGTCGCTCGCAGTGCTGCCGGACCTGGTGTCCGAGGCGCAGTTGCACCGGGCGAACGGCAGTCAGTACGCGGTCGCCAACGCGGGGCAGTTGTTCGTCGGGCCGCCGATCGGGAGTCTGCTGTTCGCGGGGGCGGAGGCGTTGCCGTTCGGCCTGGACGCGGTGTCGTTCGCGGGGTCTGCCGCGTTGTTGGCGACTTTGCCTCGCCGTCCGGCGCCGCGCGAGGTGCAGCCACCGGTCCGGGTCGCGGTGGTGGAGGGGGTGCGGTGGCTCGGGCGGCACCGGTTGCTGCGGACGTTGGCCGGGCTGCTGGCGGTGAACACGTTCTGCTACCAGCTTGGCAATGTGACGGTCGTGCTGCTCGCGACCCAGACTTTGCACGTCAGCGAGCGCGGTTACGGCGTGCTGCTCGCGGGGGCCGCGGCGGGCAGTGTGCTCGGCGGGATGGTCAACGCGCGGGTCGTGGCGAAAATCGGGGCGCTGCAAGCGTTGTTGACCGCGTTGATCGCCAACATCGTGATCTTCGTGCTCATCGGAGCCAGTCCGAATGCGGTCGTTCTCGGGGCTTTGCTGGGTTTCAACGGGTTTGCGACGACGCTCTGGAGCGTGGTCACGGTCAGCCTGCGCCAGCAGGCGGTGCCGCAGGAACTGCGCGGGCGCGTGCACAGCGTCTACCGGATGCTGGGCTGGGGTTTGATGCCGCTGGGATCGCTGGTCGGCGGACTGGTCGCGGACGTGCTCGGCATCCGGGCGGCGTATCCGGTGGCCGGTGCGGTGCGGGGGATCGCGCTGGCCGTGGCGCTGCCGGTGCTTCTATCGGCGATGCGCGGCGGGAAGCCAGCGGAGTGAGGGCACGTCTGTCCTGAGTGGACAGTGGGTGATAGTCAATTCGTGGGCAATCGGCCCGATGGTTCCCTTTTACCGATCTGTGCGGTCGGAAATGCTGCGGAATATGCATCTTATTGACAGCTTGCCGACAGTTGGAAGCGGGTTCCGCTGTTCGGTTATTGGTCGCGGAGAAGGTGCAACGTTTCCGGCGGCGGGGGCGACTGTGCGGGCGGAGGTGCTCATGCCGGAATCGACTGTGGCGGTCTCATGGCGGAACGACGGGAAGTGCGGCGAGTTACCCGGGAGTAAGGGCTACTGCCGTCGCGCGCCATTCGTGTGGTCGTGCGGGGAGGGCGGTGAATTCCGCGCGGAGGGGAGTCGGCGGAATTTTCCGGTGATCGGGTGAGGTTTAGCGGAGCGAATCGCCGATTCTTCCTGATCGACTTGTCCCGCTAGCTGTTCGGAAGCGTTTAAGGAGAGGCGGAAGGTGATCGTTTTCCGGGACGCGGCTGAACTCCCGCTCGCGGCGGTGATGTTGCTGCGGTCGGGGCAACGGCAGCGTCCGTTGGCACTACTTCGGCGGTTTCGATCATTGTCGAGGCGGCCGGGATAATGACGGGTTTACGCTGGTCGGAGCAGTCGGAAACGGTTCCGGGTGCGGTCGGGACGTCGGCCGAATGCGAAGGCGGACCGTCCGCTTATCTGTGTGTCGCCCTGAGGTGTGAGTCCGTTGTTCATATTTTAGAATGCTCTCGGCAATGTGTGACGCTGGGTGCGAACCGGCGTATGCCGCAGTCCTTCGTTTGGCGGTTGCTGGAGCGCAACCGCGCTAGGCAGGGTATGGATTCCGGCGCGGGTCCGGTCTTGAAGACGGCCGCGCTCTGCTGGGGCTAGTGCCGCGCGGGCGGGGGGCAATTCCCCGGGCGGCTCCTACGAGTATTCGAAAGGCTTGGTCATGCACTCCCGGAAAGAAAGATTCGCTGTCCCGAGACCGCGGCCGGTGCCCGGCGCCGGCGATGCGGGCCGGCTGGCCGCAGTGCTCCCGCGGCTGGCCGCCCGGCATCGGGTGCGGGGAGCGCAGGTCGCGGTGTGGTCCGGCGGCGAGACGGTCATGGTCCAGACCGGTTCGGCGGGCGGCGGCAGGCCGATGCGGGCGGACTCGCGGGTGCCGATCGGCTCGATCACCAAGGTGGCGACCGCGACCCTGGCGATGATGCTCGTCTCCGACGGCGATCTCGAACTGGACCAGCCGGTCGGCGAGATTCTCGGCGACCCTTCGCTGTCTGCCGAGCTGACCTTGCGCAGGCTGCTGAGCCACACCAGCGGGCTGCCCTCGGACCCGGCCGACGCGGACGGGTCCTGCCGGAAAGAGGTGCGGGCCGCGGAGTTCGTCTGCGAGCCGGGCGCCGCGTTCTCCTATTCCAACCTCGGCTACGCGCTCGTCGGGCTGCTGATCGAAGAGGTCACCGGGATGGGCTGGCGCGAGGCGGTCGAGTCGATTCTGTTGCGGCCGTTGGAGATCGAGCCGGTCTACGTCGACAGCCCGGGCGTCGCGACCGGGCACGCGCGCGACGGCGAGCGTCCGCTCGAACAGGTGCTGCCGCCGATGCTGGACCCGGCGGGCGCGCTCGCGCTGAGCGCCCGCGACCTGGTCGGGCTCGGGCGGGTCCACCTCGGCAAACCAGGATTGCTCGACGTCGTCACCGCGAGCGACCTGCACCGGCCGGTGCCCGTCGCGGAACCGTTCGGCCTCGCCGACGGCTGGGGACTGGGGCTGGCGTGTTTCGGCGACGAGGAGTTCCGCTGGCTCGGCCACGACGGCACGGCCGACGGCACCTCGTGCCACCTGCGGATCGACCAGGCCGGGGCCTGCGTGCTCGCGCTGACTGCCAACGGCGCGGGCGGCACCGACCTCTGGCACGACCTGGCCGCGGAACTGCCGGACCTCGGCCTTCCGCCACATCACGTCCAGAGCGCGGAATCCTGCCCGATTCCGCTGCCGGACGGCGATTTCGGCACTTATCGCAACGGAGCCCTCGGATACACGATCCGACCGACCGCCGACGGCGGCGCGTGCCTCGACGTGGACGGCGACGTCTTCCCCGAACTGACCCGGTACGCCGACGGCAGCTTCACCGTCCGCGACCCGGCGACCGGCCGCGCCACCCCGTGCGGACGGTTCCGCGGCGACCCCGGCGCGGCAGCCGCAGTCGAAATCGGCGGCCGGCTCGCGCGGCGGTGCTGAGGCCGCCCTCCTGACTCCTCGTCCCCCACCCGCGCCAGGCGGGATCCCTTGGTGTGCCCGGAAGGTAGCGAACGACGATGACCGCCCAAGACAAACCGGCCGAACCGGATCCGGCTGCTGCTCTGCCCGCGTTGTTCGTCGAACAGGTGCGGCGGGATCCGGATGGGGTTGCTGTGGGGGGTGGGGAGGCCCGGCGGCCGGACGCCGAAGCGGATTCGGGCGCCACCGTGCCGGGATTGTTCGCCGCTGATGTGCGGCGGGTTTCGGATGGGGTTGCTGTGGAGGGTGCGGAGGCTCGGTTGGCTGACGCCGAGCCGGATCCGGCCGCCACCGTGCCTGCGCCGTTCGCTCCTCAGGTGCGGCGGGCTCCGGACGGGGTTGCGGTGGAGGCTCGGTTGGCAGATACCGAACCGGACCCGGCTGCCACCGTGCCCGGGCTGTTCGCCGGTCAGGTGGGGCGGGCTCCGGATGCGCTCGCCGTCGAGGGTGCGGAGGCCAGGTCGACTGACCACGAACAGGCAGCCAAGCGAGCCGCTCTGCCCGCGCCGTTCGCCGCTCAGGTGAGGGAGGCTCCGGACGCGGTCGCTGTGGCGGGTGGCGAGGCCCGGTTCGCTGACGCCGAACCGGATTCGGCTGCCACCCTGCCTGCGCCCTTCGCTGCTCAGGTGCGGCGGGTTTCGGATAGGGTTGCCGTGGAGGGTGCGGAGGCTCGGCGGCCGGACGCCGAACCGGACGCGGCCGCCACCGTGCCTGGGCCGTTCACTGCTCAGGTGCGGGAGGCTCCGGATGCGCTAGCTGTGGAGGGTACAGAGGCTCGGTTGGCTGACGCCGAACCGGACTCGGTTGCCACGGTGCCCGGGTTGTTCGCCGCTCAGGAGTGGCAGGATCCGGACGCGGTCGCCGGGGAGGCGCGGCTGGCTGACGCTGAAGCGGATCCGGCCGCCACCCTGCCCGCGTTGTTCGCTGCGAAGGTGCGGCAGGATCCGGACGCACTCGCCGTCGAGAGTGCGGAGACCCGCCTGACCTACGCCGAGCTGGCTGGCGAGGCAGGCAAGCTCGCCGCCTACCTGCTGCGGCTCGGGTTGCGTACGGAGGACCGGGTCGGGGTGCTGGCGGAGCGGTCGGCCGGGGTGGTCGTCGCGGAGTTGGCGGTGGTCATCGCGGGCGGGGCGTATGTTCCGCTCGATCGGCGGGCGCCGGACGGGCGGTTGCAGACGCTGCTGGGCGAGGCCGGGGTCACGGTGCTGCTGACTGACGACCCGGTCCGGGCGGCAGAGATCCACAGTGGACAGATCGTCGTGCTCGGGCGGGCGTTGCCGGAGGCGGAATTCCCTCCGGTGACAGTATATCCGGACAATCTGGCGTATCTGATGCATACTTCCGGCTCGACCGGAACGCCCAAGGGGGTCGCGGTCCGGCATCGGGATGTTGCGGCGCTCGCGGCGGACCGGAGATTCGCTGGGGACGCGCATCGGCGGGTGTTGCTGCACTCGCCTGCGGCCTTCGACGCCTCCACGTATGAGATGTGGGTCCCGCTCTTGAACGGCGGGACCGTGGTGGTCGCGCCGCCTGGTGACCTCGACGTCGAGAGCCTTCGCGAAGTTCTGTCCCGGTTCGAGGTCGGTGCGATCTGGCTGACTGCGGGTCTCTTCCGGGTCGTCGCGCAGGAAGCGCCGGACTGTTTCCAGCGTGTGCGAGAGGTCTGGACCGGCGGCGACGTCGTCCCGCCCGGAGCGGTGCGGCGGGTGTTGCGGGCCTGCCCCGGCATCACGGTCGTCGACGGGTACGGTCCGACCGAGACCACCACCTTCATGACGGCCCACGCGGTCGAGTCGGCGGACGTCGCGGCGATTCCGATCGGCCGCCCGCTGGACGGCGTGCGCGCGTATGTCCTGGACGACGCGTTGAATCCGGTCTCGACCGGCGAGCTGTACCTGGCCGGCGCGGGGCTGGCGCGCGGCTACTGGGCGCGTCCCGGGGCGACGGCGGAGAAATTCGTCGCCGATCCCGTGGTGCCGGGCGAGCGGATGTACCGCACTGGCGACATGGTCCGCTGGAACGACCGGGGCGAGCTGGAATTTCTCGGCCGCACCGACGATCAGGTCAAGATCCGCGGGTTCCGGGTGGAACTCGGCGAGATCGAATCCGTGCTGGCCGGGGACGACACGGTCGCGGAGGCCGTGGTCGTCGCGCGGCAGGACGGGCCGGGCAGGAAGCGGCTGGTCGGCTACGTCGTGTTGGTGCCGGGCGCGCTGCGGAAGGACTTGAAAGCCGTGGTCGCGGCGGTGTTGTCGAGCTATCAGGTCCCGTCGGCGATTGTCGTGTTGGACGAGCTTCCGTTGAGTGTCAATGGAAAGGTCGATCGGAGAGCGCTGCCTGCGCCGACGGCGGAACCGGAAGGTGCCGAGCCGGGAACGGATACTGAACGCGCCGTTGCCGAGGTTGTCACGGAAGTGTTGGGCCTGGACCGGATCGGTGTCGAGGACGATTTCTTCGCCAGGGGCGGCGACTCCATTCTGGCTGTACAGGCGTTGTCCCGTTTGCGCCGGAGGTTCGGTGCGGATCTGTCGGCGCGGGCGCTCTTCGACGCGCCCACCGTGGCACAGCTCGCGCAGCTGCTGGAAAGCGGTCCGCGAGCCGAGCAGGCGATTCCGGTGGCGGCGCCGCGGGAACTGCTTCCGCTGTCTCCGGCGCAGCGGCGGTTGTGGCTCCTCGACGAGATGACCGGCGGCAGCGCCGAGTACAACACCGGCGTCGGGATCCGCCTGTCCGGCCCGCTCGACCTCGACAAGTTGCGCGGGGCACTGGCCTCGCTGTGCGCGCGGCACGAATCGCTGCGAACGACCTTCGATTCCATTGAGAGACAAGGAAAACAGCGGATAGCGCCAACCGGGGAAGTACCCTTGAGCATAGCGGATTCCGCCCCGGACGACGAGACACTGAAGGCTGAACTGCGCGCACCGTTCGACCTCCGGACGGGTCCGCTGACCCGAGCCGTCCTGTTCCCGCTCGCCGCGGACGAGCACCTGCTTCTCCTGTGCCAGCACCACATCGTGACGGACGGTCGCTCGATCGCCTTGCTCACCGGCGAACTCCTCGACCTGTACGGCGGCGCGTCCCTGCCCCCGCTGCCGCTCGGCTACCAGGATTACACTCACTGGCGGCTGGCGTCCGAACGTCTCGACCAGCTCGGCTACTGGCGCGAAGCACTCGACGGGCTCGAACCCCTCGCACTGCCGACCGACCGTCCCCGGCCCCCGCAGCGCACCACCGAAGGCGCGGTGCACCGGCACGATCTGCCCGAAGAGTTGGTCCGCGGCATCGCGGAAGCAGGCCGAGCACAGGGTGCCACGCTGTTCATGACCCTGACCGCGGCCGTCCAGGTCGTCCTAGCCGCGTACAGCGGGCAACGAGACATCGCGGTCGGCACCGCAGTCTCCGGACGCGACCGGGCGGAACTTGAGCAGCTGACCGGGTTCTTCGTCAACACCCTTGTGCTGCGGTCCTCAGTGGACGGTACGCAGCCGTTCGATGGTTTCCTGACCGAGTTCCGCGAAACCGTGCTGGCCGCTTTCGCGCACGGTGACGTGCCGTTCGACCGCGTCGTGGAGGAAGTCCAGCCCGAACGCGACCCGTCGCGGACGCCGTTGGTGCAGGTCGTCGTAGTGCTGCAACGTCCGTTGGTCGAGGAGCGTACGATCGCCGGGCTGCAGGTCAGCGAGTACGCCCTGCCGCGACCCTCGGCACGCTTCGATCTCGTGGTCGAGTTCTGGCCGCGACCGGACGGCATGCGCGTCACCGTCGAATACGCCACCGCGCTCTTCGCCGCCGCCACCATCGAACGGCTCACGCAGAGCCTGGAAGTCCTGCTCACCGGCGTCGCCACCGACCCCGCACGGCCGATAGGCGACCTCCCGCTGCTCACCGCCGAGGACCGCCGGTTCCTGCTCCCGGCACCCGCCGAAAGCAGCCCCGCCGAAACGGTGCCGGAGCGGTTCGACCGATGCGCGGAACGAGAACCCGACCAGACCGCGGTCGTGAGCGGCGACATCCGCCTCACCTATGCAGAACTGCAGTCCCGGGCAAACGGCCTCGCTCAGCACCTGACCCGGCAAGGCGTCCGCCCGGAGGAGCAGGTCGGCGTGCTGATGGACCGCTCGGCCGACCTCGTCGTGGCCGTGCTCGCGATCCTCAAGGCAGGCGCGGCCTATCTCCCGCTGGACCTGCGCGCCCCGGCCGATCGCCTGCGCCGCGTCCTCGACGGGGTGTCGCTGGTGCTCACCGATCGCACCTGGCACGACACCGCGGCAACCGTCCACAAAGGAACGTCCTTGGTCGTGGCGGATGTGGACGGACCAGCCCCGGAAATCACGCTGAGCCCCCAAAATCTGGCCTACGTCGAGTACACCTCAGGTTCCACCGGAGTCCCCAAGGGCGTAGCAGTACGCCATGCGGACGTCACGGCGCTCGCGACCGATCCGCGCTTCGCCAGCCACGAGCGCGTCCTGCTGCATTCCCCGCTCGCTTTCGACGCCTCGACCTACGAGCTGTGGGTACCGCTGCTCAACGGCGGCACCGTGATCGTCGCGCCGCCCGGCGACCTGGACGCCGACGCGATTCAGCACCTGGTCACGAAGCACGACATCACCGCGCTCTGGCTGACCGCGGGCCTGTTCCGGCTCTTCGCCGAGGAGTCACCCGAGTGCTTCGCCGGACTCCGCGAGGTCTGGACCGGCGGCGACGTCGTGCCCCCGCCCGCCGTGCGAAGGGTCCTCGACCGCTGCCCTGGAACCGCGGTCGTGGACGGCTACGGTCCGACCGAGACCACCACTTTCGCCACCTCGTTCCGGATGTCGGCCGAGGTCCCGGATGTGATCCCGATCGGAACGCCGCTGCGGGACGTCCGGATCCACGTCGTCGACGACCGGTTCCGCCTGCTGCCGCGCGGCGCGGCTGGTGAGGTCTGCATCGCTGGCGCCGGGCTCGCGCGCGGGTACTTCGGGCAGCCGGGTCTGACCGCGGAGCGGTTCGTCGCCGACCCGTTCGGCGAGCCCGGGTCCAGGATGTACCGGACCGGCGACCTGGGCCGATGGCGCACCGACGGGACGCTTGAGTTCCTCGGCCGCGTGGACGACCAGGTCAAGATCCGCGGCTTCCGGGTCGAACCGGCCGAGATCGAACGCGCCCTGGCCGCCGAAGAAGGCGTGGCGCAGGCGTTCGTGACGATCCGGGCGACCGGCGGACGCAAGCAACTGGTCGGCTACGTGGTCCCGGCGAACATCGATACCGAAGCACTCCGCCGGGCCGTCGCGCGCACGCTGCCGGAATACATGGTGCCGTCAGTGCTCGTCCCGCTGGCCGAGCTGCCGCTCACCGCGAACGACAAGGTCGACCGTCGCGCGCTGCCGGAGCCGCAGGTCGCCAGCGAGCGGACGGTGGCCCCGCGCACCGAACGGGAGGCCGTGCTCGCCGGGATCTGGGCGGACGTGCTCGGCCTCGACCGCGTCGGCGTGGACGACAACTTCTTCGCCCTCGGCGGCGATTCGATCCTGAGCATCCAGGTGAGTTCCCGGGCCCGGCAAGCGGGCCTCAGCGTCACCACCGCCGACCTCTTCCGCCACCAGACCATCGCCGCGCTCGCCCCGGCCGTCAGCGAAGCCGCGGCGATCCCGGAACGCGGGCCGGAAAGCGGCGACGTCGTCCTCACCCCGATCCAGCACTGGTTCTTCGGCCTGGACGCGGACCGCTTCGACCAGACGATCGCCGTCGAACTGCCCGCCGACGTCGACTTGACCGCGCTGATCCGCGCGCTGGCCGCGTTGTCCGAACGGCACGACGCGCTGCGGATGCGGTTCAGCCACGACCGCGAGGCCTGGCACCAGCACAACGCCCCGGTCGGCGAAGGGCACACGCTGCTGCGCTGGTCGCTGACCGGCGAGCCGCGGACCCTGCACCTGGCCGCGCACCACCTGGTGGTCGACGGCGTGTCGTGGCGGTTGCTGCTCGAAGACCTCGACCGCGCCTACCAGCAGGCCGTGCGCGAGGAACCGATCGACCTCGGCCCGCGGACGACGTCCTACCGCGAGTGGGCGAGCAGGTTGGCCGAGCACGCGGCAGCGGGCGGCTTCGACGACGAACTCGCGCACTGGTGGGAGTTGCCCACGCCGGCCCCGCTCCCGGTCGACGGCCCGGCGGAGAACACCTTCGGCCGCGCCCGCGTCGTCACCGCCCGGCTCACCGCCGACGAGACGCGCGCATTGCTGCGCGAGGTGCCGCAGGCGTACCGGACGCAGGTCAACGACGTGCTGCTGGCCGCGCTGGGCCGGGTGCTGGGGGACTGGACCGGGCACCGGCCGGTGATCGACCTCGAAGGCCACGGCCGCGAGGAGCTGTTCGACGGGGTCGACCTGTCGCGGACGGTCGGCTGGTTCACCAGCATCTTCCCGGTGGCGCTGGACGTTCCGGACGGCTGGGGCGCGGCGCTCAAGGCGGTCAAGGAGCAGCTGCGCGCGGTGCCGCGCCGGGGGATCGGCTACGGCGCGCTGCGATATCTCGCCGGGTCCGCGCCGGTGATCGAACCGCAGGTGAGCTTCAACTATCTCGGCCAGTTCGACCTGCCCGGCGGCCTGACCCTGCACCGGGAACTCGCGCTGGACGTCTCGCCCGACACCGTCCGTCCGCACCTGCTGGAGGTGGTCGGTCGTGTCGAGAGCGGCGAGCTGGAGCTGGCTTGGCATTACGCCGAAGGCGTCCACGAGGAATCCACTGTGGACCGGCTGGCGGCGGCGATGGCCGAAGCGCTGCGCGAGATTGTCCGGCATTGCGCGGAGCCGAAAGCGGGCGGGCGGACGCCGTCGGACTTCCCGCTGGCCGCAGTCGAGCAATCCACAGTGGACGCACTGGTCGGCGACGGGAGGGACGTCGAGGACATTTACCCGCTGACGCCGATGCAGGCGGGGATGGTGTTCCACGACCTCGCCCAGCCCGGCGACCGCGTCTACTTTGAACAGGTTTCGTTCACTGTGGACGATGTGCCCGATCCGCAACTGCTCGGCGAGGCTTGGCGCAGGATTGTCGAGCGAACCCCGATCCTGCGCAGCCGGATCGTGTGGGACGGCGTTCCCCAGCCGCTGCAGATCGTGCACCGTAAGGTCGAACTGCCAGTGTCCTATCTGGACTGGTCCACTGTGGATGCCGAGGAAGCGCTGAAGCAGCTTTTGGAGCAGGACCTTGCGGAGGGATTCGATCTCGCCCGCGCCCCGCTGGCCCGCCTGGTGATCGCGAAGGAATCCGCCACCCGGGTGCGGGTGCTCTGGACCTTCCACCACGTCCTCCTCGACGGCTGGAGCGTCTTCGGCATTCTCTCCGACGTCGTCGCCCTGCTGCGCGGCGAAGAACCGCCCGTCCGGCCGCCTTTCCGCGACAACGCGGCCTGGCTCGCCGCGCAGGACGACGAGCGCGCCGAGGCACACTGGCGGGCCGAACTCGCCGGGGTCGCACCGACTCCGTTGCCGCTCGAACGCCCCGCCGCCCGCACGCACACGTCCAGTTCGACCGGCCGGATCCCGGTGGAACTGGACGACGAGACGTCTGCCGCCGTGTACGCCTTCGCGCGGCGGAATCGGCTGACGGTCAACACCGTCGTCCAAGGCGCGTGGGCCGCGTTGCTGGCACGCTACAGCGGCGAAGCCGAGGTGTGCTTCGGCGCGACGGTGTCCGGCCGTCCAGCGGAATTGCCCGGCGCGGACGACATCCCCGGCATCTTCATCAATACGCTGCCAGTGCGCGTCCGGCTCGACGGCACCTGCGCGGTCACGGACTGGCTGCGCGATCTCCAAGCGGCACAAGCGGAATCGCGCCGCTTCGGGCACGTCGGCCTGACGAAACTGCAAGCGTGGAGCGGCGGCGGGAGCCTGTTCGACAGCATCGTCGTCTTCGAGAACTACCCGATCGACGAGGTCTCCGAGCTGCGCGACGTCCGCGCGGCCGAGCGGACCAGCTACCCGCTGGGCGTCGTCGCCTACCCCGGACGGAAGCTGTCGCTCATTCTCACGCACGACCCGGAGCGGATCGGCGACCCGGCGGCGGCGCGGCTCGCGGCGCACCTCGAAGCACTGGTCCGGGGCATGGTCGCGGCCCCGCACGAGCCGGTGTCCCGGGTGCCGATGCTCTCCGAGACCGAGATCAAGCACCTGCTCGCCGAGCGGAACGAGACGGCCCGCCCGCTCCCGGCCAAAGCGGTGCCGGAGCTGTTCGAGGCCCAGGTCCGGCGGACTCCGGACGCCGTCGCGCTCGTGACGGACGACGAGCAGATCACCTATCGCGAACTCGACGTCCGCGCGAACCGGCTGGCCCACCGGCTGATCGCCGCCGGAGTGCAGGCCGAGGACCGGGTTGCCGTCCTGATGAACCGCTCGCCGGAACTCGTCGTCGCGGAACTCGCGATCGTCAAGGCCGGTGGCGCTTACCTGCCGCTGGACCTGCGCGCCCCGGCCGACCGGCTGCGCCTGCTCCTGCACGAGGCCGAGGCAACCGTCGTCCTGGCCGACGCGGCGTGGCTGGCGACCGCCGAGGAAGTCCACACCGGCACCATCCTCACCGGCGAGAGCAGCGCCCCCGATACACCGCCAGCTGTCCGGGTCGATCCCGAACAGCTCGCCTACGTCATCTACACGTCCGGTTCGACCGGCCGTCCGAAGGGCGTTTCGGCGCGGCATTGCGACGTCGTGGCGCTCACGCTCGACCAGCGCTTCGCCCGCCACGACCGGATTCTGCTGCACTCGCAACAGGCCTTCGACGCCGCGACCTACGAGCTGTGGGTGCCGCTGCTCAACGGCGGCACGGTCGTGCTGGCCCCGCCGGGAGACGTGGACGTCGAGACGCTCGGCCGCTCGCTCACCATGCACGGCGTGACCGGCGCGTTCCTCACCACCGGCCTGTTCCGCCTGGTCGCGCAGGAATCGCCGGAGGTCTTCGCGGGCGTCCGGGAAGTCTGGACTGGCGGCGACGCCGTGCCCGCGGCCGCGCTGCGCCGGGTCCAGGCGGCCTGCCCGGACACCCTGGTCGCCGACGTCTACGGCCCCACCGAGACCACGACGTTCGCGACCGTGCACCCGCTGCCCGGCGAGGTCCCGGACGTCGTCCCGATCGGCGGACCGCTGGACCACACCCGCGTGTACGTCCTGGACGACGACCTCCGGCTCGTCCCGCCCGGCGCGCCCGGCGAACTGCACATCGCCGGCGCGGGCCTGGCGCGCGGTTACCTCGGGCGGTCCGGGCTGACCGCGGACCGGTTCGTCGCGGATCCGTTCGGCCCGCCGGGGGAGCGGATGTACCGCACCGGCGACCTCGTGCGCTGGAACGGCGAAGGCGCGCTCGAGTTCGTCGGCCGGGCCGACGAGCAGGTCAAGATCCGCGGGTTCCGGGTCGAACCGAGCGAAATCGAGGCCGCGCTCGGCGAGCATCCCGGCGTCGAGCAGGCCGCCGTGCTGGCCCGCGAGGACGGCGGCGTGAAGCGGCTGGTCGCCTACATCGTCGGCGAGACCGACGGTCTGGCGGAATTCCTCGGCCGGACGCTGCCGGACTACATGGTGCCCGCCGCGTTCGTCCGGCTGGAGCGATTCCCGGTGAACGTCAACGGGAAGCTCGACCGCCAGGCGCTCCCGACCCCCGAGTTCGGCGCGCGCGACCACGTCGCGCCGCGGACCGAGCGCGAACGCGCCATCGCCGAGATCTGGGCCGACGTGCTCAGCGTCGAACGCGTCGGAGCGACCGACGACTTCTTCGAGCTCGGCGGCGATTCGATCCTCAGCATGCAGGTCGTCTCCCGCGCCCGCCGGGCCGGACTGGAACTGCAGCCCGGCGACCTGTTCGCCCACCGGACCCCGGCCGCGCTCGCCGCGGCGGCCCGCACCGCGACGACGGCGGTCGAGCGCGGCCCAGTCCACGGCCCGGTGCCGCTCACGCCGATCCAGCGCTGGTTCTTCGCGACGCAAACCGCCGATCCGGACCACTTCCACCAGTTCGTCCACTTGGGAACGCTCGATCCGGCCGCGGCGAACGCGGCCGTCGAGGCCCTGCTGACCCACCACGACGCGCTCCGGATGCGCTTCGCCCGCGGCGAAACGCACTGGCTCCAGGAGAACGGCCCGGTCGGCGCCGAGGCACCGCTGGTCCGGTTCGAGCAGGACCGGCTGTCCGTGCACCACCTCGTGGTCGACGGCGTCTCGTGGCGCGTGCTCCTCGAGGACTTCGAGCGCGCCTACGACCAAGCCCGGGAAGGCAAACAAATCGACCTCGGCTCGCGCACGACGTCCTTCCGCGACTGGGCGATCCGCCTGTCGGAGCACGCTGCCCAGGGCGGGTTCGACGACGAACTCGGCTACTGGCGCGGCGTTTCCGGCCGGACCACGGTGCCGGTCGACGGCCGAGGCGACGCGACCAACGCTTCCCTGCGCTCCGTGACCGTCCGGCTGTCCGCCGCGGAGACCGGGGCGCTGCTGCGAGACGTCCCGAAGACGTATCGCACGCAGGTCAACGACGTGCTGCTCACCGCCCTCGGCCGCGTCCTGCGCGACTGGACCGGCGGGACCGCGGTGCTCGACCTGGAGGGTCACGGCCGCGAGGACCTGTTCGAGGCCGTCGACCTGTCCCGGACGGTCGGCTGGTTCACCACGGTCTTCCCCGTGGCGCTGGACGTGCCGGACGACTGGGGCAAGGCGCTCAAGTCCGTCAAGGAACAGTTGCGCGCGGTGCCGCGCCGGGGGATCGGTTACGGTGCAGTGCGCTACCTGACCGGCACCGCGCCGGAAATCGACCCGCAGGTGAGCTTCAACTACCTCGGCCAGTTCGGCTCCGGCCGTCTCGAATCCGACGAAAGTCCGCGCTCGGCTCGCGCGCACCTGCTCGACGTCGTCGGCCGTGTCGAATCCGATGAACTGGAATTGACCTGGTACTACGCCGAAGGCATCCACGAAGAATCCACTGTGGACACGCTCGCCGCCGCGATGACGAGCGCGCTGCGCGAAATCATCCGGCACTGCGCCGAGCCGGGCGCGGGCGGCCGGACGCCGTCGGACTTCCCGCTCGCCGCCCTCGACCAATCCACTGTGGACGAGCTAGTCGGCGACGGCCGCGAGATCGAGGACGTCTACCCGCTGACACCCATGCAGTCCGGGATGGTGTTCCACGCGCTGTCCCAGCCCGGCGAGCGGGTCTACTTCCAGCAGGTCGGTTTCGTGCTGGACGGCGTCGAGGACCTGGTCGCGCTGGAACGGGCGTGGCAGCGGGTGGTCGAACGGACGCCGGTGCTGCGGACGCGGATCGCCTGGGAGGGCGTGCCCGAACCGGTCCAGGTCGTCCAGCGGCAGGTCCCAGTCCCGATCGCCCGGCACGACTGGCGGGGCCGCACGCCGGAAGAACGCGATCAGGCGTGGCAGGACTTGTTGGCGGCCGACCGGGCCCAAGGGCTCGATTTCACCGAAATGCCGTTGCTGCGACTGGCTTTCGCACGGTTGTCGGACACCGAGGTCCGCGTGCTGTGGACGGTCCACCACGTCCTGCTCGACGGCTGGAGCGTCTTCGGCGTGCTGTCCGACGTCTTCGCCGCGTACTCCGGTGCGGAGCTGCCCGAGCGACCGCCCTTCCGCGACTACGTCGCCTGGCTGGATCGCCAGGACGACGCGGCCGCCGAGGAGCACTGGCGGCGCGAACTCGGCAGCCTCGTCGCTCCCGCCCGGCTACCGTACGACCGGGCTCCCGCGCAGGCGCACACGAGCCGGTCGTCGGAATGGCTGCGCGTGCCGGTCGAAAACTCGGGACGGCTGCGTGACTTCGCGCGCCGGGCCGGTCTCACGCTCAATACCGTTCTGCAGGGCGCGTGGGCGCTGGTGCTGGCGCGGCTCAGCGGCGAGCGCGACGTCTGCTTCGGCACCACGGTTTCCGGGCGTCCGGTCGACCTGCCCGGCGCGGACGACATCACCGGCATCTTCATCAACACCCTGCCCGTGCGGACCACCGTGACCGGGGCCGACGTGACCGAGTGGCTGGCTGAGTTGCAGGCCGCACAAGTCGAATCCCGTCGTTACGGCCACCTTCCGCTGACGAAGCTGCAGGCGTGGAGTGGGTGCGGCGGAAGCCTTTTCGACAGCATCGTGGTCTTCGAGAACTACCCGATCGACCAGGCTTCGACGCCCGGGCTGCGGCTGCGCGACGTCGACGCGGCCGAGACGACGAACTATCCGATCAGCATCGTCGCGTCGCCGGGCGAGCAGCTGACCCTCGACGTCGGCTACGACCACGACCTGTTCGACCCCGAGACCGCCGAGCGGATCACCCGGCAGCTCCTCGCCGTCCTCGACGCCTTCAGCGCGGGCCCGGGATCGCTGGAAGACATCGAACTGCTCACGACGGCCGAACGGCAGCAGGTGCTCCACGACTGGAACGACACTGCCCAGCCGCTCCCGGACGACGACCTGACCGAATTGTTCGCCGAGCAGGTCCGGCAAGCACCGGAAGCGGTCGCGGTGGCGGGCGACGGGGTCCGCCTGACGTACGCGGAGCTGGACCGGCAGTCCGACCGCCTCGCCCGCTACCTGGTTTCGCTGGGTGCGGGTCCGGAAACGCTCGTCGGCGTGCTGATGGACCGTTCGCCCGGGCTGATCGTCGCCGAGCTGGCGATCGTCAAAGCCGGTGCGGCCTACCTGCCGCTCGACACCCGCGCGCCCGAACCCCGGCTCAAAACCCTCCTGTCCGGCGTGCAGATCCTGGTCACCGACGACAAATGGCGTGATACCGCAGCTAAGGTCCACAGTGGACCCACAGTCGTGCCCGGCGAGCGCACTGCGGCGGTAAAGCTCCCGAAGGCAGACCCGGCGAACCTGGCGTACGTCATGTACACCTCGGGGTCGACCGGAAAGCCGAAGGGCGTCGCACCCACCCGCCGCGACATCGTGGCGCTCGCGGCCGACCGGCGTTTCGCTGAGCACCGCCGGGTCCTGCTGCACGCGTCGCAGGCTTTCGACGCCTCGACCTACGAACTCTGGGTGCCGCTGCTCAACGGCGGCACGGTCGTCGTCGCCCCGCCCGGAGACCTCGATCTGGACACCATCGGCCGCTTGTTCGCCGAGCACCGGGTCGAGGCCGCCTTCCTCACCACCGGTCTGTTCCGGCTCGTGGCCCGGGAAGCCCCGGAGATCTTCCGCGGCCTGAAAGAGGTCTGGGCCGGTGGCGACGCGGTCCCGTCGGCTGCCGTGCGGCGCGTGCGGGAAACCTGCCCGGACACGACCGTCGTGGACGTCTACGGCCCGACCGAGACCACGACGTTCGCTCTGGCGCATCCGGTCCTCGGCCCGGTGCCGGATGTGGTGCCGATCGGGAAACCGCTGGACAACACCCGCGCCTACGTCCTCGGCCCGGATCTGCGGCCGGTGCCGCCGGGCGCGCTCGGCGAACTCCACCTCGCCGGCGCGGGCCTGGCGCGCGGATACTACGGCGCTCCCGGCCTGACCGCCGAACGGTTCCTGCCCGACCCATTCGGGCCGCCGGGGGAGCGGATGTACCGCACCGGCGACCTCGTCCGCTGGACCGCGCGGGGCGAACTGGACTTCGCCGGCCGCGTGGACGAGCAGGTCAAGATCCGCGGCTTCCGGATCGAACCCGGCGAGGTCGAGGCCGCGCTCGCCGCGCACCCCGGCATCTCGCAGGCCGCCGTGCTCGCTCGCGAGGACCACGGCGTCAAGCGGCTCGTCGCCTACTACCTCGGCGAAGCGGACGACCTGCCCGCATTCCTCGGCCGGACCTTGCCGGACTATATGGTCCCGGCCGCGTTCGTTCGGCTGGACCGTTTTCCCTTGAACCACAACGGAAAACTCGACCGGAATGCCCTGCCCGCCCCGGACTTCGCCGCGACCGGCGTCCGCACCGCCCCGGCGAGTGAGGCCGAACGGGTCCTGGCCAGGATCTGGTCGGAGGTGCTCGGCGTCGAGGACGTCGGGGCCGAGACGAACTTCTTCGAACTCGGCGGCGATTCGATCCTCAGCATCCAGGTCGTCTCCCGGGCCCGCCGCGCCGGGCTGATCCTTTTACCGCACGAGGTGTTCCGGCATCCGACGCTGGCCGCGCTCGCCGCGCACGCCGGCGGCGACCGCGGGCCGAAGGCCGAGCAAGGACCGGTCGTCGGCGAAGCGCCGCTCACGCCGATCCAGCGCTGGTACTTCGAGACCCAGCCGGAGCGGTTCGATCAGCGGGTCGTCCTGGAATTCGCCGAGGACGTCGATGAGCCCGCGCTGCGCCGGGCGCTCGCCACGGTCTGGGCCCACCACGACGCCCTGCGCCTGCGGTTCGGCCAAACTCAGCACAGCGACCCGCCCGGCCCGGCGGACCTGCTCGTCGGCGAGCCCGTCTTCGACGTCCGACACGGCCCGCTGCTGAACGCGGTCCTCGACGGACGACGGCTGCTGCTGGCCGCGCACCACCTGGTCATCGACGGCGTCTCGTGGCGGATTCTCCTGGAGGACCTGGAAACCGCCTATCGAGGCGAAGAGCTGGAACCGAAGACGACGTCGTTCCTCGCCTGGGCCCGTCGGCTCGCCGAACACGCCGAGGCAGGCGGTTTCGACGACGAACTTGCCCACTGGCAGTCTCTCCCGCCGGTCGCGCCGGGTGCCCCGGGCATCATCGCCGACACCCGCGAGGTCACCGTCCGCCTCACCGCCGAGGAAACCCGGGCGCTGCTGCAGGACGTCCCCGAGGTCTACCGGACGCAGGTCAACGACGTGCTGTTGACCGCGCTGGGCCGCGTCCTGCGGGACTGGACCGGCGAAATCCCGGTGATCGACCTGGAGGGCCACGGCCGCGAAGACCTGTTCGAGGGGGTCGACCTGTCCCGGACGGTCGGCTGGTTCACCAGCATGTTCCCGGTCGCGCTGGACGTCCCGGACGAATGGGGTCCCGCGCTGAAGTCGGTCAAGGAGCAGCTGCGCGCGATCCCGCGGCGAGGCATCGGTTACGGCGCACTGCGCTACCTGACCGGCACGGCCCCGGCGATCGACCCGCAGGTGAGCTTCAACTACCTCGGCCAATTCAGCGCGGCCGAAGGCGGGCTGTTCCGCGTCGGCAGCCTGGACGCCGACGTCGACCCGGAAGCACCTCGCACCCACGTGCTCGACGTCGTCGGCCGGGTCGAAGCAGGCGTGCTGGAACTGACCTGGTCGCACGCCACCGCCGGAGACACCGTCGAAGCCCTGGCCGAGCAGATGCTGACGGCGCTGCGGGAAATCATCGCGCACTGTGCCGAGCCGGACGCGGGCGGACGCACCCCGTCGGATTTCCCGCTCGCCGCGCTCGACCAGGCAGGGGTGGACCGGCTCGTCGCGGGCCGGGCGGTCGAGGACATCTATCCGCTGACGCCGATGCAGGGCGGAATGGTCTTCCACGGACTGTCCCAGACCGCGCAGGGCATGTACTTCGAGCAGGCGACCTTCGTCCTCGAAGGTGTCACCGATCCGCAGCGGCTCGGCGAGGCGTGGCAGCAGGTCGTCGACCGCACGCCGGTCCTGCGGACGTCGTTCGTCTGGACCGGGGTGGACGAGCCGGTCCAGGTCGTGCACCGCGAAGCCGAACTGCCGGTCCGGCACCTCGACTGGACCGAGCTGGACACCCACGACGCGGAGCTGGCGCGGCTGCTCGCCGAAGACCGGGCCGAGGGCCTGGACCTGGCCGTCGCGCCGCTGGCCCGCATCGCGCTCGCCCGGCTGTCCGACACAGAAGTCCTGGTGCTGTGGACGTTCCACCACGTCCTCCTCGACGGCTGGAGCGTCTTCCAGGTGCTCTCGGACGTCTGCACCGCCTACGCCGGACAGCCGCTGCCGTCCCGTCCGCCGTTCCGCGACTACCTCGCCTGGCTGGGCGAGCACGACCAGGCCGCGTCCGAAGAGTTCTGGCGCACCGCGCTCGCCGGGATCGAAGGCCCGACGCAGCTGCCGACCGACCGGACCCCGCCGTCCGGCCACGCCCCGTGCTCGGCCGAGTGGCTGCCCGTCCACCTGGACCGCGCCGCCACCGCCCGGCTGGACGCCTTCGTCAAACGCCACGGCCTCACGCACAACGTCGTGCTGCAGGGAGCGTGGGCGCTGCTGCTGTCGGTCTACAGTGGACAGAACGACGTCGTGTTCGGTGCCACCTCATCCGGCCGCCCGGCCGAAGTGCCCGGGGTGGACGACATTCCCGGCATCTTCATCAACACCCTGCCGGTGCGGGTCGCGGTGGACCGGAGTGTTCCCGTCGCGGACTGGCTCGCCCGGCTGCAGGCGGCGCAGGCCGAAGCACGCGGGCACGGGCACGTCCCGCTGGCGCGCGTCCAGGGCTGGGCGGGCCTGCCCGGCGGGGTGAACCTGTGCGACAGCCTCGTGGTGTTCGAGAACTACCCGATCACCGGCGCGGCGGCGGGCCACGGCCTGACCGTGCGCGACCTCTCCGCGCGGGAGACGACGAACTTCCCGATCACCGTCGTCGCCTCGCCCGGTTCGGAGCTGACGGTGGACGTCGGCTACGACCCGGCGCTCTTCGACCCCGCGACGGTGACCAGCCTGGCTGCTCGGCTGCTGGAAATCCTCAGCGGCCTGACCGCGGACGGCGACCGGACGCTCGGCTCTGTCCCGATCATGACCGCGGCCGAAACCCAGCTCCTCGCCGAACGAACCGCGACCTGCGGCCCGCCCGAACCCCGGTCGCTGCCGGACTTGTTCGCCGAGCAGGTCCGTCTCCGGCCGAACGCGCTCGCGGCCGTCCTCGACGGCGAACCGGTCACGTATGCCGAGCTGAACCGGCGGGCCAACCGCCTCGCGAACCGGCTGGCCGGGCTCGGGCTGCGGCCAGAAGAACCGGTCGGGCTCGCCGTGGACCACGCGGACGCGGTGATCGCCGAACTGGCCGTGGTCAAGGCGGGCGGCGCGTACCTGCCGATCGACGCGCGCGCTCCGCTCGAGCGGCAACGGATGCTGCTCGACGGCGTCCGGTTCATCGTTGCCGCGGAAGAACATCCGCTCGGCCAGACCGTGCTGCTGTCCTCTGTGGACGATGAGCCGGACAGCGACCCGGAGCTCGCCGTCGACCCGGATCAGGCGGCCTGCGTGATGTACACGTCCGGCTCCTCCGGGGTGCCGAAGGGCGTGGTGGTGCGCCACCGCGACATCGCGGCGCTGGCCGCCGACCACCGGTTCCGCGGCGGCGCGCACGAACGGATCCTGCTGCACTCGCCGCTCGCGTTCGACGCCTCGACCTACGAGCTGTGGGTGCCGCTGCTCACCGGCGGCTGGGTCGTCACCAGCCCGGACACCGGCCTCGACGCGCCGCTGCTGCGCGGGCTCGTCCGCGAGCACGGCCTGACCTCGGTCTGGGTCACCGCGGGGCTGTTCCGGATCCTCGCCCAGGAAACGCCGGAATGCTTCGCCGGCCTGCGCGAGGTCTGGACCGGCGGCGACGTCGTCCCGGCCGAAGCGGTGCGGCGGGTGCTGGCCGCGTGTCCCGGGCTGCGGGTCGTCGACGGCTACGGCCCGACCGAGACGACCGTGTTCGCCACCGCCTATCCGATGGACGCGCCGCCGCCGGACCGGATCCCGATCGGCCGTCCGCTCGACGGCGCCCGCGTCCGGGTGCTCGACGCGGACCTGCGCCCGGTGCCGCCCGGCGTGCCCGGCGAACTGTGCCTGGCCGGCGCGGGCCTGGCCCGGGGCTACCGGGACCGGCCGGGGCTGACCGCGGACCGGTTCGTCGCCGACCCGGAAGGCCCGCCGGGGGAGCGGATGTACCGCACCGGCGACGTCGTCCGCTGGCGGCCCGACGGCGCCCTGGAATTCCTCGGCCGCCGCGACGACCAGGTCAAACTGCGCGGATTCCGGGTCGAACCGGGCGAGGTCGAGGCCGCGCTGGCCCGGCATCCGGACGTCGCGCAGGCCGCGGTGCTCGTCCGGGAGGACCAGCCGGGCGCGAAGCGGCTGGTCGCGTACGTCGTGTCGGCGGCCGGAGAAGAAGCGCTCCGGGAGTTCCTTGCCCGGTCGCTGCCGGACTACCTGGTGCCGTCGGTGTTCGTCGCGCTCGACCGGCTTCCGGTGAGCGCCAACGGAAAACTCGACCGGCGTGCGCTGCCCGCCCCTCGGGCGGCGGAAGCCGGGCACGTCGAACCGGCGACCGAGACCGAGCGCGCGCTCGCCGGGATCTGGGCCGAGGTGCTCGGCGCGGACCGCGTCGGCACGCAGGACAATTTCTTCTCCCTCGGCGGGGATTCGCTGCGCAGCCTGCAGATTTCCGCCCAAGCCAGCGCGCTCTTCGACGTCCGGCTCACCCCGGCCGACGTGATGGCCGCGCGCACCGTCGCGGCGCTGGCCGAAACCGTCGAAGACCTCGTGCTGAGCGAGCTGGAACGGCTTGCCGCAGAACTGGAATCGTGAGGACTCCCCATGACCTCGTCCCGTGAGGACCGCATCGCGGCGCTGCCCGCCCACCTGCAGGAAGCGCTGCGCCGCCGGATGGCCGGAGCGGCCGGCCGCGCACCGGAGATCCCGGCGGCCGCCGACCGTTCCGGCCCGGTGCCCCTGTCGTCCGCGCAACGCAGGCTGTGGTTCTTCAGCCAGCTGCGCCCGGACGATCCCGAATACAACAGCGCGTTCGCCTTGCGCCTGACTGGTGAGCTGGATGTCGAGGCGTTGGCGACGGCGTTGCGGCTGCTGGTCGCCCGGCACGAACCGCTGCGCACGACTTTCGAGGAGGTCGGCGGCGAACCCCGGCAGCTCATTCAGCCGCCGTACGAGGTGGCGCTGCCCGTGGTGGATGCTGCGCCGGAAGACCTCGACGCTGTCCTGAAAGCGGAGTACTCGCGACCCTTCGACCTCGCGCACGGACCGTTGCTGCGCGCGGTGCTCGTGCGGCTCGGGCTGGCGGAGCACGTGCTGCTGGTGTGCGTGCACCACATCGCCACCGACGGCGCGTCGATGGGCGTGCTGACCGAAGAACTCGGCCTCCTCTACCGGGACGGCGAGCGCGCGGACCTGCCGCCGCAGCCGTTGCAGTACGCGGATTTCGCGCGGTGGCAGCACAATCGCCCGACCCGCGCGGCCGGGCTGGAGCACTGGACCCGGCAGCTGACCGGCGTGACCCCGCTCGACCTGCCGACGGACCGGCCGCGTCCGGCGGCCCGCAGCACCGCGGGTGCGGTTCGTGAGTTCGCCGTCCCCGCCGACGTGGCGCGCGGGCTCGCGGAACTGGCGCGCACGTCGGAAACCACGCTGTTCACCGTGCTGCTCGCAGCTTGCCAGGCGCTCTTCGCGCGCTACACCGGCCAGGAGGACATCGCGCTCGGCACCGTCGTTTCCGGCCGGGACCGCCCGGAGCTGGAGCGGGTGGTCGGGTTCTTTGTCAATACCGTCGTGCTGCGGTCCGAAGTGGACCGGTCGGCTTCCTTCGCCGACCACCTGGCCGCGGCCCGGCAGACCGTCCTCGACGCCTTCGCCCACGACGACGTCCCGTTCGAGGAAGTGGTCGACGCAGTGCACGCGGGCCGGGACCCCGGCCGCAACCCGTTGTTCGACGTCATGGTGCTGCTCCACCCCGCGACCGGGACCGGGCCGGTGTTCCCGGACCTGGCCGCCGAACCGGCCGGGGTCGGGCGGGATTCGGCCAACTTCGACCTCACCGTCGAGTTCGAGGAGTCGGGCGGCCGCCTCGCCGGGCTCGTGGAGTACAGCACCGAACTGTTCGAGGTCGGGACGGTCGACCGGCTGATCGCGCACCTGCTGCGGCTGCTGGCCGGGATCGCCGCCGACCCGGGCCGCCGGATCGCCGACCTGCCGCTGACCACCGAGACCGAAGAAGCCCAGCTGCTCGGCTGGCGCGGCCCGGTGCTCGACGTCCCGGACGGCACGATCGTCGACCTCCTCGACCACCAGGCGAAGACGCAGCCGACCGCGACCGCGCTGGTCTGCGGCGACGTCCGGCTGAGCTTCGCCGAACTTGCCGCCCGCAGCGACGTCCTCGCCGCCGAGCTCGCCGGCCGGGGCGCGGGGCCGGACCAGGTGGTCGCCGTGCTGCTCCCGCGCTCCGCCGATGCGATCATCGCGCTGTTCGCCGTGCTCAAAGCCGGGGCGGCGCACCAGTCGATCGATCCCAGGCTGCCCGCCGAGCGGATCGAGACGCTGCTGGCCGACACCCTGCCGGTGGTGGTGCTGGACCGCATCGGCGGCTTCACCGACGGCCCGCGCCCGGCCGCGCCGAAACCGGCGGACGCCGCCTACGTGATCCACACGTCCGGTTCGACCGGCACGCCGAAGGGCGTCGTGGTCGAGCACGCGGCTTTGGCGAACCTCCTGGCCAACCACCGGGCCGCGTTCGGCCGCGAACGATTGCGCGTGGCGCTCACCGCGTCGCTGTCGTTCGACACGTCGTGGGAAGGGCCGCTGCTGCTGGCCGACGGCCACGAACTGCACCTGATCAGCGACGAAACCCGCCTCGACCCGGCTGCGCTCGTCCGCTACGTCCGCGAGGAACGCATCGGCTTCCTCGACGTGACCCCGTCCTACCTGCGGCAACTGCTGCCCGCCGGACTGCTCGACGGCGACCAGCGGCCGCGGTTCCTGATGGTCGGCGGCGAGGCCATCGGCGAGAGCCTGTGGCACGAACTCGCCGGATCCGGGGTGGCCGCCGGGAACTACTACGGCCCGACCGAGTCCACTGTGGACGCGACATGGGCACCGGTGACCGGGGACCGTCCGTCGATCGGCCGTCCGCTGGGGAATGTCGGCGCGTACGTTCTGGACGAACAGCTCCGGCTCGTCCCTGCCGGGGTTCCGGGCGAACTCTGCCTCGCCGGCGCCCAGCTCGCGCGCGGTTACCTCGGCCGGCCGGGCTTGACCGCGGATCGGTTCGTGCCGAATCCCTTCGGCGCGCCCGGAACCCGCCTCTACCGGACCGGCGACCGCGCCCGCTGGACTGCCGACGGCCGGCTGGAGCACCTCGGCCGGACCGACGACCAGGTCAAAGTCCGCGGTTTCCGGATCGAGCCCGGCGAAGTCGAGACCGCACTGCGCGCTCAGCCGAAAGTGCTCGATGCCGCCGTCGACGCGCGGGACGGCAGGCTCGTCGCGTACCTCGTCGGCGATGCCGAGCCCGGCGAGCTTCGCGCCGCGCTGACTCAGACGTTGCCCGCGCACCTGGTGCCGTCGGCGTTCGTTCACCTCGACCTGCTTCCGCTGACCCGGCACGGCAAACTGGACCGCCGGGTGCTCCCGGAACCGGAGATTTCCGCTTCAGCGCAGTACATCGCGCCGCGCGACGACCGTGAACGGCTCGTGACCGACGTCTGGGCCGAAGTGCTCGGCCTGGAGCGAGTCGGTGTCGAAGACGATTTCTTCGCGCTCGGCGGCGATTCGCTGCTCGGCATCCGCGTGGTCGCGCAATTGCGCGCTGAACTGGGTGCGGACGTGCCCGCCCGGCTGGTCTTCACCGCCCCGACCCCGGCGCTGCTGGCCGCCCACCTGCCCGCCGCGTCCGCGCCGCAGGAAGCGATCCCGCTGATCCCGCGTGGCGAGGGCCCGTTCGAAGCCCCGCTTTCCTTTGCTCAGCAACGACTCTGGTTCCTGGACGAATTCGACCCCGGCAGCACCGAGTACGTCTCGCCAACCGCGCTGCGGCTGCGCGGCGACCTGGACGTGCAAGCGTTGAACCAGTCGCTCACCGCGCTGGTGGCCCGGCACGAATCCCTGCGCACGACCTTCGCGACAGTCGACGGCCAGGGCAAGCAGATCGTCCACCCGCCGTACGCGGTCGATCTCCAGGCGGTCGACGGCGATCTCGACACCGCACTGGCGGCCGCGACCGGCCCAGTCGACCTGCACACCGGCCCGCTGCTGCGCGCCGCGCTCACCCGGCTCGGCCCCGACGACCACGTCCTGACCCTGGTGCTGCACCACATCGTCACCGACGGCTGGTCCTCGGGCGTGCTTCTGAGCGAACTCGCCGCCTTCTACGCGGCGTTCACCCGCGGCGACGAGCCCGGGCTGCCGCCGCTGCCCGTGCAGTACGCCGATTACGCGGTCTGGCAACGAAACCGCACCGACTTCGACGGCCAGCTCAGCTACTGGCGGCACCGCCTCGCCGGGCTGGAGCCGCTGGAACTGCCGACCGACCGGCCCCGCCCGGCGGTCCGCACGAAGAACGGCGCGCTGCACGAGTTCAGCGTCCCGGTCGGCACCACCGCGCGGCTCGCCGAGCTGTCCCGGCAGCAGGGCAGCACGCTCTTCATGACCCTGCTCGCCGCCTGCCAGCTGCTGTTCGCGCGCTGGTCCGGACAGGACGACATCGCGGTCGGCACCGTCGTGTCCGGCCGGGAACGCACCGAGCTGGAAGGCCTGATCGGCTTCTTCGCCAACACCCTCGTCTTGCGGTCCACAGTGGACTTGAACCGCGGTTTCGACGCGTTCCTCGGCGAAGTCCGCGACACCGTGCTCGACGCCTTCGCGCACCAGGACGTCCCGTTCGACCGCGTCGTGGACGACGTCCAGCCCGAACGCGACCCCAGCCGCACCCCGTTGTGCCAGGTCATGGTCGTGCTGCACAACACCCCGGACGCCCGGCCCGCGCTGCCCGGGCTCGCCGTCGATGAGGTCGCGCCGCCGATCGTGACCGCGGGCTTCGACCTGGCGATCCACTTCCAGCAGACCGCCGGGCGGCTCGACGCGGTCGTCAACTACAACACCGACCTGTTCGACGCGGCGACCGTCCAGCGGCTGAGCGGCTGGCTGCGGATCCTGCTGGCCGGAATCGCGGCCACCCCCGCGCAGCCGCTCGGCCGTCTGCCGTGGATCACCGCCGCCGAGCGCGACCGCGTCCTGCGCGACTGGAACCCGGTCGCTGTCGCGCCCCCGGAGCCGACGCTGCACCGGCTGTTCGCCGCGCAAGCCGCCCGCACGCCGCACGCCGTGGCGGTGACCTGCGAAGGCGTGGAGCTGACCTACCGCGAACTGGACCGGCGAGCGAACCGCCTGGCACACCGGCTCATCGGCGAGGGAGCCGGACCGGAACGCCTGGTGGCGCTTCGGCTGCCGCGGTCGGCGGACCTGGTCGTCGCGGTCCTCGCCGTGCTGAAGTCCGGCGCGGGATACCTGCCGATCGACCCGGACTACCCGTCCGCGCGGATCGAGGCGATGCTCGCCGACGCGCAGCCGGTGTGCGTCGTCGACACGGTTGCCGCGGACGACCAGCCGGACACCGATCCCGGCGTGCGGGTCCGCCCGGAGAACACGGCGTACGTCATCTACACCTCGGGATCTACCGGCATGCCCAAGGGCGTGCTCGTCCCGCACGCGAACGTGACCCGGCTGTTCTCCTCGACCGATCGCTGGTTCGGCTTCGGCGACCAGGACGTCTGGACGCTCTTCCACTCCTACGCCTTCGACTTCTCGGTCTGGGAACTCTGGGGAGCCCTGCTGCACGGCGGGCGCCTCGTGGTGGTCCCGTCCGAGACGGTCCGGTCGCCGGAGGAATTCCTGACGCTGCTGGCCGAACAGCAGGTGACCGTGCTCAACCAGACGCCGTCGGCGTTCTACCGGCTCGGCTCGCTGCCGTCCGCGCCGTTGAGCCTGCGGTACGTGATTTTCGGCGGCGAGGCCCTGGATCCGGTGCGCCTGGAGGAATGGCGACGGCGGCATCAGGACGGACCGCAGCTGGTCAACATGTACGGCATCACCGAGACCACCGTGCACGTCACGTACCGGGTGCTCGACGACCGCGCGACCGTCGGCGTGCCGATTCCGGACCTGCGCGCCTACGTCCTCGACGCCTGCCTCGAACCGGTTCCGCCCGGCGTCACCGGCGAGCTGTACGTCGCGGGCGCGGGCCTGGCGCGCGGCTACCTGAACCGGCCGGGCCTCACCGCGTCCCGCTTCGTCGCCGACCCGTTCGGCGAGCCGGGCACCCGGATGTACCGCACCGGCGACCTGCTGTGCTGGACCCCGGACGGCGAACTCGCCTACCGGGGCCGGGCGGATCACCAGGTCAAGATCCGCGGGTTCCGGATCGAACTGGGCGAGGTCGAGGCGGCGCTGTCGGCGCATCCGGACGTGACCGGCGCGGTGGCTGTCGCGCACGGGACCGGCGACGCCCGGCGGCTGGTCGCGTACCTGACCGGGACCGTGCCGGGAACCACGGTGCTGCGCGAATTCCTCGCCCGGTCGCTGCCCGCGCACATGATCCCGGCGGTGTTCGTCGCGCTGGACGAACTGCCGCTCAACGCGAACGGGAAGCTCGACCACCGCGCGCTGCCCGCTCCTGGTGCGCGGGTCGAAAACCGTTACGTGGCCCCGCGTACCGAGATCGAGATCGTGCTCGCCGAGGTCTGGTCGGCGGTGCTCGGGGTGGACGAGGTCGGCGTCGAGGACAACTTCTTCGGTCTCGGCGGCGACTCGATCCTCAGCATCCAGGTCGTGTCGCGCGCTCGTCAGGCCGGGCTGACGATGTCCTCGAAGGATCTTTTCCAGCACCAGACAATCGCTGAGCTGGGCCGCGTCGTCACCACCGGCGGACCGGTCGCTCCAGCGCCGGAACAGACCGGACCCGCACCGCTCGGCCCGATCCAGTCGTGGCTCTTCGCGCATCTGGACGAGCCATGGCGGCTGACCATGTCCGTCCACCTTGTACTGTCCTCAGTAGACGTTCCACGGCTGACCGCCGCGATCGCTGAAGCCACCGCTCGTCATGCTGCGTTGCGGATGCGGTTCTCCGAAGTGGACGAAACCTGGCAGCAAGAACCGGCTGCCACCGAACCGGCGGACATTCTGCGGCACGCCGATCTGTCTGAAGTAGACGACGTCGAGGCCGCGATGCACGCGGAGGCAGAACGCGCCCAGACCTCTTTGGACCTTGCGAACGGCCCGGTGTGGCGCGTGGTCCTGTTCACCTTCCGCGACCGCTCGCCGCAACTGTTCCTTACCGCGCACCATCTCGTCATGGACGGCGTGTCCTGGCGCGTCCTGCTGGACGACCTCGAACACGCCTACCAAGGCGAATCGCTGGAAACGGCGGGCAGCTCGTTCACCCACTGGGCGAGGACGCTCGCCGACCACGTCCGCTCCGGCGGGCTCGACGGCGAGGCCGAGTACTGGGGGAGCGTGCTGCGCGGCGTCGAGACCGGACTGCCGGTCGACCGCTCCGGCCGCAACACCGCGGAGTCGGCGCGATCGGTGTCGGTTTCCCTGGGCCGGGCCGAAACTTCCGCGCTGCTGCAAGACGTGCCCGGCGCGTACCGGACCGAGGTCAACGACGTCCTGCTCAGCGCCCTCGCCCGCGTGCTGGCGCGCTGGACCGGCCGGTCGCAGGTAGTGCTTGAGATGGAAGGCCACGGCCGGGAAGACCTCACCGTGCCGCTCGATCTGTCCAGGACGATCGGCTGGTTCACCGCGCAGTACCCGGTCGCGCTGACCGTGCCGGGCGAGGGCTGGGACGCGATCCTCAAGTCGGTCAAGGAACAACTGCGCGCCATCCCGAACAAGGGCGTCGGCTACGAGGCACTGCGCTACCTGACCGAGTCGCCGCTGCGGAACGACCCGACACCGCAGATCTCCTTCAACTACCACGGCCGCTGGGACGTCGGAACCGCCGAGGACGGGCTCTACCGAGGCCGCGGGGAAAGCCTCGGCCACGATTCCGCTCCGGACAGCATCCGCCCGTACCTGCTGGACGTCGTCGGCGTAGTCGAATCCGGCGAACTGCACCTGACCTGGGAATACTCCGCCGAGGTGCACGAGGAGGCGACCGTTCGCGGTCTGGCCGAAGCGACCGTCGAAGCGCTGCGGGAAATCATCGCGCACTGCGCCGGAGCGGGCGGCCGCACGCCGTCGGACTTCCCGCTCGCCCGGCTCGACCAGGCGACGGTGGACCGGCTGGCCGGGGACGGCCGCGAGGTCGAGGACATCTACCCGCTGACCGCGCTGCAGGCGGGCATGGTCTTCCACAGCCTGGTCGACACCGGGTCGAGCGCGTACTTCGACCAGTTCCGGCTGCGGCTGGGCGGCGTCCGCGACCCGCGTGCGCTGGCCGAGGCGTGGCAGCGCGTGGTGGACCGGACACCGATCCTGCGCAGCAGCACGGCGTGGGACGGCGTCGACGAGCCGGTGCAGCGCGTCCATCGCGGGGTCCAGGTGCCGGTCGGCCAACACGACTGGCGCGGCCTCGCGCCCGAAGACCAGCAGGCTGAGCTGGCGAAACTGCTCGAAGCCGATCTGGCCGCGGGGATGGATCTGACGACCCCGCCGTTGATGCGTCTGGAGATCGCCCGCGTCGCGGACGACGAGGTGCAGTTGCTCTGGACCTCGCACCACGTCCTGCTGGACGGCTGGAGCACCGCCCAGGTCTTCGGCGAGGTGTGCGAGCAGTACACGGCGATCGTCCAAGGCACGCCAGCGAAACTGACCCCGCGGCGGCCGTTCCGTGACTACCTCGCCTGGCTTGCCGGACAGGACCGGGCCGAGGCGGAGGAGCACTGGCGCGACATGCTCGACGGTTTCGCCGCGCCGACGCCACTTCCGTACGACCGTCGTCCCGCCGAGGCGCACCGAGCGGAATCCGGTGCGACGGTGCTGGTCGAGCTGTCCGAGGGGGAGTCCGCGGCACTGCGCGAGATGGCGAAAACCGCCGCGCTGACGGTGAACTCGGTCGTGCAGGGGGCGTGGGCGCTGCTGCTCGCGCGCTACAGCGGCGAGCCGGACGTCTTGTTCGGCACCACGGTTTCCGGGCGACCGCCCGAGCTCCCCGGCGTCGAAGCGATGATCGGGATGTTCATCAACACCGTCCCGACCCGGGTGGAAGTCCGGAATGGACAGTCGGCCGCCGAATGGCTGCGCGCGATCCAGGCCGAGCAGGCGGACGCGCGCCGGTACGACTTCCTGGCACTCTCGCAGCTGCAGACGTTCACCGGGGTGCCGGCGGGTGCGGCGTTGTTCGACAGTGTGGTGGTCTTCGAGAACTACCCGATCGAAGACAGCGGTCAGGACGGCGTCCGCGTGCTGGACGTCGAATCGCTGGACACCACGAGCTATCCGCTGAACCTCACCGCCTATCTCCACGACCGGCTCGGGCTCGAACTCTCCTACGACCCGAAGCTGTTCGACGCTGCGACGGCGCACCGGCTCGCTGGCCACCTCGCGCAGCTGGTGCGCGCGATCGCCGCCGACCCGGAGCGGCGCGTCGGCTCGCTCTCGCCGCTCACCGCCGACGAGCGCAACCAGGTGCTGGCTCTGGGACACGGCGACATCGCCGACCTTTCTGCGGAGACAGTGTTGGACGTGTTCGACGCGACCGTCGCGCGAATGCCGCACGAGACCGCGCTGGTCTTCCACGACACCGTCCTGGACTACGCGGAGGTCGACGCCCGCGCCACGCGGCTGGCGGAGGAGCTGATCGAGCGGGGTGCCGGACCGGAGCGCGTGGTGGCTGTCATGCTGCCGCGGTCGGCCGAAGCCGTCATCGCGGTCCTGGCGATTTTCAAGGCAGGCGCGGTGTATTTGCCGATCGACGCGGACCTGCCGGAGGAACGCGTCCGCTTCCTGCTCGACGACGCGCGCCCAGTGGTCGTCCTGGGCCGGCCCGACGAGAGCTACGCGCCGCCAGCGCCCCGCTCGAAGCGGCCGGACGCGGACACCGCCGCCTACGTCATCTACACCTCGGGCTCGACCGGCAAGCCGAAGGGCGTCGTCGTTGAGCACCGCGCGCTGGTGAACCTGCTGGTCGCGCACCGCGCAGTCTTCCTCGACCGCGGGCGGGAGCGGGTGGCGCTCACGGCGTCGCTGGCCTTCGACGCGTCGTGGGAACCGCTGCTGGCGATGTTCGACGGCCATGAGCTGCACGTGCTGGACGACGACACCCGGCTCGATCCGCGCGCCCTGGTGCGGGCCGTCCGCGCGCACGGGCTCAACCTGCTCGACCTCACCCCGGCCTACCTCCAGCAGCTGCTGGACGCCGGGCTGGCGACCGGCGAGGTCCGTCCCCGCACGGTGATCACCGGCGGCGAGGCAGCCACCGAAACGCTGTGGCGGCAGCTGGCCGCCGCGGACGTCACCGGGCACAACTACTACGGGCCCACGGAAGCGACCGTCGACTCGATCCACGCGCCGGTGACCGGCGACCAGCCGCTGATCGGCCGTCCGCTAGTCAACTTCCGCGCGTACGTCCTCGGCGACACCGGCGAACCCGTGCCGCCCGGCCTGCCCGGCGAGCTGTTCCTCGCCGGACCGCAGCTCGCGCGCGGCTACCTCGGCCGGCCGGGCCTGACCGCGGACCGGTTCGTCGCGGATCCGTTCGGCCCGCCGGGGGAGCGGATGTACCGCACCGGCGACCAAGTCCGCTGGACCGCCGACGGCTCGCTCGACTACCTCGGCCGCGTCGACGACCAGGTCAAGATCCGCGGGTTCCGCGTCGAACCGGGCGAGATCGAGACCGTCCTGCGACGGCATCCGGCGATCGCCGACGTCACCGTCATCGCCCGCGAAGGCCGCCTCGTCGCGTACGTGGTGGGCGAAGCGCAGGGCTTGCGCGAATGGACACGCGAACGGCTGCCGGAGCACCTGGTCCCGTCGGCGTTCGTGCCGCTGGACGCGCTCCCGCTCAACCGGAACGGGAAGCTCGACCGGCGTGCGCTGCCCGCCCCCGGCCGTACCGGAACCGCCGAGTACGTCGCGCCGCGCACTGCCGCGGAGCAGCGGCTCGCCGCGATCTGGGCCGACGTCTTGGGAATCGACCGCGTGGGCGCCGACGACAGTTTCTTCGAACTGGGCGGCGATTCGATCCTCAGCATGCGGATCACGTCGCGGGTGCGTGCGGAGTTCGGGGTCGAGGTGTCGCCGCGGATGCTGTTCTCCGCGCCGACGCTCAGCCAGTTCGCCGCCGAACTCCCGGTTGAGCAGGCTGCCGCGGAGGCGATCCCGGTGGTGGCGCGGGACGGTGCGCTGCCGTTGTCGTTCGCTCAGCAACGCTTGTGGTTCCTGGACGAATTCGAACCCGGCGGTCTGGAATACATTTCTCCCACCGCTTTGCGCTTGCGCGGCGAACTCGACATCGCAGCCTTGCGAAAGGCGCTGAACACGGTTGTCGCCCGGCACGAATCGCTCCGCACCACCTTCGACGCGATCGACGGTCACGCCGTGCAGATCGTCCACGAACCCGCACCGATCGACCTCCCGGTGGCGGACTTCTCCGAGGAAACCTTGGTGCGCGAAGCACTCCGGCCGTTCGACCTGCGTACCGGCCCGCTGCTGCGCGCCCGGTTGTTCCGGGAGGAATCCGGCGATCACGTTCTGCTGCTGGTGGTGCACCACATCGTCACCGACGGCTGGTCCGCCGGAATCCTGGCCGCCGAACTGAAGACCTGCTACTCCGCCTACCTCCGTGACGAGGAGCCGCAGCTGCCCGAGCTGCCGGTACAGTACGCGGATTTCGCTGCCTGGCAACGGGACTTCCTCGACAGCCCCGACCTGGACGAGCAGCTGGACCACTGGCGGGACCGCCTCGCCGGGCTCGCCCCGCTCGAACTGCCCACCGACCGGCCGCGCCCCGCGGTCCGCAGGAATGAAGGGGAGTGGTTCGGCTTCGACATCCCCGCCGAGGTCGCCGCGAACCTGCGCGAACTCGCCGGCGCACAGCACGGCACCCTGTTCATGACGCTCGTCGCGGCCTTCCAGGTCGTGCTGGCGCGGTGGTGCGGACAGGAGGACGTCGCGGTCGGCACGGTGACCGCCGGACGCGAGCGGGCCGAACTGGAACGCCTGATCGGGTTCTTCGTCAACACGCTGGTCCTGCGGTCCACAGTGGACTCACGCGGGTCGTTCCGGGAGTTCCTCGGCAGCGTCCGCGACACAGTGCTCGACGCGTTCGCCCACCAGGACGTGCCGTTCGAACGCGTGGTGGACGCGGCTCAGCCGGTCCGCGACCCGAGCCGGACCCCGCTGTTCCAGGCGATGGTCGTGCTGCAGAACACCGGCGACCGGCCGGGCGGCGGCGCGCTGATCGCCGAGGAAGTCGCCCTGCCCGCGACGACCGCGACCTTCGACCTGCTCGTGCAATTCGAGGAGGACGGCGGGTCGCTGCACGCCGCGATCAACTACGCCACCGGCCTGTTCGACGCCGCGACGATCGAGCGGCTCGCCGACCGGTTGCTGACCGCGCTGACCGTTCTCGCCGCGCTGCCGGACCAGCCGATGTCCGGCTTGCCGCTGCTGCCGCGAGCCGAGTTGGACCAGTTGCGGGCCTGGAACGACACCGCCGTGGCCGTCCCGCCGGCGTCGGTGGCGCAACTGTTCGAAGCCCAAGTCGCGCGGACGCCCGACGCACCGGCTTTGCTTTCGGCTGCCGGAGAAATCACCTTCGCCGAGCTGAACGCGCGGGCGAACCAGCTGGCGAGGCTGCTCGTCGACCGGGGCGCCGCGCCGGAAGGGATCGTCGCCGTCCGGCTGCCGCGCTCGACTGCGCTCATCCTCGCGGAACTGGCGGTGGCGAAGACCGGGGCCGCGTTCCTGCCGGTCGACCCGGGCTATCCCGCCGAACGCATCGAGTTCATGCTGCGCGACGCCGACCCGGTCTTCGTCGTGGACGGCGAACTCGACGCCGGGCGGTACGCGGACACGAACCTCGATGTCCCCGTCGACCCCGACCAACCGGCGTATGTCATCTACACCTCGGGTTCGACCGGGCGGCCCAAGGGCGTCGTTGTCCCGAACAAGGGCCTGGCGTCCTTCGCCGCCGCCGAGATCGAGCATTTCCGGATCCGGCCGGGCGACCGGGTGCTGGCGTTCAACTCGCCCAGCTTCGACGCGTCGGTCTCGGAACTCTGCATGACCCTGCCCGCCGGCGCCGCGCTCGTCGTGCCGCCGGAGGGCCCGCTGCTCGGCACGCAACTGGCCGAAGTGCTGGCGGAGTACCGGATCACGCATGCGCAGTTCCCGCCCGTCGCGCTGGCGACCGTGCCCGAGGCGGCGCTGCCGGACCTGCGGACCATCGTCGTCGGCGGGGATGTCTGCCCGGATGAGCTGGTCTCCCGCTGGGCGCGGGGACGACGGATGATCAACGCCTACGGACCGACCGAGACCACCGTCGTGACCTCGTGGAGCGAACCGCTGTCGCCGGGCGGGACATTGCCGATCGGCAAACCGATCCGAAACACCGAAGTGCACGTGCTGGACGCGGGCTTGCGCGAGGTGCCGATCGGGTCGGCGGGCGAGCTGTACGTCCGCAGCATCGGCCTGGCGCGCGGCTACCTGTCCCGCCCCGGCCTGACCGCCGACCGGTTCGTCGCCGACCCGTACGGCCCGCCCGGCTCGCGGATGTACCGCACCGGCGACGTGGTCCGGCTGACCGCGTCGGGCGACCTGGAGTTCGCCGGGCGGGTGGACGACCAGGTCAAGATCCGCGGCTTCCGGGTGGAACTCGGCGAAATCGAGTCCGCCTTGCGCCGGCACCCGGCGGTGCACGAGGCCGTCGTTGTGGCTCGGGAAGCTCACGGGCACAAGCGTTTGGTCGCCTATGTGGTGGGCGAAACCGCCGAACTGCGCTCCTTCCTGGGCGAGACGCTGCCGGACTACCTGATCCCCTCGGTGTTCGTGCCGCTCGACTCGGTCCCCGTGAGCCCCAACGGGAAAATCGACCGCGCTGCCCTGCCCGCGCCGGACCTGTCGGCCCTGCAGACCGCCGAGTACGTCGCCCCGAGCACTGATTCGGAAGGACTGCTGGCGAACGTGTGGGCCGAGGTGCTGGGGATTCCGCAGGTCGGCACCGCGGACAACTTCTTCGAACTCGGCGGGGACTCCCTGCTCAGCATCCAAGTCGTGCACCGCGCCCGGCAGGCTGGGCTGGCGATGCGCTCGAAGGACCTGTTCACGCATCAAACGGTCGCCGAGTTGGCACGAGTGGTCCAGCCCGCCGATTCGGCCGAGGACGATCGCGAGGCCGTGGTCGGGGCCGTTCCGCTGACCCCGATCCAGCGGTGGTTCCTGGATGCTTCGCCGGTCAACCCCGCGCACTTCAACCAATCCGTGCTGATCGAGCTGAACGGTCCGGTCGACGAGGAAGTGCTGCGCCAGGCCGTCGATGCGCTGGTAGCTCACCATGATGCGCTCCGTCTGCGCTTCGAGCGGACCGCCGAGGGCTGGATCCAGCACAACGACCCAGTCAACTCCGGCTCCGTCCTGCGCCGAGTGTCCACTGTGGACCTGGAGCGGGCTGCCGACGACGCGCAGGCGAGCTTCGACCTGGCCCAGCCTCCGCACCTGCGTGCTCTCCTGTCGGATTCCGCTGAGAACCCGTGCCTCTTCCTGGTTGCACACCACCTCGTGGTCGACGCGGTCTCGTGGGGGATCCTGCTGGAGGATCTGGAACGGGCATACCGGCAGATCGAAGCCGGGGAAAAGCCCGATCTGGGCGCGAAGACGACGTCCTTCCGGGCCTGGGCACACCGCCTGCGGGAGTTCGCGGAATCCGGTGCACTGGACGCCGAACGCCCGCACTGGGCCCGCGACCTGCCCGGCTGCGAGATCCCCGTCGACCGGGTGGGCGCAACTCCGGAGCCCCAGGAATCGGTGTCGATCCGCGTCGGCGAACGTGACACCGATGCCCTGTTGCACCTCGCGCCCGGTGCCTACCGAACGCGGATCAACGATGTCCTGCTGACCGCTCTGGCCTGGACGCTCACCCGCTGGACCGGCGACCCGGCGGTAGCGATCGACCTGGAAGGCCATGGCCGGGAGGAGATCCTGGACGACGTCGACCTGACCCGGACGGTCGGCTGGTTCACGACCGTATTCCCGGTCGCCCTGACAGTCGACCCGGCCGCAACCTGGCGAACCCAGGTCAAGTCCGTCCGGCGCCAGCTGCGCGCCGTGCCAGGAAATGGCTTCGGGCATGGGGTCTTACGGTGCTTCCGTTTCCCCGACCTGGGCCGGAGCACGCCGCGGGTCGCCTTCAACTATCTGGGCCAAGGCGAGAACACCGCCCCGGGCGACGGACTGTTCCGGCGCTCACTCCCGCCGCTCGGCCGAGACCAGGACCCGGCGAACCGGTCGCCGCACGCACTGGAGGTCGTCGGCGGGGTGCGGGAGGGGCAGTTGGAGTTTTCCTGGTACTACCAGCCGGACCAGCATGCGCGGGAGACGGTGACCGGAGTGGCGGCGGGGTTCGCGGAGGCGTTGCGGGCTATTGCGGGGGATTGCCGGGGTGGGGAGGCATGAGCGGGTTGCCGGGCAGGGGCTGTTGCCGCGCGGATTCCGTGGGTGTGTTGCGGGCTGTTGCTGCGGGGTTGCCGGGGTGGTGCGGCACGCGCGGATGTCCGGACAGGGGCTATCGCCGGGCCGGTTTCGCGGGTGTGGTGCGCGCTGGTTGCCGGGCGCTGAGCGGGCTTGCCCACGAGGGCTGTTGCCGCGCCGGTTCCGTGGGTGTGGTGTGTGCTGATCGGCGGGGCATGAGCGGGCTTGCCCACGAGGGCTGTTGCCGCGCCAGTTCCGCGGGAGCGGTGCGGACTGTTGCGCCGGATTGCCGGGTCTTGCGGCATGGTCGGCTCTCCGGGGATGGGCCGCTGCCAGGCCGGTTCCGCGGGCGTTTTGCTGACTGTCGCGGCAGGTCGCCGGGGCGGTGCGGGGTGAGCGGCTGTCCGGGCAGGGGACGTTGCCGCGCGGATTCCGCGGGATGGCTCGCAGCGTCCGGTTCGGTGGGTGTCTTGCGGGCCATTGCGGCGGATTGCCGGGGTGGCGGGTCGTGAGCGGGTCTCCAAGCACGCGCCCTTGCCGGGCCGGTTCCGCGGGTGTGGTGCGCGCTGATCGCCGGGGCACGAGCGGGCTTGTCCCCGAGGACTGTTGCGAGGCTCGGTCTGCCGTGCCCGCTGTTGTCGCTGATTGTCGGGAGGGCCGAGGGATGAGCCGAATAGCCGGGCACGACGGCTGGCCGCGGCGGGAGCCCTCCGTTGCAGCGGGCGCGAGCGCGGTTCGTCCACAGGGAGCTTCGGGAGGCGGAGCATGAGCGGGATAGCGGGCAATCGCGACTATCGGCTTCTCTGGACCGGCCAGGTCGTCTCCGAGGCCGGGTTCAGCACGACCACCATCGCATTTCCGCTGCTGGTGCTCGCGCTCACCGGGTCGGCGGCGCAGTCGGGGCTGGTGCTCGGGGCGGTCGCGATCAGTCAGCTGGTCGCCGGGTTGCCTGCGGGGGCGTTGGTGGATCGGTGGCCTCGCAAGCGGATCATGCTCGGGTGCGAAGCGGCGCAGGCGGTCGCGGCGGGCGGGTTGGTGCTCGCGTTGTATTCGGGCGTTGCCGAGGTGTGGATGCTTGTCGCGGTGGCCGTCGTGATGGGGTTGAGCCGGGCCTTGTTCGAGCCGGCGGAGGAAGCCAGTTTGCCGCGGCTGGTGGTGGAGGAGCAGGTTCCTTCGGCGGTGGCGATGAATGCTGCGCGGACTAGTGCGGGGCAGTTGTCCGGGACTGCGCTTGGTGGCTTTCTCTTCGCGGTGGGGCGGGCGGTGCCGTTCCTCTTCGACGTGGTCGCGCATGTCTTTGCGTTTGTGTCGTTGTTGTTCGTGCGGTTGCCAAGGGGACCCGAGCGGGCCGACGACGCTCCGGCCAGGCATCTGGGGCGGGAGATCGTCGAGGGGATTCGGTGGGTGTGGACTCGGCCGCCGTTGCGGGCGACGGTGTTGTGCGTGGTCAGTTTGAATCTGTTCTTTTCCGCTTATTATTTGGTAATTATTGTGCTGGCCAATGAGCGGGGGGTGCCGTCGGGGGAGATTGGCGTGATGGCGGCGATGTTGGGGGCTGGGGGGATTCTCGGGTCGTTGGCCGCGCCTTATCTGCATCGGTGGGTTAGTGCTTACGGGTTGGTCACTGGGGTGTTTTGGGCGTTGACTGTGCTGACGCCGCTTGCCGTGTTCGTCCATAATGGATATGTGATGGGGGCGTTGTTCGCGGCTGTTGCGTTTTTGCCTCCTGCGGCTAATACTGCTATTGCTACTTATCAGTTGCTGTCCACTCCGGACGGGTTGCGCGGGCGGCTCGGGGGAGTTCTCGGGGTGACTGGTGGGTTGGCTGCTGCTGCCGGGCCTGCGTTGGGCGGGTGGTTGGTGGAGGCGTTGCCTGCGGTGGCTGCTGTGTTGACTTGTACTGGGTCTATTGCGGTGGTCACTTTGGTGACGACATTCAGTCGGACTTTGCGGGGGTTGCCTGCTGCGCCTCGGGTTCGTGAGCTTGAAGAGTCTTCTGGTCAGTGAATGTCAGGAAAGGACGATGTGATGGATGACGAGGATGTGTTTCAGGTTTTGGTTAACGACGAGGAGCAGTATTCGTTGTGGCCTGCGGACAAGGAGGTTCCGGCTGGGTGGCGGGGGGATGGGATGAAGGGGAGCCGGGAGGAGTGCATGCGGCATGTGGACGAGGTGTGGACGGATATGCGGCCTCGTTCTCTTCGGGAGAGGATGGCGGCTGAGTAATCTCGGGCGGCTCGTCGCCTGGCGGCGACATTGCGCCCTCTGTGGGGCCCACCACCCCTCAGCTTGATTGTGACTACGGCGCGGGGGTGCTTGTCAAGGCGGGAAAGATGCCTTGACAAGCACCCCCGCGCCGTGTTTTTGGCTGTGTATCGGGGTTGCGGGGCTGTGGGTGCCTTGCTTCGGTGGGTGCATCGGTTGCGGTACGTGAGGGGAACCCTGAGGGAATCAGATTCCTTCAGGGTTCCCCTCACGTACCTGAAAAGGGGAGTTAGCCTTACGGAAGAACCAATCCGTAGGCGCTCAGTGCTGCGGGGACTGGCTGGAAGAAGGTTTCTCCGCCGGAGTTGCAGTCTCCGCTGCCGCCTGAGGTGAGGCCCAGTGCGGTGGCTCCGTCGAACAGCGAGCCGCCGCTGTCGCCGGGTTCTGCGCAGACTGTGGTGTCGATCAGGCCGCTCACGCTGCCTTCCTGGTAGTTCACCGTGGCGTCGAGCGCGGTGACCTGGCCGTCGTGTACGCCGGTGGTCGAGCCGCTTCGGGTGACGGTTTCGCCTACGGTCGCGTCGCCCGCTGCGGTGATTTGCTGGCCGGTGTTCACGGCGCTCGGGGCGTCCACGCCGGCGTCGTAGGTGGCGTACGAGTAGTCGGTGCCCGGGAAGTTTGCGGCGGACGTCGTGGCGATGTGCTGCGAGTTGCTCTGGTCGGCCCACCAGTCGTTGGTGGCCACGCCGCAGTGTCCGGCGGTCAGGATGGCGGCCTGGCCGCTCGAGGTGTGCACGTTGAAGCCGAGCGAGCAGCGCAGGCCCTGGCCCCAGATCGCGTCGCCGCCGCTGATCAGCGGGCGCAGTTTGCCCTTCGTCTGCGCGAAACGGGCCTTGTCGCCGAAGCGGTGGACGGCGTTGGTCACCTGGGAGAGCTTGGCTCCGGTGACCGTCGAATCTGCGGTGACGAGCACCTGTCCGGTCCGCGGGTCGACACGCCACGCGGTTCCGGGGACGCTCGCTGTGCGGGCCAGTTCCGCGGTGACGGCTTTCAGTTGGGACGCACGGTATTTCACGAACTTCGGCGTCGCGCCCGCCGCGCGGACCTGGTCGGCGGCGGCCTGGTCGGTGACGGTGACTGTCAGCCGCGAACTGGCCTGGTCGTAGAACGAGCCGACGGTGCGGTCGCCGAGCGATTTCACGAGGCTGGCGGACATGGCGGTCGCGGCTCTCGCGTTCAGCGGGGCCGCCGAGGGCTGGGCGGTCGCGACGCCCGAGGCGGCGAAAACTGATCCAGCGGCCAGAACCGCCGCGGCGAAGGCGATACCGCCGCGTCCGCCGTGTCTTTGACTGAGTGCTGGGATCATGCACATCTCCGTTTCTTGCGAATAGGACGATGGCGCACTGCGGTCAGCGAATGCGTGCGCAATTCGCAGTTTAGGGACGCTTGGCAATCTCTTATACCCACGAAAGTCGCGAATCCCGTTCGGCTTTGCTGGTCAGTGAGTCGCGGCGTCCGCTCAACGGAACTTGCCGCATCCGAACCATTAGCGGCTCGTTGAACAGCGCGGACACCGAACCGGAACAGCTTATTCCGCGTTCGGTTCATGCCGGTAATCGAGGTTCGTGCCGCCGCGCACGGTTCGAGGTCCGGTCGTATCCCTCCTTTCGACGGTGTTCGGACTCCGGCGGCCCTGGGACTCTGTGGTTTCCGTCGCGGGCCCGGCGCCCGCGAAGTCGTCCCCGGCCGTATCCCGGCCGAACTCCACTCCCGCGATCGGCGGGATTGGCTGCTATGGAAGGGAAAGCGATGCGGAAAATTTTGCTGACGATGATGGGCGCGGCCGCCCTCTTGTTCGGAGTGGCCGCACCGGCGGTCGCGGCGCAGCCGGCCATCATCGGAGGCAGCGACGCCACCGAAACCTACTCGTTCATGGTGTCCCTGGACAACGGCTGCGGCGGAAGCCTCGTCGCGCCCCAGTGGATCATCACCGCGCACCACTGCGGCCAGGCCTCGCAGGCGCGGATCGGTTCCACCGACATCAACTCCGGCGAAGTCGGCCAGATCGACAACGTGATCACCAATCCGGGCACCGATCTCACGATGATGCACCTGAGCCAGCCCGCCCAGTCCGCACCGGTCGCGATGGCGCAGAGCAACCCGTCGCCGGGCACGGGCGCGCGGCTGCTCGGCTGGGGCTGCACGAGCTGGCCCAACTGCCAGACGCCGCAAACCCTGCAGCAGATCGACCTTCAGGTCCTCGACAGCAGTGCCTGCGCGGAGGGCGGCGGCGGTTCGGGCGACGTCTGCATCTCCGGCGACTACTCGCATTCGGCCTGCCACGGCGATTCGGGCGGCCCGGCGATCGTCGGCACCACCGGGAACTGGACGCTGGTAGGCGAAACCCACGGCCCCGGCGACAACGGCGGCGAATGCGCCACCACCACCCTCTACACCGGCATCGCCCAGTACATGTCGTGGATCCAGCAGCAGATCGGAAGCTGACCCCTGTCCAGGAAACCCTTGTGCGGAGAGGAAAAACCATGACCCTGCACCGCTTTGGCCGGCTGGCCGCCGGCGCGGCCGCCGCCTTGGTGCTGCCGCTGACCGGAGCCGGCACGGCGTCGGCCGCGCCGCTGGACGCGGTCGAGCTGTACTACGACGCCAGCGGTCTGCCCGACTACCAGGCCGAGGCCACCCAGGCCGCGGCGAACTGGAACAACTCCGTGCACAATGTGCACCTCAACGGCGGCGGCGCCGCGACCATCATCATGCACGAAACCACCGGCGGCGGTTCCTACACCCAGACCGACGGCCACGGCAACGGCGACATCTACATCGACACCCAGCAGGTCGCCGAGGGCAACGACCCGACCAGGATCATCGCCCACGAAATCGGCCACAACCTCGGCCTGCCCGACCACTACGAGGGCCCCTGCTCGGAACTGATGTCCGGCCACGGCCCGGGGATCACGTGCAAGAACGCGATGCCCGACGCCCAGGAGTCGGCCCAGGTGGACGCGAACTTCGCGAACGGCTTCGCGACGGTTCGGTTGCCGGACAAGCACATTTACCGCTGACCCGGCGAGCGTTTGCGGCGGCTCAGGCGACGAGCACGGACCCCCTTCACGCCCGAGTCCGCTTGCCAGGCAAGCACATTTACCGCTGACACACCGATGCTCGCCGGAAGCACCCCGCTTCCGGCGAGCACCGGCGCACCTCAGCCGCGCGCCACCTCGACATCGTCGAGAATCCCCAGCGCGTCCGGCACCAGAACCGCGACGGAGTGATACGCACTGACCAAATAGGACGACACCGCGCGGTCGTTGATGCCCATGAACCGCACATTCAACCCCGGCCGGTATTCGTCGGCGAGATTTTTCGGCCGCAATCCGATGACGCCCGCGTCGTCTTCCCCGGTGCGCATCGCGAGCACCGACGTGGTGCCTGCCTCGGTGACCGGGATTTTGTCGCACGGCAGGATCGGGACCCCGCGCCACGCGGTGACGCGTTTTCCGTCCACCACGACCGGCTCCGGGTAAATGCCCGCCCTCGTGCATTCGCGCCCGATCGCCGCTATCGCCCGCGGATGTGCGAGGAACAAGCGCGTTTTGCGGCGCCGGCAGAGCAGTTCGTCCAGATCGCCCGGCGTCGGCGGACCGGTGCGCGTGGTGATCCGGGATTTGAGATCGGCATTGTGCAACAGGCCGAAATCCGGGTTGTTGACCAGTTCGTGTTCCTGCCGTTCGCGCAGCGCCTCGACGGTGAGCCGCAATTGCTGCTCGAACTGGTTCATCGGGTCGTTGTACAGATCGGTGACGCGGTTGTGCACCCGCAGGACCGTCTGCGCCACCGCGAGGTCGTACTCGCGCGGCGAGGGCTCGTAGTCGACGTACGTCCCGGCCAGAACCGGTTCGCCGTCGTGACCCGCGGACAGGTCGATGTTCGCCTCGCCCTTGCGGTTCTGCGGTTTCCGCGGCTGGGACACGGCCTGCGCGACGTGCGCGCGCAGGGAGTCGAGCCTGCCGTTGAGCCGGGCGTACGAGCCGGCGGGCAGCGCCAGCGCGACCACCCTCGTGGCGGCGCGGGCGGTGAATCCCCAGGTGGCGTCGTCCCCGGAGAGGAGTTCGCCGCCGAAGTGGTCGCCGTCGGTCGCGGTGCCGAGGTGGGTTTCCGCGCCGTACTGCCCCTCGCCGTGCCGGGTGACCTTGCCGTGCACGACGAGGACGAGCTGGTCCAGCGGCTGCCCGGCGGTGACGAGCGTGCTGCCCGCCTCGTACTCGCGTTGTTCGAACGCGTCCGCCAGCGCCCCGAGGGCGGTTTCGTCGGCGAAGCCGCGCAGCAGCTCGATCTCGGTGAGCTCGAGCGGGACGACCTGCACCTGCGCTCCGGTCTGGAAGAAACTCACCTTGCCGTCGCCGACGGTGTAGGTGAGCCGCCGGTTGACCCGGTAGCTGCCGCCGGGCACCTCGACCCACGGCAGCTGCGACAGTAGCCACCGCGTGGTGATCGAGCGCATCTGCGGCAGCGACTTGGTGGTCGTGGCGAGGGTGCGGGCCGCCTTGACGCCGAGGGAGAGCTGCTCCTGTCGGTCCGTTTGTTCCGTGACGGGCACCGCGCTCAGCCCTCCCGGCCGATTTCGGCGGCTTCCAGCACGGCGAGCGCGTCCGGCACGAGGACGGCGGCGGAATAGTAGGCCGAGACCAGGTAGGACAGGATGGCCTGCTCGTTGATGCCCATGAACCGCACGTTGAGGCCCGGCTGGTACTCGTCGGGCAGCCCGGTCTGGTGCAGCCCGACGACGCCCTGGGCCTGTTCGCCGGTCCGCATCAGCAGCACCGAGCTGGTGCGGGTCTCGGTGACCGGGATCTTGTTGCACGGCAGGATCGGCACGCCGCGCCACGCGGGCACCTGGTGACCGCCGAGGTCGACCGAACCGGGGTAGATGCCCGCCTTGCTGCATTCCCGCCCGAACGCGGCGATCGTCTTCGGGTGCGCGAGGAAGAACCCGGGGTCCTTCCACACCAGCGACAGCAGCTCGTCGAAATCGTCCGGCGTCGGCGGGCCGGTGCGGGTGGGCACGCGCTGGTCGAAGTCGGCGTTGTTCAGCAGGCCGAAATCGGGGTTGTTGACGAGTTCGTGCTCTTGCCGTTCCCGCAGCGCCTCGACGGTGAGCCGCAACTGCTGCTCGGTCTGGTTCATCGGTTCGCTGTAGAGGTCGGCGACCCGGCTGTGGACCCGCAGCACGGTCTGCGCCACGCTCAGCTCGTACTCGCGCGGGGAGGTGTCGTAGTCGACGAACGTCCCCGGCAGCTGCGGTTCGCCGTCGTGGCCCGCGGCGAGGGCGATCTCGGCCTCGCCGTGTTCGTTACGGGCCGTGCCGCCGCCCGCGACGAAGGCGTCGAGGTGCGCGCGCAGCGGGTCCGAGCGGTTCAGCACGCCTTCGAATTCCTGGCGCGACAACGTCAGCACGGTCGCGGCGGTGACCGCCTTGGCGGTGTACTCCCAGATCCCGTCCGAGGTGGTGAGCACGTTCTCGCCGAAGTAGTCGCCGTCCACGAGCGTGCCGAGCACGGTCTGGTCGCCGTAGGCGCCGACGCCCGCCTTCGTGATCTTGCCGTGCGCGACGAGGAACACCTGGTCGGCGCGGCTGCCGAATTCGGCCAGCACGTCGCCCGGCTGGTATTCGCGCTGCTCGAACCGGCCGGCGAGCTCGGCCAGCGCCTCCTCGTCCTCGAATCCGCGCAGCGGCGCGAGCTCCCCGAGCTCCGGCGGGATGACCCGGACCTCGGAGCCGCTGGTCACGAACGTGACCCGGCCGTCGCCGACGGTGTAGGACAGCCGCCGGTTGACGCGGTACGTGCCCGCGGACACCTCGACCCACGGCAGCACCTTCAGCAGCCACCGCGTGCTGATGCCCTGCATCTGCGGCACGGACTTCGTCGTCGTGGCCAGCTGCCGCGCCGCCGCGCGGCCTAGGCTCAAGGGTTCCTGGTCCTCCACGTCCGCGGAGTCGACCGGGTCGGTGACAGTCACAGCGAAACCACCTTGTCTGGGTTGCGAAGCCTGGGATCAGGGGTGCGGGTCAGGATCGGTAGCGAGGGTTCGTGGCGTGCCATTCGAAGCCGCCGCCCATCCAGTCGCGGACGCCGGCGAGGAAGCGCTGCAGTTCCGGCGACGGGATCGAGAGCAGGGCGCGGTGCCCCTCCTCGAACTCGCGCACCATCCGGTTGTGCAGCGCGACCGTGGTCTCGACCGCCTCGGAGACCGGGCAGCCCCGGTCGGCGGCGATCTGCAGCACCATGTTGCAGACCGGGTTCTCGTCGGCCGCGTCCTTGGCCACCGAATGGAGGTCGTTGACCAGGACCGTCGCGGTGCCCGCGCGCATCATCGCCTCCCGCACGCGCGGGTCGTAGTAGAACGGCGCGGGCAGTTCGTACCCGCCGACCGCGTCGACGAGCGTCATCGACGTGTAGAAGCTGTCGTGCTGGCGGGACGCCAGGTACTCCCAGGCCGGCGGATAGCGGCCGGTGTGGCGCCACGCGGCGTAGGCGTCCCAGCTGACGAACATCGCGAAGGTCGAGTAGCAGACCCGCTGGACCAGCACCGGCGAACCGTGCCTGCCGAGATGGTCGACCGCGGAGCGGAACCCGACCCGGATCGGATCGGCCCGCAGCGCCTCCTCCAGCGGCTCGGAGAACTCGCCCGCGGGCGCGACCGGGTCCATCGCGGCCATGACGAGCGCCAGCCGCGGCGGGAGCTCGGTCGGCGAGGCGCCGAGGGAGCTGTCGTCGGCGTAGTAGTCGTCCGCCGCCCACCACACCGCGTTGAGCTGCGCGGCGATCAGCAGCCGGTCGGGGTCGGAGGTGTCCGGGTGGGCGAGCATCACCAGCCTGCCGAACGTGGCCTGCGCGATCTGGTCCAGCCCCTCGCCCTCGAACCCGCAGTCCCGCGCCCACGCGACGAGCCGCCGGTCCACCTCCTCGGCGAGCGGTTCGTCGACGCGGCGCACGACCGGGCAGTACAGCGGCGACGCGCTGCCGTCGCCCCATTCCCGCTCCGCGTAGGCCGGATCGGTCCCGCGCGGCGGCGCGAACTGGGCCGCGATCCGCGCCGCCGAGGTCCCCAGCCCGGCCGGGCCAGCCAGCGCGGGGTGGGGCCGGACCGCTGCCATTCCGGACATGTCGGCCCGCTCAGACGCGGTCGGCGGCGATGAGCAGGTAGTGGAAGCTGCCCTCGCGGTAGGCGGTCAGGAACGGCCCCTCGATGCCGGTCGCGACGGACGACTGCTCGCGCAGCTCCCAGTACGGGATGGTCGCCTCGGTCAGGTCCACGACGTTGATCGGGACGAAACCGTTGGCGGCGAGCGCTTTGAAATAGTCGCCGCGCGCGTGGATATTGCAGATGTAATGCTGGTCGATCTGGCTTACCGCGCGCGAACGCCCGCCGGTCAGGTCGTTGTAGCACCCGGTGATGGTCACGAATCGCCCGCCGGGGGCGAGCTGCCGCGCGTGTTCGGCGAACAGCTCGTGCAGATCGACGTACATCGTGCTTTCGTTGTTCCAGATCCCGGCGAAATCGCCGCTTTCGAATCCGGTGTCGAGCATGTTCCGGAGATGGAATCGCACCGAATCGTCGATTTCGCGCAGCCGGGCCTGTTCATTGGCGAAATCGACCTGCTGCTCGGAAATGGAGATGCCGTCCACCCGGCAGCCGAACCGCTGGTGCGCCTGCACGCTCGTGCCGCCGCGGCCGCAGCCGGCGTCGAGCAGCCGGGCGGTGGGATCGATGTCTCCCAGGTGCTGCAACAGAAACTGCGACTGCGCGGTCTCCAGCCGGTGCATCTCGGCGATGATCGCCTTGTCCCGTTTTTCCCCGCGTCCGTCCAGGACGGACGGATCGTAGTCGCCGATGCCGTAGTGGTGGTGGTAAAGCCCGTCGACGTCGCCGAGGCGCAGGTTGACCGGATCCTTTTCGGCGTTCCAGTAGTCGGCGACCGACTGCTGATACGCGGTGCGGGCAACCGGACGGGCAACAGACGTCATCATGTACTCCCTTTTGGACCGCAATTTCCGGCCGTCACGCGGCGAACTGTGCCGGCGCGCTTCGTCTCGGCGCGAGGCGCTCGGCTTTTCTCCCTCTGCGTCCGAGGCTAGCGAGGATTCTTTTCCCCGGACAAGACGGTTCGCGGGAATTCACTCGCGGGCTGGCGGGAGCGGTCCGGCGTGCCTCTTCTGGCCTAGGAAACCGCTCCTGCGGGGTGTTCGCGCGCCGGTCGCCGGGCCACGTTCGATGCCGCCGCGGACACGGGCGGATGACGGATGGCGACAGCCTGTGGACGATGCCGGCAGACGGGTGACGCCCGATGGGCCTAAGCGGTTCCGGGCCGCGGAACTCCGGGGGCCGGGCCGGTCGCTCGCGGGACCGGCCCGGCTGTCACGCGGTCCGGGAGGTCAGCTGGAGCAGGACGACCCCGCCGACGATCAGCGCGAGCGCGAGGATCCGCGCCGCGCTGACCGGCTCGCGGAGCCAGAAGATGCCGACGACCGCGGTGCCGACCGCGCCGATCCCGACGAACACCGCGTACGCCGTGCCGACCGGGACCGTCTTCATGCCGACGTTCAGCACGTACAGCACGAGGACGGTGAGCACCCCGCAGACGAGCGTCGGGACGAGTTTGGTGAAGCCCTCGGGCAGGCGGATGCTGTGCGCCCAGGCGATTTCGAGCAGCCCGGCCGCGAAAACGGCGATCCAGCCCATCGTCATGCCTCGTCGAGCGCGGCGCGAACGCCGGACGGCAGGGCGAGTTCCTGCGCGGCGACGAGGTCGGCGAGGTGGGCGGGGTCGCTCGTGCCGGGGATGACGGCGACGTTGGGCGCGAGGTCCAGGAGCCAGGCGAGGGCGAGCGTCGCCGCCGAAACGCCGAGCTTCCGGGCGTGCTCGGCCACCGGCGAGCCCCCTCCGGCCAACGCTCCGTTGCCGAGCGGACGGAACGCCAGATACGGGATCCCGGCGGCGGTGGTCGCGTCGAGGACGTCCCGGCCGCCGGCGTGTCCTACGTGGTACTCGTTCTCGACGGACGCGATCGGCGTGACCGCGCGCGCCTGGTCCAGCAAATCGAGGGTGACGTTCGAGACGCCGACGTGTTCGAGCAGTCCTTCGTCGCGCAGTTCGGCGAGCGCCCCGACGGTGTCCGCCCACGGGACAGTGCTGTCCGGCATGAACCTGGCGTGCACCAACGGAAGCCGTTCGACGCCCAGTTGTGCGAGGTTATCCCGGACGGCCGCTTTGACCGCTTCCGGCGCGGCGTCGGCGACGAACCCGCCGTCCGGGCTGCGTCGCGCGCCGACCTTGGTGGCGATGAGCAGGTCCTCCGGATAGGGCCGCAGCGCCTCGGCGAGCAGGCGGTTCGCGACCTCGGGCCCGTAGTAGCCGGATGTGTCGATCAGCCGGATCCCCGCGTCGACGGCGGCACGGACGGCGGCCTTGGCGCGCTCCGGATCGGCCGGTTCGCCCATGGCTTTCGGCCCCGCGAGCTGCATGGTCCCGTAGCCGATCCGGCGCACGGTACGGCCGGCGAGCGTGAACGAGTGCATGAAGCTGCCCCCAATCAGTTATGTGGACACTGTGTCCACTTCTGACTGTACTCGATCCGGACACGCTGTCCAGATACAGTGACGGGGTGAACAGCAAGCCAGTGACCGAACGGGCGGACGCCGCGGCGAACCGGCAGCGGATCCTCGCCGCGGCCGAGGAGCTGTTCGCCACGAGAGGCCCGGACATCACGATGGGCGACCTGGCCGCGGCGGCCGGGGTCGGACGCGGGACGCTGTACCGGCGCTACGACAGCGTCGCCGCGGTGGCGGTCGCGTTGCTCGATGAGCACGAGCGGCGGCTGCAGGAAGCGATGCTGTCCGGACCGCCGCCGCTCGGACCGGGCGCCGCGCCGCGGGAACGGCTGGTGGCGTTTTACGACGCGATGATCGATTTGCTGGAGCGGCATTTGCCGCTGGCGCTGGGCGCGGAGACCGGGGCCCGGCGGTATCAGACCGGGGCGTACGGGTTCTGGCGGGTTTTCGTGGCGGCGCAGGTTCGCGAGGCCGGGTTGAAGGACGAGGCGTTGCCGGACGTGCTGCTGGCTCCGCTGGCGCCCGATCTGTACCAGAATCAACGGCACGAGCGCGGAATGTCGGTAGCGGCGGTGAAGAAGGCGGTGCGTCGGCTGGCTTGCGCGCTGCCGGAGGGGGACGGCTGAGCGGGCCGGAGCCGGTGGGCGGGGTGTGCGTCAGGTGTCTTGTTAGTTATGGCTGAGCGGGCCGAAACCGGCGGAAGCGGAGTAAATTCGCCGGATGAACGGTGGCTCGCCGATGCGGATCAGCTGGATCGCCCTCGCCGTGGTCAGCGCGGGAATCCTCGCGTTCGGGATCGTGGTCGCCATCGCGCCGCCCGCCGGAGACGCGCTGCTCTACCGCACCGACGCGCTCGCCACCGCCGGGCTCGGGTTGTTCGGCGGGCTGATCGCGGTGTTCCCGTTCCGTGCCGGGGAACGGTGGGCGTGGTTCGCGTTGTGGTTCTACCCGGTGTTCTGGCTGGCGCATCTGGTGTTCCGGCTGCCGCCGGGGACGGACCACGTGCACCAGGTGGTCTTCGTGGTGCTGTCGCTGGCGGGCTTGCTGCTGCCGGCGCGGTCGTTCTTCCGGGCTCCGGCCGAGGGGCAGCACGCGCGCCGGTAATCCGCGATCGGCGTACGGCGGCGGGTCCGCCGTGTCATCATTCCCGCGTGTCCACGAGAAAGCCCGCTGCGGCAAGGGATTCCGGCCCGGGAAAAGCTGCGGCGAGCGGTCGGGTCGTCGCTCTGCGTGCCGGGTGGGGCTGGCTCGCGGTGGTGGTGCTCGGCGCGGGGGCTGCGGTGGGGTTCGTCAGCTCGAGTTCGGTGGCGGCCGCGGCGGGCTTGCTTTTCGGGGTTCTGCTCGCCGCGCTCGCGACGTCGGCGGTGTTCATGTTTTCCGGACGCGGCTGGTTCCTCGTGGGCGGTTTCCTGCTGACCGGCTTCTACCTCGTGTCCGTCGGGGTGACGGCGGTCGGTTACGTCGCGGCGACCGGCGATCGGTACCGCGCGATCGCGGTGTCCTCCGAATGCCATCGCGTCAAGGGCGGCACCGCCTGCACCGCGCGGGTCGACCGGCCGGACGGCACGCTGCTGGTCGATGACCTGTCGGTGAAGTCGCGGATGAAGACCGGCGAGAAGGTCGACGTCGTCGAGGACCGGGCGGGCATCGTCGCGCCGCATCGGGCGGACGTGCTGGACCCGGACGCGTTGCCGGTCGACCTGGTGCTGCTGGCGGCGTCGGCGGCGCTGCTGGCCGGATTGTTCGGCTGGAGCGCGTGGCTCGGGGTCCGGCGGCCGCTGAAACGCTGACCCTGCGGGGATTTCTGCGCGTTCGTCTCTGGCCCGCGCGCCGGCTGCTGGTCATGCTCCAGTCGGAACCGTTCGACGCGGGAGGACGCCTTCATGACCCTGCAGCCTGAACGCGGCGAGGACGTGCCGCTGCCCGACCTGTGCGTGCACGAGCTGTTCGCCCGGCACGCCGCTGCGGCGCCGGAGGCCGCGGCCGTGGTGTACGGCGACGAGCGGCTCGGCTACGGCGAGCTGGACCGGCGCGCCAACCGGTTCGCGCATCTGTTGCGAGCGCGGGGAATCCGTCCGGAGACGCCGGTCGCGCTGTGCCTGGAGCGCGGGACGACGCTGCTGGTCGCGATGCTCGGCATCCTCAAGGCGGGCGGCTATTATGTCCCGCTCGACCCGGGCTATCCGCCTGAGCGGCTCGCATTCATGCTCGGCGACTCCGGCGCGACCGTCGCGGTGACCGAACGGGCGCTCGCGGACCGGGTCCAGGCCGCGCCGACAGTCGTTCTTGCCGACGAAGCGGACCTCAGCGGCTGGCCGGACACCCCGCCGGACGCGAATGTGGTGCCGGACAACCTGATCTACCAGATGTACACCTCCGGCTCCACCGGTCTGCCGAAGGGCGTCCAGGTGACCCATCGTGGGGTCGTCCGGCTGGTGCACGGCTCCGGCTTTGCCGATTTCGGTGCGGGAGAAGTGTTCTTGCTGCTCACGTCGTTGTGCTTCGACGTCTCGACGTTCGAGCTGTGGGGCGCGCTCGCCACCGGCGCGACGCTGGCGGTGCTGCCGCCGGGCGTGCCGACCGCGGCGTCGATCGAGGAGGCGGTGCGCCGGTTCGGGGTCACCACGGTGTGGCTCAGCTCCGGGCTGTTCGGGCACGTGGTGGACGACCGGGTCACCGCGTTGGCCGGGGTGCGGCACGTCATCGCGGGCGGCGACGTCGTGCCGCCGGTGCAGGCGCGGCGGGTGATCGAAGAACTCGGCGCCGAGATGAGCAACGGCTATGGGCCGACCGAGTGCACGACTTTCGCTTGCGCGCACCGCGGGATGACGGTCGCCGACACCGCCGGGCCGATTCCCATCGGCAAGCCGATCGCGAACACGCACGCGTACGTCACCGATCCCGACGGCGCGCCGGTCGAGCCCGGTGCGCGCGGCGAGTTGCTGCTCGGCGGACCCGGGGTCGCGCGCGGCTATTTCCGTCGCCCCGCGCTGACGGCGGAACGGTTCGTTCCCGACCCGGCGGGCGGCGGTGGACGGCTCTACCGCACGGGCGACGAGGTCGCGCTCCGGCCGGACGGGACGTTCGCCTTCTTCGGACGGCTGGACCAGCAGGTCAAGATCCGGGGTTTCCGGGTGGAACCAGGCGAGGTGGAAGCGGCGCTGACGGCACATCCGCTAGTGCGGTCGGCCGTGGTGGTGCCGCACGAACGCGACGGCGACCGGGTCCTGGCGGCGCACGTGGTGGCTTCGCGCCCCGCGGCGGCCGAACTGCGGGAGTTCCTGCTCGCCCGGTTGCCCGCGCATTTGGTGCCCTCGTTGTGGTCCTGGCTCGACGAGCTGCCGATCACGCCCAACGGCAAGGTGGACCGCGCGGCGCTGCCGGAGCCGTCTGCGTCGGCAACGGAGTTCGTCGCGCCGCGCACGCCGGTCGAGGAAGCCGTCGCCGAGGTGTGGCGGGAGTTGCTGGACCTCGAACGGGTCGGCGTGCACGACGATTTCTTCGCCGACCTGGGCGGGCATTCGCTGCTGGCGACGCGGGTGGTCGCGTTGCTGGGGGAGCGGTTCCCGGTGGAGTTGCCGGTGCGCACGGTGTTCGAGGCGTCGACGGTGGAGCTGTTGGCGGCTGAGGTGCATCAGGCGGTGGCGGAGTATGTGGCGGCTCTGTCCGATGTGGAGGTCCAGCGCGCGCTGGGGTGAGGTGCCATGGCGATCCTGGCGATGCGGGTGGTTGCGTTGTTGGGGGAGCAGTTGCCGGTGCGCACGGGTTTCGAGGCACCGACGGCGTCGTGGGGCTCTGTCCGAGGTGGACGTTCAGCGTGCGCTGGGGTGAGCTCGGTGATGGCTCCTGGAGATGAGGACCGGGCTGATGCTCTTGATTTCCTCGAGGAGGTGTGTCGCGCCGCGCCGCACCTCCTCGTCCTTGCTGTGCGTGAGCGGCTCGCACATTTCGGCGGCTTTGTCGCGATCGCGGGAGTTGATTCCCAAAACCTCGCTGATCGTCGGGTAGATCCAGTCTGTGTGGTCCAGATCGGCTGTCGCGAGGGCTGTGGCCACCAACCGGAGGCCGAGAGCGTCGAAGCGCCGGAGCAAGGCTTCCGTGGTCGCGTAGGTGACGGCGGTGTCGTTGTCGTCCCGCACGAGGTTCACCAGTGCCGGTTGCGCCTCCGGGACCTCAGCGAAGCGGGCCAGGCCCCAACCGGCGTCGATCCTGTCCTGATAGGCCGGACTGTTCGCCAACGCGAGCAGCGAAGCCACGCATGCCTGTCTCGATTCCGTCTCCACGGGTACACCTTCCCCCGGCACCCGCCGCGGAGCAATGGATTTCAGGCCTGCTCGATGACCACAGCCAGTTCGGCGACCGTCCGAGCGGCGAACAGGTCTCGCAGGGAGACGCGGACGCCGAGCTTCTTCCGGATCCGCGCGAGCACCCGGGTGGCCAGCAGGGAATGCCCGCCGATGCGGAAGAAATCGTCGTGGACGCTGATTTCCTCCACCCGCAGCACTTCCCGCCAGATGTCGGCGAGCGCGTGTTCGACCGCGGAGGACGGCTCGGCGATCGGTTCCGCTCGGACCGCATCGCCGGCCGACGGGTCTGGCAGCGCAGCGCGGTCCACCTTCTTGCTCGGCGTCAGCGGCAGCGCGGCCATCGCGACCCACTGCGTCGGCACGAGATAGTCCGGCAGTTGCGACCGCAGGCTCGCCCGCAGCGCGGCGAAATCCGGCTCGCCGGAAGCCGCGACGACGTACGCGACCAAGGTTCGCTCCGGCAGGTCTTTCACCACGACAGCCGCCGCGCGCACCGCGGGATGGGCGTCGAGAACGGCTTCGATCTCGCCGAGTTCGATCCGGAACCCGCGGATCTTCACCTGCCGGTCGAGCCTGCCGAGGAATTCGATGGTCCCGTCCGAGCGGAAGCGCGCGAGGTCGCCGGTGCGGTACAGCCGGGCGCCGGTCGAGTACGGGTCCGGCACGAACTTGTCCGCGGTCAGCGCGGGACGGCGCAGGTAGCCGCGCGCCACGCGCAGGCCGCCGAGGTGCAGTTCGCCGGGGACGCCGACCGGAGCCGGGCGTCCGGCGGGGTCGAGCACGTACGCACCGGTCGCGGCGACCGGGCGGCCGATCGGCAGGGTCGGCGCGTCGAGATCGGCGTCGTCGGCCCACTGCAGCGTGCTCGAGATCGTCGCCTCGGTCGGGCCGTAACAGGCCACGAAACGCCCGGGCAACTGCAGTTCGCGCCAGCGCCGGGCGTCTTCGGTGGTGACGACGTCCGCGCCGACGTTCACCATCTTCAGGCACGCGACCCGCGGATCGCGCGGCGTGAGCACGCCGAGTAGTTCGCGGTAGTAAGCCGGGGTGAGGTTGACGCTGGTGATCCGGTGCCTGCCGAGCTGGTCGGCGAGTTCCTCCGGTTCCCAGAACAGCGGATCGCTCAGCACCACCGACGCGCCGGCCAGCAGCGGGCCGCCGATCTGCTCCAGCGAACCGTCGAAGGCCAGCGACGCGAGCGAGAGCACCCGATCGGCCGCGGTGATCCCGTACTCGCGCGCGATGACCTGGGCGTGTTCGGCGTAGGAGCCGTGCTGGATCTGGACGCCTTTCGGCCGTCCGGTCGAGCCGGAAGTGTAGATGACGTAGGCGAGATGGTCCGGTTCCACTGTCCAATAAGGACTGTCTGAAGAGGAATCCGCGGTTTGATCGAGGGAGACGACGGGGCAGCCGGTGTCGGCGAACAACCCGGCGTAGCGGTCCTCGGTGACGACGGCGGCGGTGCGGGCGTCCTCGACGAGATAGGCGAGCCGGTCGGGCGGGTTGGCCGGATCGAACGGGACATACGCCGCGCCGGACTTCAGCACGCCCACCAGCGCGACTACCGCGTCGACGCTCCGTTCGAGGCAGACGCCGACGGTCGATTCCGGGCCGAGCCCGTTCGCACGCAGGTGCCGGGCGAGCCGGTTGGCCGCGGCGTCGAGCTCGGCGTAGGTGAGTTCCTGGCCGGCGCAGTGGACGGCGAGCCGGTCCGGGGTTTCGGCTGCTCGCTGGGCGAACAGGTCGGGGAAACAGCCCGGTGTCACCGCGTAGCCCGGGGTCCAGGCCCAGTCGGAGAGCAGGGCGAGTTCCGCGGCCGGGGTCAGGTTCAGTTCGCTCAGCCGCTGTGCCGGACGGTCGGCGATGCTCTCCAACAGGCACTGGAAGCGCGCGGCCATCCGGTGCGCGGTGGCGGGCTCGAACAGGGCGGTCGGGTAGGTGAGAGTGCCGGTCAGCGAGCCGTCCGGACGGTGCTCGAATTGCAGTCCGAGGTCGAACGACGCGGCCGTCCAGTCCACATCGGACTCCTCGACGGCCAGCCCGGGCAGCCGGAACCGGTGCTCCGGCACCTCGTGCAGGCCGAAGAACGCCTGGACCAGGGGGTTGCGGGACAGGTCGCGGTCCGGTTCGAACTCGCCGACGAGCCAGTCGAAGGGGACGTCCTGGTTGCCGAAGGCATCCAGCGCGGTCCCGGCGACCTGGTCGAGGAACGTCGTGAACGCCGGGTCGCCGCCGAGATCGGCCCGCAGCACGAGGGTGTTGACGAAGAATCCGGCCAGCCCCTCGACCTCGGCCGGGGCGCGCCCGGCGACCGGACAGCCGACGGCGATGTCCGTCCCGCCGGTGTGCCGGGCGAGAAAGACCTGGTAGGCGGCCAGCAGGACCATGAACGGCGTCGCCCGGCGGGACCGGCCGAGCGCGGTGAGCCGCTCCGCGAGCGCGGCGGGGACCTCGACCCGGACCGCCGCTCCCGCCGGGTCCCACACCGGTCCGCGCGGACGGTCCGCCGGGAGCTCCAGCGGGGTCAGCCCGGCGAGCCGTTCGCGCCAGTAGGCGAGCTGGCCCGCGAGCCGGGTTTCGGCGTCTTCCCGTTGCCAGAGCGCGAAATCGGCGTACTGGACGGGCAACGCGGGCAGCTCGGGCAGGGTGCCGGCGTGGAACGCGCGGTAAAGCTCCTCAAGTTCAGCGGCGAGGACATCCCAGGACGCGCCGTCGAAGGCGATGTGGTGCACGACGATCAGCAAAACGTGCTCGCGCGCGTCGAGGCGAAGCAGCCGGGCCCGCAGCGGCAGGTCGGTCGCGAGGTCGGAGGGCACCGCCAGCTCAGCCGCGACCACGGTGTCCAGCTCGCTTTCCGTGACGCCCTCGATCGGCAGCGGCACCGGCTGCGGCTTCCCGACCACCTGGACCGGCACTCCTTCGCGGCTGCGGTACCGCGTCCGCAGCACCTCGTGGCGGGCGACGAACGCGTCGAGCGAACAGCTCAGCGCGGCGACGTCCAGCTTGCCGCGGACTCGCAGCGTCAGCGGGAGGAGGTACTCGGTCCCGCCGGGCCGCAACGCGTCGAGGAACCACAGTCTTTCCTGCGAGAAGGACAGCGGCAGGTCGCCGGGCATGGTCATGGCGCCAGGGTGGCGGTTCCCGTCCGGCGGGCCCAGAGCCGGGACGGTGCGCTCGTTGCTGCGCGTTCTTCTCTGTCGTGCCGCCGCCCGCGCGGGAAGGCTCGGCTCGCGACGGGACGGGTGTGCCCGGCGCGAGGACGAGGAGGACCCGGATGAGCGAGGACGAACGCACCTACGGCGTCGTGCTGAACGACGAGGAGCAGTACTCGATCTGGCTGGTCGGCCGCGACCTGCCGGCGGGCTGGCGGTACGAGGGGAAGCGCGGGCCCAAGCAGGAGTGCCTCGACCACATCGACCAGGTGTGGACGGACATGCGGCCGAAAAGCCTGCGGGAGCGGATGCGGGCGGACGCTCCGGCCTAGCCGCCCCCGTTCGCCGACCAGCCTCGCCGATCGACCCGCAGGGGGAGCGATGACCACCGAACAGTCCCGGCGCGACGAGCTGCTGGAGCGCTACCTGGCCGCGGCCCCATTGCCGGACCCGGGCTCGGCCCCGGCGGTCCGAGCTGATCGCAGCCGTCCGCTGCCGCTTTCCCCGGCACAGCAACGGGTCTGGGTGCTGGACCGGCTCCGCCCCGGCACCGAGTACGTGGTGACCGCGGCGTGGCGGCTGCGCGGCCCCCTCGACGTCGAGCGGCTGCGGGCGTGCTGGCAGACGATCGTGGAGCGCCACGAAATCCTGCGCACCACCTACGTCGAACGCGATGGCGTGCCAGAACAAGTCGTGGGGGAGCCCGGGGTCGATCTGACTGTCCAGGACGTCCCGGCGGAGGACGTCGAGACGGTCACCCGGGAAGCGGCCTCGGTGCCGTTCGATCTGGCTCGGGACCGGCCGTTGCGGGTTCGGGTGCTTCGGCAGTCCGCGACCGAGCATGTTCTGCTGCTCGTCGTGCACCACATCGCGTACGACGGGTGGTCGACGTCCGTCGTCGCGCGGGAACTCGAGTCGCTGTACCGCGGGGAGACTTTGCCGCAGCTTCCGGTCCAGTATGCCGATTTCGCTTCCTGGCAACGGGAGCAGGCGGCTAGTGAGCGAGTGACGGAGCAAGTCGAGTTCTGGCGTCGACGGCTCGACGGGGTTGTGCCGCTCACCCTCCCGACGGATCGCCCGCGCCCGCCGGTGCACGATCCGCGCGGTGACATTCTGCGATTCACCGTGGACGCCGAACTCGGGTCCGCCGTCGCCGCGCTCGGCCGGGCGCATCGGGCGACCACGTTTATGGTGCTGCTGGCCGCGTATCAGATTCTGCTGAGCCGGTATTCGGGACAGGCAGATGTCACTGTCGGCACGCCGGTCGCCGGGCGTACGCGGGCCGAGGCGCAGGATTTGGTCGGGTTGTTCCTGAATACCCTGGTGCTGCGGGCCACTGTGGACGGTTCGGTGACGTTCGCGGATTTCCTCGACGGCGTTCGTCAGGACACGCTCGATGCGTATTCCCATCAGGACGCGCCGTTTGAACGGCTCGCCGACGAGCTGGTGCCGGACCGCGATCTGTCCCGAAATCCGCTCTTCCAAGCCATGCTCGTGTTGCAGAACACCGCCGACGCCGGATTCGAGGCAGTCGGACTGCGCGGCGAGCAAGTTCATTCTCCCTGGCACAGCGCGAAATTCGATCTGACCCTGGAGGTGACTGAGCGGCCGGACGGTGCCTTGGACGCCGTGCTGGAGTATCCGGTCGCGCTGTTCGATCGGTCCACTGTGGAGCGGATCGGCGGGCATTTCACCGAGTTGCTGCGCGGTATCGTCGCGAATCCTGGTGCGCCGCTGGCGGAGCTGCCTTGGCTGAGCGCTGCCGAGAAGGCCGAATTGGGTGGGTGGAACGAAACGGACGTTCCCGTTGCGCCTGGGACGTTGCTTTCGCTCATCGACGAGGGTGTCGCTGCCGGTGACGTTGCGGTGGTCGCTGACGGTCGCGAAGTGTCCTATGCGGAGCTGGATGAACTGTCGAATCAGGCGGCGCATTGGCTGCGGGCGCGTGGGGTGGGGCCGGAGTCGGTGGTGGGGGTTCGGCTGGAGCGCGGCGTGGAGATGGTGGTCGCGCTGGTCGGGATTCTCAAGGCTGGGGCGGCGTATCTGCCGCTGGATCCGGATTATCCCGAGGACCGGTTGCGGTTCATGATCGAGGATTCCGGTGCGGAGGTGGTGATTGAGCCGGGCGATCTCACTGCTCTCGACAAACCCCGGCACTCGGTGAATGTCATTGTGCAGCCGGAGAATGCGGCGTACGTGATCTATACCTCGGGGTCCACCGGGAAGCCTAAGGGTGTGGCGATCGAGCATCGCGGGATCGTCAACCGACTGCGGTGGATGCAGGACGAATACGGCCTGACACCCCAAGATCGGGTGCTGCAGAAGACTCCGTTCGGTTTCGACGTGTCGGTCTGGGAGTTCTTCTGGACGCTCTCCGTCGGCGCGACCCTCGTGATGGCTCAGCCGGGTGGTCACCGTGATCCGGCTTATCTCGCCGAGGTCATGGCCGAAGGGATCACGACCGCCCACTTCGTGCCGTCGATGCTGCGGGCGTTCCTGTCCGGACCGGTGCCGTCGCTGCGCCGGGTGCTGTGCAGCGGCGAGGCGCTCCCGGACGAACTGGCGGAACGATTCCACCAGCTGATCGACGCCGAGCTGCATAATCTCTACGGGCCGACCGAAGCTTCGGTCGATGTGACGGCGACGCGATGCCTCCCGGGGGAGCCCGTCACGATCGGCCGCGCGATCGCGAACACCCGGGTGTACGTGGTGGACGCCGAGTTGCGCGAGGTGCCGGTCGGCGTGCCCGGCGAGCTGGTCATCGCCGGGGTGCAGCTGGCGCGCGGGTATCTGAACCGGCCGTCGCTGACCGCCGAGAAGTTCGTCCCGGACCCGTTCGCGCGGCAGCCCGGCGAACGGCTGTACCGCACCGGCGACCTCGCCCGGCGGCTGCCCGACGGCCGGATCGAGTACCGGGGGCGGCTCGACCACCAGGTCAAGATCCACGGAAACCGGATCGAACTCGGCGAGGTCGAGGCAACCCTGCTGACCCATCCCGACCTGCGCGCGGCGGCGGCCGCGGTGCACGACGACCGGCTGGTCGGCTACTTCGTCGCCGAGCCCGGACGCACTCCCGACCCGGCCGAATTGCGTGCCTATCTGGCGCGCACGCTGCCGGAACCGATGCTGCCGTCGGTGTGGCTGGCGCTAGACGCGTTGCCGCTGACCGCCAGCGGCAAAATCGATCGCAACGCCTTGCCCGCCCCGGACGGAGCGCGCACGAGCCACGGTTACATCGCGCCGCGTACTCCGGCGGAGGCAGCGGTAGCCCGCGCGTTCGCGGCGGCGACTGGCGTCGACCGGGTCGGTGCGGAGGACAGCTTCTTCGCGCTGGGCGGCGATTCTCTGCGGGCGATCCGCGCCGTGGGGCTGCTGAACGCGGAGGGAATCGACGCGAGCGTCGCGGACCTCTTCCGGCGACAGCGAGTGGCCGACTTCGCTGCCGGGCTCGGCGGTCCAGCGGCCGCGATCGAGGTGGTCGAGCCGTTCGCGCAGCTTGCCGCCGGTCAGCGCGAGGCGTTGCCCGCCGACGTGACCGACGCCTATCCGCTGTCGCTCGCACAGGCGGGCATGGTGCACGAGATGCTCGCCGGGGCCGACCGCGGGCTCTACCTGAACCAGCTCGGGTACCCGGTGCACGAGGAGTTCCGCCTAGACGCCTTGCAACAGGCAGCGGACCGGCTCGTCGCGCGGCACGAGATCCTGCGTACCTCGATCGACTTCGCCGCGGTTCCTCCGCTGCAGCGGGTGCATGAGACTGCTGTCCTGGACGTGACCTGCGACGATTTGCGCGCGTTGCCCGCCGAGGAGCAGGCCACGCGGATACGGGAGTACCGGGCGCGCGGGTTCGACCTGCTCAGCCCTTCGCTGCTGCGTCTGCACGTCCACTGGCTCGCCGAGCGCGAATGGCGGCTGTCATTCAGCTACGTACACGCGATTCTCGACGGCTGGAGCCAGAATTCGCTGGTCGCCGAGCTGCTCGAGGACTACCGGACCGGCGCGGCGGAGCCGGTCGCACCGCCGCCGGTCCGGTTCGCGGACACAGTCGCCCGAGAGCGGGCGTCGCTGGAGTCCACTGTGGACCGCGAATTCTGGGCGGGCCGGGTGCGCGCGGCTGAGCGGTTCGCTGTGCCGTCGGGATGGGCGGGCGAGGACGACGGGATTTACCGCACGGTGCGGGTGCCGTTCGACGACCTGACGCCTCGGTTGCGTGCGGTGGCTTCGTCGGCCGGGGTGCCGCTGAAGAGCTTGCTGCTGGCCGCGCATCTCACTGTGCTGCGAACGATTTCCGGGCACGACCGGCCGTTTCATACCGGCGTGGTGACCAACAGCAGGCTCGAGCGCGCGGGCGGCGATCAGGTTCGCGGGATGTTCCTGAACACCGTGCCGTTCGCGGTGCCGGCGGACGCGCGCGACTGGCCGGAGCTGGCTCGCGCGGTCTTCGCGGAAGAGACCGCGATGTGGTCGCACCGGCACTTCCCGCTGCCCGCGATGCAGGCCGCGTGGGGCGGGCAGGTGCCGCTGGTCGACGTTTTCTTCAACCACACGGACATGCACGTCCTCACGGAAGCGCAGGTCGATCTGGCCGAGGTCGCCGACAGCACGCCCAACGAGTTCGGCCTGTCCGTCTCGACCGTGCCCGGTGCGTTTGTGCTGGAGGCATTCACTTTCCGGGTCGCCGTTGCGCATCTGGAGTTTCTCGCTCGGCTTTATCGGCATGTGCTGGAACGGATCGTTGCTGCGCCGACCTCCGAGCCACGCCGGTCTGGGCTGCCTGCGGCGGATCGGGCTGCGCTGCTGCGGAATCCATCGCGGACCGAGCCCGCTGGTCGGATGCTGCCGGAGCTGTTCGAGGCCACCGCGGTGGCGCACCCGGATGCTTTGGCGCTGCGGTGCGGCGACGTGACGCTCACTTATCAAGAATTGTCGGTGCGGGTCGCTAAGCTTGCGCGGTATCTGAAGGAACAAGGAGTTCGGCGCGGAGCGCTGGTCGGGGTGCTGCTCGACCGGGGTCCGGACCTGCTCGTCGCGTTGCTCGCCGTGCACCGGGCGGGAGGCGCGTACCTGCCGGTCGATCCGCGCTATCCGGCGAAGCGGGTTGGTTACGTACTGGCCGATTCAGGAGTGGAGGTGGTGCTCAGCGAAGAGTCGCTGATGGGGTTGCTGGAAGGGACCGGCTGTTCGGCGGTGCTGCTCGACCGCGACGCGGCGGCGATCGCGGCGTGCCCGGCGTGCCCGGCGGATGTTCCCGCGCCACGGCCCGAGGGCGGCGAACTCGCCTACGTCATCTACACGTCCGGCTCCACCGGGCAGCCCAAGGGCGTCCAGATCGGGCACGGCGCGCTGGCGAACTTCCTGCTGTCGATGCGGGAACGGCCTGGTCTCGCGCCGGGTGCGTCGGTGCTCGCGTTGACCACGGTTTCGTTCGACATCTCGGCGCTGGAGTTGTACTTGCCGCTGCTGGTCGGCGGGCAGGTGATCGTTGCGACCGCCGAGGAGTGCATCGATCCGCAGCGACAGGCCGCGTTGATCGAGCGGACCGCGCCGTCGGTTGTCCAGGCGACGCCGTCGGGCTTGCGGCTGCTGGTCGATGCGGGCTGGACTCCGCCTGCGGAGCTGACCGTGTTCGCCGGCGGCGAGAAGCTGCCGGACGACCTGGCACGACGGCTCACCGCGGGCGGGGCGCGGCTGTGGAATCTCTACGGCCCGACCGAAACGACGATCTGGTCCACCGTCGCCGAACTGGACGGGGACAGCGTCGTCTCGTGGGAACCCGTCGCGAACACGGACGTCTACCTGCTCGGCGACGACCTCGAACCGGTTCCGCTCGGAGTGGTCGGCGAAGTGTGGATCGGCGGCGACGGCCTGGCCCGCGGCTACGCCGGTCGCCCCGGCCTGACCGCGGAACGGTTCGCACCGGATCCGCACGGACTCCACCCGGGCGGACGGCTCTACCGCACCGGCGACCTGGCGCGCCGGCGGCCGGACGGATCGGTGGAGATCCTCGGCCGCGCCGACGACCAGGTAAAGGTCCGCGGCCACCGAGTCGAACCGGGCGAGGTCGAGGCCGTGCTGCTGGCGGATCCGCGGATCCGCGATGCCGCCGTGCAACCGACCCCGTCCGCCGATGGCTGGGAACTGACCGCCTACGTCGTAGCTGAGGCCGCACTGTCCATTGCGGACGTGCGAAAAGGACTCTCCGGCGTGCTGCCGGATTACCTGGTGCCCAGCGGCTTCGTACTGCTGCCGGAACTGCCGCGTACTCCGGCCGGAAAACTGGACCGAGCCGCATTGCCCGCGCCGGAACCGGCGGTGCGCGAACGCCCGCACGTCGCTCCGCGCGGACCGGTGGAAGAACTGGTCGCCGGGGTGTGGTCGGAGGTGCTAGGCACGGACGGGATCGGCGTCCAGGACGATTTCTTCGACCTGGGCGGACATTCCGTCGCCGCAACCCGGATCTCGGTCCGGCTGCGCGCGGCCCTGGACGCCGACGTCCCGGTGCGGGCCCTCTTCGACCACCCGACCGTGGAATCCCTGGCCGCTGCGGTGGCAGGTTATCCACGGCTTGCACAGCAACCGGCTGTTCGCGCGACGATTCGGCCGCGTGCGGTGGTGAATGAGGACGTATGAGCGGGCTCTGGTGGATGGCTGGTTGTCGGCGCTTCGCTCAGCAACCGGCTGCTCGGGTGACGATCCGTCCGCGCGCGGCGGTGAGTGAGGACGTATGAGCGAGACATTGCTGGACATGGTGGCCGAGGGTGTCGCTGCCGGTGGGATCGCAGTGGTCGCCGACGGCCTGGAAATGTCCTATGTGGAGCTGGACGAGCTGTCGAACCAGGCTGCCCGCTTGCTGCGGGCGCGTGGCGTAGGGCCGGAGTCGGTGGTCGGGGTTCGGCTGGAGCGCGGCGTCGAGATGGTGGTCGCGCTAATCGGCATTCTCAAGGCAGGAGCAGCCTATCTGCCCCTGGACCCGGACTACCCCGAGGACCGGCTGCGGTTCATGGTCGAGGATTCGGGTGCCGAGGTCGTCTTCGGGCCGGGTGATCTCACCGGGCTCGGCGAGTCCCGGGAACCGGTGGAGGTCGTGCTCCGGCCGGAGAATGCGGCGTACGTCATCTATACATCGGGGTCGACCGGCAAGCCCAAGGGCGTGGTGATCGAGCATCGCGGGATCGTCAACCGCCTGCGGTGGATGCAGGACGAATACGGCCTGACACCCCGAGACCGGGTGCTGCAGAAGACGCCATTCGGTTTCGACGTGTCCGTGTGGGAGTTCTTCTGGACGCTGTCCGTCGGTGCCACCCTCGTCATGGCTCGTCCGGGAGGGCACCGCGATCCGGAGTATCTTGCGGATGTTCTTGTGTCGGAACGGATCACCACGGCGCACTTCGTGCCGTCGATGCTGCGCGCGTTCCTGGCCGGGTCGGTGCCGAGGCTGCCGGTGCGGCGGGTGTTGTGCAGCGGCGAGGCGCTCCCGGACGAACTGGCGGAACGGTTCCACCGGCTGGTCGACGCTGAGCTGCATAATCTCTACGGGCCGACGGAGGCTTCGGTCGATGTGACGGCGACGCGGTGCCTGCCGGGCGAGACGGTCACCATTGGTCACCCGATCGCGAACACTCGCGTCCACCTGCTCGACGGCGAGTTGACCATCGCGGGGGTGCAACTGGCGCGCGGCTACCTGAACCGTCCGGCGTTGACGGCGGAGAAGTTCGTGCCCAATCCGTTCGCGGAGACCCCGGGGGAGCGGCTGTACCGCACCGGCGACCGCGCGCGGCGGCGGGCGGACGGGGCGTTCGAGTATCTGGGCCGGTTCGACCATCAGGTCAAGATTCACGGCAACCGGATCGAGCTTGGCGAGGTCGAGGCTGCGCTGCATGCGCATCCGATGATTGCTGCTGCAGTGGCTGCGGTGCACGAGGATCGGCTTGTCGCTTATTGCGTTTACCGTGCTGGAACGGCACCGTCGACGTCTGAGTTGCGGGCGCATCTGGCTCGTACTCTGCCGGAGTCGATGCTTCCGGCGGTGTGGACGTCGCTGGCCGCGCTCCCGCTCACGCCGAGCGGCAAGATCGACCGCAACGCGCTGCCTGCGCCGGACGGCACTCGTCCGGCGTTGGCGGTCGTCTATGTCGAGCCCCGGAATGAGACGGAGGCGGCGATTGCCGAGATTTGGGCGGACGTGCTCGGGGTGAGTCCGGTCGGTATCCATGATCCGTTTCTCGAGCTTGGCGGTCGTTCGCTGGCTGCTACCCGGATCTGTGCGCGGGTCTCGCGCAGCACGGGGCGGCGGTTGTCTGTCGCGGATCTGTTCACTGCGCCGACGGTCGCGGAGCTGGCGGAATTGGTCGCGGGGGCACCGTCCATTGCGGAAGTCCATAGTGGACCGAGTGAGATTTCGGCGGCGCAGCAACGGATGTGGTTTTTGGATCAACTGTCCGGGCCGTCCGTGATGTACACTATGTACGAGGCTTACCGGTGCACTGGAGAGCTGGACGTCGAGGCATTGCGGCGCGCGTTGGCGCAAGTGGTCCAGCGACACGAGACCTTGCGGACGACGTTCCGGAGCCGTCGCGGCGAACCGGAGTTGGTGGTGTCCGCTGAGGGCGAGATTCCGTTGACGGTGGTGGACGGTTCGGCGGAGGAGGTCGTCGACGCGGAGCTTCGCCAGCCGTTCGACCTGGCGCGCGGGCCGTTGCTGCGGTGCACGGTGGTCCGCGGCGAGGAAGGACGGTTCACGCTGCTCGCGGTGATCCACCACATCATCGCCGACGACACTTCGATGGAGATCTTCTGGCGCGACCTCGCCGAATGCTACGCAGGGCGGGCGTCCGCGCTGCCGGAGCTGGCCCCGGTTCATGCCGCGCTGGACCAGACGGGTCTCGAATACTGGAAGTCGGCGTTGGCAGGTGCGCCGCCGGCGATCGAACTTCCGGACAGCCTCCCGCGACCGGCTCGGCAAGCGCAGCTGGAAGGCACCGTCGAGTTTTCCGTGCCACAGCACATCATCAGCGCGCTCGAAACCGTGGCCACGGAGGCAGGTGCGACGGGGTTCATGGCGTTGCTCGCCGCGTTCGTCCTCGACTTGCGCCGGGTGACGGGGCGGGACGACCTCGTCGTCGGCACCTTCGCGGGCAACCGGCCGTCGGTCGAGGCGGAAGACGTGATCGGGCTGTTCGTGAACACGCTTGCCTTGCGGGTACGGGTTCCCGGCGATCCGGCGTATCCGGAGGTGCTCGCCGCGGTGCGGGAGGCGGTGGTCGGCGGGTTCCGGCATCAGGACGTGCCGTTCGACCAGGTCGTGGCAGCGCTGCGTCCGCCGCGCGACCTGAGCCGGAATCCGGTGGCGCAGGTGGCGTTCCAGTCGCTCGGCTCGCTCGCGGACCGGCTCCGGCTCGACGGCATCCGCGCCGAGCCGTGGCGGGCCGGACAGGGCGGGAATCCGTTCGACGTGCTGGTGACGGTCCGCGAGCATCCCGACGGCTTGGCCGGGACGCTGCATTACGACCGGGCGCTGTTCACCGACGACGCGGCGAAGACGATGGCCGACCGGTTCGTCCAGGTCGTGCACACAGTCGCGGCGGCCCCGGGCACGCGCGGTTCGGAGCTGCCGGGATGAGCGGATCTCCTACACTGGACGGGTGGACGGCGAGGCGGCGTACCGGCCGCAGCTCGGCGAACGCGAGCTGCGGGTGCTGCGGCTCGTCGCCGAGGGGTACAGCAACAGCGAGATCGCGGCCGAGCTCGGCTGGTCGGAACACACAGTGAAGAACGCGCTGTACGACCTGATGGCCCGGCTGGGAGTACGAAACCGCGCCCACGCGGCGGCTTACGCGGTGCGGAACGGGCTGATTTAGGACCGCGTTGGGACGACTCGGCGCGGGCGGGTGGAGTTGCTTGGCGGGGGACGAGGGGCTTGGCTCGTCTGAGCCGCTGAGCCGCTGAGCCGCTGAGCCGCTGAGCCGCTGAGCCGCTGAGCCGC
>NZ_JBAGKF010000011.1:0-267915 GCF_037034185.1 Amycolatopsis sp. VC5-11 | reverse complement strand
AGGCGAAGTCATCAAAACCGTCCCCGAACACGCCATCGTGGAAACCCTCATCGAAGAAGCCATGCGCATCGCCGACACCGTCGACACTCCGGGCACGCCCACCGTGACGGTGGGCTGAGGCGATCAGGTGGGCTGACCGATGGCGAGGATCCGTTGCAGCAGCCGCTGCAGCTCCGGCGCGGGCGCGATGCCCAGTTCCTGGTCGAGCGTGCGGCGCAGCGTGCGGTACACGTTCAGCGCGTCGCTGCGGCGGCCGGAATGCGTCAGCGCCTCCATCAGCCTCGCGTGCGCCCATTCGTTCAGCGGCTGGCTGATGGTCAGCGACCGCAGTTCGCCGATCAGCTGCAGGTACCGGCCCAGCGCCAGGTCGGTCTGGATCCGCAGCGCCTGCGCCGCGGTGCGCTCTTCCTCGAGCCGGGCCTTGAACGGCCGCAGAATCGCCCCGGTCTCCACGTCGGCGAGCACGCGCCCGCGGAATACCTCCAGCGCGCGCCGGAAACTTTCCGAGGCCTTTTCATGTTCACCGGCCTCGTAATGCGCCCGGCCCGAGTGGTAAAACGCGGAAAACCGGCTGACGTCCAGCTGGTCGCTGCCCAGCGAAAGCTGGTAGCCGGAGGAGACCGTGCGCAAGCCGTGCCCGCCGCCGGGGCCGTCCATGGCTTTCCGGATATGGCAGACATACGTGCGCACGGTCAGCGCGGCCTGGCGCGGCGACTCCTCTCCCCACAGTTCGTCCACGATCTGGTCCGTGCTCACGATCTGGTTGTGGTAGAACAACAACAACGCGAGCAGCTGCCGCACCTTCGGCGCCTTCGGCATGCGTACTTCCGCGTCCCCGCATTCGACCCGCAACGGGCCCAAAAGCTTGAAATCCACGGCTTTCCCCCAGGAATCACCGCGCGAAGAGGCCCGGGCGACCCGCCCTCTCCGCACCAGCCAGTTTGTACCGCTTGTACCGCACCCAGTAACGGCGCTTCGCGGGGTCCGCGCCGCCGGTATCCGGAGTTCCCGGACCGCGTCGCGCGGTATTTCTTTTTCTCCCGCCAGTGCCGCTGGGCGCAGCTTGCCACACCGGGTTCGGCACTGTCCACCGACACCGCGGCCGAACCGGGTAATGCACAACCGCGCGGACTGCACGGCACTTTCCGGAAGTAAGGAAAAACCCCAGCAGGCCCCCGCGAAAGTCAGGGTCGGGCAAAATATGGATATCGCCATTTAATCTGTATTTACCTTTCGTCCGGCGCCGGTCTCCGCCGCCCCGCCCGCCGAGGGGATTTTTCCCCGCGCCCGTCCGCCGGGGCCCCGGTTGCGCGGCCGTTGAGCCTCCGTTGACCCGGCGCGTTGCACCCACGGGTGGAACCGGCCAACCCACCCGCGAACCCAACCAGCGGTGGACGACGCCCGCCGGGCCGCGCTCCTACCGTCGGCGGCAGCGGTCGTCGCGGGGTCCCGCGGAAGAGCCACCGGAGCCGGGAGGATTGTCATGTCGGGCGCGCCACTCGCCTTCGTGCACCACGCGAACCAGCTGAACATCACCGACGGCTACGACAACCGGGACGGCATCGGGCGGATCTGCGACGGCTACGCCGAGGTGCTCGACCTGCACCGCCGCTACCGGATCCCGACCGGCCTGCACCTGTCCGGCACGCTGCTCGAAGCCGCGCTCTGGCACCGTCCGGATTTCGTCGGCCTGGTCCGCGAACGGATCGCCGACGGCACCGTCTCGCTGCTCGGCGGCACCTACTCCGAGCCGATCATGCCCGCGTGCTCGGAGTGGTCGAACCGCCGCCAGCTGGCCGCCGCCGCGGACCTGCACCGGCGGCATTTCGGCGTGCCCGGCGGCCAGCCGCCGACCGCCTGGCTGCCGGAGCGGGTGTGGGCGCCGGAGCTGGCCGGGGTGCTCGCCGAGGCGGGCATCCGCCGGGTCCTGGTGGACGACCGGCTGCTCGCGAAGCCGGTCCCCGAGGACGGCTACCCCGCGGACTCCCGCGCGCACGCGGACCTGCACGGACCGTTCCACTGGGACTCCGAGCAGCCGCCGCCGTTCCGCCCCGGGCTCGCCGATCTGCGCCTGCTGCGCCCGCGCGCGGTGACCGGCGACCTGACCGTGCTCCCGATCTGTTCCTACCTGCGGTACCTGTTCCCGCCCCGGACGGACGCGCATCTGCACTTCCTGGAGGCGTTCCTCGCCGATGTCGGGGAGCGGCAGACCGGCGAGGAAATCCTCGTGTACGCAGACGACATGGAGCGCGCGGCCGGCGTCGGCGGCTGGGAACCCGCGCTGGAACGCTACGAGCGGCTGCTGCGGTTCCTGGCCGAATCCGGGGCGGCCGAACCGGTCAGCCTGGATTCCTGGCTGGACGGACGCCCTCAGCCCGCGCCCGCCGACGTGCCGGCGGGGACCTACTACGAACTGGAGGTCGACTGGTCGGCCGGGCCGTCGTACCGCGGCTGGACCGACACCCAGGAATGGTGGTCCTACGGGGAATTGCTGGACTCGGTCGAAGCCGAACTGCGGGAAGCGGGCAGTGCCGTCGAACCGCGGCTGCAGGCGGTCGCCGAGCGGATGCTCCTGCTGGGCCAGCACGAACTGGGCTGGCACGACTGCGCGGAGGACGGCCGGGGCCGGGCGCTGGCCCCGTGGGTGCGTGCCACCGCCTCGCACGCGCGCCTGGCCCGGCCGCTGCTGTCCGCGGCGCGCTGGGCGGCAGGCGGCCGTTACGCGCCGTCCGCCGGTCTGCACGACATCGACCGCGACGGTGACGGCGAGCTCATCCTGGTGAGCGACGACGTGTGGTGCCTGGTTTCCCCGCGGGAGGGCGCGCGGGTGACTCTGCTCGCGCACCGCCGCCCGCGCGGTTCCGGCGAGGACGGTCCGGCGCTGATCGTCGGAAACCCGGCCGACCACTGGAATTTCCAGGAGGAACTGCACCGCTACATGGAGGTGCCCGCCGCGCATCCCGGCGCGCTGGCCGACCGCGAGACCGCGCACCGCGCCTGGCTCCCGTGGGTGTCCGCACAGGACGCTTCCGCGGTGGCGGTCGATCTCCGCCCGGTAGACGGCTCCGCGACCGAAGTGCGCCGGTACGCGCTCCGGCACGGCGTCCCGGCGCTGCTGGCCTGCATCCACACCGCGACGCCGGGTCGGCGGATCGAGAACCTGATCGTGCCGGACTACCTGGAAGCGCTGCTCGGCGGCAAGGAAGCGGTCAGCGCGGTCGGCGGGGAACTCTGGCGCGGCTGGAAGAGCGGGGCGAGCCAGTGCTGGCTCGCGTTCGATCCCGGGCAGGCCGAGGTGGTCGCCGACGAGCCGACCGCCGCCGGGCACGGGTTCCCGGCCACCGTCGTCGCCCACGACACGCACGTGGACCTGTTGCTGGGTGCGGGATTCGTGCACGACGCGTTCGCGGTGCGGTGGCTGGCCATGGCGCGCGACGTCCTGCACCCGGCCCCGGCCGGGCAGCCGAGGGCGGCGGCGCTGGCCGCGCCCACCGGCGTGGTGTGATGGCACCACCGTTGCGCAGGCTGGCGCGCTACCTGCGCAGGCATCGCGGCGCCACCGCGCTGGCGGCACTGGCTGCGTTGGCCGCCACCGGTTTCGCCGCGGCGCTGCCGCTGGTGCAGCAACGGCTGATCGACCGCACTGTCGTCACGCACACTGACCCGATCGCGCCGTATCTGGTGGTATTGCTGGCTTTCGCGCTCGGCCGGTTCGCGGCCACCGCCGTCCGGCAGTACTGGGGCGGCCGGACTGCCCTGGACGTGCAACGCGAACTGCGGGCCGACGTGGTGGCCGCGGTGCATCGGCTCGACGAGAGCCAGCGCATCGGGTTCGGTGCCGGGCAGTTGCTCGGCCGCGCGACCGGCGACGTCTGCTACGCACAGGGTCTGCTCGATCCGCTGCCCGCCGCGGTCGGCAACCTCGCGCTGCTGGCGGCGTCGGCGACCGCGATGGTGCTGCTTTCCCCGGTGCTGACCGGGTTGGTGCTCGCGGTCTGCCCGCTGCTGGTGCTGGCCGTGCACCTGGCCCGCAGCCGGATCTTTCCGGCGGGGCTGGCCGCGCAGCAACGGTCGGCGGAGCTGACCGGCCGGGTGTCCGAGGTGCTGGACGGACTGCACGTGGTGACCGCGTTCGGCCGCCAGGAGCACGAACTGGCCGCCATCGAACGGGACGCCGCCGCGGTGCGCACCGCTCGGATCCGCACCGCTCGGGTCTCCGCCGCGGTCCTGCCGTTGATGAGCGCCGTACCGTTGGCCGGGCAGGTCGGCGTGCTGGGCATCGGCGGCTGGCTGGCGTTGCGGCACGACATCAGCCTCGGCACCTTCGTCGCCTTCGTGAGCTACTTGGCGCAGCTGGTCGGCCCCGTGCGCGCACTGGCCGGTTTGGTCGGGTACGCACAGGAAGCGCGCGCCGGGCTGGAGCGCTGCTTCGCGCTCATCGACACTCAGCCAGCACTGCTGGACGGCTCGCGCGGGCTGCCCCAAGCCGCGCTCGAAGTCGAACTGCGTGACGTGCATTTCGGCTACCACGACGAACCGGTACTCCGAAATGTGTCGCTCACGATCGCGCCGGGCGAGTACGTAGCCGTTGCTGGGGCACCGGGTTCCGGGAAGTCCACCTTGCTACGGCTGTTGTGTCGCCGCTACGACGCGACCGCTGGCTGCGTACGCGTCGGTGGTGTGGACGTACGCGCACTGAACGGCGAAGCATTGCATCGCGCGGTTGGTGTGCTCACCGAAGAACCACAGCTAATGCCCGGCTCCTTCCAGGAGAACATCGCTTACGGCGAACCCAACGCCAACCATGCACGAATCGTCGCGGCTGCTCGCGCGGCCGGGGTGCACGACTTCATCATGGCAAGCCCAGACGGCTACCAGACCAGGATCAGCGACGCCGAGTTGTCCGGTGGGCAGAGACAACGCATCGCGCTCGCCCGGGCGTTGCTCCCGGACCCGAGGCTGCTGTTGCTCGACGACCCGACGACCGCGGTGGACGCGGTGACCGAGCGCGCCATCCACCGTCACCTGCGCGGCCTGGCCACCACGCGGGTCGTGGCGACCAGCCGCCCGAATCTCCTCCGTACCGCCGACCGGGTGGTGCTGCTGGAGTCCGGCCGCGTGGCGGACGTCGGGACCCACGAGGAACTGCAAGCCCGCTCTCCCGCCTACCGGGCCCTCCTCGGCGACGCGGAGCCCGCGTCACCGCCGCCGAAACCTGCCTTCTCGCCAGTGCTGGCGGCACCCGTCACGATCCCGCCTCGCCAGCACGGACTGTTTCGCGCGCACCGCAAGGGATTCCTCGCCGGTTTGTCTCTGCTCGCCGCCGGCACGGCCACCGATGTGCTGCTACCGCTGGCCATGGGCCGCGGAGTCGACTCGGGCGTGAACGCCGGACAGCTCGGCGTACTGCTGGCATGGGTCGCCGCCGGTGCGGGCTTGGTCGCACTCAACGCGCTGAGCACCGCGGGCGAAACCGTGGTGACCGGCCGCACCTGCGAGCGAGTGCTGTTCGGCCTGCGCCGACGCACCGCGCAGCACGCACTGGCGCTCGGCCCCGCGGAACGGGACCGCGGCCGGTTGATCACCCTGCTCACCGCCGACATCGAGGCACTGTCCCATTTCCTGCGCAACGACCTGCCCGGAGCGTTGGTCAGCGCGGTCACCACGATCGGCGCGATCACCGCACTGTCCTTGATGGACGGTGACCTGCTGCTGCTCGCGCTGGCGGGAGTTCCGTTGGTGGTGCTGGCCACGATGTGGTTCCGCCGCCGTTCCACCCCGCTTTACACCCTCGCACGGGAGAGCCTGGCCGCCTTCACCACTGCGCTCCGCGAAACGATCAGCAGGCTCACCGTCGTGCAGCTTCACGGCCGCCTCGCAGACAGCGTCGCCGAACTGGGCGCGCACGACCGCCGGTACCGCGACGCCCGCGTACGCACGCATCTGTGGACCGCGCTGTACTTCCCGTTCGTCGAGCTGGTAGGCGCCGTGACCGCCGCAGTAGTGCTTGCGGCCGGAGCAGCGCGCATCGAAGACGGCACGCTCACCGCAGGCGTACTAGTCGCCTTCGTGCTGTACCTCGACTCGCTTTTCGCGCCCGTGCAACAGTTCGCCCAGGCCTACGACGGCTACGCACAGGCCGCTGTCGCTGTACGACGCCTTCGCGCCTTCCTCCGCACCGAACCGGCCGTACCGTCGCCGCGACAGCCGGTCGCACCGTCCCAGGCCCGAGGCACCGTGCGGTTCAACCAGGTACGCATGCGCTACCCCGGCGCACCGCGCGACGCCCTGTCCGACATTTCGCTCGACGTACCGGCAGGCAGCACGCTGGCCGTGGTCGGGGCCAGCGGCGCGGGCAAGTCCACGCTGCTGAAGCTGCTACTCCGGTTCCACGATCCGTGCCAGGGGCAGGTTCTGGTGGACGGCGTCGACCTCCGCAGCTACGACTTACGGTTGCTACGCAGGCGAATCGGCTTCGTGCCACAGGAGCCGTATCTCTTCGGACGCAGCGTGCTCGACAACATCCGTTACGGCTGCCCGGATGCCAGCCCGCGCGACGCCGTCGCCGCCGCCCGCGCGGTAGGCGCGCATGAAGTGTTCGAAGCCCTGTCGGACGGCTACACCACTACGGTCGGCGTCGGCGGCTCCGCGCTGTCGGCAGGCCAACGTCAGCTCGTCTCGCTCGCGAGGGCCCGGCTTCTGGCACCCACGATCCTTGTCCTGGACGAAGCCACCGCGAACCTGGATCCGCGCACCGAAGCACGCTGCCAAGCCGCGACCGCCGCAGCGTGCGCCGGACGCACGGTGATACTCGTCGCGCACCGTCTGTCCACCGCCGCACATGCCGACCGCATCGCGGTGCTGGAGGACGGACGGCTCGCCGAACTCGGCACCCATGCCGAGCTTGTGGCGGCACAGGGCCACTACACGAAGCTGTGGGGATCCCTCGAAACCACGGGCTGAGTCTCACTCCCCCGTCAACCCGTGCCGGAACGCATACCGCACCGCCTGCGCCCGGTCCCGCACGCCGATCTTCGCGAAGATCCGGTTGATATGGCTCTTCACCGTCGCCTCCCCGATGAACAGCCGCCCGGCGATCTCGCGATTGGACAGTCCGCCTGCCACCAGCCGCAGCACCTCGACCTCGCGACCGCTCAGCACCCCGTCCGCCGCGGAACGCACCGGCGGCTCGGCAGGCTCGTTCATCCCGGCGAGCAGACGCCGCTGCACCTCGGCGTCCATCACCGACTGGCCGGACGCGGCGGCCGCCAGCGCACGGGCGATGTCCGCGCGGCCAGCGTCCTTCGTGAGGAATCCCAACGCACCCGCCCGCAACGCTTCCCGCACCGAACTGTCGTCGGCATAAGTGGTGAGCACGACGACCTTCACCGCGGGGTACTCCGCGCGCAGCCGGGCGGTGGTGCTGACCCCGTCCCGGACCGGCATCCGCAGGTCCATCAGGACCACGTCCGGCGGATCGGCGGCGACCATCTCCAGCACCGCGTCCCCGTTCGCGGCGGCGCCGACCACCGTCGTGCCGGGGAAGGTCTCCAGCAGGGTCACCAGTCCCTCGCGCACCGCCGTCTGGTCGTCGGCGACCAGCACCCGCAACGGCCCGTCCATCAGTCCCCCTCGGTTCCCGTGCGCGGCACCCGCGCCCGCACGGTCCAGCCCGGTCCTTCGGCCGCCGCGTGCAGCGTGCCTTCCAACTGCTCGATCCGTTCCCGCATCCCGATGAGCCCGTAGCCGCCGCCAGTCGTGGTGCGTTCGGCCTCGCTCGGGGCGCCGTTCCGCACGACCAGTTCGACCTGCTCCTCGTCCACCGCCAGCGAGACGGTCACCGGCGCGCCCGGAGCGTGCCGGCGCACGTTCGTCAGCGCTTCCTGGCCGAGACGCTGCAACGCCAGCGTCACTTCCGGGCGCAGCTCCGACTGTTCGGCCGGCTCCTCGAAAGACATCGGCACGTCGGGATAGTCGGCCTGGTAGTCCTCGACCAGCGCGCTCAGGAATTCCGGCAGCGAGCGTTTGTCCCCGCGCAGCGCGCCGATCGCACGGCGGGTCTCGGCCAGGCCTTCCCCGGCCAGACCGCGCGCGCGGATCACGCACGCCCGCGCCCGGTCCGCGCCCGGCACCGTCTCCAGGAGCGCGTCCGCGGCCTCCAGCTGCACGATCAACCCGCCCATCGAGTGCGCCAGCACGTCGTGGATCTCGCGGGCGATCCGGGCCCGCTCGGCCAGCGCCGCGGAACGGGCCTGTTCCTCCTTCGCGACCTGGGTTTCCACCAGCAGCATCTCGGTCTGCGCGATGTGCAGCAGGCGCTGCCTGCGCACGATCCCGGCCAGATACGAGGCCGCCGCGGCGAGCACCGCGAATCCGCCGGGCAGCAGGTTCTCCCAGAACCGCTCGGCGATCCCGACCGCCGCCATCGCGAAGACGGCGACCACCCCGGCCGGGCCCGGCTCCACCACGCTGGCGGCGGCGAGCACCATCAGGCAGACCAGGATCACGCCGACGTCCGAACCGGAGGTGCCGGGTACGAGCAGCGCGCCGCCGACCACGCCGACCAGCAGCGCGATCAGCCGCAGCAGGCCCTCCCGGTCGCGCAGCAGGCCCCAGCCGAACCAGCCCGCCGCGCCGACGAGCAGGCCGAGCAGGTTGAGCCCGGGCAGGCCGTGCGTCCCGATCCCCGGCGAGGCCACCGCGACGGTGTAGGCCAGCACCACCATCAGGCCCACGCGCACCGCCCAGCGCGCGGCCACAGCGAGCGCTTCGGACCGTCCTTCGCCGGACACCGCGGCCCGTACGGTCCTCCTCGCCTCGTCCATGCCTGGCAGGTTAACCGCAGCCGCGGCCGCGGGTTACGACCGCAACTCGCGCGGTGGGGCGAAACTCAGCTTCTCTTCGGCGGTGCGCACCTCGCGCACGTCGCCGAAACCGTGTCCGGCCAGCAGTTCGAGCACCTGCTCGACCAGATCCTCCGGCACCGACGCCCCGCTGGTGACCCCGACCGTCGTCACCCCGTCGAGCCACGCGGGATCGACCGCGGCGGCGTCCTCGACCAGGTACGCCGCGGAAGCGCCGCCGTCCAGCGCGACTTCCACGAGCCGCACCGAATTGGACGAGTTGGCGGAACCGACGACGAGCACCAAATCGGCCTCGGCGGCCAGTTCGGCGACCGCTTCCTGCCGGTTCTGGGTGGCGTAGCAGATGTCGTCGCTGGGCGGGTCGGACAGCAGCGGGAACCGTTCGCGCAGCCGGCGGACGGTCTGTTCGGTCTCCGCGACCGAAAGGGTGGTTTGGGACAACCAGGTCACTTTGGCCGGATCGCGCACTTCCAAGCCCGCGACCGCGTCCGGGCCGTCCACCACGATGGTGTCCGCCGGTGCCTCGCCGCTGGTGCCTTCGACCTCTTCGTGCCCGTGGTGGCCGATCAACAGGATCTGGTCTCCGCGCGCGGCAGCACGCACGGCTTCGCGGTGCACCTTCGTCACCAGCGGGCACGTCGCGTCGATAGTGCGCAACGAGCGTCCCGCAGCGGCTTCGTGCACCGCGGGGGCGACGCCGTGCGCCGAGAACACTGTGACCGAGCCAGGCGGCACTTCGCTCACCTCGTCGACGAACACCGCTCCAAGACGCTCGAGACGGCGCACCACGTGCGTGTTATGCACGATCTGCTTGCGCACGTAGACCGGCGCGCCGTGGCGCTGCAGTGCGGCCTCGACGGCGCGTACGGCGCGATCCACCCCGGCGCAGTACCCGCGCGGGCTCGCCAGCAACACCTGTTTCATGGCCGCGACCGTAAGCGGGGAGCGGCGGAGCGCACGAGATTCCTCAACGCGGGTCCAAGGTGGCCTCAACGGCGCCGTCCACGCCCGCTCGACGCGGAGGCAACTCATCGGCCGCGCGGTCCGGCCAGCCGAGTTGCTGCAACCGGTCGAGAACGGAGAATTTCCGATAACCCAGACCGGAGATGTTGTGCATGATCTTGTAGCACAACCGGCGATTCCGGCCGTGGCAGGAAAGAATGTACTTGCTGCGCGCGTACCCGAAATTCCCGACCGCGGTGGTGAACATTTCCGCGAACCGGTGGCTGAATTCAGAAATGGTTTTGAGCTCCGGGCGGCGCACCCGGTCGTATTCGGCCAGCGCGGCGTCGACCGCGCCGGATCCGGCGGTGGAGACGTCCCGGAACGCGCCGGCCAGCCGCACCGCGTCCGCGATCGCCGCGTTCATGCCCTGCCCGGCCATCGGGTGCACGGCGTGCGCTGCGTCGCCGATCAGCGGCATCCCGGCGCCGTGGAAGACCGGCGCGACGAACCGCCGCGCGGACAGCACCCGGCAGGTCGGCACCCCGGCGCGCACGGACTCGGCGATCGGCGCCACGCTCGGGCACGCGGCGACCGCCTCGTCCACCCAGCCGGCCAGCCCGGCCTTGCCGATCCGGTTCACCAGCCCGCGCTCGACCTGGAGGTACAGCCGCCCGCCGCCGCCGGGCATCGGGTACATCACGCGCATCCCGTCGCGGGTGATCGTGGTGGTCGCCTGGTGCGCCAGCTCCGGCACGCCGGCCAGGTCGATCGCGACCACCTGGTGGTCGTAGGGCGTGGTGTCCACTTCGATCCCGACCTGGCCGCGCAGCTTGGACGCGTGCCCGTCGGCCGCGACGACCAGGTCCGCGGACACCTCGGCGCGGGCGCCGCGCTCGCGCAGCACGACCCCGGCGACGCGGCCGGATCCGTCCCGCACCGCGCGCTCGACCGAGACCCCGCGGCGGAACTCGACGGTCGCGGGCAGCGCCTGGATCAGGTTGTCCAGGATGCCTTTGTAGGTGTGGGTGAGGCAGTGGTCGTAGGCGCTCGGCAGCCACCGGTAGTCCATCGCGCACAGCTCCGCGCCGTCGTCGCCGGCGCAGACCAGCCGGTCGATCCGGCGCCCGCCCGCGCGGCGCAGGGTTTCCAGCGCGCCGATCGAGTCCAAAGTGGCCAGCGAACCGGGCTGGAGGAGCTCGCCCTTGAACGTTTCCACCGTGTCGGTGAGTTTGTCGACCAGCAGCACCCGGCGTCCTTGCCTGCCGAGAAGAATCGCCGCGGTGAGCCCGCCTGCCCCGGCCCCGCATATGACAATGTCGTAATCGCTCACACCATTTACCGTTCTGCTCCGGAAGACGCGCGAAAATAGCACCGCGAGTGCACAGAAGAATCCCCCGCGAACAGCGTGACACGGCCCCGGGAACCCGTCAACGCGGCCGCCGCGCGGTTGACCGCGCGAACTCGGCCGTGTCACACTGATCGCGCCACGCCTGTGTCCTTTTCCCGGGCGTTCCGGCCGCGATTCCCTTTTCCACGCCAGGTCCGAAAGCGAGCGACCATGAGCCTCGACCCGATCCTCCCGCCCGCGGAGCTGGACCGCGCGCTGGCCCGCACCGCCGACGCGCTGTTCGCCCTCCAGCGCTCCGACGGCAGCTGGGAAGGCAGGCTGTCGGCCAGCCCCGGTTCCACCGCCGACGTCGTGATCGCCATGCACCTGGCGGATCCGGAAGGCTGCCGCGACCTGATCCGCCGGGGCCTGGACTTCCTGCTGGCCAACCAGGGCCCGGACGGCGGCTGGGGCGACGACGTCGACACCGAGCCGACGCTGAACGGCACCGCGCTGTCGGTGGCCGCGCTGGCGCTGGTGATCCCGGACGAGGCCGCCGGGCAGATCCGCCGCGGCTGGGCGCGCGTCGAGGAATTCGGCGGCACCGCGGCGATCCGCGACGTGGAACAGTGCTCGCTCACCGTCCTGGTGCACTTCTACCTGGTGCTGGCCGGGCTGATGAGCGACGAGGGCCTGCTGCGCTGCCCGATCGAACTGGCCCTGCTGCCCGCCCCGTTGCGCCGCAAGCTGACCTTCGCGATGCCCACCGCGCTGTCGTGGGGCCTGATGTGCGCCGAGCTGATGCCCGGCGGCCGGGTCCGCACCGCGCTCAACAAAGCCGCAACGCCGAAGGCCATCGAATACCTCGAAGGGCTGGTCGGGTTCGAAGGCCCGGAAGGCGGTTTCGTCGAGTCGCCGATGATGTCGGCCAACGTCTGCATCGGGCTCACCATCGCGAAACAGCGCCCGGACATCGTGCGCCACTGCCTCGACTACTTCCGCGCCACCATCAAGCCCGAAGGCGGCTGGGCGGTCACCCGCGACCTCGAGGTGGACGCGACCAACTTCATCACCACCGGTCTCCAGCACGCCGGGCTCGGCGACGACGCGCGGGTGACCAAGGCGGTCGGCTGGATCCGCTCCGCGCAACGGGACGAGGACTTCATCTGGACCGGAGCCCCGCCCGGAGGCTGGGGCTGGGGACTGCCGTCCGGCTGGCCGAACAGCGGCAACACCGGCGACGCGGTCATCGCGCTGTCCGGCGACGGCGCGGACGTGAGCGACCCGCAGGTGCGGCGCGGCACCGAATGGCTGCTCCGCCAACAGAACTACGACGGTTCGTGGAGCTGCTTCGCGCAGGTCGGCCGGATCGCGAGCATGGACCCGTCGTTCGCCATGGTCGGCAAGGCGCGGTCGCCGAAGGTGCTGTACGGCCCCTGCGCGGTGATGTCCGCCGAAGCGTTCTCCGCGCTGGCGTTGTCCGGACGCTGCCGCCCGGACGACGAACCGTTGCGCAACGCGTACGCGTGGTTCGCGAAGGTGCAGCGGGCGGACGGTGCCATCGAGAACAAGTGGTACGTCGGGCAGGTGTGCGGAACGGGCTCCGTGCTTCGCGCGCTGGGCGACGCCGGTCTGGGTTCGAGCACGGTCGCGCGGCGCTGCGTCTCGTGGTTGCGGCTCAACCAAAACGAAGACGGCGGCTGGGGCGACGCGCTCGGCCGGGGACACTCCACGGTCGAGGAGACGGCGATGGCCTTGCTGGGCCTGTGCGCGTCCGGCGTGACACCGACCGCGCCGATGGCGGCCCGCGGCGCGCGGTGGCTCGTCGACCATCGCGACGCGGACGGTCTGTGGCAACCCAGTCTGCTCGGCGTGTACTTCCTCGAACTGCTGTACCGGCACGACCACACCGCGAACGGCTATGCCCTGCAAGCACTCGCGCGTTATCGCGAAGCACTGCGCGACGACACCGCGACCGCGCCGGGAACGTTCGACCAGCCGCGTTGGGCGGTGCCGCATGTCCGCCGCTGAGCAGGTGAAGCCGTGGAGCGCGGAGTTCGAGGAACTGCTCCGCAGCGAGCTGGCCTTGTGCGACGACACGTCTTCGCTGGAACCCGACACTCCGTTGCTGCACTACGGTCTCACGTCGCTGAGCACATTGGCGTTGAGCAGCAAACTGGTTACGCGGTACGGCATCGAGCTGCCCGCCTTCGACGAGCGCGCGTTCCGTACGCCGCGTTCGCTGTGGAAACTCGTCGAAGGCACCACCGGCTCTCTGGCAAGCGGAGACGCGGAACCGGCCGCCTGGCGCGCGCCCGCCGAAGGATTGGCCGCGCGGTTCGCCGAGACAGCCGCCCGGTTCGCCGACGAGCCGTGCCTGGTCGACAACGCCGGTGCACTGACGTACGCGGAAACCGCGGCCCATGCCGCCGCGCTCGCCGAAACCATCGGCGCGGGCGGTGTGGTCGCCGTGCTCGGCGAACGGGAGATCGCGACGTACTGCGCCTACCTCGGCGTGCTGTACGCGGGCGCCGCGATCGTGCCGCTGTCGATGGACTTTCCGCCGGAGCGCAACGCCGACATCGTCCGCCAGGCCGGTGCGCGCTGCGTCGTGCACACCGATATGCGCGGCGAAGAACCGCTGGAGGCACAGCTCTCCGCCATGGCCGGGATCCCGGTGGTGGACATCCACGACGCGGCACGTCCCGGCCCAGCGGCGCGGGCCGCCGCTCCGGTCACCGGCGACAGCCCCGCGTACCTGCTGTTCACCTCCGGCTCGACCGGGCGGCCGAAGGGCGTGCGGATCACCCACGGGAACGTGGAGGCGTTCCTGGCCGCCGCACTGCCGTCGTTCCGGACCGGGCCGGGGGAAGTGTTCTCCCAGTGCCACGGGCTGACGTTCGACTTCTCGGTGTTCGAGATGTGGGGCGCGTGGAGCAGCGGCAGCGCGCTCGCCGCCGTGCCCCGCGTGCACGCGCTCAACCCGGCGGGGACGATCGCCCGGCACCGCGTCACGGTGTGGGCCTGCACGCCGAGCCTGCTCGAAGCAGCCGCCGCGGCGGGGAATCTGGCGCCTGGATCGCTGTCCGGACTGCGGCATGTGGTGATCGGCGGCGAACCGCTGCGGCGCGAGACCGTCGCGCTCGCCCGCGCCGCCGCTCCGGAGGCGATCATCGACAACGTGTACGGGCCGACCGAGACGACGGTGTGGGTCAGCACCTACCGGCTGGCTCCCGCCGACCCGATCCCCGGCCACGCGATCCTGCCCATCGGCACCCCGACCGCCGGTGCCGAGCTGAGCCTCGACGCCGACGGGGAACTACTCGTCGCGGGCCCGCAGGTGTTCGCGGGCTACTCGGATCCGTTGCTGGACCAGGGAAAACTGGTCACCCGGGACGGGCGGCGCTGGTATCGCACGGGAGACCTGGCGGAGTGGCACGACGGTCTGCTGCACCATCGCGGCCGGTTGGACGGGCAGGTCAAGATCCGCGGCCATCGCGTGGAACTCGCCGAGATCGAACACGCGGCGACCCGTCTCCTCGGCGGTGTGCGCACTGCCGCGACTCCCGTGGCCGGGGTCCGCGGCGACACTGTGCTGGCCTTGTTCGTGGAGACCGACTCGACCGACGAGGCCGCTCTGCGCTTGGAGCTGGGCCGCAGCCTGCCGGGGTACATGGTCCCGGACCGGATCTTCGCGACCGACGAACTCCCGTTGAACCCGCACGGAAAACTCGACCGCGCTCGGCTGGCCGCGCGCACCACCTCCCCTACCGGATCGAACGGGTGACCAGCTCGTCGAACTCGCGATCCGGCAGCGTCCGGTTCAGCTCCAGCAGTTCCTCGGCATGCAGGCCGACGGCGTAACGAGTCTCGGGCGAATCGGCTTCCACCGCCTGCCGGATGGCGTGCGCCACGACGCCAGGATCGGCACCTCCGGCGAGACCCGTTTCGGCTTGGCTCGCCATCTTCTCGACCATTTCCCCATAAGGCCCACCGCCGGAGTACTCCCGCAACTGCGCGGCGGTCTGGTCTTCGAACTCCGTCTTGATGATGCCCGGCTGGACGACCACCACGTCGATGCCGAAGGGCCGAACCTCCATGCGCAACGTGTCCGAGTACGCCTCGAGCGCGTGTTTCGACGCGTAGTACCAAGCACCGAACGGCAAGCTGATCACCCCGCCGATCGAGGAGACGTTCACGATGCGGCCCGACCCCTGGGCGCGCATCGCGGGCAGGACGAGCTGGACCAGCCGAGCCGGGGCGAACACGTTGACCTGGAACTGATCGCGGGCAGCCGCCAACGGAACGTCTTCAGCGGCCCCGTGCAGCACAGTCCCGGCGTTGTTGATCAGGACGTCGAGCCGTCCCTGTTCGTCCAGGACAGTGCGCACCACGCGAGCCAGATCGGCCTCGTCGCGGGCGTCCATCGCCAACGGGTGCCCGCCAGCGTCGCGCAGTTCGTCCATGTTGGACGCTCGGCGCGCGGCTCCGTACACGACGTGGCCCGCCCGCAGCAGTTCCAGCGCGGTGGCGCGGCCGATTCCCGCTGAGGCACCGGTGATCAAGCAAACTTTCGACACAGGTCAGGCCTCCCACGCGACGGGCAGCTGATGCACGCCGTAGATGAGCATGTCGCTGCGCATCGCGATGTCCGAAGCGGGCACGGCGAGGCGCAGCGAGGGGAACTTGGCCAGCAAAGCAGGCAGGGCGACCCGCAGCTGGACGCGTGCGAGTTGCTGGCCCAGGCATTGGTGGATGCCGTGGCCGAAGGCGACGTGCCCGCTCGCCTTGCGGCGCAGGTCAAGGTTGTCCGGCGCGGGGAAGTGCGCGGGGTCGTGGTTCGCGGCGGGCACCGAGATGGTGACCGACTCGCCCGCGCGCACCTGTTCGCCGGCGAGTTCGACGTCTTCCAGCGCGGTGCGCACGGTGAACGGGATGATGCTCAGGTAGCGCAGCAGTTCTTCGACCGCGTTGTCGGCCAGTTCCGGTTCGGCGCGCAGCAGCGCGAGCTTGTCAGGGTGTTCGAGCAGGGCGAAGACGCCCAGCGCGAGCATGTTCGTGGTGGTGTCCAGTCCCGCGCCCAGCAAGGTGAAGCCGATGTTGACCAGCTCGGTGTCGGTGAGATCGCTGCCGGTCAGGTCGCTGAGCAGGTCGTCGGTGGGGGCTTTTCGCTTGGCTGCCACCAATTCGCCGATGACGCCGTGGACCGCGGCGTAGGCCGCGCCGGTTTCTTCCGGCGTGTTGTCCAGCCGGAACAGGGTGAGCGCCTGCTGCTGGAACCGGTCCCGTTCGGCGTAGGGAACCCCGAGCAGTTCGCAGATCGTCTGCGCGGGCAGCGGCTGCGCCAGAGCCGGGACCAGGTCGGCCGGGCTGCCGCGCTCAGCCATGGCGTTCAGGCAGCGGTCCGCGACCGCCTGGATCCGCTCGGACAGCAGGCGCATCCGACGGACAGTGAACTGGCCTGCCAGCAGGTGCCGGTAGCGCGTGTGCTCGGGCGCGTCCATGCTGCCGAACATTCCCGGCGGCGCGGGCTGATCGCTGGCAGGAGCGCCCGGGATCGGCATATGCCGCAATTCGGCTCGCGCGCTGAACCGGCGGTCGGCCAGCACCTCGCGGGCCAGCGCGTGGCCGGTCACCAGCCATCCGGCGTGGCCGTCCGGGTAGTCCAGCCGGCTGAGCGGACTCTTCTCGCGCAGTTCGGCCAGCCCTCGCGGCGGGTCGAACGGCAGGCCGGCCGGACGCTCGGTCGGCAATGTGCTGGTCATCGCCAGCTCCCTTCCCGTGAACCTCTTGCGGGAAACAGTAGGACAATGTTTTAGTGAGCAGCAAACGCAGAATCTGCATCTACGCAGGCAGCGGCCTTATTATCGATGCATTGGCCTGAAGGTGAATGCACCGGAAGGGCTCCGGGACGAGCGAGGCGGAGACGATCTGATGCCACCCGGCAGGTTGAGCTACCCGGAACGGCAGCGCGTCGCGGCCGGGTTGGCGGACGGGCTGAGCTACGCCGAGATCGGGCGCAGGCTGGGCAGGCCGAAGTCGACGGTGATCCGCGAGGTCGCCCGCAACGGCGGGGCGCACGGTTACCAGGCCGACCGCGCCGAACAGGCCGCCCGGCGACGGGCGCGACGCCGGGCCCCCGCCGCGCCACCGGTCCCGCCGCCTCGGGCCGCGGCCGATCCGCAGACCCGCAGCGACTTCGAGACGCGGTTCGCGCAGATGGCCACCCAGACCGGGATGCCGTCGATGATGGCGCGGGTCCTGATCTGCCTTTTCACCGCGGAGTCGGGCAGCCGCACCGCGACCGAGCTCGCCGCCCGGCTGCGCGTCAGCCCGGCGTCGGTCTCCAAAGCGGTGGGCTGGCTGGAAGAACGGGGCATGCTCCGGCGCGAGCGGAACGGCCGCCGCGAGCATTACCTGATCGAGGACGACGTGTGGCAGCAAGCCTGGCTGGCCAGCATGGAAGGAATCGCCCAGTGGGCGAGCTTCACCCGCCAAGGCGCCGAACTGTTCGGCGGCGACACGGTGGTCGGCACCCGGCTCCTCGCGACCAGCCAGTGGCTCCAGCACATCCGGCAGGACATGATCGAGGCGGCCGAACATTGGCGGCAGGCCGCGCTGTGACGACGGCCGCCCTTGACCTCAAGTTAAGTGGAGATACCAGAGTGGCCGCATGACCGTCTGGATGTGCGGAACGTGCGGGGTCGAACACCCGGACACCGAAATGCCGCCCGCCGGGACCTGCCGGATCTGCGCGGACGAGCGACAATACGTCCGTGCGTCCGGGCAGTCGTGGACCACAATGGACGAACTGGCGGCCGTCCCGCACGAACTGGTCCACGAAGAGCCGGAGCCGGGGATCCACCGGCTGCACCGCGAACCGGAGTTCGGCATCGGCCAGTGGACCTACCTGGTCCAGACCGAAGCGGGCAACCTGCTGTGGGACCCGCCCAACGCCCTCGACCGGCCCCTGCTCGACAGAATCGCCGAACTCGGCGGCGCCGCGGCGATCGTGGCGAGCCATCCGCACATGTACGGCTCGCAGGTGAGCCTCAGCCACAGCCTCGGAAACGTCCCGGTGTTGGTGCATTCCGCGGACCGCCAATGGGTGCAGCGGGAAGACCCGGTGATCCGCGAATGGCAGGGCACCGAACGGATCCTGCCCGGCATCACCCTGGTCGAAGCGGGCGGGCATTTCCCGGGCGCCGCCGTCGCGCACATCGCGAACGGCGCACTGCTGGTCGGCGACACCATCGTGCCGGTCGCCGCGCCGGGCTGGGTGACGTTCATGCGCAGCTATCCCAACCAGATCCCGCTTTCCGCCGGGCTTGTCCGACGTCTGGTGGACCGGCTGGAGCCGTACGCGTTCGACCGGCTGTACGCGCTCACCGGGGCCAGCGTGCCGACGGACGCGAAGGCCGCGGTGCGTCGTTCAGCGGAACGCTACATCGGCTGGGTCGACGGCACGAACGACCATCTCGGCTGACTCCCGTTACGACGCCCCTTCTGCCGGTCGGGGAAACTTTCCCCGGTAAGCGGGAGGTTCGATCGCGAAGCAGGCAACTATCGCCGCCGATTCGCTGTTCAGGAACAGCTGGAACACCAGGCCGTTCCGGGGCCGGTCATCGATCGTCCCGAGCGTCAGCCGCCGCTCGCCCCACGAGTTCAGTGCGTGCACCGCGGCCTCGAACCCCACCGAATACTGCCCCGCCTTCGCCGCGATGCGACGCCGGCGGCGAAAGATGGATTGCAACGAGAAGGTCTCGGCACCGCCGTACTCGTCCCACGCCGCACCGCGATCGAGCGCGTCGGCAGCGCGGCCCCAGGCGTCCGCACTTCCCGACCGCAGCAAGCCCAGCAGCGTTTCGCGTTCCACGACGCTATTCTTCCACCCGGTTCCCGTCTGCGCGCCTTGTTTTCATGACCCGAGCGTGAGTGGCGATACCAAGAGCCGCGTCTGCAGTTCGATCGTGAAGCGCTGCACGGGATCATCGAGGTCGACCGCGCACAGTTCTTCGATCCGTTGCAGCCGATAGCGAAAGGTGTTGCGGTGTATGCGAAGTGCCGCCGCCGCGCGGGTGGCGTCGCCGCCTGCGTCGAACCAGCAGCGGAGGGTGTTCAGGTATTCGGCACCGCGCGGGGAAGGGTCGCGGCGGAGGACGTCGAGGGAGCCGTCGAGCAGGGCTGGGTGTTCGGCGGCTAGTTCCGCGAGTTCGGAGATCAGGACGTGCGGCAGCAGGTCCGTCAGGTGGGCGGTCGCTGGTGCCGTCAGGACCCGCGACGCGTGCCGGAGCGGGCCTAGTTCCGCTCGGATTTCGGACGCGGTGGCGCAGGGGCGGCCGAGACACGCCACCAGCGGCGCGGTGGTCGACGCGCGCAGGCGCAGGCGTTCGGTGAAATCGGCGGGTCCTGGATCGGGCATCGACGGGAGCAGGACGAACAGGAGGGAACCCAGCGTTGCCGTCGCCGTGCGAGGGTTCAGCATTCGGGCGCAACGGGCCAGGGCTCCCTCGCGATCGGGGGTGACCTCGCCCAGGGCGGCGAGACGCCATCGCTGCGAAGTGCCGAGTCGTTCGGTCAGTGCTTCCAGTGATCCCGAACCGGTGAGGAGTCCGCGCAGGAGCTCCGCGCGGATCGCGTCTTCGTCGTCTCGCCCGGCGGGCCCGTCGATGAACCAGGCAGCGGCGGCCGTCGACACCTCGCGCAATACCCGTGCCACGGGCGTCTCCCGGCGCGGCGCGCAGAGGACGTAGCCGCCGATGGTGGTGCCGGAGTGGATCGGGGCGGCCCAGCGCACATCCCCGTGCGGGAGGTCAACGCGGGCGACGCTTCGGACCTGGGCGAGGCGCTTCCGCAACTCCGACGGGACTCGCCGGGCTAGCACCATTTCGCTGGTCAGGGCGTCCATTGCTTCGCCGCAACCGAAGGCGAGAACGCGGAAGGACGCGTCGGCGACCACCACGGCACCGTCGAGGGCTAGGGCCGCGCTTTCGGCGAGATCGTAGAGACCGGCCGGGGTCGCTGTCACGCCGCCGAATCGGGCACCGGACAGCAGGGAGTGCAGCACGGTGCCGATCTCGGCCCATTCGACCTGTCTGGCGACCACGAGCACGGGCACCGCAGCAGTGGCGAGGTCGAGTTCCGGCGGCAGAGCACTCTCGCGTACGACTAGCGCTGCGGCTCCCGCGCGGCCAGCAGCGGTCAGGGCTTGCGCTAGTTCGTCGGCGGTCGGGCGGGGCTTCGTCATGAGCACCAGTTGGTGCCGACCCGGCAGGCGGGCGGGATCCCACGGCGTCGCCCCGGCCAGCGGACGGTTCAGGCCCGAAGCGGGGGCCGCCACGCTGAACCAGCCGCGTCGCGCGCTGACCAGGAGCGGAAGCCGGATCGTCCCGTCCGGCGGAGGGAGATCGGCGGCGATCGGTTCTCCTGGCCGGGTGTCGACTGCCGTCATCGGGCCGCTCCTTCCGTCCACGCCACGCTGCGTCGGGGGAAGGCTAAACAGCGCCCGGAGCGCCGTCAGTGGGCTCAGCGCACTGCGAAGACCGCTCGGCAGGGCTATCCGCCCAGCCGCCGCAACCGGGGCAGCAGATCCCGCCGGGCGAGGCCGAGGAAGCGGGCTTGGTCGTCGCCGGGCGCGTGCAGGACCAGGTCGGTGAAGCCCGCCTCGACGTACGGCCGGATCCGTTCGACGACCTCGTCGGGATCGGCGGAAACGATCCACCGGGACGCGATCTGGGACATCGGCAGTTCGTCGGCGACACGCTCCATGGCGACGGGGTCGGAGATGCCGTGCTTCTGTTCGGCGGTCAGGGACAGCGGTGCCCAGAACCGGGTGTTCGCGACGGCGGCCTCGGCGTCGGTGTCGTAGGACAGCTTGATCTCGATCGAGCGCGCGACGTCCGCGGGCTTGCGGCCGGACTGCTCGGCCCCGGCGTCGACAGCGGGCTGGAGCTTCTCCGTGTAGAGCTCCATGCCCTTGCCGCTGGTGCAGATGAAGCCATCCGCCGTCCGGCCCGCGTATTTCGCGACCACGGGGCCGCCTGCCGCGACGTAAATCGGCACCGGGTGGGCCGGTCGGTCGTAGACGGTCGCGTTCTCGGTTTGGTAGTACTCGCCGTCGAAACTCACCCGTTCCTCTGTCCACAAGCGACGGATGAGGTCGATCGCCTCGCGCAGGCGGGCGAAGCGTTCCTTGAAGCCGGGCCATTCCAGGCGGGCGACCGCGACCTCGTTGAGCGCTTCGCCGGTGCCGAGACCGAGCAGGACGCGTCCGGGATAGAGCGCGCCGAGCGTGCCGAAGGCCTGCGCGACCACGGCCGGGTGGTACCGGAAGGTCGCGGTCAGCACGCTGGTGCCGAGCCGGACCCGTTCGGTCCGCTCCCCCGCCGCGGCGAGCCAGGCCATCGAGAACGGGGCGTGCCCGTGCCGGTGCCGCCAGGGCTGGTAATGATCGCTCACCAGCACTGAGTCGAAGCCCCGCTCCTCGGCGAGGACGGCCAAGTCCACCAGGTGGCGCGGCCCGAACTGCTCAGCGGATGCCTTGTAGCCGATGGTGATTCCCGTGGTGCGTGTGTCCATTCCGGACACTCAACCCGGCTGGCGGCGCGGAGTCATCGTGCACGGCGGACGAACTCCAGCCCGCTGCCTTGTGCGCGACGTCAGCCGGGCTCGTCCCAATCCACCCCTGCCGCCCGCGTCGCCAGATGCACCGCCAACCGGTCGTCCGGATCGCCGAGATCCACCGGGAGCAACTCGGCAATCCGTTCCATCCGCTGCATCACTGTATTCCGATGCACCCCCAGCGCCTCCCCCGCCGCCTTCGCCGAAGACTGGAAATCCAGATAACACCGCAAAGTCCGAACCAAACCACCGGAGGGATCCGCCTCCTCCAGCGGAGCGAGCAGGTCGGCCGCCGCGCCGCGCAAAGGTGCGGAGCCGTACCAACCCGCGATCAGCTTTCGGGCGTTGCCCGCGTCGATGTGCTCGACGACCGCCCGGCGGTGCGCGGTGTGGGCGAGCAACGCCGCGCGGCGGGCCTGTTCGGCAGAGCGGCCGATGCCCGCCGCACCAGTGTGGGCCCGGCCTACTCCGGCGCACAGCCGCAGTCCGGGATGCTCCGCTTCGACGGCCGCGAGTGTCCTGGCAAGCCGGTCCAGTAACGGGCCGGGATCCTCGGCTTGCGCGTCGGAAGTCAGCCAGAACAGCCATCCTTCGGCGCGTTCGACAAGCCTCGCGGCGACTCCGTGTTCGCCCAGTTGTGCTTCCAATTCCGTACCCAGCGCGGACATCCGGAGCGCGGACGGGGCGGCTGCCGCCTGCACCTGGACCGCGGTGTGCCGTCCGGCGAGCCGCCAGCCGAGTGCGGTGGCCCGTTCGACGGTGCGGCGTCCCGGTTCGCCGGGCTGTTCGAGGATTTCGCTGAGCAGGAGCGAACGGCGCCGGTGTTCGCGTTCGTCGCGGACCGCCTCTCCGGCCACGTGCACGGCGAACGACAGCGCGGCGATCGCGATCGCGCGCCGGACCGGTTCGAGCAGCACACCGGCCGCGAACCGGGGCCGCCGCACCGCGATCCAGTAGACCGCGGGTCCGGTCGTGACGACCTGGACCGGGTGCAGCATTAGTTCGCCGTCCGCCCCGACAGTCAGGGCGACCGGCCGCGAATCGGCCAGCAAGGCAGGGTCGGCACACCTGCCGAGCAACGCGTGCACCTCCGGGTCACCGGCCACGAAACGGGCCTCCGCGTCGACGAGCGCTACTGGTTCGCCGAGCGTCGCCGAGAGCTGCGAAGTGAGCGCGTTCGCGTCGGCGGGCGGACGCTGGAAGCGGCGGGACGCGTCGCCGAGCACCCGCAGGCCCGCGATCTCCGGGGCGCTGACGTAGGGGTCGAACGCCGTGATCACCCCGGTCGGAGTGCTGTCCTCGACGCCGATCAGCGGCAGCGCCAGACGGTCGGCGAGCCTGCGGGTGGCGAAGGGCACCGGCCGGTGCGGGCGGGCCGCGATGATCCCGGACAGGCCCGCGCTGCCCGCCAGCCGGATCGCGAGGTCCGCCGCGAGATCGTCGAGGACCAGCTGCTCACGCCCGAACACCACGACGCTGCGCGGGGCGAGCTCGGAAATCTCGTGCACCGCGGATCCCGCGACGACCGCCCCGACGGGCCGCTTCAGCCCGGTCTCGCCCGCGAGCACCTCGTAGTGCTCGATCAGGTCGAGGTCCAGCAGCTGGGCGAGGGTGACCGTCATGGCGCCGCCGGTTCCAGGATCGGCCCCACCGCGGTCGCCTGGAGGCGCGCGGCCGGCACCGGAACGTAGGTCATCAGGGCCTCCCTCACCGGGGTTTCCCGCAAGGTGCGGGGGTCGGCGCCGGCCCGGACCGCGGCGTCCCGGGCCAGTTGCCGGGCGCGGGCCGCCGAATCTTCCCGTCCGCTGGCGCCCTGCCAGAAGATCCGGTCGACCGAGCCCGCCGCTTCCGCGGTCGCCGCTCCCGCGGCGGCTGCGAGATCGCCGTCCGGCGGCCGAATCGCGTCGGGCAGGGACCGGTCTCCGACAAGCACGACCGGGAGATCGTCGTATCCGTACCGCGCACGGGCGACCGCTGCGGCGACGGACATCGAGCGGTCCACCACGGTCAACCGCGGGAGGCGCGAGCCGATCCGGACGCCGCCGAATTCCCGGTGCGCGCCCGATTCGGGCAGCAGGCCACCACGCGTCGACCCGACCACAGTCTGGTTGCCGGTCGCGTCCACCACCACCGCCGAGGGCAGTCCGGCCAGCCGCGCGGCACCGTGCAAGAACGCCGCCTGGGCTGCCCCGAGGCAAGCCGTGGCGTGTCGCTGCGCAGCGAGTTCGGGTAGCACGGTTCCGTCCCCGCGAACCACATACAGCTCCGCATCGGGATTGTGCTTCCGAACCGTGGCGCCCAGTTCGTCGATCCCGGCGCGGGCGGACTCGGCCAGCGCGGCGTCGAGCACGGCGGTGTTCTCCCGCTCCAGCAGCCCGATCGCCTCGGTCTCGCTGCCTTTGAGCACCGGGACGTCCGGCCCGAGCACGTCGGCGAGGACGGCCGCGGCCTGCTGTTCGTGGTCGGGATTCTCCAGCCCGTGGACTCCGGCGACCGCGACCGCGCAGACGGTTCCGGCGCACCGGCGGGCGAATTCGGCCACCGCGGCGAGGTCCAGCGGCGCGGACGCCGTGCCGTCGTATTCGTGCCCGCCCCGCACCATCGCGACGGGTCCCGCGAGCGCACTGGACAACTCGACCGGCCAGCCCACAAGCGGCGGAAGCGCGGTCGCACCGCCGATGCGCAGCACCCCGATCGGAGATCCCGCCTCGGCAGGCACGGGCTCCGGCAGGATCGCCACGACCCGATCGACCGCTTCGGCATCGACCTCCGCGAGCAGCGCATCGAGCAGTCTCGACGGCGAATCGGTGCCGGGAACTCCCCGGTGGGACGCCACGATTCGGTTCGCCGCGTCCAGTGCCACGGCTCGGGCGGCGACGGCGTCGAGGCCCACTCGCAACCGGCTCATCGGACACCGGCCAACAGCGGTGAACCGTCGAACCGCACCGGATCGACGGCGTACCCGAACGCGCGCGGCCCGGCCGCCGCGTGTCCTTCGGGCGTGTGCCACCGCTCGTCGACCGGGCTGGCGATCACGTGCACCTCCTGGCCGGCGGCGAGGTCGACGGTCTGCGTCAACGCGCCCGTGTCCGCGTCCGCGACGCCGATCAGGTCCGGGACCGTGGCCAGCACCGTGCCTTCCCGGCTGACGATCAGGTTCTCGTTCTGGAAGGCGATCCGCACGAAACCGTCTGGGGTGTCGAGGGAAACCACGCCGCGCGGCCAGCCGTCCGAGGAATGCTGCAGGACCTCCGCGACGGTTCCGGTGCACACCAGGCGTCCGCCGCAGGCGCGCAGGTACGGGTCGTGGCCGTCTTCGGCGAGCGCTGCCCCGATCCGGGCGCATTCGCTGATCGACCCGGCCGCGCCGAGCCGCGCGCAGTCCCCGGCGGTCACCCGATACGCGCTGATCAACGCCACGAGACCCAGCGGCGGCAGCACGGCCCGCACCAGCTCGCCGAGCACGGCGTCGGTGCCTTGACTGAACTCCGCGACGATGCCGGAGCCTCCGACGACGGTGATCGGCGAGGCGGAGAATCCGGCCAGCCGCAGCAGCGTCAGGTCGATCGAGGGCAGCGTGCGGCGCATCAGGTCGAGGTCGAGGCACGGCAGCCCGAGTTCGGCCGCGACCGCGAGCGGAACGGCCACGTTCACGCTGCCGAGCTGGATCGGCAGGACCGCCGCGCACTCGCGCCCGGCCCGTGCTTCCACCGCCTTTCGGAGGGTCTCCGCTTCGACGGTGCTGTGCGCCTTCTCGACGAGCGTGTGCGGGGTCCCGCCGGACACCACGGGGAGGACGAGCGCGTCCGGGTCCAGATCGCCCGCCGTGACGAGCGGGATCGGCCCGTGCCGCCGGACGGCCGCGAGCAGGAGCTGCTGCGCCAGGTACGGGTCGCCGCCGCCTCCGCTCCCGAAGTGCCCCGCGCCGCGCACCACGTCGTCGATCGCGGACTCGGCGACGTGCTCCATGTGCAAACCTTAACCGGCGTCGTGGCTGCTCAGGCGGTGGCGACACCCCGGAAACCGGCATACAGCCGAGCGAACGCGCGGGCGGCGGCGGTCAGTTCGGCGACCGGCACGTACTCGTCGGCGGTGTGCGCGACCGTCATCGACCCGGGTCCGTACACGACCGTCGGGATGCCGAGCTGATTGCGCAGGAACCGCGCGTCCGTGCCGAGTTTCAGTCCCCGGACCGGTGCGTCGTCCGCCGCCTCGCGGGCCTCGGTCACGAACGGGTGCTCCGGATCCAGTTCGGAGCCCTCGGCGAAGGCGAGGACGTCCGCGTCGTAGTCGAACTTGCCCGCGGCGTCGATCAGTCCGGTGACGGTGGCCAGCGCCTCGTCCCGGGTCTGGCCGGGCAGTACGCGCCGGTCGATCCGCAGCCGGCATTCGGCGGCCACGATGTTGACGGCGGTGCCACCGGCGATGGTTCCCGCGTTCGCGGTCGGAGTGCCCAGGAGCGGATGCGCTTTGTCGCCGAAATCGGCGAGGTGAAGCGCGGAGACGATCCGCGCGGCGTCGGCGACGGCGGAGTGCCCGGCAGCCGGATCACTGCCGTGCCCGGCCCGCCCGCGCACCACGATCTCCACCATCAGCGAGCCGCGCTCGGCCACCCCGACCCGCAGTTCGCTGGGTTCGGGCACGACGGCCGCGTCGGCGTGCACCAGCCCGGCGGCGACCAGCGCCTCGGTCCCGGCCCGGCCGCCGGTCTCCTCGTCCGCCACGAGATGGAAGACGATGTTCGCGGGCGGCACGATTCCGGCGTCACGGCAGGCGCGCATCCCTTCGAGCGCCGCGGCGATCCCGCCCTTCATGTCGCAGGCGCCGCGACCGTAGAGCAGCCCGTCCCGGACCAGCCCGCCGAACGGCGGCACCGTCCAGTCCTCTTCGGACACTGGCACGACGTCCACGTGCCCGTTGACCAGCAGCGTCGGCCCGTCGCCGGACCCGATGCGGCCCAGGATCGACGGACGCCCCGGCTCAGGCTCGAAAACCTCGACCTCGGCACCCAGTTCCGCCAAGACCTCGTACAGCGGCTCGACGACCGGCCGTTCCCCGCCGGGCGGGTTTTGTGTGTCGCACCGGATCAAGTCCGCCGCCAGGTCTGTCACCCTCGCAGCTTGGACGGCGGCAGCGGCGTTCATGCGGACTCCTCAAGGTGTGCGGTCATCGCGGCGAGGGCTTCAGCGTCGAGAAACCCCAGCGGCGCAAGCCCTTTCGCGAACCCCGCCAACGCAGGACGGAACGCCGCCACCTCCGCGAAGAGGTCGGCAGCCTCCCGATGCCGTCCGGCGCGAGCGAGCAGGACCGCGCGCCAGAAGTCGGCCTCGCGGTTGTCCGGCCCGATCACCTCCGCCGCCGACGCGAGACCTTTCAGCCGCGCGTCCAGCTCGTCCGGCGTGACACCCTCGAACGGCCCGAGCGTCAAGCCGCGCGCGAACATCACCCCGCCGACCGCGCCGAAGGCTCGCGAGCGCGGGAGGAGCCGGGACAGTTCGGCGAGCGGATCCGGATGGTCGTCGACCCGCAGGTCGACCACCACCTCGTTCCACGGCGTCGGGCTCCGTCGGCCGGAGACGACCAGCAGTGCCGCCGACTGGGCGCCGCGCACGTCTCCCCCGGCACCGTCCGCGGCTTGGAGCCCGGCGAGGATACGGTCGGCGAGGTCGCCGCCCGCGGTCTCGAAGGCGGACAGCGCAGCCTGGCACACGTTCGGGGCAGCCAGCATGTTCCCTTGCACCGTCACCTGATGCCCGCGCGCGGAACCGGCGTGCGGCGCGCACGAGCCGCCGGTGTGCGTGCCCACCGACCCCCGTGCGTCGACGATTCCCAGCTGGCGATAAGCGGAATCCGGGTCCTCGGCCACCAGCAGGTCCACAGTAGACGGTGCGGGTACGCCTGCCCGCAACAGCTCCAGGCCGCGAGGTCCGCAATCGACGTTGACGAACGCCTGGGTGGCCACCGCGCCGACGCCCGCCTCGGCCCACGGCAGCAACGCGCCGACGCCGAAGAAATGGGTCTGGGCGCCGACCCCGAGGCAGCCGGTGACCGGATCGCGCGCGACGATCGAGTACGTCACGGCCTTCCTTCCTCCGCTCGCGCGAGGTGGTTCCGGAGGAGGTCTGCCACCTGGCCGGTTTCCTCGAGCATCGGCAGGTGACCCGTTCCGTCCAGCTCAACCGCGGTGCCGCCGGTGGCTTCGGCGAGTTCGCGCGACATCGCGGGCGGACATGTCGGATCCTCGGTTCCGGCCACCGCCAGCACGGGAATCCCCGACGTGGCCACCTTTCCCGCCAAGTGCCGGATGTCCGCGCCGAACGCTCCGTAAAGGATCTCCGCGACCACCGTCGTCGGCCGAGCGCCGACCGCTTCCGCCATCACCTCCCGGACCCGCGCCGAATCCCGGTGCTTCCGGCCCACGATCTCCGGCACCTGACCGGCGAAGTACCCGGCAGTCCCGGCGGCCTCGAGTTCGCGCACCATCGCGGCGATCGCCTCGTCCGGAACGCCGGTGCCCAGCGTCGAACCGAACGCGGCGACGCTGCGCACCCGCCGGGGATGCAGCGCGGCCAGCGCGACGCTGATCGTGCCGCCCAGGGACCCGCCGGCCAGATGCGCCTGGTCCAGCCCGAGCGCGTCGAGGACCGCCAGAACGTCCGGCACGTAGCCGTCTTCGACAGTGAACGGGCCGGTCTGCCCGGAGTTCCCGTGCCCGCGCAGGTCCGGCGCCACGACCGTCCGGTCGAGCCGGGCGGCGACGTCCTCCCAGACCACTGCCGCGGAGTTGATCGGATGCAGGAGCACGAGCGGGACGCCGGACCGGTCGTCCGCCGTGCGCAGCACTGACAGCTTCCCGGCCGGTCCCTCGACGCTGACGCGGTCCAAGCCCCTGCTCATTCCGTGCCGTGCTTGGGCATCTGCGGGTCCTGGACGCTGACGTGCATGTGCCAGATCCGCCAGTCCGGGCCGCCCTTGCCGTCGTCGCGGCGGAAGAACTCGGTGGTGCGGAACGGGGTCGGGACCGCGTCCTGCTGGCCGGGAGCCAGCACGTCGGCGGTTCCTTCGGCGGTGAGCAGCGCGACGTCCCCGAAGACCTGGACGTCCGGGCCGACGGTGTCCTTGATCGCGGTGATGCTCAGCCCGATCTTCGCGGCGTTGACCCACAGCCGGTGCTTGTCCAGCACGCCGTGGTAGGTGTGGCCGTTGAGGTTGAACTGGTGGTAGCCGTCGCCCTCGGGGAAGTACTGCAGCATCCGGTCGGCGACGAGGCCGATGTTCGCCTCGTACCAGCCTTGGTGCGCTTCGAGGATCCGCTCGAGGTCAGTGCTCATGGTCGTGCCCTTTCAGTGGGTGAATTCGCCGGTCAGTTCTCCGACCGCGGCGAGAGTTTCTTCCGCGCCGCCGGCGACGACGGTCGCGATGGCGACGTTGTCCGCGCCCGCGTCGAGGTATTCCTTGAGGCGGGCCCGCGCGGTGTCCTGCCCGCCCACGACGCCGAAAACGTCGAGCCACTCGTCCGGCATCTCCGCGGCGACCACCTCGGGACCGCCTCGCGAGAGCATGTCCGCGAGCTGCTCGTTGGCGCCGACCGCGCCGAACAGCGGGCCAGGGCCACTCGCGGCGAGGTAAAAGGCAAGAACCGCTTTGAGCGCTTCCCTTGCGGCGGCTGCCTGCCCCGGATCCCGCGTGACGTTGGCCGCGGCGAGGACGGTGATCGTGATGCGCTCTTCCCGCCCGGCCGCGCGCGCGGCTTCGTCCAGCTTGCGCCGCGCGCTCCGTACGTATTCGACCGGTGCGAGCGCGCTGACGAGCAGGCCGTCCGCCATCCGGCCGGTCAGCTCGATCCCCTTGTCCCCGAGCACCCCGGTGAACAGCGGCACCGGCTCGGCGACCGGATGCGTGATCGCGACCTGGCGGAAGGCGGCGAACCGGCCCTCCTCGTCGATCGTCTCGCCGCGCAACAGCCCTCGGACGGCGGTGAGGGTTTCGCGCAGGGCGCTCATCGGCGACCGCTGGGTCAGGCCCATTTGCGCGGTCCAGGCGGGGACGCCGTGCCCGATCCCGGGCATCAGCCGGCCGGGGTAAGCGCGGGCCAGCGTGCTGATTTCCATGGCCAGCAACGCCGGATGCCGGACGACCGACGACACGACCCCGATGCCGACCGGGACCCGGGAAGTCGCTCCGAGCGCGAGCGCGGCGCCCGCGATGCCGCCGAGGAAGAAGTAGTCCTCGGGCAGCCACAATTCCCCGAAACCGGCGGCTTCCGCGGCCGCGGCCTGTGCGCCGATCTGTTCCGGCGGAGTGGTGCTGCCGAGCAGCACTCCCAGCCGGCTGCGGGACGGGTGGGTCATCGGCGGGCTCCTGTCGTGCGGGCTGGTTCACCACGTTGGGCTCGACGTTAGGAACCGCACCGGGTCCGGCGCTTCGGGCACGGCGACGAAACGGGCGGAACACGACAGTGCACGGTGCACGACCGGCTGCCGTTTTGTGCCAAGGTGGAGGCAAAGGGAAGGCGGAGACGATGCGCGAGTGGCGTTGGCTGGCAGCGGCAATGCTGGGACTGTGTCTCGCCGCCTGCACCGGTCCCGCCAGCCAGCCGGAACCCAAGACCCCGGCGACTCCGACCACCTCCGCGCTCAGCGGGAGCTACGACCCGGCACGGTTCGCCTCCATGGTCCGGACCCGCGCTCAAGAGGCGGGGGTGTCCCCTCGGCTGGTCATGGCGATTCTCTTCAACGAGTCGTACAAACCGCACGATCCGGCTCTCGAACGCGCCTGGCAGCGGCTCAAGCCAGGAGCCGCGTTCGGGGTCGCGAACATGCACGAAGCGACCTTCGACGCGACGAAGAAGGGCCGGGCGTTCGCCGGACGTTCATGGGACCAGCTGCCGGACGACCCGGACCTGGCGATCCAGGCCGAGTCCTGGTACCTGCACGACCTGGCCGCGCAACTGCCCGCGCACCGGTCCGGCTCGATCACCTCCGACGAACTGCTCGCGCTCGGCTACAACGCGGGACCGGGCGCGATGAAGAGCTTCGCCCGCGGGACCAAGCCGGGCGCGCAGGCACAGTCCTATTTGGACACTCTGCGCGGGAACTGGGCCAAGGCGGGCAAGGCGCTCGGCGAGCCGTGAACGGGTTCCGGCCCCCGAACGCCGCGATCAAGCCGACCCGACCGGTACCCGGCGCCGATCCTCGCCCGCACTCCGGAGGTGCCGAGCGTCCGGCCGTATCCGTCGACCGCGAACCGGCCAGTGTCCTCTTCGGACACATACGGCTCCCGGCATTTCCGCGCTCACCCGCAGCCGCCCGGGGCCTCGATGCGCCAGAAGCCCTCGGGCACTCCAGCCGGGATGAGCGGCGTGATCCACTCCGTCACCGCGTCGGCGACCGCGGCTTCGAGATCGTCGCGGGCCCACCCTCCCGGCCGCGGCGGAACATCGGGCTCCGCGCGCCGCGGCCCAGAACCGCTCGAGCCTGGCGGAAGTTTCGTGCGACGCGGAGCCGAGGATCCCGGTCACTGCGGCCCGGTAGTCACCCGTGTCCACGGGAGCGAGCTTAGAGCGGGTCTCCTCTGCGGACTCCGCACCGCAATAATTGACTCGCACACCGCAATCCCGAACATTGAGGCAGCGCCCGGCCCAGCCCTACGGTTCCTTGCGTGGCTGACATTTCTGCAGGCGAGACCCCCTCCCCCGAACGCTTCGCCATCGACGTCGACGACGCGGACCTCGCCGATCTGCGGACCAGACTGGACCGAGTCCGGCTGCCCGAACACGAGACCGTGCCGGACGCGTCCCAGGGAATCCAGCTGGCGCAGCTGTCGACCCTGCTGACCGCTTGGCGCGAGCACGATTGGTCCGCGCTGCAGGAGCGGTGGAACGCCATCCCGCACTACCGCGTCGTCCTGGACGGCTTGGGGATCGCGTTCTGGCACGTCCGTTCCGCCGAGCCGGACGCGCTTCCGCTGGTGCTGACACACGGCTGGCCCGGTTCGGTTCTCGAGTTCGAGGACGTCATCGGCCCGCTGACCGATCCGGTCGCGCACGGCGGTTCCGCGCGCGACGCCTTCCACCTCGTGATCCCGGCGCTGCCTGGGTTCGGGTTCAGCGACCGACCGCGGGAGCAGGGCTGGAATCCCGGCCGCACCGCGCGGGCGTGGGCGCAGTTGATGACCGTGCTCGGCTATCCGCGGTTCGGCGCGCACGGCGGGGACTGGGGCGCGTTCGTGAGCACCGAACTCGCGCGCCTGGTCCCCGAACGCGTCGCGGGCCTGCACCTGACGATGCCGATCGCCTCCCCCATTCCCGACGACCTGCTCGCGCCCGGCCCCGCCGAACAACGCGTCCTGGACCGGCGGAACCGGCACCTCGCCGACGGCTACGGCTTCGGGCTGCAAATGAGCACCCGCCCGCAGACCCTGGGCTATTCGCTGCTCGACTCCCCCGCCGGGCTGGCCGCGTGGCTGGGCGAGAAATTCGCCGCCTACTCCGACACCCGGCCGGAATCCGGCGGCGGCGTAAGCATTTCGCAGCAGATCGACACCATCGCGCTGTACTGGCTGACCGGCACCGGCGCGTCCTCCTCGCGGTGGTATTGGGAGGCGATGCGCTGGGTGGCCCGCAGCGCGGAAGAGGAGAACGCGCAGCCAGTGACCGTGCCGACCGCCTGCTCGGTCTTCCCGGCCGACCCCTGGCCCGCCGTCCGCCACTGGGCCGAACGCCGCTACCTCGACCTGCGCTCCTGGCACGAACTCGACCGCGGCGGCCACTTCCCGGGGCTGGAGCAGCCGGAGCTGCTCGTGTCCGAGATCCGGGAAGCGTTCCGGCGCCAGCGCTGATGCCGGGTCCGTCAGGAATCGCGGTACGCCGAGGGCCGCGTCCCGGTGTGCCGCAGGAACGCCGTCGACAACGCGGCCGGGTCAGCGAATCCGCAGCGCCCCGCGATCTGGGCGATGGTCAGTTCGGTGCCGCGCAGCAGCCGTTTCGCCTCGTCGATCCGCAACCGGGTCAGGTACCGGTACGGCGTCTCCCCGGTCGCTTCCTTGAAGACCCGGACCAGGTGGTAGACGCTCAGATGAACCTCGCCGGCGAGATCCGCCAAGGTGACCGGCTCGGCGAGCCGCTCGCGCATCGCCGCGACGACCGCCCGGACCCTCGCGTTCTCCCGCGTCGGCGCGGCCCGGGCGGACCGCCGCGTGTGCCGGGTAAGCAGCTGCATCGTCAGGAACGCCGCCGCGGATTCGGCATACAGATCGTCGGTCGCGCCCGCACTGCCGACGGCTCGGATGATCTCCTCGACCAGCGGATCTCCCGCCGTCAGCGACGCAGCCAGCGCGTCGAAGTCCACCGCGGCGCCGCCGAGCTGCGCGGCTGTCGCGTCGACGGTGTCCCGCGGAATGTGGACCTGCACGCTGTCCAACACGCCCGCTGCCCGGTAACGCCGCACCGCAGGCTGATCCGGAAGCATCAACTCGACGCGCCCCGACGTCCACGAAGTGCGCCCCCACCGGCCGTCCCGGCGCGTCTCCATCACCGCGCTCCGCCCGACCGGCAACACCAAATGCAGATCCGCCGCGGCGGGCAACGCCATTTCCTCGGCGACGGGGACGTGCTCGAACCGCTGCACGAGCAGGGACTCCCAGCCAGCGTCCGCCCAGCTGCAATACGTGCGCCGAACGTAGCGCGCCATGTCGAACCCGGCATACGGCTGGAGATCCAGCCGCGTGGAGTCGAACACCATGGTTCCCAGGCTAGCGACGATCAACACCAGGAGGCTCGATGACCACCGCTCGCACCGCCAGCCAGGCCCTGCACGCCGCCGTCCGGAGGCGAGACAAGGAGGCCTGGCTGGCGCTGTTCGCCGCGGACGCCCTGGTGGAGGACCCGGTCGGCCCTTCCCAGTTCGACCCGGACGGCACCGGGCACCGGGGCCGCGACGCCCTTTCCGCGTTCTGGGACCGGGCCATCGCGCCCAACGACTCGATCGAGTTCCTCTTCGACGACTCGTTCGCCTGCGGGCACGAGGTCGCTTACACCGGCCACGTCCGCAGCGAGAACGGCGGACAGGTGCTCGAGGCCGAAGGAGTGTTCGTCTATCGCGTCGACGAGGCGGGGAAAATCCTTGCGGTGCGCGCCTTTTGGGAGGTCGAACGCACCATGCGCACGATGCGGCCCGCGTGAGGGCTACGCGCGACGCTCGAAATGGCGGCGAGTCCGCTGGCGCGACAGCCAGTACAACGCGTGCGGGACCCCGGCCAGGAGACCGCACCCGGCGATGCATACACCGGTCACGAAAATCGGGTAAGAATCCACGCCATCGCTTCCGGCGCGCGCATTCTTGAAGGCGAAGGTTGCCCGGGTCAGCACGAGGTCCCCGATCGCGACCAGGCCGACCGCAGCCGCGGTCAACCGCCGCAGACGCTTCTCCCAGGCCAGCACAGGGACCTCAGCGCGCCCCTCGCGCAGCCGGACCCGCAGCGCGGCCACCGCTGTCCCCGCTCCGATCAGCAGACCCGCCCCGGTCGTGCCCAGGCCGAAGAGGAGGGCTCCTCCGGCGCCGATGTTGGCGCCGCTGTGCGGCGGCGCGGTGATGAGCATGACGAATCCCATGCCCAGCAGCACGGCCCCGGCAATGAGGATCCAGCTCGTGATGACCGTCAAGGTCCTGACATTGATTCTCGCGGTACTCATGGTTCCTTCCGGCTGAATGACGCCTCCGCCCGGTCGTCCCGGCCGCTGGTGCGCAGCGCCGGTTTCGCCCGGGCATTCCCCCTCCTGACCACCCAGCCGCCCGCGTCGCTCGCCTCGGGCGAAACGCGGGAACAACTGATTTCAGGCAAATCCATCGTATCCGGCCACAACCCGCCGAATGGGGCTCAGCGACGGTGTCGCCAAACGGTTACCAAGACAGGCACTCGAGCCTTTCTCAGCCGACGCGCGGCGCGGGAATCACGACCCCGTCCGCGGGCCGGTTGCCGCGGTAGCGGGCCACGACGACCCGGACCCCGTTGCGGAACGCGTCCGGCATCGCCGCGAGCACGGTGCTGCGCGGCACCGGACGAGGAACGTCCAGCCCGGTCATCGGCCGGGCAAGGCCGATCCCGCGGACCGTCCACCGCAGCCGCCCGTCCTTGTCCTGATCGGTGAATTCCAGCGAAACCGGGCGCAACGCCGCCACTCGCACGAGCCCGCTGTCCGGCCCGGTCGGGATCAGCACGTCGCCCGCGTCGAGAAGAAGGCAGACCCGCAGGGCAGGCGTCAGCCCGTCGATGGCAACGATCCCGCGACGGCCCCGTTCGGGTGACCGGAGCAGCCGGACGCATTCGCGATGCGTCAGCTCCACGTCGTCCATCCCCCGGCTCCTCCCCTGCGCCTCGGTGAGCCCAGGATCCCGATTCCGCCTCGCGGAGCGCAAGGACGCCCACCGCCGGACGGCACTTCCTGCCAGGCCTCAAGGCTTTCGCGGTCCGGTGCGGCGCATTTCCCGCTGCTGTTGAACTATTCGCCGGAAAACTCGATCACGCCAGCCTTGTTCACCGGGTCGTGGGACAGACGCGGCGGGCGCTATCCCGGATCGCGGTACCAGCGGCGATGGACCATCGGCTCCACAGCCAGCACGACGACCGCGGCAGCGAATGCGACCGTCCAGGCGAGCCGGTGGCGGCTTCGGCGGCTGGGGCCACGCCGAGGCCAACGCGGCGGCAATGGTGCGGTATCCGACCCCGTGCTTGCGCTGCGACGCCCGTTCCGGCAGGCCTGCCTTGGCATCGCGGCATACCGGTCGACGCGTGCGGCGGGTGTGTTCGCCATGCTGGCCGGACCCGCGACTCAGCGGCAGGTCAGCTCGCCCCCTGCCGGACGTCCGTCCCGTGCTCGGCGAACGCTTTGAAGTCCCGCATGTGCTGCTGCGACTGCTTGCGAAACGAGCCGACCATGAGCAGCGCCACCAGTCGCATCAGGGGCCCGTCGAACCGAAACTCGCTCTCGCTCTCCCACAGCGTCTTGTCCGGACCAGCGTCGACGATCCGATCGCGCTGGGCCTGCCACATCCCTTTGGCGGTGATCTCCCGTTCGTAATGCACGACGACCGACCTGGGCACTGCGCGGATGTCCGCGGGCTCCAGCCGAGTGATGGTCTCGGTGGCCTCCACCCGCTGTTTGCCCCGCTGGAGCACCACGCGCGAGGTGGTGCCGACCTGGCCGTGTACTCCGTTCACCGGTTCGTGCAGAACCAGGCCCCGCAGCCACTTCGCCAGGTGCGCCGGGTCGGAGATCAGCTGGACCACCTTCTCGCGAGGCAGGGCGATCTCGATCGAGTTGGCGTACTTCATCGCTCGCTTCCTTCGGGGGCGTAGAACGCGGTGGTGGCCGCCACCGCAGCCGCCACGCGATCCGGGTCGCCGCCGGCAGCCAGGTGAGCTTCGCCCCATGCCGCCGCGCTGCGCCGAGCGAACTCGCGTCCCCCGGACAAGGTCCGGAACTCGTCGTGATCGAGGGTCTCGCCGTCGGCCAGGAAGCGCGAAAAGGAGAGGAGATGCAGATCCCAGCCCACGCCGCCGGCGCCCGGGCCGTAAGTCGGGAACATGGGCTCCCCGACGGCCGCGGCGTGGACCAGCTCGAATTCGGTGCCCCCGGCAGTGCCCGGAGACAGCCTCACCTCGACCTCGCTCGTGCCCGGCCACTCGTCGGCCCCGGGCCCGAAGAGCCAGGACACCCGCAGCCGCCGCGGCGGGTCGCAGGCGAGGATCTCCCCGTGCTCACCGCCGTCCAGCTCGAACGATCCGCCCAGGCGCAGGTCACCGGTCACCGGCTTCAGCCAGCGGCCCAACCGCTCGGGGTCGGTGATGGCGTTCCACACCTCGTCGACCGACGCGTCGTAGTCACGCCGCAGCTCGATCGTGTACGCGTCGCCGGCCGGCAGGGTCGCGGTGCCCATCGCCCGGCGCGCAGCGGCCAGTTCGTCCAGTACGTCCTTCATGTCATCGTCCTTTCGCTGGCGGACCGGCCTTGCCGACACCCGAGGTCCGGGATGCTCGCCTGCCGCGGGCCAGCTCAGTGCCCAGGGCATCGAGCCGCTGATTCCAGAACCCGCGAAACCGGTCCAACCACTCGTCGACCTCGCTCAGCGGCGAGGGGTCGACGGCGTAGAACCGGCGGGCTCCCTCGGCCCGGACCGAAGCGAACCCGTTCTCGCGCAGAACGCGCAGATGCTGCGAGACAGCCGGCTGGGACAGTGCGAACTCGGCTCGAATCACGTCGGTGATCGCGCCCGAGGTCTGCTCGCCGTCGGCGAGCAGTTCGAGAATGCGGCGGCGCACCGGGTCGCCGAGAATGTCGAACGCGTGCACTACCCGGATCATACCGGCTCTCGCTTATATAAGCCAGCGCCGGTACTTGGTCCATCCACGGTGTCGGCGCCCGATCCGTCTCGCCAATGCCGGTGTCGACCGAGACCTGCTCCCGGCGTCAGCAAGACCGATGTAGTCACCCAGCCCGCAACGCGCCGGTGCCATTGGCCGCACGGTGAAACCCGGCCGTCAGGGCAGGTCGGCGGTGAGCAGGCGCAGGCCCTGTTCGAAGAGGTCGGTCAGGTCGGTTCCGGTCAGATGGTCTTGGGCCTCGGCGAGGTGTGGATAGTCGCCGTCTTGGATTGCTTCGCGCAGGTGGCCGATGTCGGCGGGCAGGTCCGGGCCGGACTGGATTGCTGCTTGTTCTTCGAGGGTGTGGCCGGTTGCGAAGTGCAGGACCAGCAGCGCAGTTTTCATCGCCGCTGCGGCGTCGAGGCCGGTTTCCCGCAACGCGCCGTTGAGGGCTTCGGCGAAGCCCAGGGTGTTCGGCCCGATGGCGTGCGTGCCCGCGTACACCCGCGCACCGTCGCGATAGGACAGAAGTGCGGTGCGCAGGCTTCTCATCAGGGCCAGCACCCGTTCGCGCGGCTCGGCAATTCCGTCGGCGGCGGTGCGGCAGCCGTCCAGCATCGACTCGGCCATGGCGGTCAGCAAGGCCGTTTTGGTCGGGAAGTAGCCGTAAAGCGTCCCCACCTGGACGCCGACCGCGGTGGCCAGTTTCCGCATGGTGAGCGCGTCGAGGCCCTCTTCGTCGAGCAGCCGGAGCGCGGCGGCGGTGACGTGGGCCCGGTCGGCGGCGGGCGGGCGTCCTCGGGTGCGGGGCTGGTGCGCGGTCATGGCGTGGCCAGCCTAGCAGCGTGTTTGACAGCTTCGCGCTTCCTCAGGACACTGGCGGCAGGCTTAAATGAACGTTGTTCGGAAAATAATGGAGGCGGCTGTGGACACCGAGGTCGTGATCAGTGGGGCGGGCCCGACGGGGCTGCTGCTCGGCGCGGAACTGGCGCTGGCCGGGGTGCGGGTCCGGATCCTCGAACGGCAGCAGGCGCGGCACGGCCAGTCGCGCGCGCTCACGCTGCATCCGCGCAGCATCGAGATGCTCGAACTGCGCGGCATCGCCGACCGGTTCCTCGCCCAGGGCCGCACCGTCCCGAGCTGGCATTTCGCCGGGCTCTCGCGGAAGCTCGACTTCTCCGCGCTGGACACCCGGCACGGCTACACGCTGTTCCTGGAGCAGGCGCGGACCGAGCAGCTGCTCGGAGAACGCGCACGCGAGCTCGGCGTCGAAATCTCGTACGGACACGAAGTCGTGTCGCTCGTCCAGGACGACGACGGGGTCGATGTCACGGGCATCGGGCCAGACGGGGACTTCCGGCTTCGCGCCGCGTATCTCGTGGGCTGCGACGGCGGCCGGAGCAAGGTCCGGGAGTCCGCCGGCATCGGTTTCCCGGGTTCGGACGGCACGATGAGCTCGATGCTCGGCGACTTCGCGGTCGTCGACCAGGAAGCGATCGCCGCGGCCGGGCGCGTTCCGCTGCTGATCGCCCCGCTTTCCGGAGGGCTGACCCGCATCGTGATCACCAGTCCGGAGCGCATGCGCGTCCCGGCAACGGAACCCGTGACGTTCGAGGAGTTCCGCGCCACCCTGGTGGAGCTGACGGGCACCTCCTTCGGCATCGCGGAGCCGCGCTGGCTTTCGCGCTTCGGCAACGCCACCCGGCTGGCCGAGCATTACCGGTCCGGCCGCGTTTTCCTCGCGGGCGACGCGGCGCACATCCATTTCCCGGCGGCGGGCCAGGGCCTCAACACCGGCCTGCAGGACGCGATGAACCTCGGCTGGAAACTCGCCGCCGACCTCAACGGCTGGGCGCCGCCGGGCCTGCTCGACACCTACCACGCGGAGCGTTTCCCGGTGGGGCAACTGGTCGCCGACAACACCCAAGCCCAGACGCTGCTGCTGGAACTCACCCTGGTCCCCGACTACCAGCGCCCGGTCGCCGCGCTGCGCGGACTGCTGGATTCGTTGCTCGAAATCCCTGAGGTCAACGCCCGGCTGGCCGGTCTGGTGTCCGCCCTGTCGACGTCCTATCCAGCACCCGACGGCGACCCGCTCGTCGGCACCCGGGCGCCCGGCCGGATGCTCGGGTCGCAAGGCGCGAATCTGTTGCACGACGGCACTTTCGGCTACTTCGGAGACGGCGCGGAGCAGGTCGCCGAAGGCTGGAAAGACCGGATCACGGCGACCAGCACCCGACCCGAGAACCTCAGCGAACTCCTCGTCCGGCCGGACGGCCACATCGCATGGGTCCGCCGCGAAACCGATCCGCCGGACGCCGCGCTCCGGGAAGCCGCGATCACCGCCTGGGCCGGCGCGGCGGCGCGGCGATGACCGAGTACCTGACCCCTCCCGGGCTGCACCGCATCCCCGGAGCCTTCACCCCGGTCGTGCGCGTCGCCGACCTCGTTTTCCTTTCCGGGCAAGTCGCCTGGGACGAGCACGGGAACCTCTGCGGCGAGGACCACGCGACCCAGATGCGGCGGATCGCGCACAACCTCGACGTCGCGCTCGCCGCCGCCGGCTGCGGCCGCGAGGACATCGTCAAGGAAACCGTTTACGTCGTGGACTATCGCCCCGAGCTGCTCTCCGGACTCTTCGCCGCACTGCGCGAAGGAATGCCCGCAGCTCCGGCGAGCACCCTGGTCGGAGTCGCCGCGCTGTTCGTCCCCGACGTACTGGTCGAGGTCGACGTCATCGCGAAGGTGCCCGCGCCATGAGCCACTACGTCCTGGTGCACGGCTCGTGGTGCGGCGGCTGGATATGGGACCGGATCGCGGCGCGGTTGTCCCAGCAAGGGCACACTGTCGCCGCGCCCACGCTCACCGGCCTCGGATTGCGGCAGCACCTCGACGAAGTCGGGCAACTGCTCGAAGACCAGGTCGTCCTCGTCGGCCACAGTTACGGCGGGATGGTCGTCGCCGGGCTCGCGGACGCGCATCCCGAGCAGGTGCGCGAAGCGATCTACCTCGACGCTTTCCTTCCCTCGCCCGGCGAATCCGCGTTCGACCTCATGCCGGTCCTGCGTCGGCTGTTCGCCGAAGCGGCGCAGTCTCACGACCCGTCGGGCCGGGCCGTTCCGCCGTTCGGGCTCGACGCGCTCGGATTCACCGAGTCTGCCGTGGTCTCCCGGCTGCGGCCGATCGACCTCGCCAGCCACGAAGAACCCCTGCCGCCGTCCTCGGCCACGCGGCCGCCTGGCCGCTACGTTCTTTTCGGCGAGCATTCTCCTTTCTCGGTTATGTCTGCCCGCGCTCGGGAGCAGGGCATGGAATGCCGGACCGTCGCGACCGGCCACTTAGGACTGTGGACAGCGGCCGCCGAAGTGTGCGCGGCCATGACCGGGCCGGAGGGATCTCTTCCCGGACGTCGCTGAGGCAGCGAGGTCCGGACACCCGGGGCGTGCCGGGCACACGGCGCGTCCCGCCGCGATCGGCGAGCCCGTCCGGATCAGACCGGGCAGACCCCTGGCCCGGCAGCGCACCGCCGCGCGAGTCCAGCCCGTAACGAGCCCATCCGGATCAAGCCGGGCGGATCTCTGGCCCGGCAGCGCAGCACCGTAAGTCCAGCTCCTAACGAGCCCGACCGGGCCACGCCGGGCGGCCCGCTGGTCCGGCAGCGCTCCGTCGCGAACCCAGCCTCTGGTCCGGGGCATGCGAACGCGCCGAGTTCGCCTGGCAGCAATGCTTCGCCGACCCGCGGCAGGCAGCGCCGCACTCGCACTCGCACTGGCGGTCCCCGCCGGGGAACGACCTTCCGCTGGCCCGGCCTTTCCGCCGTCCGGACTCTTCCGACATTCGTACGGCACCCGGGACATTCCCTACGAAAGTCGCCCAGTGCCCGAAAACGCGAAAAATCCCAGCACCGGCAACGCATATACGAATTGACCGCTGAATCCGGAACATTCCGTTGGTCCGTTTGGAGCATTGACGCTCCCGGGCGCCGATCCTTTACTCGACTGTGCTCGGCCGCATACCCACCGTGAGCAGCCGGGCGTGTTCCCTCTCCCCGCACCCACCGTCCTGCCTTCAGGGAAGGAAGACCTCGATGCCCCATCGCGGACTCACCACGGGCCTGGCGGCCGCCGCCGGTCTCGCCCTGTCCCTCGCGTTGCCGTCGGTCCCGGCGAGCGCAGCCTCCCCAGCCCAGCCCGTTTCCCCGGACGTCGCCGCCGCTCGCGCCGCCGACCAGGCGGTCGCCTCCGGGCTCGGCGGGCTCAGCCGCGGCCCGGCGGAGGCGTTCCGGCGCGTCGGCCAGACCGCGGGCGACGCCGGGCTCTTCTACAGCGCCTACGAGCGCACCTACCAAGGCCTGCGGGTCGTCGGCGGGGACGCGGTCGTCGTCGCGGACGGGGCCGGCAACGTCCGGGACACCAGCGCCGCGGAAACCGCGCCCATCGCCGTCGGGACGCAAGCCGTTCTCGACGCCGCGAAGGCTGCCTCCACGGCACGCGCCCAACTGCCCACTGTGGACAGTGTGAGCACGCCCGAAAAGGTGGTGCTGGCCGGGGCGAATCCGAAACTGGCGTACGAGGTCGTCGTCACCGGGCGCACGGCCACGGCGCCGAGCAGGCTGCACGTGTTCGTCGACGCCGCCACCGGCGCGGTGCTCGACCAGCGGGACGACATCAAGACCTTCAGCTCCGGGGCGAAGTCCCAGGCGCGGCCGAACGCGGTGAACGCGGCGGGCACCGGCAACAGCTACTACGTCGGCACCGTCTCCATCGACACCACCGGATCCGGCAGCTCGTACTCGATGCGCGACCCGGGCCGCCCGGGCATCAGCTGCGGCCGCGAGGGCGGGTCTGTCTACAGTGGACCGGACAACAGCTGGGGCAACGGTTCCGGGACGAACCTCGAGACCGGCTGCGTCGACACCCTTTTCAGCGTCCAGACCGAATGGAAGATGCTGAAGGACTGGCTGGGCCGCAACGGCATCAACGGCAGCGGGCGCGGCTACCCGGCGTCCGTCGGCCTGAACGACGTCAACGCTTACTGGGACGGCTCTTCGACCCACTTCGGGCACTCTCAGGACAACCGGCGCCAGGCCACGTCGATGGACGTCGTCGGCCACGAGTTCGGGCACGGCATCTTCCAGACCACGCCGGGCGGCGCGGGTTCCGGCAACGAGAACGGCGGCTTGAACGAGTCGACCGGCGACATCTTCGGCGCGATGACCGAGGCATACGCGAACAACGCGAAGGACCGGCCCGACTACGAGGTCGGCGAAGGCGTCAACCTGGTCGGCCAGGGCCCGATCCGCTACATGTACAACCCGTCGAAGGTCGGCGACCCGAACTGCTACTCGTCGTCGATCCCGAGCACCGAGGTGCACGCCGCGGCCGGTCCGCAGAACCACTGGTTCTACCTGCTCGCCGAGGGCTCGAACCCGGGCGGCGGCAAGCCGGCCAGCCCGACCTGCAACAACAGCAGCGTCACCGGGATCGGCATCCAGAAGGCCGCCAAGATCTTCTACAACGGCCTGCTGAAGAAGACCTCGTCGTGGAACCACAAGGCGGCCCGCAAGGCGACGCTCCAGGCCGCGATCGCGCTCTACCCGGGCAGCTGCACCGAGTTCAACGCCACCAAGGCAGCTTGGAACGCCGTCTCCGTCCCCGCGGTGTCCGGCGAGCCGACCTGCACGACGCGCACCACGCGCTGACCTGACGCGGCCGGGTCCCGCTCGCCGCCGCGCGACGGGACCCGGCCTGCCCGGCCAATCCCCCGAGAACACCCGCTCTCCCCACCCCAACCGAAGGAACGCACCGTCATGAAGTGGAAGACAAGAATCGGCGCCGGGGTCACCGCCCTGGTGGCGGTACTGGGCGTCGTCAGCGTGCCCGCGGCCACCGCCGCGCCCGCCTCGGCGCTCGCGGCCCCGGACATCTCGCTGGCCAACATCAAGACCCACCTCAACCAGTTCCAGGCCATCGCCCGCAACAACGGCGGCACGCGCTCGCCGCGCGGCGGCGGATACGCGGCGTCGGTGTCCTATGTGGAAAACCTGCTCAAGAACGCGGGCTACACCACGAAGCGCCAGACCTGCACGAGCTGCACCGGCCGGTCGCAGAACCTGATCGCGGAATGGCCGCAGGGCGACGCGAACCAGGTTCTGATGCTCGGCGCGCACCTCGACTCGGTGAGCGCAGGCCCCGGCATCAACGACAACGGTTCCGGCAGCGCGTCGATCCTCGAGGTCGCGCTGACGCTGGCCCGCACCAACCCGGCGATGGCCAAGCGCGTCCGGTTCGCGTGGTGGGCCGACGAGGAGTCCGGCATGGTCGGCTCGCGGTACTACGTGAGCACGCTGTCGAGCGCCGAGCGCGCGAAGATCACCACCTACCTCAACTTCGACATGATCGGCTCGAAGAACTGGGGCTACTTCGTCTACGACGACGTCGCTTCGGTCAAGGCCGTGTTCGACGAGTACTTCGCCTCCATCAACATCGAGACCGAGGGCGACACCGAAGGCGACGGACGGTCCGACCACGCGTCGTTCAAGCGCGCGGGCATCCCGGTCGGCGGCCTCGCGACGGGTGCCGGCGACATCAAGAGCTACGAACAGGCCGAGAAGTGGGGCGGCACGCCGGGCGCGGCGTTCGACAACTGCTACCACCGCGCCTGCGACACGACGTCGAACATCCCGGACACGCCGCTGGAGAAGAACTCCGACGCGATCGGCTACGCGGTGTGGAAGCTGGCGGTCGCGGCGGCTCATCGCTGATCCTGACTTCCAGCGCCCGGACCGGGCACCCGCTCCGGGCCGCCGTCGCGAAGACGGCGACCCGGAGTGTCCGGCTCTCCGGCGAGAATCGGTCCGATCAGGAACGGGCGGTGTCCCGCGAGTTCGGGCAGGTCGAAATGCTCGAACTCGTTGCGCCGCACGTGCCATCGGACGACGCGGCGAGTCAGTCCGCGGTGCGGCTGGGAGAAGACCAGGGTGTCGGGGGTTTCCCAGACCGGCGCGGACGGCACGGCTTCGCCGGACTCGCAGCCGTCGGGAAGCGGGTGTTCGCCGATGGTCCCGGTGGCAAGGTCGAGCAGTTGCGCGACGAGCGGGTCGTACCCGAACGAATACATCCGCGTGCCGCCCGGCACGAACCGCCAGCGGTGGGGTTCCGGGACTTCCCGCCGTTCCCCGGACGCGGTGAATACCGCCAGTCCCCCGGCTTCTTCGCGCAATTGCGCCCCGGACAACGGATCGAGCCGATGGACAGGCGAGGCGAGGTCCACCGGTTCCGCACCCGGTGTCCAGCGGGAAGCGACGAGGGCTCCCGAATCCGTCGTGAAGTAGACAGCGCCGTCGTGGATGCCCAGGACGCTCCGGGTCAGCTCAGGCGATGGGGGCAGGCTCCACGCTTCTTCCGTGGTCACGTCGTACAAATGCACCTGGTCCCACGTCCGTCGGCCGATATGGGTCTGCACGCCCGCCAGGTAGCGTCCGTCCGCGCTGCGGACGGGCCGGATGTCCAGGTCCACCGGAAGCTGCCGGGCCGTGCCCGACCAGTCGATCAGCTGTCCCTGCCCGCCGGACGCGGCGACGTAAATCCCGGCCAGGGTCTCGAACGCGCGGTACCGGTAGTCGCTCTCGACCCGGCCGAGGATCGCCAGCTCTCCCCCGCGCCAGACGCCGACCGTGCCGTCGCCGGAAACAAACCCGGCTCGCGGCGGAGGACCGGCCACGGTCGGCGGTTCCTCTTCGCGAACCCTTCGGACGAGCGGCACGGGCTCATGCCGCAACGGCGGGCGGGGAAGCGCCGCGACGGTGTCGTTCTCCCGGCGGATCAGCTTGTCGCTGACCGAATACTCGAGCAACGGCTCAACGGTTTCCTCCGGGACCGCCAGCAAAGCGGCCAAATCCTTGACGTGCGCCGGATCCGACCACGCCGCGATGCTGACGAGATCGGCCGCGAGCAGGATGTACACGGCGCGGACGGCGGCCGCGTCCAACCGGGCGGCCAGGTCCGCTGGCAGGTCGAGCACCTCCGTGGCGCGCCGCGGCGTTCCCTCCGAGTATCCGCCGGTGTCGTCGTCCACGAGCAGGCCTGCCGCGACCAGCAAGGGAATCGCGTCCCGTCGCGTGCGCGGCGGGACGACGCCCAACTGAGCACACACGGTGTCCGAAGGCGGTTCACCGGGCAACGGTTCGTCGAGCCAGCCGTCCTGGCGCGACATGCCCACGAGCGTGAAGTACCACGAGACTTCGATCAGGTGGTAACCCAATACCTCTTGCCAGCCCGGGTCTTCCGGATGCAACGCGGGACGGGTGCGTTTGAGCCACCGCGGCGGCTCCGGTCCGTCGGGTGACGGCCAGAACTGGATCAGCCAGACGTCGCCCTCTTCTCCGGCCTCCGCCGGTTTCCGGCAGACCCGCGTACGGAAAAGGCCTTTCGCTCCCAGGTTCAGTGCGTCGCCGCCGGCGCCGCCGGTGAGCAATCCCAGGCTCACGGCCCCGGAGCGGCTGTGAAACGGCGACTCGACAACGTCTTCCCATGCCTCGAGCCGCAGTTCCGGCGGCCCGTCGTGGGCTTCGCAGCGCACTGCTTGCCAGGGATGGCTTGCCGAGCAGTGCAGCCAGCCGTCGCCCGCTGTCGCGACCGTGCCGGACAACGCGTTCGTCGCGAGTTCGCCGAGCAGTTTGTTGTCCAGCGCGGGCGCGCTGCGGTATACGTCGTCTCGAAGCACAATGGTGCCGTAGTCGGGCAGGTACTCGTCCTCCTCGGAGAACCCCAGAAGCGTCATGCCCAGCAAGGTAGCGGCGAGGTCTGACAATTTCGGCGGCAGCGGGATTTCGCCGGTGTCAGTGCTGGATAATCTCGCGCGGCTCGCAACGCTATTCGCGAAAAGGCGACGGGCGGAGAACGGAATTCGGATGACGCGGTGGGAAGAGAAACAGAAATATCGCGGAGGACACTCGATCGTGGCACCGATCAAGGACGGTGAGTATGCGCCAAGGGTGCTCGCTCGATGCCGAGTTCAGCGTCCCGCGCAAGGGCGAAGAGCACGCGCCCAGCCTGCCCGCCCAGACCGAGTTCGGCGTCCCGCTCAAGGGCGGCGAGTATGCGCTCAGTCTGCTTGTTCGAGGCCGAGTTCGGCACCCCGCCCAGGGGCGAACAGCACGCGCAGCCTGCCCGCTGAGGCAGAGTTCGGCGTCCCGCGCAAGGGCGGCGCGCATGCACTCAGTCTGGGCAGAGTTCCCCCGCGAAACGACTCGTTGCCTTAGAGCAACAGAGACATCCTCGCGCAGCGCATGACGCTGTCGTGCAAGTCGCCGCGACGAGAACGACCCGGCAGCGACCTCAGTAGAAGCCGTCCCGCCTCACCGGCACCGGTCGCGGGTCGTACCCAAGGTCCGTGCTGATCGCCGCCGCCGTTTCGAGCAGCACTGGGACGGTTTCCTTGCGCAGCCGTTCCGGCGCGAGCCGTCCGGTGGCCGTCGACGAGGCCAGTGCCGCGACGACCGCCCCGCTCCGGTCGCGCACCGGGGCCGACGCGGACAGCAGGCCTTCCTCCAGTTCGCCGTCCACAATGGACACACCGTCCTCGCGCACCGCGGAGAGCGCGAGCCGCAGTTCCGCCGGATCGGTGACCGTGCGCCCGGTGTACGAGCGGAGCGGAACATCCTCCAGGTAGCGGGTGATCCGCTCCGGGCCCGACCACGCCAGCAGCACCCGGCCCATCGAGGTCGCGTGCGCGGGCAGCCGGGTGCCGACCGCGACGTTGATGCTCATGATCCGCCGCACCGGCACGCGGGCGACGTAGACCGCGTCGTTGCCGTCGAGTTCGGCCAGCGACGCGGACTCCCCCGTCGCCTCCGCCAGCCGCAGCAGGTGCGGCTGCGCCAGGTCGATCATCGCGCGGGTCGCCGTGTAGTGCTGGCCGATGGTCAGCACGCGCGGGGTCAGCGACCAGCGCGGTCCGTCGCTGGTCACGTAGCCCATCCGCTGCAGGGTCAGCAGCAGGCGGCGCACCGCGGGGCGCGACAGGTTCGTCGCGGTCGCCAGTTCGGCGAGCGTGGGGTTGGTGCGCTCCTCGTCGAAGGCGAGGAGCACGGCGAACCCGCGCTCCAGGCTCTGCACGAAGTCGCGCTCGTTTCCGGCTGCCGTCACGCTCCGCAGTATTTCACCCGCTCCGGTACTGGCCTTGACCTCCGTCGCCTCCTGATGCATCCTTCCAACCACTGCACGCATAGCGTTCACATCGTACGCATAGCGTACATCGCACGAGGAGGTGCGAGATGACGGTTCCGTCCCGCGAACTGCGCGACGCGTTCGGCCGGTTCGCCACCGGCGTCACCGTGGTGACCTGCCGCAGCGACCAGGGCACCCCGCACGGGGCCACGGTCAACGCGTTCACCGCGGTCTCGCTCGAACCCGCGTTGTGCCAGGTCACGCTGACCCGGCAGTCCAAGGCCTGCAGTTACCTCGACGGCGCCGCCTTCGCCGTCAACGTGCTCGGCGCCGACCAGGCAGACACCGCCTGGCACTTCGCCGGACGTCCGGCCGATCCCGGACCTGAATGGGCCGAAGGGCCGGTCGCGCCGGTCCTGGTCGGCTCCGCCGCGGTGTATTCGTGCCGCCCGTGGCGGACCTACGACGGCGGCGACCACCTGATCGTGGTCGGCGAGGTCGTCGACGTCGCTGTCGAAAACCGGCAGCCGCTGCTCTTCTACGCCGGCGCGTTCCGCGAACTCGGCCCCCGCGAGACCGGCACCCACTGGGGCGGCTCGCTCGACTGCCCCGAGGCGGGCTGGTTCGGCGCCTCGACCACGTTCACCCCGCTGCGGCCGTACGCCGCCTGACCGCCACCCGAAAGGACATCGCCATGACCATCCAGCAGGACCGCTCAGAGACCTCCGAGACCGCCGCCCCCACCGCTTCCGCGCCGATGACCGGCGACGAATACATCCAGTCCGTCCAGGACGGACGCGAAGTGTGGATCTACGGCGAGCGCGTCAAGGACGTCACCACGCACCCCGCCTTCCGCAACCCGGTCCGGATGACCGCCCGGCTGTACGACGCGCTGCACTCGCCCGACACCCGCGACGCGCTGACCGTGCCGACCGACACCGGCAACGGCGGGGTCACGCACCCGTTCTTCCGCAGCCCGCACACCGTGGACGACCTGCTCGCCGACCGCCGCGCGATCGAGACCTGGTCGCGGATGACGTACGGCTGGATGGGCCGCAGCCCGGACTACAAGGCCAGCTTCCTCGGCACGCTCGGCGCGAACTCCGACTTCTACGCGCCGTTCGAGGAGAACGCGAAGCGCTGGTACAAGGAATCGCAGGAGAAGGTCCTGTACTGGAACCACGCGATCATCAACCCGCCGGTCGACCGGAACCTGCCGCCGGACGAGGTCGGCGACGTGTTCATGAAGGTGGAGAAGGAGACCGACGCGGGCCTGATCGTGTCCGGGGCGAAGGTCGTGGCGACCGGTTCGGCCATCACGAACTACAACTTCATCGCCCACTACGGGCTGCCGATCAAGAAGAAGGAGTTCGCGCTCATCTGCACGGTGCCGATGGACGCGCCGGGCGTGAAGCTGATCTGCCGCACGTCCTACACGCAGCAGGCCGCGGTGATGGGCAGCCCGTTCGACTACCCGCTGTCCTCCCGGATGGACGAGAACGACACCATTTTCGTGTTCGACAAGGTCCTCGTGCCGTGGGAGAACGTGTTCCTCTACGGCGACATCGAGAAGATCAACGGGTTCTTCCCGGTCTCCGGCTTCATCCCGCGGTTCACCTTCCACGGCTGCATCCGGCTCGCGACGAAGATCGACTTCATCGCCGGGCTGCTGCTCAAGGCGCTGGAGATCACCGGCAGCAAGGACTTCCGCGGCGTGCAGACCCGGGTCGGGGAGGTCGTCGGATGGCGCAACACGTTCTTCGCGCTCGCCGACGCGATGGCGCGCAACCCGGACGAGTGGACCAACGGGGCGCTGCTGCCCAAGCTCGACTACGGCCTGACCTACCGGATGCTGATGATCCAGGCCTACCCGCGGATCAAGGAGATCATCGAATCCGACGTGGCCAGCGGCCTGATCTACCTCAACTCGCACTCGATCGACTTCAAGACCCCCGAGGTGCGGCCGTACCTGGACAAGTACGTGCGCGGCTCCAACGGCTACGAGGCGGTCGACCGGGTCAAGGTGATGAAGGCGCTGTGGGACGCGGTCGGGTCGGAGTTCGGCGGACGGCACGAGCTCTACGAGCGCAACTACTCCGGCAACCACGAGAACGTCAAGGCGGAGCTGCTGTTCGCCGCCGAGGCCCAGGGCACGACCGAGTCGATGAAGGGCCTGGCCGAGCAGTGCCTCGCCGAATACGACCTCGACGGCTGGACCGTGCCGGACCTCATCGGCAACGACGACGTCTCGTTCCTGAAGCGGCGCTGACCGGTCCGCCGCGGCGCCCCCGCATCCCCGGGGGCGCCGCGGTTCCGGTCCCGGCACGAGCGCGGGAGGTTCGCGTGAGCACGGTTTTCTGGCACGGCATCGCCGAGGTGCCGGACGGATGGGGTCCGTCCGTCGTCGCGCTCGGCGTCTTCGACGGACTGCACCGCGGCCACCAGCGGGTTCTGGACCACGCGGCGCGCCTCGGCCGGGAGCGCGGCGCGCCGGTGGTCCTCACGACCTTCGACCCGCATCCGGCGACCATCGCCGGACGGCCGCGCGACACGACTCCGGTGGCGACGGTGGAACATCGCGCCGAACTGGCCCGCCGGCACGGTGCCGACCAGGTGCTCGTCCTCCCGTTCACCGAATGCCTCGCGCGCACGCCGGCCGAGGAATTCGTCGACGGCGTCCTGATGCGCACCCTCAACGCCACCGCCGTGGTCACCGGCAGCAACTTCCGGTTCGGCCACCGAGGCGCCGGGGACACCGCCCTGCTGCGGAAGCTCGGACCCGCCCACGGCTTCACCGCGCATGCCGTCGACCTGCTTCCCGGCTGTTCCTCGACTCTGGTCCGCACCTTGGTCACCGCGGGCGATCTCGTTGGCGCCGCAGCGATCCTCGGCCGCCCGCACCGCGTGCACGGGACTGTCGCGGGCGAAATCGTCACGCCGTGCACCACGCTGTTGCCGCCGCCGGGGAAATACCGGGCCCGCACCCCGTACGGCGACCGGACCGTCGCGGTGGACGCCGGGGTGCTGCTCGCGGACTTGCCGGACGGGCCGACCGCGGTGGATCTCGTCGACGCGGGCTGACCGGGGTTTCAGCCCAGCCGAGGGAACAGCGCGCGGGCGTTCCCGGAGTCGATCGCCCGGCTTTGTTCGGCGGTCAACCCGCTTTCGGTGTCCAGGATCTCGGTGAACCGGGTGCTCACTTCCATTGTCGCGTAAGGGAAGTCGCTGCCGTACAGAATCCGCGCGGGATCGGCGAACCGGGCGAGCGCGCCGAGAGCGTATTCGCCCGACGACAGCGCCGTGTCCCAGTAGAAGCTGCGGAAGCGGGCCAGCCAGTCGTCGGCGGTGGGTCCGGCGGGCTCCAGCGCGGCTTGGATCTGGCAGAACCGCAACGCCGCGAAGGGGACGAAACCGCCCGCGTGCGAAAGGATGATCCGCACGTTCGGGAAGCGCTCGGTGATGCCGTTGAACACCATGTGCACCGCGTTGCGCGTGGTGTCGAACGGATAGTCCACCATCGGTCCCGGGATCCCGGGCAGCAACGGCACGAGCGGATGCGCGGGATGGATGAAGACCACCGCTCGGTGGCGGTCGAGCGCTTCCCAGAGCGGCGCGTACCGGCCGTCGCCCAGATAGACGCCGTCGTAGTTGGAGAGCAGGACCACGCCGTCCGCCCGGAGCGCGCCGAACGCGTGGTCGACCTCCGCTACCGCGCCTTCGACGTCGGGCAACGGAACCGTGGCGAACAACCCGAACCGGTCCGGGCGTTCCCGCACCAGTTCGGCGGTGTATTCGTTGACGCGGCGGGCCGTCTCGCGACGCGCCGGGCCGGTCCAGCCGGTCACGCTCGGGGCGGTGAGCGACAGTACGCTCGCGGCGATGCTGTTGGCGTCCATGAACTTCAAGTGGTCATCGGGCGTCCACGGGGGCAGCGTCCAGCCCGACGGGTCGCCGCCGTGCTGTGCGAGGGCCTCGCCCCAGAACGGAGGGACCAGGTGGGTGTGGACGTCGATGCGTTCGCGGTCGATCATGCCTCCACCGTGCGCCCTCGCCGTCCGGCGTGGGAGGGGAAGAAACCGATCCCCCTCCCCCGGAGCCCGCGCTGATGGCGCGCGACCCTCGGCTCGTCCAGCTCGGCGCGTTCCTGCACGCCCGCCGCGACGAAGCCCCGCCGCCCGTCTCCGCCGAAACGGGCCGTCGTCAAGTCCCCGGTCTCCGGCGCGGTGAGGTCGCCGCGCTGGCGTTCGTCAGCGACGAGTACTACACGCGGATCGAGCAGGGCCGGGTCATGCCGAGCGCCGACGTGGTCCGCCGCATCGCCGCCGCGCTCGGGCTCGACGACGACCAGACGCAGTACGCGCTGGATCTCGTCACCGTCCCCGACGTCCCTCCGCCGAACCCCGAGCCGAGCGATCCGTTGCGCCGCCTTGTCGACCGGATGGGCGAGATTCCCGCGGTGCTCGTCGGACCGGCGACGGCGATCCTGGCCTGGAACGCCGCCGCCGCTCGGCTGATGACCGATTTCGGCGCGGTCCCGCCGGAACGCCGCCGGTACGTGCAGATGCTGTTCACCGATCCGGTGCTCCAGAGCCGGTTCGCGGACCTGGAAGCGATGCGGCGCACGACGATCGGCATCGTGCGCGCGAGCAGCCCGGCGGGCCCGCCGACCGGGGACTGGATCGACGAACTGCTCCGGACCGACGCCGAGTTCGCGGCGCTCTGGGAACGCAACGACGTCGTCCGGCCGCACACCCACCTGCGGGTGCGCCTCCGGCTGCCGGGCGGGGTCGAGGAGACGGTGGACCAGATTGTCTTGCAGGTGGTCGACGATCCGCATCAGCGGCTGATCGCGTTCGTCCCGGCTGGATAGCCGGCCCGGTGCTCAGAACAGCGTCGCGGGTTCCACCGGCTCCGGCTCGGGCAGCGCCTCCAGGCCGGGCACCAGCGCGCGCACGTCGTCGTGGAACCGGCGGGCGAGCGCCGGTGCTTCGTCGTTGTCGGGAGTGTGCAGGAAAACCGTCGGCGAGCGGCCTTCCCGCAGCCAGCCGGCGACCACCTCGGCCCACGGCTGCCAGCCCGCCACCGTCTCCTCCACCGAGTCCCGGCCCAGATAACGGACGACCGGCCGGTCGGTCAGCGCTCGCGTCCGGCGCGGCAGCCGCGGTTTCTTCGCCCAGGCGTCCTGCTCGGCCTCGCTGGTCGGCGGGCGCTGGAAAAAGACCGTGGTGTCGAACGGCACCCACTCCGCGTCCGCGGTCGCGAGCGTCCCTTCCAGCAGCGACGCCGCGCTCGCGTCGCTGAAGAACTCGGGATGCCGCACCTCCACCGCGCGCCGCAGGTTGGCGGGGAGACGGCGCAGGAAGCGGCCGAGGACGTCGACGTCCGAAGGGCCGAACGAACCGGGCACCTGGGTCCACAGCACGGCCCGCTCGCCGAGGGGTTCGAGCGCGTCCAGGAACGCCCGCATCTCGGTCTCGACCCCGGCGAACCGCCGCTCGTGCGTCACGGTCTTGGGCACCTTGACCACGAACCGGAAGTCGGGACCGGTCTGCTGCGCCCACGTCTCGACGGTGCTCCGGGCCGGGGTCGCGTAGAAGGTGGTGTTGCCCTCGACCGCGTTGCACCAGCCCGCGTAGGCCCGCAGGCGCTCCTTCGCGGGCAGCGACGGCGGCAGGAACCGCCCTGGCCACGCCTTGTGCGTCCACATCGCGCAGCCGACATGAAGCCGTGCCACTTCTCGTCCGCTCCCCTCGCTCGCAAGGGAAATTACTACCCGGGCGCGGTCATCCGTGGGTCCGGGGCCGGTAGTCGCCGTACTGGTGACGGCGTGCGGGTCCGCGGCGGCGGAGCAGGTGCGCGGGCACGTAGTGGCTGACCGGCCGCGACCACTGCTCGTCGCCGGTGACGAGCTGGTAGGTCACCCAGCCGAGCAGCCCGCCGTCCTCGCGGCGCGCCCATTCGAACAGCAGCCCGGGGTGCTCGGTCTCGATCCGCAGCCCGGCGCGGTCGCGCGGCGCGAGGATCTCGGTGCCGAGCACGAGCAGCTTGCGCACGCCCACCCACACCGGAATCGGCGGATCCACTTTCCGCACCGTCGACGGCCACTCGCTCACCTCAGGCTCACCTGCTCGCTTCCCCGCTCCCGGACCGCCCGCGGTTCCCGGCGGCCCGCACGGGAGTCGAACATGTGTTCGCATCGGGTGTCAAATGGGACTGGACCGCGGGTGACCGGCGTCTCGGGGCCGCTCCCGGCTTCGGGACAAGGCACAAACGGACGCGGCGATTTTCGTGTTTTCGCCGATGACGCGCGTCGGGGCCGCTGCTTAGCATCGTCGGGGCAGACGCCCGGGTGCCCGAGCGAGATCGAAGGGGATTTCGTGATGACCAACGCCGCAGAAGTCGTTCGCCTTGATCCGTCGGACCCGGCGTTCGGCGCCGACCGGCACGCCGCCTACCGCCGTCTCCGCGAGGCCGCCCCGGTCGCGCGGACCGTGGTCAACGGGCAGGATTCCTGGCTGCTCACCGGGTACGCCGAGGTCGAGAAGGTCCTCAAGTCCCCGGCGAACACGGTGCAGCCGCACCCCGGCGAGTTCCCGGCGCACATCGGCTCCGGCCCGGCGGCGGAGTTCTACCGGTTCTCCCTGCCGAACGTCGACGCGCCCGCGCACACCCGGCTGCGCAAGCTCGCGTCGCCCGCGTTCCAGCCGCGGTCGGTCAAGCGGATGCGCGCGTGGGTGGAGGAGATCGTCACCGCGGGGCTGGACGAACTGGCCGGGCGCGACGGCGTGGTCGACTTCGTGCGCGAGTACGCGATGAAGATCCCGGCCCTGATCGCGTGCCGGCTGCTGCACGCGCCGATGGCCGACGCCGCGACGGTCCTGGAACGCATGCCCGGCCTCAACGCCGTCCTCAGCCAGGGCGACATCACGCCGGAACAGCTCGCGGAAGCCGACGCGACGGCGCAGTTCTATTTCGACTACATCGGCGACATCGTCGACACGCTGCGCGGAAAGCTCGACGAGGACGACCCGGTCGGCGCGCTGCTGCTCGCGGAGGCGGACGGCGAGCGGCTGTCGCGGACGGAGCTGGTGGTGACCCTGGTCGGGTTCTTCGTCGCCAGCTACCACACGACGATGGTCGCGATGACGAACGCGGTCTACGCGCTGACCTCGAACAAAGACCAGTTCCGCGCGCTGGCCGGCGACCCGTCGACGGCGAGGGCGGCGTGGGAGGAGAACCTGCGGTTCGAGGCCCCGGTGCATTTCGTGTGGCGCTACGCGGGAGCCGGCCTGGAACTGGGCGGAATCCCGATCCCCGAGGGCGACCATCTGCTGCTCGGGCTGGCCGCCGCGAACCGCGACCCGGCCCGGTTCGAACGGCCCGACGCGTTCGACCCGCGCCGCCCCGACAACCGGCATCTCGCGTTCACCGCGGGCGGGCACTTCTGCCTCGGCGCGCCGTTGTCCCGGCTGGAGGGCGAGATCCTGCTGCGCGAACTGCCGCGGCGGCTGCCCGATCTGGAACTGTGCGACGCCGAACCGCCCCGCACGACCGACCTGACTTTCGCCATGATTTCCCGGCTCGACGTCGCGCCCCGGGGTCGGTGATGGGCGGCCGGTGGGGCCCCGGCGGCGCGCAGTGCGCGGTCGCGGTCACGTTCGACCACCTCGGCGAAGCAGCCGAGATCCAGCTCGGTTCGGCCCAGCCGACAGGCGATCACCACAGCGTGACGCGAGAGCTTCCGGCCTTGCTGACTATGCTGGCCGCTCACCAGTACTCCGCGACGTTCTTCGTGGAGGCGTGGAATTTCCGGCAGTACCCGGACGCGGTGTGCGCGATCGCGGAGGCGGGCCACGAGGTCGGCTGGCACGGCTGGCTGCACGAGCCGTGGCACCGTTCGTCGGCGGAGGAGATCGACGAGTCCCTCCGGCTGAGCCTGGACGCCTTCGTCGAGCTAGGCATCCGCCCGCGCGGCGCCCGGCCTCCTGCGGGACTGCTCGGATCGCACTCGATCGACCTCCTGGCCGAGCACGGCTTCGACTACGTCTCGCTCGCCGGAACGGCCTTCGGGACCGCGATCGGCGACGCGGCGAGGCTTCCGCTTCTGCCGTATCCCTGGCACGGCGTCGACGGCGCCTACTACATCCCCGGTTTCACCCGGCTCCGCCAGCCGCCCGGCGACGAGCCCGTCGGCCCCGGCGGACTTCTCGACGGCTACGCGGCGATCGTGGACGACACGGCGGCCGCCGGCGGCTGCACCGGACTGATCTTCCACGTGCCGTGGCAGGACCGCCCCGACCGGGTCGCGGCGATCGGGACGCTGGTGGACCGGCTGGCCGCGGACGACCGCGTCTGGCTCGCCCGGGCCGACGAAATCGCGGACTGGGTCCGCAGCCATCCGGCGGACTTCCCCGCCGCCGCCCACGTCGACCGGGTGCCGGCGTGGTGAGCGAGGCGTCCCGGCCGCGGTTGTCGGCGGTCCCCGGACCGGTGGACCGCGACCGGTTCTGGGCGTCGGTCGAGGACACGCTGGACGAACTGGCGCGTGGGCTGGTCGCGCGGATCCGGGCCGAACTGCCGTCGTACGCGCGGCTTCCGGAGGACGAGCACTTCCGGAACGTCCGGGCGCTCTACGGGACGATGACGCGCAGCCTCGCCGCCGGGTCACCGCCGGATCCCGAAGTGCTGCAATCGATCCGCGCCTCCGCCCGGCGGCGCGCGTACTACGACATGCCGGTGTACGACGTGCTGGCCGCTTTCCATTACGCGCACCGGGATTTGTGGGAGGCGCTGCGGCGATCGGAGCTGGCCTCGGAGGCGCTGCTGGTCGAACTGGTCGGCCCGATGGCGCACTGGTCGCAGGCGATGAGCCAGGCGGTCGTGGACGCTTACGTGGCTCAGCAGGGCGGCCGCGAGCAGCACGAACGCGAGACGCGGGCGCGCTTTTTCGATCTCCTGCACGCCGACGGGCCCGGCGAGGGCATCGCCGACGTGATGCGCGAACTCGCCTTCGACCCGGACGGGGAGTTCACCGTCCTCGTCGCGGGCAGCCGCTGGTGGCCGCGCGAATCCGTCGACGCGCTGCAGCGCGCGGGACGGCGGATCACCGGGGTGCTGCACGTCGACGCGCGGGCGGGGCTGATGACGGTCGTGTCCCAGGGCGCGGCGGTCGACGACGTCGTGGCGCTCGCCGCCGAAGTCGGCGGCGAGAACCGGCCGCTCGGCATCGGGCTCGCCCGCACGGGCCCGGCCGGGATCCGGCTCGGCCTCGGCGACGCCGCGCGGGCCCTGCGGCTCGCCGAGGCCGACGGCCGCGCGGCGGTCCGGTTCGAGACCGAATGGTTCCGCGCCACGATCCCCGATCTCGCCCCGCTCATCGGCCCTCTCCTCGACCCGGCGGCCCGGATCGCGCGCGAGCAGCCCGATCTCGCCGACGCCGTCGTCGCCTACGCCGAGTCCGGATTCACCTTGCGCGGCACCGGATCCGCGCTCGCGCTGCACCCGAACTCCGTCTCCTACCGCCTCTCCCGATGGCACCAGCTGACCGGGCTCGACGTGCGGTCGTTCACCGATTTGGCGCTGTCGTTCGCGGCCGTCACCGAAGCCAGGAGGAACCCGTGAAGCTCGTCAGTTTCGGACCGCCCGGGGCGGAGGAACCAGGGGTGCTGGTCCGGCCGGACGCGATCCTTCCGCTGCGCGGAGCCGCGTTCGCCGGGGGATGGAGCGCACTGCTGGCGCGCTGGCCGGTCGCCGAACCGCTGGTGCGGGCCGCGGTCGCCGGACACGCGGGCACCGACCTGGTGCCGTTGGCCGGGACGCGGCTCGGCCCGCCGGTGCCCCGTCCCGGCACAGTCATCGCGATCGGCTTCAACTACCCGGCCCACGGCGGCGAGGTGCTCGGCGCGCGGCCCCCGGGCGAGCCGGTCGTGTTCCTCAAGCCCGCCAGCAGCGTGTGCGGCCCGGCCGACCCCATCGTCTGCCCGCCGGAGACCCGCCAGCTCGACTACGAGGTCGAACTGGCGGTGGTCATCGGCCTTGGCGGGCAACGGATCCCGCGCGCCGAAGCGCTGAAGCACGTGGCCGGGTACATGGTCGCCAACGACGTCACGGCGCGGGACGTCGCCTTCGGCGCGGGCGCGGACCATCCGCTGCTGTTCCAGATCGCGCGGGCGAAGGGGTCCCCTTCGTTCTGCCCGACCGGGCCGTGGCTGGCGACCCCGGACGAGTTCGACCCCGTCGGGGCCGGGCTGCGGCTGTGGGTCAACGGCGAACTCCGCCAGCACGACTCCACCGCGGGCATGGCGGTCGGGGTCGCCGGGCTGATCGAGTCGGTCAGCAGGTCGATGGCGCTGCGCCCGGGGGACGTCCTGCTGACCGGCACGCCGCCGGGCTGCGGCTTCCAGCTGGACCCGCCCCGTTTCCTCGCCGGCGGAGACGTCGTCGAGGCCGAGATCGACGGGCTCGGCCGCATGCGCTCCCCCGTCGTCGAGCACTCGCTGGAGAGGATCTGAAGTGCCGAAGGTGATCTTCCGGGCGCCGGACGGCGACTGGGCCGTCGACGTGCCGCCGGGCACTCCCCTGATGCAGGCCGCCCTCGACGGGGACGTCGAGGGAATCGTCGGCGAATGCGGTGGCAACGCCATGTGCGCGACCTGCCACGTCTACGTCCCCGAGGACGCCGCGGACGACTTCCCGCCGATGGGCGAGGCGGAGGACGAGATGCTGAACTGCACGGCGTCCGAGCGCCGCCCGTCCAGCCGGCTGAGCTGCCAGCTGCCCGCACCGGAGCACGACGTGCTCGTCGACCTGCCCGAAGAACAGTGACCGGCACGCCAGGCACCGCTCCGGTCGTGATCGTGGGCGGCGGGCACGCCGGTTTCCACGTCGCGCTGTTCCTGCGCGAGGAGGGCTCAGACGTCCCGATCGTCCTCGTCGACCGGCTCGACGGCCCGCCGGTGCAGCGGCCGCCGTTGTCCAAGGCGATGCTGCTGAGCGACACCGAACCGCGGCTGGAGTTCCGCAAACCGGAGTTCTACGCGGCGCGGGGCATCACGCTGCTGCGCGACACGGCCGCCCGGATCGACCGGGACCGGCGCGTCGTGCGGCTCGGGTCGGGCGGATCGCTCGGCTACCGCGAACTGGTCCTGGCGACCGGCTGCCGTGCGCGCGAAACGACCGTGCCGGGATCCGGGCTCGCCGGGATCCGCGTGCTGCGGGTCCCGGACGACGCCCGTGCCGTCCGGGACGCGCTGGCCGCGGCGCGCGATGTCGTCGTGGTCGGCGGTGGGTTCATCGGACTCGAGGCAGCCGCCGCCGCGCGCCGCCGGGGCTGCGCGGTCACGGTCGTGGAAAGCCTGCCCCGGGTCATGCAGCGGGTCGTGTCGGCCGGGATTTCCGGGCATTTCCGTGCGCTGCACGAGGCACAGGGCGTGCACGTCCGGACCGGCACGACGGTCCGGGCGTTCCGCGGCGACACCCGGGTCCGGCAGGTGGAGCTCGCCGACGGCACGCGGATCCCGGCCGACCTCGTGGTGCTCGGCATCGGTGTGGAGCCCGAAGCCGGGCTCGCCCGCGAGTGCGGACTGGCGGTCGGCGACGGAGTGGAGGTCGACGGCGCGCTGCGCACGTCGGATCCGCTGATCTCCGCGGTCGGCGACTGCGCCTCGTTCCCGGCAGGCGACGGACGCCGCCGACGGCTCGAATCGGTCCAGAACGCCGCCGATCAGGCCCGCGTCCTCGCCGCCCGCCTCGCCGGGCGGACAGTGCCGTTCGACGCGGTGCCGTGGTTCTGGACCGAGCAGTTCTCGGCCAAACTGCAGATCGCCGGGCTGCTGCCGGACCGCGAGACCGAGACGGTGCGCCTCGCCGGGGACGACGCGTTCTCCGTCCTGCATTTCCACCGCGGCCGGCTCGTCGCGGTCGAGTCGGTGAACCGGCCGGTCGACCACGTCGCCGCGCGCCGCCTCCTCGCCGGCGAGGCGCGCCTCAGCCCGGACGACGCGCGCGACCCGCAGTTCCGCCTCTCCGACGCAGTAGCCGCCCGAACCGGTTGAGACGCTCGGCACCTGGACGTTTCCGCCAGTGCGGAGCGGGTAAACGGCCCGCATGCGGATCGTGATCACAGGCGCCAGCGGGAACGTCGGCACCGCGTTGTTGCGTGCCCTCGGACCCGGCCACGACGTCGCCGGTGCCGCCCGCCGGGTGCCGGATCGCGCCGCTGAACCGTACTCGCGCGCGGAATGGCATTCGGTGGACATCGGCGCGCCGGATGCCGACGAACTGCTGACGGAAATCTTCACCGGCGCGGACGCAGTCGTGCACCTGGCCTGGGCCATCTCCCCCGCCTGGAGCGACCCGCCGATGGCGCGCACCAACGAAGGCGGGACCGCGAACGTCCTGAAAGCGGTCAGCAAGGCAGGCGTCGGACAGGTGGTGTGCGCGTCGTCAGCAGCCGCCTACGCACCGGAGCCGAACGACGAGAAAGTCACCGAGGACTGGCCCTGTCGCGGGATCGCGGCCAGCGCGTACAGCCGGGGCAAAGCGGATCTGGAAGACGCGCTGGACCTGTTCACGTCCACGCACCCGGACGTCGCGGTCGCGTGGATGCGCCCGTGCGCGATCCTGCAACGGCGAGCGGCGGGGGAATTCACCCGGTGGCTGCTCCCGCCCGCACTGCCGCCTCGCCTGATCGGCGGCCGGTTCTCGCCGGTGCCGCTGTGGCAGGGTCTGCGGCTCCAGGCCGTGCACACCGACGACGTCGCCGAAGCGTTCCGGCTGGCTCTCGAGCAGCGCGCGGTCGGCCCGTTCAACCTCGCCGCCGAGGACGTACTCGACGCCTCCGCGTTCGCGCATGCCGTCGGCGGCACCCGGATCGCGGTACCGAAGCCGGTCGCGCGGACGGTCGCTCGCGCGGCCTGGCTGGCCGGGCTCCAGCCGTTGCACCCTGGCTGGCTTGAGCTCGCTGATCAGGCCGCGCTGGTCGACGCCTCGCGGGCGCGGCTCGTGCTCGGCTGGACGCCGCGGTACAGCTCGGCCGAAACCGTCCAGGACCTGGTCGCCGGGATGCGCCGGAAGGACGGCGCGCCGTCGGCCCCGCTCGCCTCGTCGCGCCCCGGGCTCCTCGACCGCGCAAGGGCGCTGGGCCGGGGCCGTCCGACCCGCCAGTCGCAGGCCTGAGCCCGTGCACACCGCCGACGCGATCGTCATCGGAGCCGGGCACAACGGGCTCGTCGCGGCGAACCTGCTCGCCGACGAGGGCTGGGAGGTCGTGGTCCTGGAGGAACAACCCGCTCCGGGCGGGGCCTTGCGCACCGAGGAGATCACCGCCCCCGGCTTCCGTTCGGACCTGTGCGCCGCGTTCTTCCCGCTCGGCGCGGCGTCCCCGGTGCTCCGCGGCCTCGACCTGACCGAGCACGGCCTGCGCTGGCTCCACGCGCCGGACGCGCTCGCGCACGTCTTCCCGGACGACCGCTGCGCCGTCCTCTCCCGCGACCTCGACCGCACCGCGGAATCGATCGCGCAGTTCGCTCCCGGAGACGCCCGATCGTGGCGGGAGCTTTTCTCGCAATGGCAAGGATTCCGCGACGAATTCCTGGACGCGCTGTTCACTCCGTTCCCGCCGGTGCGCGCCGGTGCCCGGTTCCTGCGCCGCACCGGAACCGCCGAGGTGCTGCGGCTCGCGCGGATGCTCACGCTGCCCGCCCGCCGATTCGCCCGCGAACGGTTCGAGGGCGAGGGCGCTCGACTGCTGCTGTCCGGAAACGCCGCGCACAGCGACATTTCCGTCGACAACGCCGGGAGCGCGGTTTTCGGCTGGTTGCTGGGGATGCTGGCCCAGGACGTCGGATTCCCGGTCCCGGAGGGCGGGGCGAGCGAACTGGTGGCCGCGATGGTGCGCAGGCTCCGTTCCAAGGGCGGGTCTGTCCATTGTGGAACACCGGTGACTGAGGTGCTGGTGGCGCGCGGCAAGGCGGTCGGGGTGCGCTGCGCGGACGGCGAGCCGATCCGGGCTCGCAAGGCGGTGCTGGCGGACGTCACCGCGGAGACGTTGTACGGCAAGCTCGTCGCACCGCGATGGCTGCCTTCGCGGTTGCTGGCGGATCTCCGGGTGTTCGAATGGGACAGTGCGACGGTGAAGCTCGATTGGGCGTTGTCCGAGCCGATCCCGTGGACCGCGAAGGACGCCCGCGGCGCCGGAACCGTCCATTTAGGATGCGATGAGGACGGATTGTCCGCTTTCGGCGCGGAATTGGCCCGGGACCGGGTGCCGGAGCAGCCGTTCCTGTTGCTGGGCCAGATGACGACAGCGGATTCGACGCGGTCTCCCGCCGGTACCGAATCCGTGTGGGCGTACACGCACGTCCCGCGCGGCAGCGACCGCGACACGGTGCGGCGACAGGCCGAACGCATCGAAGCGACGGTGGAGCGCAACGCCCCGGGGTTCCGGGATTTGATCCTCGCCCGCCGCGTGCAAGGCCCGGCGGACCTGGCCGACCACGACGCGAACCTCGTCGGCGGCGCGATCAACGGCGGCACGACGGCGATCCACCAGCAGCTGTTCTTCCGTCCGGTGCCGGGGCTCGGTCGGGCCGACACGCCGGTGGACCGGCTGTACCTGGCCGGCGCCGCGGCGCACCCCGGCGGCGCGGTCCACGGCGGGCCGGGCGCGAACGCCGCCCGCGCCGCGCTGGCCCGCGAGCACCTGCTCGGGCCGGGGTACGCCGCGGTGATCCGCGCGGCGAACCGGGCCGTCTACGGCTGACTCTCTCCGGTCCCCCTCCACCGCCCGAGCGCCAACGCCGCCAACCGTGCCAGCGACTCGCGGTTCCGCGGCCCCAGCACCAGTGCCAGCACGCTTTCCGGGACCAAACCGCCCGCCCCGCTCGTCACCCGCTCGGCCATCCGCACGACCGTCTGGCCCTCGCCGTCCGGAGCCAGCGACAGCTCGATCCGCGCCGTGCCGAGCGCGCCGCCCCGGGCTTCCAGCTCCAGCGAAACGCCGGGTTCGACCGCCAGCACCACCGTGGTGTCCTCCAGTTGGACCGGCCATCCGCCGACGCTGTGGTGGATCCGCGCGCCCGGCTGGGGCCAGCTCGCGTCGACGTCGCGGATGTGGCAGCTGCCCACCACCCAGCCGGAATAGGACCAGCCGTCCGCCAGCACCTCGAACACCGCTTCCGGCGGCGCGGGCACCGTCCGGCTCACTTCGACCATGCGTCTCCTCCTCGTTTCCCGCCGGATTCCCCCGGAGGAGACGGGCAAACTCCGGGCCGGGCCGCCGCCCGGACGCGAGGACCGCGAGCTTCGCGGACGCAGGTCGCTCCGAATTGATGAACCCCGGCCTCTATCGCGGGCCGCCGAGGGAGCGCACCATGGAGCCTGGCACCGACCGGACGCACTCCCCCCAACCCGAGCGGGAAGCAACAATGCCGAATTCACGGCCGAATTCACTGGCGAGTTCGCGGGTTCCCGGACCCGCGGCCGTCGAGGCGGCGGTGGCCGCCGCTCTCCTCGCGCCGGGCGCCTCCGACGCCCCGTTCTGGCACTGGCGCACCGGGTACCGCACCCTCCACCTGTACGCGGACCCGGCCCACTGGCGAGCCGCCAACGACTCCGCCGGGCGATGGCAGACGCTCGCCAGCGGCGCGGCCCTGCACCACCTCCGGGTCGCCTTCGCCGGTCTCGGCTGGGCCTGCACGGTGGACCGGCTGCCGTGCCCGCTGGAACCGGGCCACCTGGCCGTCGTGACGCCGCATCCCGGCGAACCGGCTCCCGGAGAGACTGCTCTGGCGACGTCGATCGCCCGCCGCCGGGAGGATTTACGGCCGTGCGGCGGACGGCCCGTGCCGTCGGACTGCCTTGACCGGCTTTCGCAAGCCGCCGCCCGCGAAGGCGCGGTCTTGCACCCAGTGGAAGACCGCGCGGTTCGCAGATACCTCATGACCGCGCTCGGCGAAGGCGCACGGGTCCCTGCTCAGCTGCCTCGGGAAGGGGCGTATGCGCGAAGCGCATCCCTCGCGGCTCCGCAAGGCGTCCTCGTCCGCGCAGCCGCGGGATACCGGATCCCTCGAAGCGAAGCCGAACCGCGAAGCGACGGCGCGACGCTGGTCGTCCTCAGCACGCCCGGCGACGATCACCTCGCGTGGCTGCGCGCGGGAGAGGCGCTGAGTTCGGTACTGCTGACCGCCACCGTCCACGGGCTCTCGTCCGGCCGGTTGAGCCGGGCCAGCCGCCGGATGCGCGAGACGCTCGCGGAACGCGTCACGCTCGGGCACGCGCCCCAGGCGGTGCTGTGGGTGGGACGGCCGCCGGTCGGCGTGAAACGGCTCCAGCGGACGCGGTCGCACGCCAGCGTCGACGACGTCCTCGAACCGCTCCAGGCACCGGCGCGGTACGGCGGCTGACCCGCTTCGCCCGCGGTCGGCGGAAAGTTCGGTCACCGCCGCGCCGTCCACTTCCCACTGTGCCGGATGGACGCGGCTCTCGCGCCGGTGCTTTAGAGTGGCACTGTGGCAGCGGAAACCGGCGAATTCCCCCGCGCCGAGCGTCCCGGGCGCCGGCCGGTTCTCTCCGATGTCGCGCGGCTGGCCGGGACCTCGACGGCAGTGGTCAGCTACGTCCTCAACGACGGACCCCGTCCGGTGGCGGAAAAGACGCGGCGCAAGGTCGAGGACGCCATCCGGATGCTCGGCTACCGGCGCAACCCGCTCGCCGGCGCGTTGAGCGGCGGACGGTCCAATCTGGTCGGTTTGCTGGTGCCGGACACCGCGAACGCTTTCTTCGGCGAGATGTCGCGCTGCCTCGAGGCCGAGGGCCGCCGCCGGGGTTTGCTCACCCTGCTCGGCAACACCGATTACCGCCCGGGCCTCGCCGACGAGTACGGCGAAGCGTTCTCCGAACTGCGTCCACGCGGGATTTTCGTGACCACCGGCGAAAAGCCGCGGCTCTCGACCGAAACGCCGTGCGTGTACCTGCAATGGGCGGCGCCAGACGATTCGCCCAGCGTGGCGTTCAACGACTTCGACGGCGCGCGGCTCGTCACCGAACACCTGCTCGGCCACGGATACGAAGACATTCTGTGCGTGGCAGGCGAATTCGCGGTAGGACCGGCGGAAGGCCGCGAAGGCGGCTGGCGGCGCGCGATGGCGGACGCCGGGCTGCCCACCGAAGGCAGGCTGGTCCGGACGTCGTTCGACAAGGTCGAAGCGGGCCGCGCGGTACGCGAGGTGCTGACGAGCGGCCGCCGGATCCGCGCGGTCTACGCGACCACCGACGAGCAGGCGCTGGTGACCATCCGCATCGCGCACAGCCTGGGTCTGCGCGTGCCGGAAGACCTCGCGGTCGTCGGCTTCGACGGAACCCGCGAGGCCCGCCTCGGCGACGTCCCGCTCACGACGGTCCGCGTCCCGCTGGAGGAATTCGCGGTCCGGGCTTTCGACGCGCTCGACGGGCGCGGTGATTCGTCCGTGTTGGACGGAACGCTCAGCATCGGCGTGACCTGCGGCTGCGAACCCGGTGCCGCCGAGGAAACCGCGCACGCCAAAGCCACCGCAACCGGATAACCGCCCCGCCGCGGTCACCACGGCGGGGCGATCCGTTAAACCGCCAGAGTGTTGTGCTCGTCCGACGCGTACTCCGCGTTCAGCGACAGCGCGCTGAACCGGAACGGGCGATCCACCCGGGTGAAGCCGAGCGGGCAATGCCGCGTGCCCGCGGGCAGGTAGACCGAACCGCTGGTCGTGATCACGTGGCGGAAGCCCTCGATGTCGAGGTAGATCTCCGCGCCGAGGTCGTCCGGGTCCGCCGGGTTGTTCCCGTGCCAGATCAGGACCTCGTCGTAGTCGTGCTGGTGTTCCTTGACCCACTGCACGGGGGTGTCGCATTCGCTGATCCACGTGTAGGTGAGGTGGATCTTGCTCTCCGGGACCTCCTTCGCGCGCATGAGGGCGAGCGATTCGCCGACGTTGGGCGGTTCGACGACGCCCGCCGCGGCTCCCTCGTTGACGAGATCGTCGAGACAGTTGGGCATTTTCCTCACGAACAGACGCTCGTACGGGCTGGTCATGGGGCTGCTTCCTCCTCTGCTCCGCCGGACGTCGCGGTCCGGCCGGAGCTCACTCTAAACGATTAGCTTCTCCACTTGTAGACTCTTCCCTCGCGCCGGAACTGGCCGTACCCTGTGGCGACGCTCGGCAGATCTAAACGCTTAGATTTCTGGCTTCCCTGGAGGTCCCCAGTGTCGCGCAGACCCCGATGCCTGCCAACCCTCCTGCTCGCCGTCGCGCTACTCGCCGGCTGCAGCCCGCCGTACGACGCGGCCGCGGGCGGGCCGAACACGCTTCGCGTCGCCGTTTCCGCCGACGCGGGCGAGAGCCTCAATCCCTACGTCGGCACCCAGAGCCCGATCCAGGAGCTGCGCAGCTCCCTGCTCTTCGAGGGGCTCACCGCCTTGGACCCCGAGGGCAAAGCCGAATGGAGGCTCGCCACCGGGATGACCTCGAACGCCGACCGGACACAGTGGACGATCACGCTGCGCCCCGGCGTGAAGTTCACCGACGGCACCGAATTCACCTCCGCCGACGTCGTGTCGAGCATCAAGTACCTGCGCGATCCCGCGCATGCCGCCCAAGGCCTGGCGCTGATCCAGATGATCGACCCCGGTTCGGTCCGGGCGGTGGACAAGCTCACTGTCCGGGTCGGACTGACCGAGCCGTTCAGTCCGTTCAAGGAGATCTGGGCGAGCGTCCTGCTGCCGATGACCAAAACCGGTTCGGCGCCGGCGAAGCCGATCGGGACCGGGCCGTTCGCGGTCAAGTCGTTCGCGCCCGGTCGCGAGTCCACAGTGGAGCGGTTCGACGGTTACTGGGGCGAGAAACCGAAGCTCAACGCGGTCCAGCTGGTCGAGTACCAAAGCCAGCAGGCGCAGGCGAACGCCTTGCTGTCCGGGCGGGTCGACATCGCCTCGAACACGAGTCCGACGATCGCGAAGTCCCTCGTCGGCCGGGACGGCATCCAGTTGCTGGACAGCAAAGGGAACTTCAGCCTGCGGATCGGGCTCAACACCGCTGTCCCGCCGTTCAGCGACGTCCGGGTCCGGCAGGCTTTGCGGCTGCTGGTGGACCGGCAGCAGATCGTGTCCAACGTCTTCAGCGGCTACGCCCGGATCGCCAACGATTACGAGACCACCGCGCCCCCGTGTGCCGCGCCGGACATCCCGCAGCGCGCTCCGGACGTCGCGGCCGCGAAACGGCTGCTGGCCGAGGCCGGGCAGACTGATCTGGCCTTTGCGATCACCACTGACGGCCTGCTGCCGGGCATGTCGGAACTGGCGCAGGTCTTCGCGCAGAACGCCGCGCAGGCCGGGGTGAAGGTGAGCGTCAACGTGGTCCCCACGCCGGAACTGCTGGCGAAATGGGGCAAGTGGCCGGCTTACGTCGACTACAACCCGGTCCCCTACCTGCCGTCCGTGCTCGGCTCGCTGCTGCCGGACCGGATCGGCAACGGCGCAAACTGGAACGACCCCGCGTTCGTGAAGCTCGCGGGAAAGCTGTTCTCCTCGCCCGAAAAAGACCAGTGCCCGCTCATGAACCGGATGCACGAGATCGAGTACACGAGCGGCCCGAACATCACGCCCGCGTTCTCCGACGTGCTGATGCCGCACCGGCCGGCCGTGCGCGGGCTGGTGCCGGACGTGAACGGCCGCCCGCTGTCGTTCCTGACCGGGGTGACCGTCGGATGACCGCGCGCTGGCTCGCGCGCCGGCTCGCGCTCGGCGTGCTCGTGCTGCTGCTGGTCTCGATCCTGGTTTTCCTGGTGACGCAAGCGTTGCCGGGCGACGTCGCCCGGATCGTGCTCGGCAAGGACGCCACCGGCGAGCAAGTCGCGGCGTTGCGGCATCAGCTCGGGCTCGACCAGCCGCTCGTGACGCAGTACGGCCGCTGGCTCGGCGGGCTGCTCACCGGCGACCCGGGAGTGTCGCTGCAGAACCGGGAACCGGTCTCGGAAATCCTCGGACCGCGGATCCTGAACTCGTTCACCCTCGGCTTCATTTCGATGCTGCTGATCCTCCCGCTCTCGGTAGTCGCCGGAGTGCTGAGCGCCGCGCGCCGCGACAGTTTCGCGGACAAAGCGTTCGTCGCGGTCACGTCGTTGAGCATGGCGCTGCCGCCGTTCGTCGTGGGAATGCTGCTGATCGCGCTGTTCGCCACCTCGATGCTCGGGGTGCTGCCGGGGGTTTCGGACATCCCGCCCGGCGACCTGCCGTGGTGGCATCCGGCGGAACTCGTGCTGCCGGTCGCCACGCTCGCGTTCATGGGGGTGATGTACTTGGGACGCCTCGTCCGCGCTTCGGTCATCGACGCGCTGGACAGCGAGTACGTGCAGATGGCCGTCCTCAAAGGACTGAGCCGCCGCCGCATCCTCTTCCGGCACGCGCTGCCCAACGCGATCGCGGCGAGCCTGCCCGCCGCCGGTCTGGTCGCCGCGGTCACGATCACCGGCGTCGTGGTGGTCGAATACGTCTACTCGTACCCCGGGCTCGGCACGGCGCTGGTCAGCGCGGTGAACTCGCACGATCTGCCGGTCCTGCAGGCGTGCGTGCTCATCCTCGCCGCCACGTACTACCTGTGCAATCTCCTCGCGGACGTCCTCGCCGCGGCAGGGCGGAGCCGATGAGCATCTCGGTGGTGCGCCGCGCGGTCCGGACCGGACGCGCCCGGCTGGGGCTCGGTTTGCTTGCTGCTACGGCATTTATCGTCATCTTCGGCCCATTGCTCGCGCCGTGGCCGCCGACCGCCATCGTCGCTCCGCCGCTGGAGGGACCGAGCGCGGAATTCCCGCTGGGCACGGATCTTCTCGGCCGGGACGTGCTCAGCCGCCTGCTCTCCGGAGGCGGCACCCTCACCTGGATGACGCTGCTGGCCACCGCCATCGGCGTAGTCCTCGGCGCACTCATCGGCCTGACCGCCGCCTACCGCGACGGGGTCGCCGATACCGTCCTCATGCGTGCGATGGACGTCGTGCTGAGTTTCCCGGAGACCATCTTCGTGCTGGTTTTCGTGGCTGCGTTCGGCCGGCACCCGCTGCTCACCGCGTCGCTCGTCGGGGTGGCGTTCGCGCCCGGCGTCTCGCGCGTGCTGCGTGGTGCCGCACTGCCGGTGCTCGACAGCGAATATGTGTTGTGGGCCAAGGCGAACGGACTGCCCGGGCGGCAGATCGTCCTCAGCGAGGTACTACCCGGGGTGACGTCGCCGCTGATGGTGGAGACCGGAATGCGGCTGGTGTGGGCGGTCACCGCGATCGCCTCGCTGAACTACCTCGGCTTCGGCATCGCGCCGCCCGCTCCGGACTGGGGGCTCATGGTCAGCGAGAACCAGGACGGTCTGGCGGCCGCGCCGCTGCCCGTGCTGGCGCCGATCGCGCTGATCCTGATGATGGCGCTCGGCGGCAACCTCGTCGCCGAGTCCGTCGCCCGGACGGTCAGCCGCACGGAAGGAAAGAGCTGACGTGAGCAAGGAAGTCGTGGTGTCGGGGGTGACCGTCGAGGCCGCCGGGAATCCCATCGTCCGGGAGATCGGCTTCGAACTCGGCCGGGGCGAGGTCCTCGGCGTGGTCGGCGAGTCAGGGTCCGGAAAAAGCACGCTCGCGCTCGCGTTGCTGGGCTTCGCCAGGTCCGGCGCGAAGATCACGGGCGGACAGGTCGTGGTCGACGGGGTGAATCTGCTTTCCTTGCCCGCCGCGGAATTGCGTCGTGCGCGAGGCCGGAGAGTCGCGTACGTGCCCCAGGATCCGGCTACCGCGCTGAACCCGGCCCTGCGTGTCTCGACCCAGCTGACCGAGGGATCGGGCCAGCTGCTGCCCCAGGTACGACAGCTGCTGGACACCGTCGGACTGCCCGGCGACGACGCGTTCCTGCGCCGCCGCCCGCGTCAACTGTCCGGCGGCCAGCAGCAACGGGTCGCCATCGCGATGGCCGTCGCCGCCGGGCCGCGGCTGATCGTGCTCGACGAACCGACGACCGGACTCGACGTCGCCACCCAGTCGCGCGTGCTCGGCCTGGTCCGGGACCTGTGCCGGACCCGCGACCTGGCGGCGATCTACGTGTCGCACGATCTCGCGGTGGTTTCCGACGTCGCCGACCAGGTGATGGTGATGTACGGCGGCGAGGTGGTCGAACACGGTCCCGCCCGCGAGGTCCTGACCCGCGCCGCGCACCCCTACACCCGCGCGCTGCTGGCAGCCGTGCCCTCCGCGACCCACCGGCAGCGGCTAGTCCCCATCCGTGGCCGAGCGCCCGGTATCGACGATCCTCGTGCCGGGTGCGCCTTCGCGCCACGCTGCGATCACGCCACGACTGCTTGCGGCACAACACATCCGGTGTTGACCCGCTCGGCTTCGGGAACCCTCGCACGGTGCATCCACGCGGACGAAGTAGCTCGGACTGCGCGGCGCGTGCCGCGCGCGCCCGAGCCGGACCCACCTGCCGCGGACCAAGCGGCGCTGTTGTCGGTCTCCGGCCTGAACGCCAGCTACCGCGGACGGCAGGTCGTCTTCGACGTCTCCTTCGACCTGCGGCCCGGCCAATGCCTCGCGGTCGTCGGCGAATCCGGCAGCGGCAAGACCACCATGTCGCGCTGCCTGGCCGGGCTGCACACCGAGCAGCAGGGTTCGGTGATCTTCGAAGGCAAGCCAGTCCCGCCCGCCGCCGCCCGGCGGGACTCCCGCACCCGGCGCGAACTGCAATACGTTTTCCAGAACCCCTATGGCTCGCTGAGTCCACATCGGACGGTCGAGGACGGTCTGCTGGTCCCCCTGCGGCACTATTTCGGCGTAACCGCCCGCGAAGGCCGCCGCCGGGCCCGCGCCGCACTCGACCGCGTCGAGATCCCCGCCCGGCTGGCCGGCCGCTACCCGGCGGAACTGTCCGGCGGACAACGCCAGCGAGTCGCGATCGCCCGGGCGCTGGTGTGCGAGCCGAAGCTGATCATCTGCGACGAGGTGACGTCCGCTTTGGACGTTTCCGTGCAAGCGTCCGTAGTGGAATTGCTGCGCTCATTGATGAACGACGGCCCCTCGATGATCTTCGTGACGCATAACCTGGCGGTCGTGCGCAGCATTTCGGACGAGGTCGTCGTGCTCAGCGAAGGCCGGGCCGTCGAGTCAGGACGGACTGACGAGGTGCTCGCCGCGCCGTCGCATCCGTACACGCGGAGCCTGCTCGCCGCGACGCTGGAGGTGCCTACGAGCTGACGCGGCGATAGCGGATGTGGGTGGTGAGCGGCGAATGCAGCACCTCGACGGGCTCGAAACCGAAGGATTCCACCCCGTCGAACATGCTCTCGCCCGACCCGAGCAGCACGGGCGCGATGTCGAGCGTGAACTCGTCGATCACTCCGGCGATCAGCGCCTGCCGAACCGTCGACGCCCCGCCGGCGATGTCGACGCCCTTGTCCCCAGCGGCTTCACACGCCGCTGCGTAGGCGGCGTCGAACCCGTCGGTGACGAAGTAGAAGGTCGTCCCGCCCTCCATCTCGATCGGCTCGTGAGCATGATGAGTCAACACGAACACCGGCGCGTGATACGGGGGTTCGGCGCCCCACCAGCCGGACCAGTCCTCGTCCCAGTCGCCGCGGACGGGACCGAACATGTTCCGCCCCATCACATACGCACCCCGGGGCCGCATCAGCCACTCGCTGGCGGTCTTGTCGGCGTCGGTGGCGCGGGGGTCGCCGATGTGCCAGCCGTGCAACTCCACCCCCCGCTTGCCGAGCGGGTCCTCCCGGCTCTGCGCCGGCCCGGCGACGAACCCGTCCAGCGACATCGACATGTGACAGGTGGTGTCCGGCATGGCGGACCTCCCGAGTGATTGCGGTTTGCAAGCGGTTGGGAGGAAGATAGCACCGAGGAGGCGGGAACGCCATGCGTTGAGCGGGGGCGGTTTGCGGGATCTCTGAACAGCAACGCCGCGCCGGATCGACCGTCCTCCCAGCGGACGTGCGACGACGGGCTGGCGACCGCCCACTCCGGCCCTAATGCGGCTTCGGCGGCAGGCCCGCTGCGTTCGAGTCCCCCAACTTGGCGACGGTCAGAACAGCGAACCCGCCCCGATCGCCGCGCATACCGACAAGAACAGTCCGCCCACCGCGAAGCCCAGGGGTTTCTGCCGCCATGCCGTGTGCCGGTCCAGGGCGTACCACCCCGGGCCGGTCAGCAGCAATGCCAATGCCATCGCCGCGAGGGTCAGTTCCAGTTCGAATCCCGGGCCGCTGGTGCCGAACAGGCCGCCTGACCACTTGACCCGGACCGCGCTGATCGCCACGCCCAGCAGGCCTGCCGCGGCGAGCGGGGTCAGCAGGCCCAGCGCCAGCAGGACCGCGCCGGCGACTTCGGTGATGCCGGTCAGCCAGGTCAGGAATTCGATGTTGTGGCTGAACCCGTAGCCGCGCAACACGTTCTCGAAGTGTGCCATGCCCGCACCGCCGAACAGGCCGAAGACCTGCGTGAGCCCGTGCGCCCCCATCGCGACCGACAGCATCAGCCGCAGCACCAGCAGACCGAAGTCCAAGCCGCCATTCTCATCCGACCAACGGGACATGTTCGCCACGCCGGACACCCTAGCCATCCCGCGGGCCGGTCCCGGCGACCCACCGGACGTGTCGCGGAAACCGTCACGGCGCGGAGGCGGCGCCCTCGGGCAGGTAGCTGTCCCGGAAACCGAACGCGCTCGGCGAAGGTCCCTTCTCCCGCAGCAGTTCCAGCCGCTCGACGGCCTCCTCGACCGTCGGGACGTGCCCGGCGGGCACCCACCACAGCACCTGGAACGGCGCCTTCGGCAGTTCGAACCATTCCGACCGGCGGCGCAGCATGTCCAGGTGGCCGCTGCGGTAGACGTAGTCCCACAGCGCGTCGCGGCTCTCCCAGACCGACATGTTCACCAGGACGTCGTCGCCGAGCGAGGTCCGCAGCGAGGTCGCGTCGTTGCCGCCGTCCTCGACCAGGCGCCATACGAAGCCGGGCGCGTTGTCGGCGACCTCGTTCAGCGTGTCGAGCATCGACGTGAAGCCGTGCATCCGGGGGTCTTCGAGGGGATGTCTGAGGATGCCCACGTTGAGCTGGGCGAGGTGATGTTCCGTCACTCGTTCACCTCACCATCGCCGGACGTTCTATGTCAACTCTCATTATTTTTAGAAGGCTCGACGACGACGCAGCACAGGCCCGGACGCGGATCCATCCGGGCGCGCAGGCCTTCGGCGTCGTCGAGCAGTCCTTCCAGCAGCGCCAGGTTCATGCCGCACACCAGCCCGGGATGCCGTTGCGAGAGGACGTGGAACGGGCAGTTGACGAGGCGCAGGACGTCGCCGTCCTCACGCGGTTCGTACCCGCGGGCGGCCAGCAGTTCCTTCGCGGCGGCGAGGTCTTCGACCGGACAAGCGGCGGCGCGGCCCTCGCGGCGGGCGGCGGCCTGCAGTTCGGTGTCGAGGCGGGCGACTTCGGCGACCTCGGCCAGGAGGTCGGCGGCGGTGCGGTAGTCGCGCGCCGGGACGGAGAACTGGCGTTCGGCTCCGGATCGGCGGTAGAGCTTCGCCGGGCGACCGGCACCCGGGCCCGAACGTCCGCTCAGCCGCTTGCTTTCCGTCTCCAGCAGCCCGGCATCCACGAGTTTGTCGAGGTGGAAGGCGGCGAGCGTGCGCTGGATCCCGGCCCCCTCGGCCGCCTCGTTCCGGCTCACGTCGTGGTCCTGGGAGACCACGTAGTCGTACAGCCGCCGTCTGACCGGGTCCTGCAGGACAGCGATCGCCTCGATGTCTTCCACGCCGCCAGTCTAAGAACAACGACAATGCGCGTTAGAGGACGCCGTTCCCCTTCGAGCTCCTCCGCGTCGAGACCGACCGGGGCGGCTCGGTGCGCATGTGGTCGCGGACGCGGGTCATGATGCCGCCCAGTGCGTCCAGGTCCGAAGTGGACAGTGGGGCGAACAGCAACCGGCGAACGGCGTCGATGTGCCCGGGAAGCACCTTCGCGACCAGCTCCCGGCCGGCGTCGGTGATGCCGACGACGGTGGCCCGCTGGTCGTCCGCACTGGGGCCGCGGGTGACCAGGCCCGCCTTTTCGAGCAGGCCCGCCTGGTGAGTCAGGCCGCTGCGGCTGTAGACGACGCCGTCCGCCAGTTCCGTCATCGTCAGCGGCCCGGCGGAGTCGGCGAGCCGGGCGAGCAGTTCGAACTGCACGTAGCTGAGGTCGCCCTCGGCCCGCAGCTGCTGACTGACGGCGTGCTGCAGCAGGCTCACCGCCTCCATGAGCGCGAAATAGGTGTTGAGCTGCTTGGGCTCCAGCGCGTCCGCCATGCCGCCAGTCTAGATGCTTCGAAGTCGAATCATTGTGGCCGTCCTCACGTCTCCGCGACTTTGCTTCGATATCGAAGCATACTCAGAGGTGCTTCGACTTCGAAACACATTACGGAGGATGTCATGAAGGCAGTGCGCTACCACCGCTACGGCGGAAGCGAAGTCCTGGCGCTCGAAGAGGCCGAGCGGCCGACGCCCGGCGAGGGACAGGTGCTCGTCCAGGTGGCCGCCACCTCGTTCAACCCCGTCGACCTCGGGATCCGGGCGGGCGGCCTGCAGGAGGTGTTTCCCTTGACCTTCCCGCACGTGCCGGGCATCGAGGTCGCCGGGACGATCGCCGAGCTCGGTCCCCGGGTCGACGGACGCCAGGTCGGCGACCCGGTCGTGGCCTTCCTGCCGATGAACGTCGACGGTGCGGCCGCCGAGTACGCCGTCATTCCCGCCGACGCGCTGGCGGCCGCTCCGAAGACGGTCGAACTGCCCGACGCCGCCGCGCTGCCGGTCGGCGGATTGACTGCCTGGCAGGCGCTTTTCGACGACGCTCGCCTGCAAGCGGGCCAGACGATCCTGATCAACGGCGCAGGCGGAGCGGTCGGTGGCTTCGCCGTTCAACTCGCCCATCAGGCAGGCGCGACGGTGACCGCGACCTCGAGCCCGCGCACCGCGGAACGCCTCCGCGACTACGGCGCCGACCGGATCATGGGGCACCTCGACTTCACTTCCGGCGCCGTCGACGGAGCGCCGTTCGACGTCGTGCTCAACCTCGTGCCCACCACCCCGGAGGAGACCGCGGCGCTCGCCGGCCTGGTCGCCGACGGCGGAGCGCTGGTCAGCACCACCACTCCCCCGCCGGAAAATCCCGGACGCGGCATCCGGACGGCGCGGGTGTTCGTCGTCAGCAACGCCGAGCAACTGGCCGAACTCGTCGAGCGCGTCGACGCGGGGACGTTGCGGATCACCGTCGCCGACCGGCGGCCGCTCGCCGATCTCCCGGCTGTGCACGAAGAAGCAGCCTCGGGACAGCTTGTCGGCAAGACCGTCCTCACTCCCTGAAAGCCCCGGTTCGAGCGCTGGCTTCAGCGCTCGAACCGCTTAGCTCCGGGCCTTCGCCAAACCGGCCGGAGTCGCCCCGAGCCACCAACGCGGGTCCGCCGTCCCCTCGGTCGTGCGGCCGTCGCGGTGGACGAAGAACCGCTCGCCCCGCCCGGGCACGTCGACGCGGGGACGTTGCGGATCACCGTCGCCGACCGGCGGCCGCTCGCCGATCTCCCCGCGGTGCACGAAGAAGCAACCTCAGGACGACTCGTCGGCAAGACCGTCCTCACTCCATGAAAGCCCCGGCTCGAGCGCCGACCCCAGCGCTCGAACCGCTCAGCTCCGGGCCTTCGCCAAACCGACCGGAGTCGCCCCGAGCCACCAACGCGGGTCCGCCGTCCCCTCGGTCGTGCGGCCGTCGCGGTGGACGAAGAACCGCTCGTCCCGCCCGAGCGTGTCGAACTCCCCGTCGAGACCGCGCGTCAGCCACTCCGCGCCGAAGGCGAAGACCTCCGCTGCCGTGCCGCCCAGCGGGTGGAATTCGTCCTCGTAAACCCGCATTTCCTTGGGCGCACGGATCTTTTCGTAGGTCTCGAGCGCGCTTTCCACCGGCGTCAGCTCGTCGAATTCGCCGATGCCGAGCAGCACCGGGCAACGAATACTGGTCACGAGGTCGCCGAGCGGCATCTTCTCCTTCAGGTCGCGGTCGAACGCCGCTTCGTCGGTGTAGCCCGCCATGTACAGGTAGTTGTTCTTGAAACTCGGCTGCGCCCGCTCGAAAATCGTCTCGAAATCGCCGGACACCGCCTCGAACGCGGCGACCGCGCGCAGGCGGGTGCCGGGCGTCGCCGCGGCGCGCAGGGCCCAGTACCCGCTCATGCTGATGCCGAACATGCCGATCCGGTTTTCGTCCACTTCGGACAGACCGGCGAGGTACGCGGCATAGGTTTCGAGGGCGCGCTCGTAGTTGTCCAGGGTCACGGTCAGCCCGCGCGCCCGCGTCTCCCCCTGTCCCGGTCCTTCGATGGACAGCGCCACGACTCCGCGCGAGGTGTAGTAGCGCTCGGCCGCGAAGATGTAGTCCTCCTTGATCATGTCCATGCCGGGGCCGAGAATCACCGCCGGAGCACCGGAAACCGGCTGTGCCGGCAGGTGCAGGAGGGCGAAGATCTTGCCGCCCTCGAAGTCCAGCTCGACCCGGCGGACCGTGTTGCCCCGAAGCTCTCCCAGCCGCGCCACGCACGAATCGCAGCGTTCGCGGAACTTCGCCTTGCGTCCGTCGGCGGAGTCGAAGATCGAGTACTGCGCGCGGCCGTACATCACCGCCGCCCGCAGGTACAGGTCCGACGCCGTCCGGCGGTAGCCCAGCCGCTCGTGGTGCGCGGCCCGCTCCTCCGCCTGTCCCGCGACGACGGCCCACGCCTTCGGCAGCATCGCTCCGGCGCGGACCATCGCGAACACCTTGTCGAAGTCGGCGTGATCGTGCCCGAGCTGTTCGAGCGTGCCCTTGCCTTCCGGGTGCAGCGCGTCGAAGCCGCCCTGCGCCAGCGCGATGTCCAGGGCCCAGCTCTGCCCGGCCGAACGTGTCGTCATGCTCGCCTCCTCAAATAACTAAGTACTTAGCTAATGTGCCACGGCTAGACTCCGCGCGGCAAGGAATGCGGCGGGCACCACAGGAGAGAAGACCCGATGGGCGACGAGGCGATCACCCGGCTGGCACGAGCCGCTTACCGGCTCAGCGCGGCCGATTCCCGGCTGCGCGGCCGCGCGACCCGCAGCGCCGAAGCCCTTTCGCTCGCGCACGCCCGCGCGCTCAAGAGCCTGGCCGAACACGGGCCGATGACGGTCAACCAGCTCGCCGGGCACGTCGAAACGACGGGGGCGGCGGTCACCCAGCTGGTCAACGGCCTGGCCAACGCCGGTTACGTCACGCGCGAACGGGCCGCCTCCGGGGACCGCCGCACGTCGATCGTCGCGTTGACCGACGCGGGCCGCCGCCGGCACGAGGAGCGCGAGCAGGTCCTCGCCGCCGGATTGCGCGAGCTGACCGAAGACCTCGACGAGCAGGCGATCGACGCCGCGGGCACGGTGCTCACCCGGCTGGCCGACCTGTACGACCGGCTCTGACCCTCGCCGCAGCCTCTATCACGTGATTGAAACGGCTGATAGAGTCCGCGGCATGGGCACCGAAGCCGCGCGGATCCCCGCTCGCGGGGAGGCGACCGAGCAGCGCCTGATCGCCGCCGCGGAACGGCTTTTCGCCGAGCACGGCGTCGGCGCGGTGTCGCTGCGGACCGTGATGCAGGAGGCGCGGACGAACGTCGCGGCGATCCACTACCACTTCGGTTCCCAGGAAGGCCTGCTCGACGCGGTCCTGCGCAGCCGGCTCGACCAGGTGACCGGCGAGCGGAACGCGGTGCTGCGGGAGTCCCCCGGAAAAGACGCCACCGCACGCGAATTGGCGCGCGCGTTCGTGCAGCCGGTGGTCGCGGTGCTCGAATCGGGCGGCGAATGCTGGATCCGGCTGGTCGGCCGGCTGCTGGCGACCGGCGGCGACGGGCTGGACGCGGTCGCCGAGTCGTTCTTCGAGCGCAACGCCGCGTTCGTCGCACAACTGGACCGGCTGTGCCCCGGAGTCCCCCGCCGCACGCTCGATTTCCGGCTGTCCCAAGCGATGACCGTGACGCTGAACGTCCTCGGCGACGTCAGCCGCACCCGCCGCCTGCACGGGCCGGACGCGGCGGACTGGACCACCGGCCAGATCGTCGGCGACCTCGTCGACGTCGTCACCTCGATACTCGCCGGCCCGCCCGGGGCCCGCCGCAGGAAGTGAGGAACCGATGGGAACCAACCAGCGAGCGCAGATCGAAATGACCCCCGAGGAGGTGTCGGCGTACCTCGCCTCGCAGCGCACCGCGACGCTGGTGTCGCTCGGCCCCGACGGGCATCCGCACGCGGTCGCGATGTGGTACGCGGTCATCGACGGCGGGCTGTGGTTCGAGACGAAAGCCAAGGCGCAGAAGGCAGTCAACCTCCGCCGCGACCCGCGCGTCACCGTGCTGATCGAGGACGGCCTGACCTACGACGTCCTGCGCGGCGTCTCGCTCGAAGGGCGCGCCGAGGTCGTCGACGATCCGGACGCGCTTTGGGCGGTCGGGGTCAACGTGTGGGAGCGATACCACGGCGAGTACACCGACGAGGTGAAGCCGATGGTGGAATTCATGCTCCGCAAACGGGTCGCGATCCGCGTCGACGTGGAGCGGGTCCGGTCCTGGGACCACCGCAAACTCGGGCTGGACCCGATGCCGCTCGCCGGATCGACCGCCCGCTGACGCGTTCGCCCGCCAGGAGGTCACGATGGGCCGCTTTTCCCTTCCCGCACAGGCGCCGAAAGGCCTGGACTCGCCGGTGACAGCGGCGCTCATGAAATACATGTCCCGGATCCAGGTCAAAGTCTTCACCCTGACCAACGGCCGGGTCGGCCACAACTGGCGCGTCGGCGCGGGTTTCCGCAAGCCCGTGCCGACGCTGCTGCTGGACCACCGCGGCCGCAAGTCCGGGCGGCGGTTCACCACGCCGCTGCTGTACCTGCGTTCCGGCGACGACCTGGTCGTCGTCGCCTCCCAGGGCGGGCTGCCGAAACATCCGCAGTGGTACTTCAATCTGCGCGCGGAACCGGAAACCCGCGTGCATCTCAAGGGCCGCCGCGACGTCCCGGTCACGGCAAGAGTCGCGTCGCCGGACGAACGACGCGAACTCTGGCCGCGGCTGGTCGAGCTGTACGCGGATTTCGCGAAGTACCAGGACTGGACGGAACGCGAGATTCCGGTCGTGGTGCTTGCCCCGCGTCAGGCCTGATATTCGCGGAGGAGGCCGCGGCTGATGATGGTTTTCTGGATTTCGCTGGTGCCCTCGCCGATCAGCAGGAACGGGGCTTCGCGCATCAGGCGCTCGATCTCGTATTCCTTCGAGTAGCCGTAGCCGCCGTGGATCCGGAACGCTTCCTGGGTCACCTCGGCGCAGTACTCGCTGGCGATCAGCTTCGCCATCCCCGCCTCGACGTCGTTGCGGGCGCCAGAATCCTTCAACCGGGCCGCGTTCACCATCATCAGGTGCGCGGCCTCGACCTTCGTCGCCATCTCCGCCAGCTTGAACGCGATCGCCTGGTGCTGCGCGATCGGCTTGCCGAACGTCGACCGCTGCTGCGAATACGCGATCGCCAGCTCGAACGACCGGATCGCGATCCCGCACGCCCGCGCGGCCACGTTCACCCGGCCGACCTCGACCCCGTCCATCATGTACGAGAAACCCTTGCCCGGAGCCTCCCCCAACACTTTGTCCGCGCCGATCGTGAAGCCGTCGAACACCGCTTCGGTGGTGTCGACGCCCTTGTAGCCCATTTTGTCGATCTTGCCCGGGATCGTCAGCCCCGGAAGCACCTCGCCGAACCCGGAGGGCTTCTCCACCAGGAACGTCGTCAGGTTCTGGTGCGCCTTCTCCGCGCCCTCGTCGGTCTTCACCAGCAGCGCGATCAGGTTGGAGGAGCCGCCGTTGGTCAGCCACATCTTCGCGCCGTCGATCACGTAGTCGTCGCCCTCGCGCTTAGCCCGGGTCTTGATCGCCGCCACATCCGACCCGAGGTCCGGCTCCGACATCGAGAAGCTGCCGCGGACCTCGCCGGTCGCCATCCGGGGCAGGAAATGCTGCTTCTGCTCCGGCGTCCCATGCTGCTTGATCATGTGCGCCACGATGAAATGCGTGTTGATCACCCCGGACACGCTCATCCAGCCGCGCGCGATCTCCTCCACCACCAAGGCGTAGGTGAGCAGCGACTCGCCCAGGCCGCCGTACTCCTCCGGAATGGTGAGCCCGAACAGGCCCATTTCCTTCATGCCCTCGACGATCTCCGCCGGATACTCGTCCGCGTGCTCCAGCGCCTGCGCATGCGGGATGATCTCCTTGTCCACGAACGAACGCACCGTGGACAGAATCTCCTGCTGCACATCGGACAAACCCGCGGTCCGGGCCAAACGAGCCATCAGGGGTCAGCTCCTCATCGCGGCGATGACGCGAGCGAAATCGCGCATCGTCGGTTCGGGCACCGTGACGTAGCTGACGCCGAACGTCTTCCGGTGCTGGTGAAGGGTTTCCGCGATCTCCGCCGGAGGTCCGGAAAGGACAGTGGGCACCTGCGCCAAGTCGATCGGTTGCGCCTCGAACCGGGGCAGCCGGTCGACCGCGGACTGGCGGTCGCCGTCGAGGGCGACGGCGTGGATCAGCAGGTTCAGTTCGAGGTCCGCGAAGCGGTGCGGGGCCGCTTGCCGCACGTGGTCCACGCGAGCGGCGAGCGCGTCCGCGCCGAGGAACCGGAGCATGCCGGGGCGTTGCCCGGGTGCGGCCCCGCTGAACGCGACGATGTCGGCATGTTCAGCGGCGATCCGCAGGACCCGGTCGCCGTTGCCCGCTACGCACAACGGCGGCCGCCGGACCGGGCTCGGACGGTGGTCCGGGTCCGCGAGGAGCCGCCCCACCTCCAGCACGGTGCGCTCGAGGTGGTCGACCCGTTCGGACGCGCTGCGCCACGGAATCCCGGCACGGTCGAATTCCGCTTTGACGTAGCCGGTTCCGAGCGCGACCTCGAGGCGTCCGTCGAGCAGCGCGTCCGTTCCGGCGAGGTCGCGGGCCAGCAGCACCGCGTTGTAGAACCCGGAGTTGAGCACGAACACCGCGAGCTGCGGCCGGGTGGTGGCTTCGGCCGCCGAAACAAGCGCGGGCAACGGCGCTGGCATGCCCAGGTGGTCGGCGACCGCGATGACGTCGTAGCCGAGGTCTTCGGCTTCACGGCACCGCGCCTGCCATTCCGCGCGCGAGGACGGCGTGAGCAGGTTGACGCCGAACCGGAACTCCCGTGCGGTCATCCGCGGGTCTTCCGGATCGCGTCGACGGCGTTGTGCCGGTCCGCGGCGACGTAGACAGTCCCGTCGGAGCCGAGCGCGAGACCGCCGGAACGGGCGTACGGGACGTCCAGGTAGCCGACGTCGAGCCCGGTCGCCAGCACCTCGGTTTTTCCTTGCCGGTTCACCGAAAGCACGCGGTGACCGGTGGCGTCGAGGACGACGGCCGTTCCGTCCGGCCGGACCGCGACGGCCCGCAGCCCGCCGAGTCCGGCAGCTCGTGCGAGAACCTTTCCCGAGGCGGGTTCGACCTCGAGGAGACGGCCGCGAGCATCGGCGACCAGAACTGTCCCACGCTTCGTGGCCGCAAGACCTGTTGGTGCGCCGAGGTTTCCCGCCAGCGGACGGACGTCCTCGCCGACGACGCGAAGCAGCCTTCCCTTCGCGGGTTCGGAAACCACCAGGCTGCCGTCGGACAGTTCGACGGCATCCGCGGGATTGTCGAGGCCGTGCACCTCTCGGACGACCTTCCCAGTGCGGCGGTCCATCACCTGGACGGACCCGATCAGTTCCGAGGTGAGCACGAAATGGCCTGCGGTGACGCTGATCCCGGACGGAAACTCCAGCGAGGACGACAGCCGACGCTGGATTTCGCCGACCGCACCGGTGCGCGGGTCCACGGTGCGCAGCGCGGTCGCGTCCGCGATGTAGAGCGTCCGCCCGTCGGAGGCGAGATCGGCGGGGAAAGCCAGTCGGCTGGACGTAATGACCGTGACAACGCCGGTGTTCAGGTCCACTCGGGAGACGGAACTGTCGGCCATGTTGCTGACATAGGCGCGCCCGCTGGAGTCGATGATCATGTTGTCGTCCGCGGCGGGCAGCATCGCCACGGTGTGCTTGGCGCCGTCCGGGTCGATCCGGGCCAGCTGACCGGTCGCGCCGTCGAGCGCGTAGAGGCGGTTCCGCGGATCGAAACGCACGGACACCGGCTGCCGGAATCCTTGGGCCAGCACCGAAATCGCTCCGGTTCGCGGATCGACCCGGGCTACTTCCCCGTATTTCGATCGCGGCGCGTAGATCATGCCGTCCGGGCCGAAGGCGAACGCGTTGAGCCCGCCCGGATCGCGCACGACGAGGCGGGGCGCGGCCTGGCCGGCGAGGTCGATCTCCCACAGCGCGTCGGCGAAGGTCAGCTGCCCGACGTACAGGTGTTTGCCGGACCGGTCGAACGCGATGGAGTTGACGCCGGGCAGGTCGCGGGCGACGGTGCGGATCCGGCCGTCCGGCGCGCGGCCTTTCACCACGCCGCCGACCGGGTCGGTCCACAGGATTTCGCCGGAGGGGGCCACCGCGAGGTCGTCGGAACGGCCGTCGCGCGGGCCGACGAGGGTGTGGTTCCGCCCGGTGCGCGGGTCCACCGCGGAAATGGTTTCGCTGGCGAGACTGGCGGTGAGCAGGTCGCCGTTCGGGGCGAGGGCGATGCCGTTCGGCGAGTGCAGCGTGGTGCCGCTGACCAGCCGCTGGACCCGGTAGCGGGTGGCGGCGGCAGCGTCCGGGACAGCAGTCAGGGGCAGGACGAGCGCGAGGGCGAGCGCGACAGAGCGCAGGCGTCGAACAGGGGGCACGGGTCTTCTCCTCCGCGGTCGGTCCCCGGGGCCGCACGGTGCGGCCCCGGGGCGGCGCTGGGTCAGAGCTGGGCGGCGCTGGCGTAGACGGACTGGAATTCCAGATAGCTGTCGAGCGCCTCGGGCCCGAGTTCGCGGCCGACGCCGCTGCCCTTCATCCCGCCGAACGGCGCGCCGAGGTCCTGGAGGTAGTAGTTGAGGCCGATGGTCCCGGTCCGCACGCGGCGGGCGAGGGCGAGGCCGCGGTCTTCGTCGGCGGTCCAGACCGAGCCGCCGAGCCCGTATTCGCTGTCGTTGGCGAGGCGGACCGCGTCGTCCTCGTCCTCGTAGGAGGTGATGGTGACGACCGGGCCGAAGATCTCCTCCTGCGCGATCCGCTCGCGGTTGTCCACGTCGGCGAACACCGTCGGCTCCACGAACCAGCCGCGGGACAGCGCGGCGGGACGGCCGCCGCCCGCCACCAGCCGGGCGTCGGAGGCGCGACCCAGTTCGAGGTAGCCGAGGACCCTTTCGAGCTGCGCCTTGCTGGCCATCGGACCGCACGTGACGGCCGGGTCGAGCGGATCGCCCAGCACCATTTCGCGCGCGTACTGCGCGACCGCGTCGACCACCTCGGCGTAGCGCGAGCGCGGGGCGAGAATCCGGGACTGGACGGTGCAGGTCTGGCCGTTGTTCTGGAAGCAGGCGTTGTCGAGACCGGCGACGAAGGTGTCGAGGTCCGCGTCGTCGAGCACGATGGCCGCCGACTTCCCGCCCAGTTCCAGCGTGCACCGGCGGATCAGCCGCCCGCATTCCGCGCCGATGGTCCGGCCCGCGGCGGTGGATCCGGTGAACGCGACCTTGTCCACCAGCGGGTGGGACACCAGCGAGGCACCGGCTTCGCGACCGGCGACCACGATGTTGAGCACGCCCGGCGGCAGCCCGGCTTCCGCGGCGGCGTCGGCGAAAACGTACCCGTCGAGCGCGGTTTCCGGCGACGGCTTGAGCACCACGGTGCAGCCCGCGGCCAGTGCCGGGGCGATCTTCATCATCGCGAGCACCTGCGGGTAGTTCCACGGCGTGATCGCCGCGACGACACCTACGGGCGCGCGGCGCACGACCGTCGATCCGGACGCGCTCGGCCGGATTTCCTCCAGTTGCGTCGCCTCGATCTGGTCGGCATACATGTTCAGCAGCCCGGCCGGCGCGTCGCCGTTGAAGGCGTTCGACAGCCCGATCGGCATGCCGTTCTCCCGGCTGACGAGCGTGGCCGTCTCGGCGGCGCGAGCGGCCAGCGCTGCGGCGAACCGGCGCATCGTCGCCGCGCGTTCCGCCGCGGTGGTCCGGCCCCACGGTCCCTCGTCCAGCGCGCGGCGGGCGGCTCGGACGGCAGCGTCGATGTCAGCGGCGGAACCCAGCGCGGCGCGGCCGAGCGGTTTCTCGGTGGCGGCTTCCAGCGCGAGGTGGGTTTCGGTGCCCTTCGGCTCGGTCCAGGCGCCGTCGATGAAGAACCGGGTGCGGTCGAGGGCGATGCTCGAATCGATGGTCAACGTACCTCCTTGTACGGGTTTTCCGGCGCGGCGATGACCCGCCGGTCGTGCAGGCCGCCGAGTTCGGCGGCGGTGAGGCCGAGCACGTCGGCCAGTACGGAATCGGTGTCCGCGCCGAGCGCCGGGCACGCTCCGGCGGGACCGCGTTCGCCGGAGAAGCGCAGCGGCGACCGCGCCGTGACGGCCGGGCTGCCGCTGGGCAGCCGCAGGTCGGCAAGCACGTCGTGGGCTTGCTCGCGGTGTTCGGCCACGAGGTCGGCCATCCCGCGGTAGCGGCCCCACAGGACCCGGGCGGCGTCGAGTTCCTTGCCCACCTCGCCGAGGTAGCGCGCGGCGAACCACGGCCGCAGGACCGCCGCGATGGTCTCGCGCAGGCGGTACCGTTCGGCTTCGTCGCAGAGGTCCGCGTTCAGTGCCTTTTCCAGTGCGGTGAACACTTCCGCGGTACCGGTCGCCGACTGCAACGCGCGCCACTGGCCGTCGGTGAGCGCCACGACCATCACGCGCGCGTCGTCGCGGCAGGCGAAGTCGACGCCGAAACTGCCGTAGACGTGGTTGCCGTGCCGAGGCCGTTCCCCTTGCCGGTCAGCGGCTTCCGACAGCCAGCCCAGGTTCGCGACTCCGGCAAGCGCCACATCGGACAGCGCAAGCTCCACATAGGACCCTTCGCCGGCGCGGTCGCGACGGTGCAGCGCGGCGAGCACGCCGGTCGCGACGCTCAGCCCGGTGACGAGATCCCACGCGGGCAGCACGTGGTTCACCGGGGCGGCCCAGTCGCCGCTGCCGGTGATGCCCGGGACCCCGACCTCGGCGTTCACCGTGTAGTCGACCGCGGGCCGTCCGTCCGGATATCCCTGGACACGCACGTGAATCACGTCGGGACGGCGGTCAGCCAGCCGTTCGTGGGCCAGCCACGGGCGGCCGACCGCGTTGTCGATGAGGATTCCGCGATCGCGGCCGGAAACGGTGGCCAGGGCGAGGACCAGTTCGCGGCCTTCCGGATTCCGCAGGTCGATCGCGACTGAACGCTTGCCCTTGTTCAGGGACGCCCAGTAGTAGCTCTCCCCCGTCGGCGCGACCGGCCAGCGGAGGTAATCGCTGCCACCGCCGATCGGGTCGACGCGGACGACGTCGGCGCCCAGTTGCGCGAGAGTCAGGCCACCGGTCGGCCCGGCGACGAAACTCGCGCACTCCACGACATGGGTACCGGCCAGCGGTCTAGTCACGACTCTCCTCCAGAAGGAACCAGCACAGCCCGCCCGGTCACCCGGTCAGCGAAAGCGCGCGCGGCGGCTTCGAGCGGGTAAGGAGTCACCACGGGTCGCACCCGGCCCTCCGCGACCAAGGCCATCGCGTCGGCGAAGGTGCGCATCAGCGTGGACCCCGAGCCGGTGATGACGGCTTCCTTCTCGAACACGAAAGCCGGGTGGACCCGGATCGGCTCCCCGCTGACCTGCCCGGTCAGCACGTACCGGCCCGCATGGGCGAGGGCACGGAAAGCTTGGCGGAACACGGATTGGTGGCCCGTGTTGTCGAGCACGACGTCGACGCCCCGGCCGTCGGTCGCGTCGAGGATGTCCTGCCCGGCGGTGTCTCCGGCGAGCACCACCTGAGCGGCATTCCCCAGTTGCGCGGCCTTGTCCGGGCTCCCGGTGAGTGCGAGCACGCGCGCCCCGAGCGCGGCGGCGACCTGAACTGCGTGCAACCCCAATCCCCCACCGGCTCCGGTGACCAGGACCGTCTCGCCGGGCTCGACGCGCGCTACCCGGCGGAGAGCTTGCAGTCCGGTGCCGACTGCGCAGGCAACGACCGCGGCCTCGGCCAGCGGCACCCCGGGCGGCACCGGGAGCAGGGCGGATTCCGGCAGGACGGCGTATTCGGCGAACCCGCCGTAGAGGAACGCACGCTGCGGACAGCGCAGTTCATCGCCGCTCGCGCACGGTTCGCAGCGGCCGCAGGTGCCGAACTGCTTCGCCGCGACCCGAGCACCGGCCGCGAACCGGGTTCCACCGGCGACGACGGTTCCGGCGATCTCGTGGCCGAGCACCGCGGGCAGCGGAAGGTTCAGCAAACCGGCCCGGTCGGCCTGGTCGTGCCCGCACACCCCGCAGGCGGCGACCTTCACCAGGACCTCGCCGCTGCCGGGTTCCGGACACTCCACCTCAGCGACCGCCAGCTCTCCCGGAGCAGTCAGGACGACGGCGCGCACGACGCGATCACCTTGCCCGGGTTGAGGATTCCGTGCGGATCGAGCGCGTTCTTGACCGCCGCGTGCATCGCCAGCACCGCCGGGCTGAGTTCCCGGCTGAGCCCGCCGCGTTTGAGCAGGCCGACGCCGTGTTCCCCGGTGACCGTGCCGCCCAGCGCGATCGCCTCGTCGAGGATCTCCTCGAACGCGGCCTCCGCCCGTGCCCTGTCCTCGGCCGGGACGACGAGCACCGGATGCAGATTGCCGTCCCCGGCGTGCGCGACATTCGCGATCCGCACGGCGTGCCGGGTGCCGATGGCTTCGATCCGCCGGAGCATTTCCGGCACCGCGCCGCGGGGTACGCAGACGTCCTCGGTGAGCACCGGACCCAGCCGTTCGAGCGCCGGATACGCCAGCCGCCGCGCGGCGAACAGCGCCTCGGCTTCGTCCACATCGGACGATGCGGCCGCCCAGGTGGCTCCGGCCGCGGTGAAGCAGTCAGTCAGCACCTTCGCCTCGTCCTCGCCGGGTACGTCGGTGCGGCCGAGCAGCACCGCTTCGGCTTCGGCGGACAGGCCCATGTTCTTCCAGGCGTCCACCGCGGCGAGGGTGTGCCGGTCGATCAGCTCCAGCGCCGACGGCACCACACCCGACTCGCTGACGGCCGCGACCGCGTCCCCCGCCGCCGACAAGCTGGGGAAATACCCGGCGACCGTGCGTTCGGCGGCCCGCGCGCCGCGCAGCCGCACGGTGACCTCCGTGACGATGCCGAGCGTGCCTTCCGAGCCGACCATCAGCCCGGTGAGGTCGTATCCGGCGACGCCTTTCGCGGTCCGCCGGCCGAGCCGGACCAGGTCCCCGGTCCCGGTGACGACTTCCATCCCGAGCACGTAATCGCGGGTGACACCGTATTTGACGCAGCACAGTCCGCCGGCGTTGGTCGCGACGTTGCCGCCGATGGTCGACCACGGAGCACTCGCCGGGTCCGGCGGGTACCAGAGGCCGTGTTCCGCGCACGCCGACCGCAGGGTTTCGTTCACGACGCCGGGTTCGACCACCGCGAGCCGCTCGGCGGCGTTGATCTCGCGGATGGCGGTCATCCGCTCGGTGGACAACACGATCCCGCCGCCGACCGCGTTCGCGCCGCCGGACAGACCCGTGCCGGCCCCGCGCGGCACGATCGGCACGCGGTGGCGCAGGCACACCTGCACGGCCTGCTGGATTTCCTCGGCGGTGTGCGCCCGCACGACAGCCAACGGCAGCTCGTGCGGAGCCCAGACCGCCTCGTCGTGGGCGTAGGCAGCGAGGACGTCCGGATCGGTGAGGACCCGGCCAGCAGGCAAGGCCCGGCGGAGTTCGTTCAGCACGGCGCACCAGCTTTCGCCGCACGGAACTCGTCCATCCGCTGCGCGAGCGTGCTCCGGTATGTCGCGACCGTGCCGAGCTTGACGTCCTCGTACCCGCGCACCAGATCGGGCAAGAGAGCCGTTTCCACTGCCAGGGCATGGTTTTCCGGGTCCAGCCGCTCGGCCAGCTCGCCGACGACCCGTTCGTATTCGGCGATCAGGTCACGTTCCAGCCGCCGGACCGCAGCGCGGCCGAACGGGTCCAGCGGGGTGCCCCTTAACCGCCGTCCCGCCACCAGCACCCGGAAAACCGGCTTGAACCACGGCCCCAGTTCGATCTTGCGGCGCATGCCGAGCGCCTTCAGCACCGGAGGATGCAACCGGTACGCGATGCGGGCGTCAGCGCCGAACCGCGCGCGGACCTGGCGTTCCTGCGCCGGATCCAGCGAAAGGCGCGCGACCTCGTACTCGTCCTTGTAGGCCATGAGTTTGTACAGATTCCGCGCCACTGCTTCGGTCAGCGCCGTCGAACCCGGGACCGCGCTGGACTCGGCACGGCGCACCCGTTCGACCTGCTCCACGTAGCGGCGTGCGTAGGCGACGTTCTGGTACGCGATCAGATCCGGCACCCGGACCTGCAGCAACCGCGCCAGTTCAGCACTCTCGCCGACAGTGGACAGAAGTTCGCGGGCTACCGGAGTCAGCGCGGGCTCCGCTTCGGGTTCTCCGCGCAAGCTCGCGAGCACAGCCGCCAGCGCCCCCTGGTCCGCGACCCACTGCCGACCGCGGCGGAACGCCTGCACGTTGGTCTCGACCCGAACCCCGTTGCGGGAGATGGCTTCTTCGATCGCCTCGGCCGGGATCGGCAGCGCACCGCGCTGGTAGGCCACCCCGGTCAGCAGGAGGTTGGCGTATTGGTCCTGACCGAACAACACCTCGGCCATTTCCCGGGCGTCCAGCGCCGTCACGGTTCCGGTCGCTTCGCGGAGCCGGTCGAGCAACGCCGTTTCCTCCGGGAAGGTGACGCTGGTGTCGGCGACCATCGCCCCGGTCGGGACCTTCGACGTCGAGACCACCGCGGTGGTCCGGCCCGAATCGGCGACGGCGAGGTAGCGCGGATCGGCGGCGACGAGCACGTCGGCGCCGAGGTAGAGGTCGCACTCGCCGTCGCTGGCTTTGTTCGCGTGTGCCGCGCCGATCTTGACGTCGGAGACGACCGCACCGCCCTTCTGCGCGAGCCCGGTCTGGTCCAGCGACCGCACCGGCAGCCCGGCGATGCTCGCCGCGGTCGCGAGGATCTGCGACAGCGTGACCACGCCTGAGCCGCCGACCCCGGTCACCCGCACCGTGAAGCGCTCAGCCGAGACCGTCCGCTTCGGCTCCGGAAGCGGTGCCGCCAACGGTTCGGCAAGCGGCTGTTTCCCCGTGCTCTTGCCGGGAAGCACGGTGAGGAACGACGGGCAATCCCCGTCCAGGCACGAGAAATCCTTGTTGCAGGACGACTGGTCGATCCGGGTCTTGCGGCCGAACTCGGTGTCGACCGGCTGCACCGAAAGGCAGTTCGACTTCTCCCCGCAGTCGCCGCAGCCCTCGCAGACGCGTTCGTTGATCACCGCGTGCTGCGGCGGTTCCGGGGCGAGCCCGCGCTTGCGTTTGCGGCGCAGTTCGGTCGCGCACTCCTGGTCGTGGATCAGCATCGTCACGCCCGGGACGCGGGCGAGCGTCTCCTGCGCTTCGGCCAGCCGGTCCCGGTGCCAGACCCGCACGCCGCGGCCCAGCCGCACCCGCCGGTACCGCGCCGGTTCCTCGGTGGTGACGATGATCCGGCGCACACCCTCGGCCCGCATCGCCGCGATCACCTGGGGAACGGTCATGCCCCCGGTCGGCTGCTGCCCGCCGGTCATCGCGACGGCCGAGTTGTACAGCAGTTTGTAGGTGATGTTGACCCCGGACGCGACGGCCGCGCGCACCGCCAGGCTGCCGGAGTGGTGGAAGGTGCCGTCGCCGAGGTTCTGCACCAGGTGGTCGTCGCGCACGAATGGCGACATGCCGACCCATTGCGTGCCCTCGCCGCCCATCTGGGTCAGTCCGGTGATGTCGCCGTAGTCCTCGCGCCCGGTCATCAGAACCAGGCTGTGACATCCGATCCCAGCGCCGACCAGCGAACCCTCCGGCGTCTTCGTGGACGAGTTGTGCGGGCAGCCCGAGCAGAAGTACGGGGTGCGCGCGGCGAGCGGAAGGGCGATCGTGCGTCGCGGGGCCCGCCAGGATTCCACGGACGGGAAGCCGCCGTGCGCACGCAACCGGCGTGCGAGCGCCGCGGCGATGCGATCCGGATCCAGTTCCCCGTCGGCCGGGACCAGCGCCGTGCCGTCGGGTCCGCGTTTGCCGGTGACCACCGGTGCGTCGGCGCGGCCGTAGAGCAGGTCTTTGACCGCGGTCTCGATGAAGGAGCGTTTTTCTTCCACGACCACGATTTCGCGCAGTCCCGCCGCGAACCGGGCGACGATTTCGGGGTCGAGCGGGTGCACCATCGCGAGCCGCAGCAGCCGGACTCCGCGCCGCTCCCATTCGGACTCGTCCAGGCCCAGAATCTCCAGCGCCTGGCGGAGATCGTGATAGGTCTTGCCCGCGGCGACGATCCCGATCCGGGCATCGCGACCGCCGACGATCGTGTTCAGCCCGTTGACCGCGGCGTAACGACGGGCGAGTTCGAGCCGCGCACCGTCCCGGCTGCGCTCCAGCCTGCCGAGGTCCGGCTGCAGCATCCGGGCGGTCATCTCGTGGACGAACGGCCGCCCGTCGACCACCGGATCCGGTGCCACGGAACGGAACCTGCCGGGATCGACGCGTACGGCGCCGGTCCCGTCGGCGACGTTGGTGGCGATCTTGAACCCGACCCAGAGCCCGCAGGCCCGGGACAGCGCGACCGCGTGCTGCCCGAGGTCGAGCACCTCCTGCGGATCCGCCGGGTACAGCGTCGGCAGGCCCAGGTCGGCCAGCAGCAGTTCGGAGCTGCCGGGCACCGTCGAGGACTTCGCGCCCGGGTCGTCGCCGACCAGCGCCAGCGCGCCGCCGAGGCGGTGGGTGCCCATGAGGTTGTTGTGCCGCAAGGCATCCGAGGCGCGGTCCAGGCCAGGAGACTTGCCGTACCAATAGCCGGTGACGCCGTCGACCCGCCGGTTCTCCGACTGGGCCGCCAGCTGCGCGCCCTGCACCGCGGTGGCCGCCAGTTCCTCGTTGACGCCCGGTTTGAACACGACGTCGTGCTCGGCCAGCAGTTCGGCCTGTTTGCCGAGTTCGAGGTCGTATCCGCCGAGCGGCGAACCCTCGTAGCCGGACACGAACGCCGCCGTGCGCAGCCCCGCCCGCTGGTCGGCGCGGCGGACGTCGAAGGGCAGCCGGGCCAGCGCCTGGACGCCGGTCAGCTGGAACTGCCCTTCGCCCGCGCGATAACGATCAGTCACGACGGAATTCCTCCCTCGGAAACCAGCGCCCGAAGCTGGTCCAGCACCGGCTCGACACCCGGCGTACCGGTCAACGGATGGATCGCCACGTGGTCGGCCCCCGCGGCGAGATGCTCGCGAACCCGCGCCGCCACCAGTCGCGGATCACCGCAGACGACCAGCTCGTCCACCAGCCGCTCGCTCCCGCCGTCGGCGAAGTCAGCGTCGCCGAAACCCAAGGCACGCAAGTGATTCACGTAATTCCGCAGCGCCAGCCGGGTCGCGATGTGCTTCCGCGCCACCTCGCGCGCCCGCACAGCGTCTGGGTCGACAACCACCGCCTGTTCCGGAACGAGCAACGGTTCCGGACCGAGCCGTTCCCGGGCGGCGGCGGTATGCGCTGGCGGCACGAAGAACGAGTGCATTCCGGCGGCCCGGTCGCGGGCGAGTTCCTGCATCCGGGGCCGCAACGCCGCCAGCACCCGCGGCACTGCGCGTTCCGGGCGCGGCCCCTGGTAACGGTCGCTGTCCAGCACATCGAGGTACTCGCGCAACGCCGTCAGCGGCCGGTCATGGCCGCTCCCGCGTCCGGCCTCCGCGTGGCTGGCGCCGAGGCCGAGCACGAACCGTCCGGGGAACGCCTCGCCGAGAGTCTGGGCCGCGCCGTCAGTGGCGACCGCGTCCCGGGCCCAGATGGTGGCGACTCCGGTGGCCACGGTCAGCCGTGTGGTCGCCGCCAGCAGCAACGCGGCGTTGGTGAAGATTTCCTTGTGCGCCGGGGATTCCCCGATCCACAGCGCACCGTACCCGAGGTCCTCGACCACCCGCGCCGCCTTCGCGGCCTCGGCGGCGGGGACCTCCGCCAGGACGGACAGCCACACGCCGGCCGGTTTGATCCGGGCCGCCAGTTCACGAGACAGGTTCACGCCCGCTCCCCCGGCCCGAATTCCGGCAGCCACACCCCGTCGCCGACCTCGCGGAACGACACGACGACCGGTTCGCCGAGCACCGGATCGCCGGAGCCGGTCCACGTCGTCGTCAGGTTCGGGCCGCTGTCGAGCCGGACCTGCACCACGACGTACGGCACGTCGTCGCCCTCGAAGTACCGCTTGTGGAACCGGACCCAGCTGTGCACCCGGCCGGTCCCGGCGTCGGTCGTCCACTCGACGGCGCGGCGGAAATCGCGCGGGCACACCGGCGACGGCGGCCAGAACGCCTCGCCGCACGAGCCGCACACCGGCACGCGCAGTTCGCCGCGAGCCGCGCCGTCGAGGTGTTCGACGTCCTCGGGGTAGCGAAGCGGAAGAGGTCGCGCAGTGGTCATCGTGGTCACCGGTCCTTCGTGAAGACAGTCGAATCGCCGAACGGCGTCGCCCACTGGACGACTTCGCATCCGGTCACCTGGCGGTCGCCGGCCTGGCCGCGGATCTGGCGGACTGCCTCGGCCATGTGCCCCCAGCCGCAGAGGTGTGCCTCGGACAGCAGCCCGCCAGCGGTGTTGACCGGCAGTTCGCCGCCGAGCTCGATCCGGCCGTCCTGCAGCCATTCGAGAGCTTGGCCTTCGCCGGTGAAGCCGAACCGCTCCAGCACGAACACCACGTTGGGCGAGAAAGCGTCGTAGAGCTGCAGCGAATCCACGTCACCCGGCCCGGACAGCCCCGCCATCGCGTAGACCGGATGGTCCTCGACCCGGCGCTCGTCGCCTTGGGTGAACACGCCCAGCCCGGGCGGCGCGAAGATGAACTCGTCCCGGCCGGCGCGCAGGCCCTGCATGCCGGAGACGATCACCGCGGGCTGCCGCAGATCGCGCGCTCGCTCCACCGTGGTCACCAGCAGGCAGGCGCCGCCGTCGCTGAGCAGCGCGAAGTCCGGACGGCGCAACGGTTCCACGATGTACGGCTGCGCGTCGTAATCCGCTTGTTCCAGCGGTTTGGTCATCTGCGCGTTCGGGTTGAGCCGCGCGTGACGGCGCATCGCCATCGGCACCGCGGAGATCAGCGCGGGGTCGACGCCGTACCGCTCGCAGTACCGGCGGAACGCCATCGCTGCGCCCGCGCCCGGAGCGGTCATGCCGTAATGCGGCAGTTCCCCGTGCGAGCCGCCGCCTTGCCGCAGCCCTTCCGCGTCGCCCGCGCCGCCGACCATGCCCAGTCCGGAAAAAGACACCCCGGCCAGGCAGGCGGCGACCTCGGTGGTGCCGAGCGCCACGGCCTGGGCGGCCGCTTGCAGCGCGGGACCGACGAAGCGGCCGTGGCTCCAGGTCTGCACGGCGGCGCGGATCTGCAGTCCGAACGCCTCCGCCATCCGGTCGTAATCGATAGACAGCGGATAGCCGACGTTCGTGAACAGCCCGTCCACGTCGCCGGCGCTCAGCCCGGCGTCGTCCAGCCCGGACTGGAGCGCCTCCGCGGCCAGGTCGAGACCGCTGCGCGCGGATTTCCGGGACAGCTCGGTGATGCCGATCCCGACTATCGCCACCTGGCGTACCGGTCCTAGCGGCATGTTCGTTCCTTTCTCGAAGCGTCAGAGAATCGCGTGCGCGTTCGCGGGGCTGCCGACCCCGCGCGGCAGCGGCAGCACCCCGGAGACGAGGAGGAACTCGTAGCTCCCCCGTTCCGCACACGCCCGCGCGAGCCGGTCCAGCAGCCACAGCTCGCCCAGCGGCATGCCCTGCAACGCGATCAGCCGGCGGTGCAGGAAGCCCTTGGCGCGGTTCACCGGGAAGACCTCGACGCCGACGTTGTCCATCGCGACCGCGGCGAACTCCCGGTCCCAGAGGTACCCGGCCATGTCCTTCGCCGACTCCAGCCCGGGGCAAGCGAAACCGGTGCCGATCGTGCCGCGCAGCGCGGCCCGCTCCCGCTCCGGCAGCTCCCGGTACCACTCCGTCCATCCGGTGCGGACTACGAGGATGTCCCCGGATTCGAAGACGGTTCCCTGCGCGGCGGCGACCTCGTCGAGCAACGCGGCGGTGATCTCCACCGGCTCGTCCGGAGCGAGCGGCGTGCCTTGCGCCGCCAGGTGCCCGGCAACGTCGACGAGCACTCCCCGACCGCCGAAGCCGTGCTCGGCCCACCGGTCGACGCCCAGCACCTCGCTGCTCGCCAGGTCGGCTTCGCTGCGGCCGCCCCAGTACCCGTGCCGTCCGGCGTTGATGTGTCGCAGCCCGTCCCACTGCGAGGAACCCTGCAGGTAGAACCCGTCCAGCCGGTCGTCGTGCCCGGCCGCGGTGTCCTCCACGACGTGCCGGAACAGCTCGCGTTCCTCGAACAGTCCGGGAGCGGGTTCGTTCAGCGGCAGAGTCAGCGAAATCATCTGCCCGCTGCGCACCGTCTTCGCCGCGGCGATCCGCTGCTGCGGGCCGATCAGGTTGAGCGTGCCGATCTCGTCCGCGCGCCCCCACACGTCCCACGCGTGGTGCTCGTCCCGGTCCGGCAGCGTCGGCAGGTCCGCGAACGCCGGGGTGCGCCGCCCGGTCATCCCGCCGCCTCCAGCATCTCGCGCAGTTTGAGCTTGCTGACCTTGCCGGTGTGCGTCTGCGGCACCGCGGCCGAATCCAGCACCACGACCCGGGCGGGCACCTTGTAGCTCGCGGCCCGCGACCGGACGTACTCCCGCAGCCGGTCCGCCAGTTCGGTCCCGTCGGCGCCGCTGCGCTCGTCCGCGACGACGACGCAGGCCATCTCCTGGTCGCCGTCCGGAGTGGACAGTCCGAAGACGTACGCCTGGTCGACCTCGGCGTGCTCGCCCAGGATTCCCTCGATCTCCACCGGCGCGACGTTGATGCCCTTGATCTTGAGCATTTCCTTCCACCGGCCGCCGAACGACAGCCGCCCGTCCGCGTCGACCGACCCGAGGTCGCCGGTGCGGAACCAGCCGTCCGGGGAATGCGTGCCGCCGCTGACGTCCGACCCGCTGAGGTAGCCGTCGATCACGCAGCCCCGGATCTCGATCTCGCCGGTGGCGCCGGGCGGGCACACCGCCCCGGACTTGTCCACGATGCGGATCTCCTGGGTCGGCAGCCGCCTGCCCTGGGTGTGCAGCTTGACTTCCGGCAGGTCGCTCGCGTCGGTCATGGTCACGAAGCCGTAGGACTCGGTCAGCCCGTAGGCGCTGCACGCCTCGGTGATGCCGAGCCCTTCGATGGCCAGCCGCTTGTCCTCGGCGTTGAACCCGACCGGGCCGGTCCGCAGCGAGGAGATGTCCCGGCTGCCGAAACTCGGCGCGGCCAGCAGCGCCCGGACCGCCGTCGCGAGCCCATAGGAGACAGTGCACCGTTCGCGCTCGATGAAGGCCAGCGACGCGTCGCCGTCGACCTTTTCCTCGACGCACAAGGTCAGGCCGTGGCTCAGCGCGACCGGCAACGCGTTGCAGGCCCCGTAGCCGAAGAACAACGGCATCGCGAACCACAGCCGGTCGCCCGGACCGACGTGCATCCGCTCGCCCATCTCGTACCCGTTGCGCAGCAGCTTGCCGTGTTCCAGCGGCACCGCCTTCGGCAACGCCGTGCTGCCGCTGGTGTAGAGGATCATCGCGAGGTCGTCGGGTCCCGCGCTGCGTTCCGGAGCCGGGGCGGGCTCGAGCCCCGACGGGAACGGCTCGGCGGACGGCCAGAACAGCGCGCCCAGATACCCGTCGGCGCGGGCTCCGGGCTCGAAGACCTCGCCGTGCCCGGCCGCGGTGAGCTCGGCGAGCATGTCCTTGCCGAACACCCGCTGTTCGGTGACCACCAGCCGCAGATCTGCGGTGCCCACCAGGTGCGCCAGCTCCGCCGACCGGTACCAGGTGTTGACCGGCACCGCGACCAGCCCGGCCCGCTGCGCGCCGAGCATCGTGACCAGCCAGCGCAGCCCGTTCGGCAGCAGGATCCCCACCCGCTCGCCCGGCCGCAGCCCCGCCGCGCGGAACGCGCCGGCCAGCTCGTCGCACCGCTGCGCGAATTCGGCGAAGGTCAGCCGCCCCTCGGGCGCGACCACCGCCTCCTCGCCGGGAAACAGTTTCGCCAGCGCCGCCAGCGCGTCCGGGAAAGTATCCGGGGCAACCACGTCGTTCCGCCTTTCGTTGTGGCCCGTCATCGGGCGTCCGGGTGCACGACCACGTCCGCGCGCAGCAGGGTTCCGGTGTCCGGGTCGGCGAACTCCGCGAGTTCGACCCCCGGCCTCGGCTGGCACCACTGGCCGCGTTCGGCCAGCCGTTCGTGCGCCGGGCTCCGGCGCACCGCCAAGCCGTCTTCCCGGGGCCATTCCCGCCTGCTCGCACGGATTCCGTCCCGCTCGCGGTTGGTCTCGGCGAGGTCCGGGCCGCCCGCGGCATCGAGCACGACGCCGTAGGAAACCCGCGCCGCGTCCGCCGTCACCACGCCCGCGCGCACATCCGCCGCGACCAGGTCCGGGTCGCGTTCCAGCGGATCCCCGTAACCGCCACCGCCGCCGACCCGCAGCACCACCACGTCGCCGGCACCGACCGAAAGCCCGAACTGCTTTCCCTGCAACGGTTTCGGCGCGGCAGCGAGGTCCTCGACGGCGCGCGGGACCTCGCCTCGGGCGAACGCCTCGTCTGCCCGGGCCCCGGAGACCAGCGCCGAACCGCTCGTGGAACCGGGATAGCCGCCGAAGACCCCGCACGGCGGAACCTGCCAGCAGGCCGCCATGACGTGCTCCTGGCCGCCCGGCGTGTACCACGGCGTGAACGCGAGGTCGATGCCCGCGCCGCCCCGGGTCCGGCCCGGTCCGCCGGAGTTCGGGTTCAGCTTGCGCCACAGGTACAGCACCGGATAGGCGAGTTCGTTGATCTCGATGTCCGGAATGCTGTTCTGCGGCTGGGCGAGCACGCCGCTGACGTCCATGCCGTCCGCGATCGCCTGCGCGCCCGCTCCGCTGCCCCCGCCGTTCATGTCCGGGAACGGCACGAGCCGGCCGGATTCGTCGGGAGCGTAGAAGAAACTGGCGCTCCACGAGTCCTGCCACGGCGCCGTCACGTGCTCGCGGACGAAGGCGTTTTCGCTGCCTGCCTGGAGATCGGCGAGCAGCCTCGTGACCACCTTCCCGATCCGGAACCCGGTCTCGATGTGCCCGGCCCCCATCGGCGCGGGCTGGCGCGCGTCGCAGATCGTGCCCGGCCGGGTCACCACCTCGATCGGGCGCAGCGTGCCCTGGTTGATCGGCAGGTCCGGCAGCAGGGTGATCAGCAGCGGGGACACGACCGCGCCCAGCGTGGTCGCCGCGCTGACGTTGATGAACCCGTCGGTCTGCGGCGCGGACTCGGTCAGGTCGAACCGCAGCGCGTCCTCGCTGACGGTGAGCGTGCAGCGGATCGGGTACAGCTCGTCGGCGTGCCCGTTGTGCTCGGCGAATTCCTCGGCGGTGAACGTGCCCTTCGGCAGATCCGCGATCCTGCGCCGGACGGCCTGCTCGGCCAGGTCCTTGGCGGCCTCGACATACCGGCGGAAAGTGTCCGCCCCGTACTGCTCCACGAGCGCCTGCAGCCGTTCGTCGCAGCGGTGGCAGGCGGCGATGAAGCACCGGATGTCGTTGAGCACCAGCTCCGGCACCCGGATGTTGGTCTCGATGATCCGCCACACGTCCTCGACCGGACGCCCCTGGTCGACGATCTTGATCCCGGGCAGCCGCAGCGCTTCGCCGTAGACCTCGGTGGCCGTCGGGTCCATCCCGCCGGGCGCGGCGCCGCCGAAATCGTTGACGTGCGCCTCGGCCCAGCACCACGCCACCAGCTGCTCGCCGAAGAAGATCGGCCGCACCACGCCGACGTCGACGGCGTGCGCGTTGCCGGTGGTGAACGGGTCGTTGCAGAGGAACATGTCCCCCGGCCGGATCTGCTCGCGGGGATACGTCGCGAGGAGGTGCCGGACCGCCTGGCGGGCCGCGCCCAGGTACATCGTGATGTAGCCGGCGTAGCTGATGATGTCGCCCTCGGCGTCGGCGATGAAGGTGGAGAAGTCCACCGCCTCGGCGATCGCGGGGCTGCCGGAGGCGCGCATCATCACCACGCCCATTTCCGCGGCGACGTTGTCCAGCGCCTTGGCGAGAATTTCGACGTCCACCGGGTCGAGCCCGGTCGCGGCGGCGGTCATGCGGTTTCCTCCCCGGTGCACCCGGTCGTCCGGGCGGTGTCGGTCAGCAGGTAGTTGCCCCAGCCGTCCACGTTCAGTTCCCAGCCCGCGGGCAGCGAGACGGTGGTCAGCGAGTGTTCGATCAGCGCCGGACCGGAAATCCTGGCCCCGGCGGCGATCCGGCGCGCGTCGTAAACGTCCACTTCGGACTCTCCGGCCCGCCGGATCCGCCTGCGCCCGACCGGTTCGGCTGCGTCGCCGGTCAGCGCCTGCTTGGCCGGTTCGAAGAAGTCGACCCGGCCGGTCGCGGTGACCCGCACCGACATCAGCACCACCGGACTGCCCACCCAAGCCGTGCCCTCGCCGTACTCCTGCTCGTAGCGCGCGGCGAACCCTTCCTGGATCGCGACCAGGTCCGCTTCGCCGAACTCGTCTCGGCGCGGGATCGGCACCCGCAGTTCCCATTGCTGGCCAAGGAACTTGAAGTCGCCCTCCCATCGGACGTCGATCCGGCCGTCCGAGTAGCCCGCGACGTGCAACGCCTCGACGAGTTCCGCGTCGAGTTCCTTCAGCGCGTCGTGCACCGCCTCGGCCCCGCCGCCTTGCCACATCACCGAGCGCGCGCGAGTGCGCACGTCGTCGCTGGAAAGCAGCCCGCGGGCGGAGAACACCGCGGCTTCGGCCGGGATCACGATCTGCCGGATGCCGACCGAACGGGCGATGTCCGCGGCGAACAGGCCGAGCGCGCCGCCGAAAGCCACCATCGCGAACCGGCGTGGATCGTGCCCGCGCTCCACCGTCACGGCGCGGACCGCGTTGCCCATGTCCGCGACCACCATCCGGTGCACCGCCGCCGCGGCCTGAACCGCGTCCACGCCCAGCGGTTTCCCGATCTCGCGGGCGAGGGCTTCGCTGGCACTGCCGGTGTCGAGCGCCCGGCGACCGTCCAGAAAGGACCCGGAATCCAGCAGCCCGAGCACCGCCGACGCGTCGGTCACCGTCGGACGGGCGCCGCCCTTGCCGTAGCAGATCGGCCCCGGCTCGGCTCCCGCGCTGTGCGGCCCGACCTGCGGAACTCCGCGCGAATCCAGCCACGCGATGCTGCCGCCGCCGGTGCCGATCGGCAGCACGTCGATCTTGGACAACGCGGTCAGGAACCGCTCCCCCAGCATCACCCGCCGGGTGACGTTCGGAGTCGCGTCGCGCAGCACCGAGACGTCGAACGACGTGCCGCCCATGTCCGCGGTGACGATGTCCTTGAGACCGAGCCGGTCAGCCAGCGCCCGCGCCCCGATCACGCCGCCGGCCGGTCCGGAGTCGATGAGCGTGATCGGCCGCTGCCGGGCTTCCGCCGCGCTCGACGTACCGCCGAAGCCCTGCATGAACGCGACCGGTTCGCGCAGCCCGCGCGCCGCCAGCTCGCGCTCGATCCGCTCGGTGTACTCGGCGACCCGGATCCCGGTGAACGCGTTGAGCACCGTGGTCATCGTCCGCTCGTACTCCCGGATGACCGGGTGCAGCCGCGACGCGACGCTCAAGAACAGCTCCGGATGCTCGGTCTCGACGATCGAGGCCAGCAGTTCCTCGTGCTCCGGGTTCGCGAAGCCCCACAACAGGGACACGGCGATCGACTCGACGCCCTTGGCCGCCAGCGCTTCCACCGCCTCGCGCGCCCGCCGCTCGGTGAGCGGAACGACGACCCGGCCCTTGCGGTCGATCCGCTCGGGCACCTCGAGCACGTTCTCGCGGGCGACGATCTGCGGAAGGCTGAGCTGCTTGTGGTGGTCGCGGTGCGCGTTGCGGGCCGACCGCGCGATCAGCAGGTTGTCGCCGAATCCCTGCGTGGTGATCAGCCCGACCTTCGCGCCGCGCAGTTCGGCGACGGCGTTCGTCACCACGGTCGTGCCGTTGACGAACCGCGTCGTCGCGGCGAGCAGCCCGGTCAGCGGCAACCCGACGCGGGCGGCGAGATTCTCCAGCGCGGCAAGCAATCCCGCGGCGAGGTCGTCCGGAACGGTGTCGGACTTGTCCGCATAGGACTGTCCGTCCGAGGCGAGCGCGACGACGTCGGTGAACGTACCGCCGATGTCGCACCCGATCTGAAACGTGACTTCGGAACGCAACGTCATTGTCCTTCCGTGGAACGGCTCCCGGCCTGCGAGCCAGATTAGACACGACATAGTGTCGAGTCAAGCGACAACTTGTCGATTCAGCGCAGATGCGCGGCGAACTCCGCGGAATCGGCGCCGGAGAAGGGTTCCCGGACGGCCCGCAGGACGGTGTCGATCCCCGCGCCCAGCATCGGTTCCGCGTAGGAGCGGAACTTCGCGGGCACGGATACCGGTACCTGCTCCCGGCTTTCCGCGGACACGACGCGTCCGTCGACGAGCCGGACTGCCACTCGCGCGTCCCGGCGCGCCGGGAAAGCCGCGTCCGCAACGGGATCCACGGCTACCGAGATCCGCGCCGCCAGCTTCGCCAGCCCCGGATCGAGCGCTCCGGCATAGCGGCCCGGACGGATCGCGCCGTCGGTCAACGCGGCCGCCACCGCGAACTGCAGGCTCATCTGCCGGGAAATCGGTGCTGCCAAGGCAGTCGCGTTGTCACAGCCCGGATAGCGCGCCGCCACGCCGGACGTGTGCACCGTGGCTTCGACGACCTGCTCGGGGTGGATTCCTTGTCCGGCAAGGACGATGGCCGCGTCGATCGGTTCCTGAGTCAACGCACACGACGGGTACGCCTTGAAAAACGTCTGCGAGATCGCCATCCGGTCCAGCCGGACGTCCGGCGGCCGGGCTTCGTCCCGTGCGCCGCCGAATGCCTGGCGCAGGCCGAAAATCCCGTCCACCGCCGACGCCGCGCCAGTCGCGCCTTCCTGGGCGAGCAGTGCCGCGACGACGCCTGCCCGTGACGCTCCGGCGTTTTGGAAGAACACCTCGGTGGTCCCGTCGTGCGCCCACTGGCACAGCCCCGCAGCGGAACTGGCAGCAATCCCGAACGCGTGCGCGGTGGCCACTGGACTGAGCCCCAGCAAATGCGCTGCCGCAGCCGCCGCGCCAAAGGGACCGAAGACACTGCTGGCCCGCCATCCGCGAACGCCGAACTCCTCGGTCAGCACTGCGGCCGAAACCTGCGCGATGGCCTCGTAGCCGAGGACGATCGCCCGCAGCAGCGCGGGCAACGGCGTGCGCAGCCGTTCCCCGATCGCGAGCGCCGCCGGAATCACCACTGTTCCGGGATGCACCCGGCTTTCGGCATGCGTGTCCTCATGCAGCAACGCATGGCAGGCAACGGAATTCGCGAACACCGCGTCCACGAGCCCTGTCCTTCGGCCGCCGGTCGCCCAGATCGTGGCGTCGTCGCCGCTGCCCGCGATCGCCCTGGCCTGCCTGGCCCACGGCAGGTCGCGTCCGCCGTAGGCGCAGGCCAGTGCATCGAGAAGACAAGTACCGGCTTGGTCGATCAGCTCGCCGGTAATCCTCGGGGCCGCGGTGTCGAGTTGCTCAGCGAGATCGGTGAGCAACACGGGTCACACCCCTTCGGGAGACCGCTCGCTGACCGCCGGAGCCGGCTCCGCGTCCTCCACCCGCTTGGTCGCCCGCCGCACGAACAACGCCGCGATCAAGCTCAACAGCGCACCGAACATCAGGAACAGCGCGGGCGCACGGTTGTCCCCGGTGGCTTGGACGAGCGTCTGACTGACATACAGCGCCGGACCGCCCAGCAACGTCGCCGCCAACGCGAACCCGACCGCGAACACGGTGGCGCGCACCCGGGCGGGAAGAACCTCCACATAGGACGCCGGAGCCACCGCCGTGTACAGCGCGGGCAGGACGCCGAGCAGCACCGTCATCCCGATGGCCGCGCCCAGGCTTTTCGCCGAGGAGAGCCCGATGAACAGCGGATAGGCCAGCACGAAGGTGCCCGCGGACAGCCCGAGCAGCATCGGCCACCGGCCCCAGCGATCCGACAACGGCCCGCCCAGCGCGACCAACACGACCGCTACCGCGATGCTGATCACCGTCGCCAAAGTGGCTTGCGACTGCGAAAACCCAAGCCGGATCAGGTAGGTCTGCGCGTAGGTGAAGGCGACGTAGTAGCCGACCTGCTGGAACGCGGCGATGCCGAAGATCAGCACGATCAGCCGCCAGTGCGCGGTGAACGACTCCTTGACCGGCGAGGCGGGCACCTGCGTGCGGTGCTCCAGCGCCCGGAACTCGGGGGATTCGTCGAGCTGGGAACGGATGTAGAGCCCGACCAGGCCGAGCGGCAGGGCGAGCAGGAACGGGATCCGCCAGCCCCAGCTCGCCATCGCGGCGGGCGTCAGCAGGGTGCTCAGCAACAGCACCGCGCCCGCGGCCAGCAGCAGGCTCGCCACGCTCCCGATCTGCACGCGGCTGGTCATCGCGCCGCGTTTGCCGCGCGGGGTGAACTCGGCCGCGTAAGTCATCGCCGTGCCGTACTCGCCGCCCGCCGCGAGGCCCTGCAGCAACCGGAACAGCACCAGCAGGATCGGTGCCCAGACGCCGATCGACGCCACCGGCGGCAGCACGCCGATCGCCGCCGTGCTGCCCGCCATCAGCGCGACCGTGGCGACCAGCGCGGGTTTGCGCCCGATCCGGTCCGCGATCGAGCCGAACAGCAGCGAACCCAGCGGCCGCACCACGAAGGCGACGCCGAACACCGCGAAGGCGGACAGCAACGCGACGCCCGGCTGTTGGGCGGGGAAGAACAGTTTCGAAAGCACGACCGTCAGAAAGCCGTAGACCGCGTAATCGTAGGTCTCGACGGTGTTGCCGATGGCGGACGCGAAAACCACGCGCCGCATCAGCGCCGGAGACGGAGCGGCGACGCCAGGACTGGAGGACATAGGGGACGCTCCCGAGTCGTCGTTGACAGGTGGGCGAAGACCGGCGTCTTCCCTGTCGACGCCTCGACACCAGGCGGGCAGGCCGCACAGGGCTGCGGCCGTCCTCGCCTGACCTGCGCGTTCACTGGCGGCGCAGGTGTCCTCGGAAGAATAAGGACGACACTGTGTCGAGTCAAGCGTCAAGCTGTTGATCTAGTCGCGCTCCAGCCCCAGCGCGTCGACCCACAGCCCGGTCACCACGTCGAGCAGCTGCGTCCGCTCGATGACGAACACCTTCTGCACAATCGCGCGGAAACACACCTGGTCGAGCTGCACCATCAGCAGTTCGACCCGCAGCCGCCGCTCCTCGCGCCGCGCCTGCGGGAACTGGACGAGGTACTCCTCGAGCCCGCCGGCCAGCTGGTCGATCTGGTCCTTCCACCGGGCCGCGACCTCGAGGTCGCTGGCCATCGCCTCGTGGATCGCGGGCAGCAGCGCCGCCTGGCTCTCCCACCAGGACAGCGCCCCGTCGAGCCAGGCGCGCACGCTCGCCGCCCTGCCCTCGGCGAGCGCCCGCCCGAGCAGCGACCAGTACTGCGCGCTCTGGTCCTCGCGGACCGCGCGGTAGACCTCGGTGAACACCTCGGCCTTGTTGGTGAAGTGCAGGTAGAACGTCGCCCGGTTGACCTTCGCCGCCTTGGCGATGTCGCCGATCGAGGCCTGTCCGTAGCCCCGTTCCTCGAACACCTGCCGCGCCGCGGTGATGATCCGCTGCCGCGTCATCCTCCGCTGCTCCTCGCGCACCGAAAGCAGCTCCGTCGATTCATTCGACACGTTGTCGCCCACGCGCAGATGGTAACGCCGGGGTCTCCCCTACCCCTCACCCGACACGGGACGCCGCCTTGCCGGTGAACCGGAACTCGATCGCGACCGGAATGTCCTTCAGCTCCAACGCTTCCTCGAGCCGCGGCAGGCTTTCTCCGGTGACGCGGCCGCGGATCTCGCCCAGATCCGCGTCCCGCTCGCACGTGAGGATCAGCGCCAGCGACGGCGTCTCCCGGGTTCCGGCGAGCGACGCGCTCGCCTTGTGCACACCGGGATGCCCGCGCAGTTCCTCGACGAACGGGGCCACCGCGTCGTCCGCGCGCAGTTCGGTGCGTCCGTAGGCGGGATCGGTTTCGAACCGCCACACTCCCGTGCGCGGCCGGTGCGCGAGCTGGGCCAGCAGCCAGCGCAGCGCGAGCAGCCCCGCCACGACGGCAGCCGCGGCGATCGCGTAGAACACCCAGGTGGGCGGCTCCGCGGTGCCCGGCACGAGCGGCGCCTCGGGATCGATGAGCCTGAGCACGCGGAAGTGCGTAGCCAGCCCGAATCCGCCCGCGGCGAGCAGCACCAGGCCGATCACCGCGAGCAGGAAGCGGTTGAGCGTGGCCGGGCGGTTCATGAGGCCTCCCTCGTCGCACGGACTCGCACCGACACGGCGGGCCGCCGGGCCGGCGAGATGTGGTCGAGCCGGGATTCGACGGCCGCGCGGACCGCGTCGGACAGTCCGTCCGTCCGGGTGCGGGCGGTCTTCACCCGCACCTTGACCTTGCGCGAACCGGTCGTGAGCCGCGCTTGCTCGACTCCGTCCACGTCCGCCGCTGCTGCGCGCAAGGCGGACCGGTAGCCCGTGGTGTCGGCCCCGGAATCCGGGTCTCCCGTCAGCGGGAGGATCCGGCGTTTGCCCGGCAGGAGCGCCGCCCACAGCAGCACCAGCCCGACCAGGGCGACCGCGGCTGAGATCAGCGCCGGGACGAGGTCGGTCCAGCGCGCGTTGTGGACCGCGGTCGCGACCGCGCGATAGTCCAGCCACGGCTGATTCCCGGTCAGCCGCTGGATGGCCGCGACAGCGACCAGGACGCACACCGCCAGCAGCACCGCGGCGGTCAGGCTCGCCGGAAGAGACCGGCGGGTTCGGCGTTTCACTCCACCCTCCTCTGTCCCGCGGCCTCGGTGTGCAAGGCCGTCACCGTGATGCCGACGCGGCGGACCGGCATCCCGGTCAGTTCCTCGACCCGCCCGCGCAGATGGCCGCGCACCCGCTCGGTGGTCGCCCCGACCGGAGCCGGGTATTCCAGCGAGATCCGCACGTCCAGCTCCACCTCGCCGCCCGCGATCCGCGCGGACGTCTTCGCCGACCGGTCCAGCGCCTCACCGCCGAGGCTGATGCCGAGCGTCCGCCCGGCGGCCCCGCCCACCCGGTCGATCTCGCCCGCCGCGTGGGCGGCCAGCCGCTCGACGGTGTGCTCGCTGATCGTGAGGGTCCCCCGCACCTCCGCTGCGACAGCCACGGCTCACCCCCGGTCGCGGCCGGTGAGCTGCGAGAGGTCGAGCTTGCCGTCGAGCAGGCGGCCGACGAGCAGTCCCGCCGCGCCCAGCACGAGGACCAGCAGGAACGCCCCGAACCCGCCGATCGCGGCGGCGAGGCCCAGCGCGAGGCCGGTGACCAGCCCCAATCCCGTTGCGTTCACGACACCGTCTCCTTCCGGTTTTCCGGCCCGGGTTCCCCCGCGGCCGGCACTTCGACGTCGGCGATCAGCACGTGCACCGGACGGCCGGGGGACGCGGCGGCCGCGCGCACCGCGGCCGCCACGTCGCCCGCCGAGAACGGGGCCCGGACCGTCACGCCGACGGTGACGTCCTCGTCGGTCACCCGGACTCCGCCCACCCGGCCGCCCGCCCCGAGCGTCGCGACCCGGCCGAACTCGCCGCCGTGCACGTCCGCCACCTCGGGCAGTTCGCGCACCGCGGCGGCGATCCGGCGGGCCTCCTCAAGCGGGTTCATCGGTCCCGTCCGCTCACTGCACCCGGCCGCTGTCGCCGGACGCGTCCTCCTCGTCGTCCGACGGCAGGTGCAGGTCGCCGACGTTGATGTTGACCTCGACCACCTCGAGCCCGGTCATCCCCTCCACCGCGCTGATCACGTTCCGCCGGATCGAGCGCGCGACCTCCGCGATCGACACGCCGTACTCGACCACGATCTGCAGGTCCACCGCGGCCTGCTTCTCCCCCACCTCGACCGAAACGCCCTGCCCGGCCGACGCCGTCGCGCCCGGGATCCGCTCGCGCAGCGCCGAAAACGCCCGCGCCGCGCCGCCGCCGAGGTCGTACACGCCGGGGATCTCCCGCGTGGCGAGCCCGGCGATCTTCTGCACCACCACGTCCGCGACGGTGGTCGTCCCCTGCGAACTGGTCAGCGGACCGGCGTTGACCTTCTCCACGTCCTGGGTCTTGGCCGCCGTGTCAGTCGTCGAAGCCATCGATTCTCCTCCAGTCGGTTCCCGTTGTTCAGTTCATCGGATCGACCCCGCCGCCGCGCAAAACTCACTCCCCGAACGAGTGGCGACGATCACATCATCGGGTGAGTGACGATTCGGGATCCGCGCTGTCGTTCACTCTGACGCATTCCCGCGTTCGTTGTTCGGCAATGAAGGAGGGCACTCATGTCGATGGGCGACAAGATCGGCGCCAAGGCAGACGACTTCGGCGGCAAGGCCAAGGAGGCCGCCGGTTCGCTGACCGGCGACGAGAAGCTGGAGAACGAAGGCAAAGCCGACCAGGCGAAGGCCGGGATCAAGGAAGCCGCCGAAAACGTGAAGGACGCTCTCGGCGACGCGGCGGGCAAAGTCAAGAACGCGCTGAAGAAAGACTGACTTTCTCCTCGAGAACGCGGGATTCCGGCACAAAGCCGGGGTCCCGCGTTCGCTTTCCGGGGATCAGTGAGCTTTCTCGGCAGCGGCGGCGGGCGGCCCCGTTGCGGCGATGCACTGCCGCCGGGCTGCGTGGCGGACCTCAACGCTGCAGCAGATTCGCCACCGCCGCGACGACCACGTCCGGCCGGTCGAGCGGGACGTCGTGAGAACTGCGCTCAGCAGTGACCAGTGTCCGGTTCGGCGCGGCGTGCGCGAAGTCCTGCTGCGCCCGCCGCCACAACTGCGCGTCCTCGGGAGTCGGAAACGGCGTCTCGGCGGACACGATCACGGCCGCCGGAATGCCGGACGGCCAGGTCAGCTTGTGATACGCCGCGTGCACCGGCCCGTAGCCGTCGGCTTGGGCGAGCAACTGGCGCGTCTGCCGGGTGGACGGCGCCTTCTTGAGCTCTTCCACTTGTCTCTCGTTCAACGCCACTAATTTGGCGGTCTCAGCCGGGGTGAAGAACTGTGGCAGATTAGCGTCCACGAACACCGCGCCCGCAACCCAGCGCGGATGGCTCCGGGCGAAGGAAAAGGCGACTTCGCCCGCCAGCGAATGCGACACGAGAAAGACGTTTTCCGTTACTCCCAGCTGCGTCAGCCCCGCGGCGAGATCGGCGGCGGCATTGTCCGCCCGCCACGGGCCGGGTGCCTCGTCGCTTTTGCCTTCCCCGGCCCGGTCGTAGGCGATCACCTCGGATCCGGTCTTCGCCGCGAGTTCCGGAACGACCTTGCGCCATTCCGAAGAATCCATCCCGCCGCCCGCGTCGAGCACAATCGCGGGCAACCGGCCCGGAGTCACGGAAAACGCCATCTTGCGGCCATTCACCGGGACCAAGTGCGGTCCGGCGGCCGGAGGATCGGCCGCACCAGCGCACGCAGCCGCGCCGCCGATCGCGACAACCGCCGCCACCAGGGCAGCGAGCCGCGCTTTTCCCTGCCGTACACCAGAATTCGTCACTGGATCCCCCTCCACGCGCCAAGAAACAACCCCAGCGTTGCGAAGAATCCAGTCGAACGCGATACCGCTGGCTGCCCAAGCGCAGTAGGGGCAACCCCACCTCAGTCGCCGAGCGGAAGAGAGCGTTCTCCAGCCGCCGCGCGCCGTTCGGCCAGGTCTTTCTCCACTGTCGGGTAGATCCGCTCCAGCCGGTACGCCCAGAACAGAATGATCAACAGCACGAACAACGCCATCGGCACATAAACGAACAACGCGTTGATCGCGGACAGCGCCGAATCCGGCTGCGTATGGTTCAAACCGTTGTAGCCCGCCGCGCCCATGACCCAGCCGAGCACCGCCGCGCCCAGCCCGTACCCGAGCTTCTGACCCATGCTGCCCGCGCTGTAGAGCACGCCCTCCAGCCGGCGGCCGTTCTTCCACTCGCCGTACTCGATGGTGTCGGGCAGCATGCCCCAGATCGCGCCGAAGATCGGGATCCGCCCGATGCCGCGGAGAACCGAACCGGCGACCGCCAGGGTCATGTCCGTCGGGTCGATCGCGATGACCAGGGAACCCGCCACGAAGATCGCGGCGCCGACGATCATCGGCGCGACCTTGCCGAACCGCTGGTAGACCGGCTGCATGAACAGCATCCCGAGCAGCGCCGGGATGTAGAGCAGGAAGGACATGAGCGCGGCGAACCCGGCGTTGCCCAGGAAGTACTGGGCGAAGTAGGCCGTCGCCCCGGTGTAAAGCGACTCCGCGACGCTGAACACGATGAAGATCGCGAACAGCAGCAGCCAGTAACGGTTCCGTCCCGCGAGCTTCAGCGATTCGGCGATCCCCGGCTGGTCCTTCGGCGGCGCGGTGTCGACGAGACGTTCCCGCGTGTTGCGGAAGGTGATGAAGAACAGCACCGCCGCGACCGCGCCGAACAGGCAGAACGTGATGATCCACGCCCGCTGGTCGTCGCCGAGCGCGCTCACCAGCGGCAGGGTGAGGACGGTGACGACCAGCGAGCCGAGGGTGGCGCCGAACATCCGGGTGACGTTGAGCCGGGACCGTTCGGTGAAGTCCCGCGTCATCCGGGTGTTCAGCGTTCCGTACGGGATCACCGCCGCGCTGAGGGCGATGTTCATCAGCGCGTAGGTGATCGCGATGTACACCAGCGTCGGTGCCGGGTCCATGCCCGGCACGGTGAACACGAGGATCAGCGCGACGGCGAACGGCCCGGCGGCCCACAGCACCCACGGACGCGCCTTGCCCCAGCGGGTCGAGGTCCGGTCGACGATCGCGCCCATCCCGACGTCGACCACGCCGTCGAACAGCCGCGCGACGAGCACGATCGTGCCGACCGCCGACGCCGCGGCCCCGATCACGTTGGTGTAGAAGAAAACCACGTAGGTGGCCAGCGCGCCCCAGGCGATGTTCGTGGCCAGGTCACCGCCTCCGAAGGAGAGGCGTTCCTTCCGGCTCACCGTGGCGAATTCTTCGCTTCGTGCGCTCATCGTCGAGCGTCCCTTCGGATCGGGGTGGGGAGATCAGTGCTGGGTCGCGGCCAGCAGTTCGTCGGCGAGCGCGGCCAGGTCGAGGTCGTTCGCGCGCTCCACCTCGGCGACGGCGGCCGGGTCGATCGCCTCGATGCCCCGGTACGCGCCGGCGATCGCGGCCGCCATGCAGCCGATGGTGTCGCTGTCCCCGCCCGCGTTGGCCGCGAGCCGCGCGACGCGCACCGGATCCCCGCCTGCGGCAACGAAGAACCCGAGCGCCGCCGGCACCGCTTCCGCGGCAGGCAGGCCGACGCCGATTTCTCCGGCGATCAGGTCGATGGCGTGCTCGTCGTCGCGAGCCGTGATGGCCAGCGCGACTGCCCGCTCGATCCGCCGCTCGACCGACGCGCCCGGCACGTCCCGGCCCTCGGTCCGGCCGAGTTCGGCACCCGCTCGCGCGCCGTCGACGGCCGCGCGGACGATGTCGACGATCTCCGCGCCGGGAGTGCAAGCCCGCGCGACGGCGGCGGCGATGGCCGCGGCGCCCGCGACGCCGGGCGGCGTGTTGTGGCTGGGCACGCAGGTGGTGAACGCGGTGCGGACGGCCGCCTCCGGGTCGCCGTGGTGGAACAGCCCGACCGGCCCGACCCGCATCGCGGCCCCGTTGCTGGCGCCCTGGGTCATGATCGTCCCGGTCCGGCCGACCTCGCGCGGGTCCTCGCCGCGTTCCAGCCGGGCGATCGCCTCGCGGGTGGTCGGGCCGGCGAAGTGCGGGAAGTAGTTCTCGTTCTTCGACCATTCGATCAGCAGCCGCGCCATGTCGTCGGGGCTCAGCGCGGCTCCGGTGCGGGCGAGCAGCCGGGTCAGCAGGATCATCTGGCTGGAGTCGTCGGTGATCTGCGCGGCGGCGCGCCCCTTGGCGTAAGGCGCGCCGGGAAGCGGGGCGTGGAACTCGGTGACGTAGCCGCCGAACGCGGCGCGGATCTGGTCCCGGCTCAGTTCCTCGGTCGGCGCGCCGAGCGCGTCGGCCAGGCAGGCCGCGGCGAGACTGCCGTGGATCTGGGAACGCAGCACAGAATTCAACTCGGTTACCTCTCAGTCGTGATCGTGATCAAGTCGTCTGGCCACCCGCCGCGCTGCGAGCCGGACAGATAGGTGCGGCCGCCGACAGCGGTCACGCACCGGGTCGCCTGGGCCACCGCCCGGCGAAGGCTTTCGGACACTCCGGCCCCGGCCAGCAACGCGCCCAGGAACGCCCCGGCCAGCGCGTCACCGGCCCCGGTCGTGTCGACGGCGGTCACCTCGCCGGTCAACCGCGCGCGATGCACCACCCCGTCTCGGTCCACAGTGGACGCTCCGTGCGCGCCTTCGCTGAGGACAACAAGTTCCGCGCCGAGCCGGATCACCCGCTCGGCCGCTTCCCGCGGGGTGGCAGCGAGTTTGGCCGCCGAGGCGGCGTTGAGGAAGACGATGTCGCTGAGCCCGAGCAGCCGCGCGAGCTCAGGCTGGTCCGGCTCGAACGCGTCCGGTTCGAGATCGACGGCGACCCGCGCCCCACGCTCCCGGCCGAGTTCGGCGACGGCGGCCGCCCACTCGAGATCGTCGGCCAGCGGAGCCACGATGTCCGCCCCTGCCAAGACCGACGCGTCGATCTCCTCGATCGCCGGAATCTTGATCCCGGTGTCCGCGCCGGTCAGCGCCTTCTCGCCGCTCGCGTCGAGCTGGACGAAACACATCCAGGTCGGACGCTCGAGGTCGCGCAGCGAATGCTCGAGCGACACCCCGAGCCTGCGGAGTTCGGCCAGCGCAGCGTCAGTGTCCGGCCCCGCTCCGGTCTTCGTGATCAGGTCGACCGCGATGCCGTGCCGCGCGGCCGCGGCGGCGAGGTTGGCGCTCATCCCGCCGCCGTAGACGCCGGACAGGGAGCCGATGGCCTTGTTGTCGTTGCCCGCGATGTGCGGGACCTGGACGAAGTAGTCGATGCTCGCGTCCCCCACGACGACGAGCCGCGGCCCGGCGCTCATCGCTCGCTTCTGAGGTCGATGTCGAGGTGGTAGCGATCGCCGCGCAGGATGTAGCGGGTGAACTCCACCGGCCGCTGATCAGCGCCGAACGACGTGCGCTCGCGGAGCATCGCCGCGACCCCGGGCTCGACCTGGAGCCGTTCGGCCTCCGCCGCGGAGAGATTGACGGCGCTGACCCGCTCCCGCGCATGCGTGGGCTGCGCGTCGCGGCCGGAGAGGAACGCGTACAGCGAATCCCCGGTGAACTCGGCGAAGTCGATCCCGGGCTGGGGCGAAAGATAATGGTCGAGGAAGACGAACGGATCGTCGCCGATCCAGTACCGCCGCTCGATGTGGCTCACCGTGTCGCCGGTTTCGAGGTCGAGCGCCTTGGCAACCGCTTCGGCGGCGGGTTCTTCGGCATTGCTGAGCAACTCGGGCCGGATCGCGAAACCGCGCTGCCGCAGCTCGCGCCCCAGACCGAGCATCGGGCTCATCGCCCGAATCTCGTTCGACGCGACGATGCTGCCGCGACCATGGAACCGCTCCACGAGCCCGAGCCGCTGCAACTCCTGAAAGGCACGCCGGACGGACGTCTGGGACACCCCGTACTGCGCCCGCAACTGACTCTCCGACGGCAGCCAGTCCCCCGGCTTCAGCCTGCCGCTGAGGATGTCGCGCTGGATCTCGCTCTGAATCGTGCGATAAAGCGGCGCACGGCTGGGTCGACCGGTCATGCAACTTAGTGTACTAAGTGTGTCAACTAGGCTCCCGCTTCACCCGAGGCACCCAGGCCCCGACGTCCGTGAAGGGCTCCTTGAGGGAATCTGATTCCCTCAAGGAGCCCTTCACGGATCTCTGCCCCAGCCGCGGGCGCTACCCGCGATTCCCGCGCGCTTTCCCTTGCACATCGCCCCGTCCCCCTCCAACGTCCACTTCGGAACACCCCAGCTCCGGTATAGTCGGGCCAATGCGAACCCCTCCCTCCCCCGATTCCGGCGCTGCGCCCGATCCCGCGCAGCTGCTCGGGGCAAGGGTGCGCGAGCTGCGGCGCGGCCGAGGGCTCACCCTGAAGCAGGTCGGCGAGGTTTCCCGTCTCTCGCACGCTTTTCTCAGCCAGTTCGAGCGCGGGCTGGCCGCCGCGAGCGTCAGCACGTTGCAGCGGATCGCGGTCGCGCTGGACACCACGGTGTCGGCGCTGCTCGCGGGTCCCGCCGAACAGGGCGTGGGATTGCTGCGCGCCGACGAGGGAATGGTGATGCCGGGGGCCGAAATCCCGACCGGGTCCACGGCGCGGGCGTTGTCCAGGGCGGGGTTTCCGGTGCAGCCCATCGAATACACCGGCGGCCCGGCGGAGTTCGGCGAGTATTTCGAGCACGTCGGGCAGGAGATGCTGTACGTCGTCACCGGGCGGATCGAGCTGGATTTCGCCGACGGGCGCCGCGAGCAGCTGGGCGAGGCCGACGTGGCCACCTACCCCGGGTCGCGGCCGCATCGCTGGCGCAGACTGGGCGACGAACCGGTCCGGGTCCTGCTGATCAACGCCGGGGAATGACCGCGCGGCCGGGAGAAGCCGCGCGGTCCGGAAAAGCCAGGCTCAGCGCAGCAGCGGCACGACCTGCTCGCTGAAGCGCCGCATCTGCTCGGCGGCCATGTCGTAGGTGTGCCCGGGGAAATGCGGGAACACCACGAGCTGTTCGAGGCCGAGCGTGTCCTTGTGGTGCTGCACGATCTCCGCGACCTCTTCCGGCGTGCCGACCGCCCAGCACTTCTGCCGCGTGGACTGCTCCAGCGTCGGCACCAGCCCGGCCGGGGCCCGGTTGCCGTCGTCGCCGCGGTAGCCGCTGCTCCAGCCGAACGGGGCGAGCAGGTTCCAGAACTCGTCGTGCCCGATCCGCCCGGTGCGCCAGGCCTCCTCGTGGGTGTCGGCGATGTGCACCGGCAGCACCAGAATGCGGTTCTGCCCCGGGGCCAGCCGGGTGCCGTGGCGCTGTTCGTACAGTTCGGCGTAACGCTCCCACTGCTCGCGGATGTATCCGTGGTACTGGTTCCACCAGACACAGCCGTGGCCCACCTCGGCCGCGTAGTCCAAAGTGGGCGGACTGGTGACCGCCTGCCAGATCTCGACGGGATGCAGCGGGCCCGGCACCAGCGTCAGGGTGTCCGCGTCGTGGTCGGGGTCGCGGTTGTCCGGCGGCGGCAGTTCGAAGAACTTCCCGTTGTACGAGAAGGTTTCCTGGCTCAACGCGGTGCGCACGATGTCCATGTACTCCGCGAACACCTCGCGGTTGTGCGCGTCGATGACCTTGCGTTCCTCGCTGGACGTCATCACGCCGATGTCCGCCTGATGCGCGGTGAGGCTGCGCAATTCGCGCGACACCGTGCCCCGGCCGACGCCGAGCACCGCCCGTCCGCCGGAGAGGTTGAGCAGGCTGCTGAAATCCTCGGCCAGCCGCAGCGGATTCCACTGCGGGACGATGCTGAACATCGACCCCAGCCGGATCCGCGACGTTCGCGCGGCCAGATGCGCTTCGAGCAGCATCGCGTTGGGCACGACCTCGTAGCCCTCGTGCTGGAAATGGTGCTCGGCCAGCCAATAGCTGTCGTACCCCAGCTCCTCGGCCAGCTCGCCCATCCCGACCAGCCGCTCGTGCGCGTGCCACACCTGCTCGCGGGTGGCGCGGCGGCGCGCGGCGGGCACCGGGTTCCCGGCCAGCACGTCCGGCATCTCGACCGAGCCGAAGAAAAACACTCCGTGCCGCACAGCGCCTCCATCCCGCCCGGGCTCGGCCGGGTCGTCCGCAAAAGTGTAAGTAATATCAACACTGTGCGGCGCGACCTGCGGGGTGTCAAGCCCCAAGCAGCCTCTTGACATCTCGGGAAGCCGCAGCGCAGGCTGTGGCATCCGTGTTACCTATACCAACACTTCCGCCGCAGGGGGCTCTTCCGCTGGAGGACAGATGGTCAAAGACGCCCAGGCAGTCCGCCCACCCGCCGTGTCCGTCGAGCACCACGGCATCGAAAGGATTCCCGACGACCAGCGCCACGGTTCGCCGCGCTCCGCCTTTTCCCTGTGGTTCGCGGGAAATCTGCAGTACTCGGCGCTCGCGGTCGGCGCCATTCCCACCGCGTTCCTCGGCCTCGGGTTCGGCGAAGCCGTCCTCTCGCTGGCCATCGGCATCCTGATCGGCAGCGTGCTGCTGGGCTTCGCCGCCTCGATGGGGCCGCGCGCCGGCGTGCCGCAGATGATCCAGTCGCGGATTCCGTTCGGCTACTACGGCAATTTCCTGCCGGTGCTGCTCCTGTGCCTGACCGGTCTCGGCTACTTCGCGGTCAACACCGTGCTCGGCGCCTACATCGTCCGCGAACTGTTCGGGCTGCCGTTCCTGGTTTCGCTCGTCGCGGTGGCGGCGGTGCAGATCGTCATCGCGATCGTCGGGCACGATCTGGTGCACCAGGCCGAACGTTTCCTCGCGATCGTCGCGTCCGTGCTCTTCGTGATCCTCACCTGGTACGGCCTGGCGAAAGGCGATCTCGCCGCGTCCGGCGACGTCCTGCACCGCGGCGCGGGCGGGGTCGCCGGAGGCATGCTGACCACCGTCGCGCTCGCTTCGACCCGGACGTTCGGCTGGTCGATCGGCGGCTCGGACTACACGCGTTACCTGCCGCGCGACACGTCCCGGCGGCGCGTGCTGCTCGCGGCGTTCTCCGGCGCGTCGCTGGCCGGGCTGTGGATGGCGGTCGTCGGCGCGGCGATCGGCACCGTGATCACTGTGGACAGTCCGACCGACCTGGTGGCGAAGCTGATCCCGGCCGGCCTCGCCGCCGTGATCCTGGTGGCGCTGCTCGCGGCTTCGATCTCCGGCAGCGTCCTGGACATCTACACCGCTTCGCTCGGCCTGCTGATGGTCGGCGCGAAGGTGCGCCGCTGGATCTCCGCGATCATCATCGGCGTACTGGGCACCGCGGTCGGCTTCATCGCCGGGCACAACGCCGGATCGGTCTTCGGCACCTTCCAGAATTTCCTGTTCCTGATGGGTTACTGGATCGGCCCCTGGCTCGGGATCGTCGTCGTGGACGCAGTGGTCTTCGGCCGCCAGGAGATCGATCCGCAACGGTATTTCGACCGCACCCGGCGGTTCCGCCCCGGCCTGGCGGCGTTCGTGATCGCCATCGCGGTCTCCGTGCCGTTCATGGACCAAAGCCTTTACACCGGCGTTTTCGCGGCCCGCTTCCCGCAGTTCGGCGACCTCACCCCGTGGGTCGCGGGCGCGGTCGCCGCCGTGGCCTACTACCTCATCCGACGCTACCGGAAGGCCGACGAGTGACGAAACAAGCGCTTGGCCCCTTGAAATACGGCACCACGGTCATGCCCTGGGGCAGAGGAGCCGCGGCGGGCGGCTTCGTCTTCCTCAGCGGAATCGACGGCGTCACCGACGAGCACGGCCGGCCCGCCCACGGCGTCGCCGCGCAGGCTCTGGTCACGCTCAACCGGGTGCACCGGCTGCTCGCCGACGCGGGCGCGGAGTTCGAGGACATCGTGCAGTTCGACCAGTTCCTCGCCGATCCCGCCGACCGCGCGGAGTACATGCGGGTGCGCGACGAATGGCTGGCCGAGCACGCGCCGAAGCTGCTGTCCGAGCGTTCGTACGCGTCGCTGCTGATCTATCCCCCGCTGGCCACCCCCGAGATGCGGGTGGAAATCCGGGTCGTCGCCTATCTGGGTGCTTGAAGGAGATTCCCTATGGCTTCACGGTTTTTCGCCGAGCTTCGCGCGTCGCAGGTCAAGGCTGCCTGCGGCCCGTCCTCGGTCGCGGTGCTGCCCGTCGGCGCCATCGAACAGCACGGCCCGCACCTCCCGCTGGCCACCGACGCGCTCGTCGCCGAAGCGGTGTCGAAGGAAGTCGTTGCCACGCACGACGAAGACCTCTGGCTGCTGCCGACGCTCAGCTACGGCCGCTCCGTCGAACACACCTGGGCGGCGGGCACCCTGTCCCTGTCCACCGCGACCTTCGCCGCGGTGCTCGACGACATCGGACGTTCGGTCGCCGCCGCGGGCATCCGCCGGATCGTCCTGGTGAACGGCCACGGCGGGAACGTGTCCGAAATCCAAACCGCGCTGCGCGATCTGCGCTTGGCCTACGGTCTCCTGACGTTCAGTATCAACGTCTTCCTCCCCGAGGAGCACGACCCGGCTTGGGCCGCGAGCGAAACCGGTCTCGGAATCCACGGCGGGGCCGCGGAAACGTCCCTGATGCTGCATCTGCGCCCCGACCTGGTCGACCTCTCCGCGGCGGAACGGCGGATCCCCGAGCAGATGGCCGACAACGTCCACGCCCGCTTCGGCGGCAGCGTCGCTTTCGGCTGGCTGGCCAACGATTTCGGCCCCGAGGGCTATCTCGGCGACCCGACCCTGGCCAGCGCCGAAGCGGGCGCGAGCGGGTTCAAGTCGATGGTCGCGACCTTGGGCCACCAGCTCGCGGAAGTCGTCCGCTTCGATTTCCCCGACTCCGCCCGATGACTCAGCCCCTCTCGCCGCAGGAAGCCGGTTCGCCATGCATACACCCCTGATCGTCGGCATCGGCGGCACTGTCCGCCCCGACTCCTCCTCCGAACGAGCCCTCCGCACAGTGCTCGACAACGTGCGGGCACACGGGGCCCGCACCGAACTGTTCACCGCGCGCGAGCTCGATTTCGCCATGTACGAACCGGATCTCGCACACCGCTCCCCGTCCGCGACCGCGTTCCTCGACGCCGTCCGCCGCGCCGACGGCGTGCTGATCTCGACGCCCGGATACCACGGCGGATTGTCCGGCCTGCTCAAGAACGCGCTGGACTACCTCCAGGACCTCGCCGACGACGACCGCCCTTACCTGCACGGACGCGCCGTCGGCTGCATCGTCAGCGCGTACGGGCCACAAGCCGGGGTCACGACGCTGACGTCGCTGCGCTCGACCGTGCACGCCCTGCGCGGCTGGCCGACCCCGCTCGGCGTCGTGGTCGACTCGACGAACCAGCCGTTCTCCGCCAACGGCCACGTCACCGACCGGAAACTCGCCGCCCAGCTCGCGACCGTCGCCGAGCAGGTCGCCCGGTTCGCGACCGCAGAGATCCGGACGGTCGCATGACGCTCTCGCTCGACGCACGCCCCGTCGACGCCGCCCTCGACGCGCTATCGGCCGGACAGCCGATCGTGCTCACCACCCCCGGCGACCCGGCCCTCGTCCTGCCCGCGGCGGAGGCCTCCACGGCGGCGCTGGCGTTCGTCATCCGGCACTCGTCCGGACTGGTCGGCGTCGCCCTGCCCGGCGACCGGTGCGACGCACTCGAACTGCCGCCGATGCGACCGACCTTCCGCCACGACGGCGGCCCTGGCTGGTGCGTCGCGGTCGACGCCGCGACGGGCGTCACCACCGGGATTTCCGCCGCGGACCGGGCCGAGACGATCCGCCGCCTCGCCGACCGCGCGACCCGGCCGGACGACCTCAACCGGCCCGGGCACGTGCTGCCGTACGCCACCCGTCCGCACGGGGTTTTCGGGATCCCCGAAGCGGGGGTCGACCTGTGCCAGCGAGCCGGACTGCCCGCTGCGGCCGCTTTTGCCGCACTGGTCAGTCCGGAAGATCCGACGCGGATGGCTGGGGCGGACGAGGCAGTTGTCTTCGCCGCCGTGCACGGGTTGGCAGTGCTCGATTCGGCCGATGTTCTCGGGAATGGCTCGGGCGATCTCCGATCCGGATGAAGGCCCTTGAGCGAGTTCGGCACCGCGCTGCTAGGGCCGCGGCGCAGCCACTCCGAGGCTTGACTGCGCTCCCGTCGGTGTTGCCCACGCCACGAGTCCCGGCGCAGGTACCGGCCCGCGCCGCCGAGCGTCCTTTGTGGACGGGATCTGAACCGGATTCGCCTTGGCAGAAGCGTTCTCGTCCGCATTCCGGGGAGATCGTCGCGGAGGTCCGGCGAGCGACACCCGACCTGATGACCGGGGTCGCCTGTCCGGCTGGCGGGGTCCCCCGGGTCCGGTCGCCGTGGGTCATCGGCGGCGGACACGACCGGGTCGATCTTGCTCCGGACCCTGGTCGCACGAGCGGGCACTACCTTAAATTCAAGCGAGCCAGAGTCTTCGAAACGCACTCGCGGAGGTAGAGGATGCCTGCTCCGAACGACGAGAAACCCGACCGGCAAGGTTCCGGCAAGGACCGGCGGGACTTCCTGAAGGGGGCCGCCGCCGCGGCCGCGCTGGGGGTGGGCGGGGTCGCGGCCGGCGGCTTGCTGGGCGGGCAGCAGGCCCAGGCCTTCCCGCAGCAGACCGGGCTGCCACCTATCGGGGCGGAGATCCCGTGCAGCTGCTTGGCGATCAACACGCCGCTGCAGATCCGGACAGCCCTGGTCAGCGTCGACTTCCGCGGTGGGATCAAAGTGCGGGTCGACGTGAACCCGGACGACCCGGTCAACTCGGTGCGACTGCGGGTCGTCGGCCACCGCGTGACGGCCGAACTCCCCGGCGGCGACAGCGCGGAGCAGGGCGGCGGCACGATCACGATCGAACAGAACGACGTCGACGTGGACGCCAAGAGCCTGCTCAAGCTCACGCAGAAGTTCCCGCCGCGCTACGAGCAGGTCATGGTGCTGAGCTTCACCATGACGATCGACCAGCCAGACGGCCTCCTGCGCCGGGCGGGCATCCGGTCCCGGAAGGCGTACGAGCCGCTGGTGCTGACCACGAAGGAACCGGGGATGCTCGTCGGACAGCTGACCCAGTTCCCGCCGCGCGGGGACCTGTACCAGCTGCAGAACCCGATCGACCTGGTCCTCCCGGACGACCCGGACACGACGATCGCGTCGATCCAGAAATTCCCGGTGAAGGTGGGCGGCCTCTGACGCCCCTCGGGATATCCGGCTCGCGGCCCGGTTCGCCCTTGCGAGGGCGGGCCGGGCCGCTTCGCGAGTTCTGGGACGACGGGGCGACGGCAGCGCCCTTGCCCTGCAAAGTGGGCCGGGCGGCCTGGCAGGGACAGCGGCAACGGCGGCGCGCTTGCCTGCAGAACGCGCCAGGCCGCCCAGCAAGTACTGGGGCGGCGGCGCGCTAGCCCTGCACGGCGGGCCGAGCCGCCTCGCGAACTCTGCAGCGACCGGGCGACGACAGCGCATTTCCCTGCAACGCGGGCCGGACAGCCAGTCGTGAGACAGCGGGGCAACGGCGGCGCGCCTGCCCGCAGAACGCGGCGGGCCGCCCCGCAAGTGCTGGAGCGGCGTGCTAGCCCTGCACGGCAGGCCGGGCCACCTCGCGAACTCTGCAGCGACCGGGCGACGACAGCGCCCTTGCCCCGCACAGCAGGCCAGGCTGCCAGTCCTGGGCCAGCGGGCAATGGCGGCGCACTTGCCTACAGGACGCGCCGCCGCCGCGCAGGTGCTGGGGCGGCGGCCCGGCCCCGCACGCCGGGCCGGGCCACCTCGCGAACTCTGCAGCGACCGGGCGACGACAGCGCCCTTGCCCCGCACAGCAGGCCGGGCCGCCAGTCCTGGGACAGCGGGCAACGGTGGCGCGCTTGCCCTGCAGCGGCCGGGCCGCTTCGCGAGTTCGGGGCGGCGGCACGCTTGCCGTGCGGGGCGGTTCTCGTGGGCGGCGATTCCGGTGAGAACCGGCATTGCCGCTCACCAGCCACCTGCTCGCCGGTCATCCCGTCGGCGAGTTCGCCGCCCAGATCACCCGTCCGCGCGCGCAGCGGGTCGTGCCATCAGCCCCAGTACCGTCGAGCAGCGGACTACCGCGTCGGGGTCGCCGGAGAACGTCAGTTTTCCCGTCGCCAGCGCCTCGAATGGGCCGAGCGCGCCGGTGCCGATGCGGACGAATGTTGTCGCGTCGGTGCGGATGCTCAGCACCGGGGTTTCGGCGGGGCCGCGTGCCGTGGTGAGTGCGCCGTGGTCGACGGTCAGGTGGAAGGTTTCGTCGTCCACCTGGAATTCGTACGTTTCCGAGACCTCCGGCAGCCGGCTGGCGTCCGCCATCGACTGGACGGCCAGCAGTGCCCAGTGCGGGCGGGTGACCATGTCCGTGCTCGGTTCGCCCAGCAGGCCGATGCCCCATTTCGACAGCGCCAGCACCGGTTCCCGCAGTCGTTCGCCCAGCGGGCCGAGCCGGTAGGCGTGTCCGGCGCCGGTTTCGGAGCGTTCGACGATTCCGGCGCCGCTCAGCTTCTTCAGCCGGTCCGCGAGGAGGTTGGTGCCGATGCCGGGCAGGTCCGCGAGCAGTTCGGTGTAGCGGCGCGGGCCGAGCAGCAGTTCGCGCACGATGAGCAGCGTCCAGCGTTCGCCGACGGTGTCGAGGGCGGCGGCGAGCCCGCAGTACTGGCGGTACTGGCGTTCTCCTCGGGCGGTGGTCGTCACCAGCCCAGTTTACTACGCGATTTTCAAGTACGGCGTCAGGGCCGTCCGGAGCTGCTCGGGGACCGGGACTGGTTCGAGTCCGGCGGGGCCGCGGGTCATGCAGGCGACCGACTGGTGCCCGCGCGCCACCAGCTGCGGCACCGCGACCTCGGTCCGGTAGTAGTCGAACGCCATCGCCACCCGGTGGCCCTCGAGTTCGGTCAGGGTCATGCGCAGTTCGACGACGTCCCCGGCGGTCAGTTCGCCGAAGTACTCGCAGCCGCAGCCGGTGGTGACCACGGCGAAGCCGTCGGTGAGCGAGGCGAGGACGTCCGGGGCGTGTTCGGCGAGGAACCGTTCCCGGCAATGTCCTTGCCAACGAACGTAATGCGCGAAGTAGACGTTGCCGACGAGGTTGGTCTCCTCCAACGTGACGGGATGGCGGTATCGGTAGGCGGGGGTCATGCGATGCCGACCGTGAGCAGAGCGATCGCGACTGGCAGCGGGTAACCGTCCACAGTGAACACTGCGGAGGCGATCCGCGCGCGGCCCGCGGCGAGGACGAGCCAGCCTCCGTCATACGCTCCGGAAAACCTTGCCTCCGAAGGACTCGTGCTCACCTGGGTCAGGCACCGCGTCACTGTCGAGACTCGCGCGGCCAGGCGTTCAGGCGACTCGTCGCACGGGCCTGAGAGCACGCGGAGCAGCCTGGGGTCTGGTGGTTCGTGTGGTTCCACGAATTCCCAGGCACAGGCGGCCGGGCAGGAGCTGTCGGCAGCCACGCTGAACGGTTCGCCGATCGATATGCGCAGCGACGGATCGAGTCCGAGCGCCACCGCTGTCCGCGTGATCGCCACGGACAACAAGGACGCGGGCCACGGCCGGTCGTCGGGCAGTGAGCCGGTGTCGGCCAGGCGTAAGCCGGTCCAGCGGACGGCGGTGCGGCCGTCCGCGTCAGTCGCCGCGACGTTCCAGGTGTAGCGGCCGTCCGCGGCGTCTTGTTCGGTGCCGCGGAGTTGCCACGGGCCTGCCGCGCGCGGGTCGAAGTCGACGCGGTCGCAGGCGACGGGCAACAGCCGACGCGTCGGGACGCAGGCTTGGAGGACGTGCACGGTGGCGTCGTGGGCGGCCGGGTCGCCGAGTACCGAGGCGAACCAGGGCTCGTCGTTCGGGGTGATCGTGGCCAGGCAGGACCACGGGTCCGGGACGGCTGCCGAGGTGACCCGGCGGAACTGTCCTTTGTGGAACAGAAGCCGGTCGTACAGTTCGGTCGGCTCGATGCGGCCGTGGTCGGGGACGACCGGCGGCGCAGTGTTTTCGCTGGTAGACAAGGGGAAAGTGGCAGTGAAGTGGTCTGCCTGGAAGGCGGATTCGGCACAGCGCAACACGGTGGTGATCACGTCGCCGTCCCGCAGCGCGCAGACTCGGACGACGTGCTCGCCGGTGTCGGGAATGATGACCGGCCGGTCGAACTTGACGTCGCACGCGGTTGTCAAGGCCCGACCAGCGACCACGGAAGCGGCCTGCGCCATGGCTTCCAGCCCGACGACGGCGGGCAGCAGGGCTGCTCCGTCGATCCGGTGACCGTCCAGCCACGGATCGGTGCGCAGGGAAAGCGACGCAAGCGGGGTCCGGTCCGCTGACCGCGATGACGTCGAATTCCGGAGTCGGCCGATCCGCCACCGACGACCGCACCGGTCGGGTCCGCGCCGGAGAGCCCAGCACGACGTGGGTGTTGATGCCGCCGAACCCCATCGCACTCACCCCGGCGAACCGGCGGCCCTCCGGCCAGGGCTCCGCCGCCGACAGCACCCGCAGAGTCTCGCCCAGCGCCGGATGCGGCGTCGCGCAACCGGTGGTCGGCGGTAGCAGTCCGGAGGACACGCTCAGCGCGGCTTTGACCACCCCAGCGACTCCGGCAGCTGCTTTGGTGTGCCCGATGTTCGCTTTGACCGAGCCGAGCGCGGCGGCCGACGACGCCCCCGCCCGGGCCCGGTTCAACGCTGTCAGCTCGACCAGATCGCCGACCGCCGTTCCGGTGCCATGTCCCTCGTACAGTCCGACCTCGGCGTGCTCGATCCCGGCCATCTCGCCCGCGCGGCGCAGCGCGAGCAGTTGCCCGTCCGGCTCGGGCCGGGTGATACCGCCGCGGCCGTCCGAGGAAACGCCCCAGCCGAGGATTTCCGCGTACACCGGCAGCCCCGCCGCGCGGGCGTCCTCGGCGCGGGCGAGCGCGAGCATTCCGCAGCCCTCGCCGGGCCAGAAGCCCGCCGAACGCTCGTCGTAGATCCGCATCTCCTCGGCGGCCAGCGCACCGGTCTTGGCGAAGCCGACCAGCTCGAACGGGTCGAGCGACAGGTCCACTCCCCCGGCCAGCGCGAAATCGGCACCACCGTCTCGCAGCGCGCGGCAGGCGGTGATCACGGCGAGCATCGACGAGGCGCACGCACCGTCTACTGTGTACCCGCCGCCGTGGAAGCCGAAGTGGTTGCAGATCCGGCCCGCGATGGTGTTGGCGAGACTTCCGGCCAGCGTCTCGTCCCCGACCTCGGGAAACGCTGCCAGGTACCGTTTCTCCACTTCCGTGAGGTCGACCTCGGACAGCGTGGCGCGCAGGACGTCACGGACGTACGGCCAGCGCAGCCGGAGGGTCCGGGCGCGGGTCACTTCGCCGGTGAGGCTGTTGCCGACCACGACGGCCACCCGGTCCGCGTCCAGGCCGGCGCCTGCCGGATGGCCCGCGTCGGCCAGCGCCCGGTCCGCGGTTTCCAAGGCGAGCCAGTGCGCGGGATCGGCGGCGCGGAACGTCGAGCCGGGAATCCGGAACGCCTCCCGGTCGAATTCCCAGTCCGCCAGCACCGCGGCCTGGGTGCTGTAGGTCCGGTCGGGGACGCTGGCGTCGGCGCTCCAGTAGTCGGCGAGGTCGAGCCGCCCCGGCGGCAACTGCCGGAACGCACGGCGCTGGTGGAGCACGGTTTCCCACAGCTGCGCCGGGTCGGCCGCGTCCGGGTAGCGGCAGGCCATCCCGACGATCGCGATCGGCTCGCCGGGTTCGCGGCGGGTCATGCGGGCTCCCGAGCAGGCACCGGCTCGGCGGCGGGACGCGGTGCCGGGATCAGAACCGTCCATTGCGGACTCTTCCGGGCGGCGATCGCGAGCGCCGCGGCCCGCAGTGCGCAGGTGATCGTCAGCGCGAAGAACAGGCCGAACACGACGTGGAACTGCACGAGCACGCCGTACACCGCGGCGGTGGCGAGCCCGAAGTACACCTGGTTCCGTCGCGAAGACGGCGTGGTGCCCGGGTCGGTGATCATGTAGTTGGTGAACAGGACGAACGCCGTCCCGGTGAGCGGCAGCACCGCGCTGACCAGCGAAATATCGGTGAACAGCGCGCGCAGCAACGCTTGGCCGAGGAAGCCGCCGACCCAGCCGAGGATCAGCGGGACCTTGCCGGTGAGCTTGGCGTTCAGCATGGTCCCGGCGATCAGCAGCAGGGCGGGCACGAGCGCGCCCCACCAGCCGGTGACCCATTCGGTGAACTCGTACGGCGGCGCGATGCCGACCCAGCCGAACAGCAGCAGGACCACCACGATCCCGACGTTGCTCGGGTTCAGCACGTGCCTGCTCTTGCCGCCGACCCGCACCCGCACGAGGTACTTGGAAGCGACCCCGACCACCGCGGCGAGCACTGTCGGCATGAACCGGTCGTTGGCGTACAGGAGCATCGCGCACGCCATGCCGGTGATGTAGGCGGGGAGCAGGAAATCGACCACCGCACCGGGTTTGCCGAGGTAGCGCGGGCGACGTTCGACGGCCGCGGCCTCCACGGACTCCAGCACGATCTCCGCGGCCAGCGCGGCGAACACGGCGACCACCGGGGTCAGATACGCCTGTTCGAAGCCGAGCACGGTGTGCCCGAGCACGGTCAGCACGGTGATCGACGCGCCGAACCGGCGCAGGGCAGCGGAACGGCGTTCGCTCGGCGACTTGGTCACCGGTCCTCCTCGATGGTGCCGTCGGGGTTGAGCCGCAGCTGGTGCCAGCCGGGCGGGAGCGTCACCGAACCCTCGTGGCGGTGTCCGCAGCCGTCTCGCCACGCCAGGCGGACCGGCACCGTGGACGGCGGCTCGCTGCCCAGACCGAAGTGCAGGTCAGGGGCGTTGACGCCGTTGTGCCCGTTGGCCGGGTACACCTGTTCCAGCCGCTTCCCGCCACCGGGTGCGGCGACCTCGGCCTCGGCTCCGATGGCAGGCGAAACCGGCCCGCCTGTCCCGCACGCGGTGCCGCCGACGGGTTTTCGCAAGCGCAGTCCGAGGAAGGCACCGGCCGGCGAGGTGTTGCGGTACAAAGTGGACGGTGCCCACTGGTTGGCGACGACGAAGTCGAGCCGCCCGTCGCCGTCCACGTCGCCGACCGCGAACGCGCGGCTCACCGCGTCGGTGCCGACTCCGACCCGGTCCGCGACGTTCACGTAGCGGCCGTCCGCGCCGCGGGCGAAGAACGAGTTGTGGTCGTGTCCGGAGAGGTCGGTCCCCTCGGTGAATCGCGGCCACAACGCGGGGTGGCTCAGCACGAGGTCGTTCGACATCGCGGTCTCCTGCAGTTGCGCCCACCGGTTCACCTCGCCCGCGACGAAACCGGTCGCGTGCATGACCTCGTCGGAACCGGAGTTGGCGAAGTCAGCCGCTTTGACGTCCCACGACCATCCGGTGCGGGACAGTCCGAGGTCCTCGCTGTGATCGTCGTAGGGTGCCCCTCCCTCGCGCAATCGGGCGGCTGTCTGCGCGCGATCCATAGTGGACTGATAGGCGAAGTTGCTTTCCTGCAACGCATACGGCTCGGTGATGTTGCTGACCAGGATGTCCGGGACGCCCTTCGCGTCGAGGTCGGCGAAGGCCACCCCCATGCCCTTGAACGAATCGTTGCCCAGCACCTTCGATTTCGGTGTCGTCGCGTGCCTGGTCCCGGTCGCCGTGCGGAACGCGACGCGGCCCGGAGCGGACTCGTTGACCAGCAGGTGATCGGGACCGAAGTCGTTCGCCACGTAGAGATCCGGCAGTCCCCGGCCGCCGATGTCCTGGGCGCCGAGCGCGAGCGCCCACCCGGTTCGCGTCTCCGGCGGGAAAGCGTCGGGCACCTCGGCGAACCGCCCGGCTCCGCTGGAGCGGAACAACCGGAGCGTGCCCCCGTTCGCGGCGTGCGACAGCGAATCGTTCATCGTCAGTTCCGGCTGGTGCGCGGTCGGATCGAGCACGCGCGCGCCGTCCGGGAAGTAGTTGCCGAAGACGAGATCGGTGTGCCCGTCGCCGTCGAAATCACCGATGGTGGCGGCGTTGGTGTTCCAGACCTGCCACGGGCTGACCAGTTCGCGCGCGCGGAACGCGGCCGCGGACGGCGCGGCCCCCGGCAGGCGCTCGAAGACGACCGGGGACCGGCCCCAGTAGTAGACGACGACGTCCTGGCGGCCGTTCTCGTCGACGTCCGCGGGCAGGCAGCCCATCGGTGCCGCGAAGGACGGCATCTCCAGCCCTGACGGCGTCAGCGCGAACGGCTGGTACCGCGCGCCGGTGCCAGGGGCGGGCTCGACGGTGACCGTGTCCGTGCGCGGGTCTACCAGACAGATGTCGTGCGCGACCGGGCCGCCGTCCACGGCGAACAGGGCGGTCGCCGCGCCCACGGAGGAGATCCACGACCGGATCTGTTCGTAGGCCGGAGCGACGGTCCGCACGTGCCGTCCGCCGGGCGCGTTGTCCGGGCTGACCGGCGCGGCGGCGAACGAGAACTGGTGCGCCAGCTCGGTTTCCTCGGCCGAGGACGACTGCGGAACGACTGTGAACGCGAACACCGCCGCGCAGCCGAACAACGCGACCACGCGGGCGAGATGCCGGCGCAGAAAAGGCCTCATCGGCTCTTCCTCTCCCAGAGATACCGGATTTCCGCGCGCCAGCGCTGGTAGTGCGCGAGCGTCGACGGAGCGGGCAGCCGGCCGAGCGCCTGGTCGGTCCAGTCCGCGGCGGCGCCGGTGCTGGTCCCGGCCAGCACCTCGGCCGCTTTGTCGGTGTGCGCGGGCACGATTCCGCTGACCCGCCGCGCGGCGCAGGCGAACGCGCACCCCTGTGCCAGGTGCGCGCGCAGCGGCCCGGACAGATCGGCGAGCCGGGCGAGCTCCCCGGCATCGGCACCGCCCGCGTACGTCGCGGCGAGGCCGACTCCGCTCCACAGGTCCGCCTGCCGTTCGACGGGGAATTCCGCGATCCGCAGCGCGACGCCGTCCGGGTCGGCGCATTCGCAGAACCACAGCGCCCGACCGAGCCCCTGGTCGCGGATATGCCGTGGTCCCGGCCCGATCCCGGGTTCGACGCGATGGCGGCCGACTGTCCGGTCGGTGTGGAAAAAGCCTTGGTGGAAGCCGAATCCGTCCCAGGCCAGCCACCGCAGCAACGGATCCGTTCCCGCGTTCCGCGACGGGCGCAGCCGCAGCCGCGCATAGGCCCAGCCGATGCCGACGTGCACGAGGTGCGGATAGTCCGCAGCCGGTCCGTTCAGCAGGGCCGCGACCCGCCCGCGCCGGGCCGGGAGGAGCAGGTCCAGCAGGGCGCAGCCCATTCCCGCACCCTCGAACGCGAACCCGCGCAGCTCCGGTTCGAGCGCGGACACCCGCTGCCCGAGCGCGTCCCGGTCCGGCTCGACCGAGGCGTTCAGTCCGGTCAGGAACGCTCGTCCGGACGCCTCCAGGACACCGCGGGCGGGGCCGGGACGAAGCCGGAACCGGCGCAGCCCGAAGTCGACCTGCCGCATGTCCTGGCGCAGCGCCCGGGCCACGACGCCGGGCATCACCGCGTTTCCTGAGGCATGGCGACGACGCGTTCCATCAGGGCGGTGACCAGCATGGGCCGGGCTTCGCGCTGGAAATCGACGTCGGGATGGAATTCGCGCACTGTGCCCTCCAGGACCAGCAGGGACAGAATCGGGAACACGAACTGCGGATCGGCGTGGAGGCCGTGGCGGCGCTGGAGGTCGAACAGCTTGGCGGCGAACGAAACCAGGTCGAAGTCGGCCGCGCTGCGCCCGGTGTGCTCATCGACCAGTGCGGACAGTTCGGCGCGGAATCCCGCGGGGTCGGACCCGGGCGGTGCCGTCGCGGTCGACAGCACGATGTCGGCGCAAGCTTCGCCGTCGCCCTGGCTCATGCAGTAGAAGAACGCCGCGAACTTCTCCCGCGCGGACTCGGACAGCTGGACGATGAAACCCGCGTCCAGCACGACGATCGAGCCGTCCTCCCGGAAGTAGAGGTTGCCGGGGTGCAGGTCGCAGTGGACCACGCCGTCCAGGAACAGCATCCGGTACACCGCGCGCAACGCCGTGACCACCGCGTTCCGGCGCTCCTCCTCGCCGAGGTCTTCCGGACGGCGACGCGCCAGGCCGTCCAGGAAGTCCATCACCAGAATGTCCTCAGTGGACAGTCCGCGATGAACTCCGGGCACCGTCACTCCGTCGGCGGCGCTGAGCGCTTCACGGAAGCCTTCCAGCCGCTCCGCTTCCCGCGAGAAATCCAGTTGCGCACGAATGCTTTCGGCGAGTTGCGCGGCCACCGCGTTGACCGGCACCCCGCGCAGCATCGGCAGCCGAGCCGCCAAGCGCGCGCCGCATTCCAGCATCGCGAGATCAGCCGAGAGGGACCGGACGATCCCCGGCCTGCGCACTTTCGCCGCGACCGTCCGGCCGTCCGGGAGGCCCACCCGGTACACACAGGCGATACTGCCCGCACCGACCAGCCGCGGTTCGGCCGCGCCGAACCGCAGCGCGGGCGGCATCGTGCGCAGCGGTGCTGGGCGAACCTGGTCGTGCAACCGGGAAAGCGCGCGGCATCCGCTCGGCGGCAGGAGGTCCGCCCGGGTGCTCAGAAGCTGGGCAGCCTTCACGAACGCCGGTCCCAGCGCCACCACGGTGTCTGCCAGCCAGCCGTCCCGGTCGAACCGTTCGCCGCGCAGCCACGCCGCTGCCGTCGCCGGTCCCAGCAGCAGCGACCGTCCGGCGAGGACCGCTAAGGCCCGCACCGTCCGCAGCGCCACCGCGCCGCCGCTGATTCTCGAAAACGTCATCTCTCCCCTTCGCCGTCCGGCCGCACTGCCGACGACCGACATTACAACCAGTAGCGCGACGAATGCACTCTGTTACTACAGGACCATCCGTTCCAGCGAAACCGGGCCAGAAACACCCGGCCGGGCAAGCCGTTTCCCTTTCGTGGCCGGGAACCCGGCCCGGTTTCCTGTACATGGTCGGCCGCGGGTCACCGCCGCCGCCTCAGCCGTACCCTCGCCTGCCCCGATCCAGGCACCCAAAAACACGGTGCGTAGCGACCGCGGGGCGATTTCCCTTACCGCGCGCGATAATCAGTCGACAGCGGCGGCCTGGTGCGCATCCTGGCCAGTGCGGGCAGCGGGAAAACCGACGCCGAGCTGATCCGCCGCGAGCGCGGTGCCTTCCAGCCGCGCGCGGATCTTGGCGAACGCGGTCTGCCGCGAGGTCGATTGGTCGTCCGCGAACGGGGAAAAGCCGCAGTCGTCACAGGTTCCGAGCTGCTCCACCGGGATATGACGAGCAGCGCGCAGAACCCGGTCGCGCACCACTTCGGCCGTCTCCACGCGCGGGTCGATCGGGTCGATCACCCCGACGAACACGCGGACTCCCGGCCTGAGCTGATCCGCGATGACGCGCAGGACCCGGTCCGGATCGGGCTCGCTGGCCAGTTGAACATAGAAATTGCCGACGGTGTGCCGGAACAGCGTCGGGAGCAGGTCGGCGTAGTCGACGTCGAGGCTGTGCGTCGAGTCCAGATCGCCGCCGGGGCAGGTGTGGACGCCGATGCGCGCCTGCTCGGATTCGCTGAACCTCGCCAGGACCCGGTTGTTCAGCTCGACGAAATCGCGCAGCACCTGGCCGCTGGGATCGAGTTTGAGCGACAGGCGTCCCTCGGTGAAATCCAGCTGGACGACGTGCGCGCCCGCGTCGAGGCACCCGCGAATATCGGCCTCGGCCCCGTCGACCAGGTCTTCGAGGAATTTCTCGCGCGAATAGCCGTCGATGCCCGAGGCCGGGTAAAGCAGCGACAGCGCGGAAGGCGCGATAACCGCTTGTTTCACTGGAATATTCGTGCACTGCCGCGCGGCCCGCACATACTGCTCGGCGTGCTCCTGGTAACGGAACGGCCCGGAGGTCAAACAGGGCAGCTGCCGCTGGTGGCCGTCGGCGAACGGGATGACGACGCCGTCCGCGGAAAGGTTGCCCGAGCCCGCGATCGGGTAGGTGACGAAGCTGGGTTTGCGCTGCTCGCCGTCGGTGACCACGGTCGCGCCCAGCTCCGCCTGCGTTTCGATGGTCTCGCGGACGGCCCGGTCGAGAACGGAGGCGAAGGCCGCGTCGCCGAGCTGCCCGCTTTGGCGCGCGGCGAGAGCGCCGAGCAATTCGGGCGAACGCGGAATGCTGCCGATGGGTTCGGAAGGAATGGTCATGCGGCGAGCCTAGGAGCGGCAGCACGGAGCGGAACAGGAAAGAAACACCGGAGAACGCCGTTCTCCTTCTTTCGAGCCATTACCGGTTCGAAAGTGTTGACACGGCACTTCGGCGAGAAAAGCGCTTTATTGGCACAGTGCAAAAAGCATTTTCACCAGCAACACAAAACCGAGGGGGCGGCGGCCCGTTCCAGCCGCCGCCCCCTCGATCAGCGTGTGCTCAACGCCAGCCCAGCTCCGGAGCGACGTGCGTCAGGATGCTCTCCAGCACATGGGCGTTGTAGTCGACACCCAGCTGGTTCGGCACGGTCAGCAGCAAGGTGTCCGCGGCCTGCACGGCCTCGTCCTCCTTCAGTTCCCGCACCAGTTCGTCCGGTTCGGCGGCGTACGAGCGGCCGAAGATCGCCCGGGTGTTTTCGTCGATCATGCCGATCTGGTCGCGCGAGTTGCGGTCGCTGCCGAAGTACGCGCGGTCCAGGTCGTTGGTCAGCGCGAAGATGCTGCGGCTGACCGAAACGCGCGGCTCGCGTTCGTGGCCCGCCTCCTTCCACGCCTCGCGGTAGGCCTCGATCTGCTTGCGCTGCTGGACGTGCAGCGGTTCGCCCGTCTCGTCGTCCTTGAGCGTGGAACTCTGCAGGTTCATGCCGAGTTTCGCCGCCCAGACGGCCGTCGCGTTCGAGCCCGAACCCCACCAGATGCGGTCGCGCAGCCCCTCGGAGTGCGGTTCGAGCCGGAGCAGGCCCGGCGGGTTGGCGAACATCGGCCGCGGGTTGGGCTTCGCGAAGCCCTCGCCTTCGAGGAGCTTCAGGAAGACCTCGACGCGGTCGCGGGCCATGTCCGCGTCGGTCTCGCCCTCCGCGGGGGCGTAGCCGAAGTACCGCCAGCCGTCGATCACCTGCTCGGGGGATCCCCGGCTCACGCCGAGCTGGAGCCTGCCCCGCGAGATGAGGTCGGCGGCGCCGGCGTCCTCGACCATGTACAGCGGGTTCTCGTACCGCATGTCGATCACGCCGGTGCCGATCTCGATCTTCGACGTCCGCGCGCCGATGGCCGCGAGCAGTGGGAACGGGCTGCCCGCCTGCCGCGCGAAGTGGTGCACGCGGAAGTACGCGCCGTCGACGCCCAGCTCCTCGGCCGCGACCGCGAGGTCGATCGATTGGTGCAGGAAGTCGGCGGCCGACCGGGTCTCGGAGTGCGGGCTCGGCGACCAGTGGCCGAACGACAGGAAGCCAATGTTCTTCACGCATCGTCAAACGTTCAACTACCCCGTCTCATTCCCCGGCGGCCGCCGCGGCGCCGAGATGTGCCGGTGCGGGACGGCTGAGTGCCCGGTCGACCACGTTCCGCAACACCTGCGCCACCACCGGGTCCACCCGGACGGCGCCGTTGAACGTCAGCGACGACGCGCTGAACACGAAACCGCCGCCGGGCAGTTCCTTGCACGCCATCGCGGCGCCCGCGCGGTCGGTCGGGTTCGTGCCCTGCGCGATGACCCCGCTCGGCGGCACCTCGCCGTCGAGGCCTTGGAGCGTGTCGAACTCCCAGGCGCTCGCCGCGCCGTTGCGGCCGTGCGCGCCGAACTCGCTGCCGGCCGTCAGGCCGGTCCCGGCCAGGAACGGGTGGTCGCGCAGGACGCGGTACGGCGCGAAGGTCATCCAGCCGTCGTACTCGAAATTCACCCCGAGCAGCTGCGACTCCGGCAGGTCGTAGTGGTCGAGGAACAGGTCGCGGCTGCCGTCGGCGGCACGGAACGTCAGCGTGGTGCCCGCGGCGTCGAACTCCGCGCGTTCGTAGATCTGGTTGCCGCCGGTGGCGATCACGCTGCCGCCGGCCGCGAGGTAGCCGGCCAGGTTGATGCGCATGGCCATCGAGAAGTACTCCGGGTGCGAGCCGAGCACGACGGCGCTGTAGTCCTCGAGCCAACCGCCGGTGTGCAGGTCGTGGTCGGTGTAGCAGTCGAACCCGACCTGCTCGGCACTCAGCCAGCGCAGCAGTTCCAGATCGCTGTAGAGCTCCAGGTCGTACTGGCCTTTCGGCGCGATCAGCCAGGTGTAGCTGGGCCGCAGGAACGAGATCACCCGCCGGACGCCGGCCTGGCCCTCGGAGTACTGGTCGTGCCCGCTCCAGCCGTTGTACGCGTGGTAGGTGTTGGTCGGCAGGACCACGGCGATCTTCTGCGCGGGCGCCGCGGGCCGCACCACGAACGGGATGTGCTGCACCCGGCCGAACCGGCCGGTCAACCGCGCGGCGTACACCCCGGACGGCCAGGTCGCGGGGATGTCCGCGGCGTAGCGCTCGGCCCAGCCGCATCCGGCGGACCGGTAGTTCGCGCCCACCATCTGCAGGCCGCCGGTGACGGTGGTCGTCCCGGTGACCGCCTCCGGGGTGTCCCCGCCGGGCGCGACGCGCACGAGCTGCGCGGTGACCGTGCTGAACGCCGTCGACAGCGCGATGGACACCCGCCCGCCAGCGGGCACGCTCTGCTGCTGCGGGTACCCCTGCAGCCCGGCGCTGCGTTCGACGGTGAACCCGTGCCCGACGACGATCCCGGTGCCGTTGTTGATCCAGCGCGGCCCGCCGTCGGTGTCGACCGTCTCGTGGTTGGTGAGGCGCAGTTCGACGAGATCGCCGTCGTCGCCCGGCACCGTCGAGTGGTCGATCCGGATGAGATAGACCGCGCCGTTGCCGCCTCCGGCGAACAGGTCCCGGCGGAACAGCTCGAACCAGTCGTTGTCGCCGATCGCGATGGGCTGCCCGTTGTTCGCCCAACCGCTGCCGTCGCGGTAGCGGAACCAGGTGAGCGCGCCGGTGCCGCTGACCGCGTAGATGACGTTCGCGGTGTCGGAGAACAGATAGCGCGCGACGTTGAACCCGTCGCCGAGCGCCTGCGGCGTTTCGAAGGTGCCGTTGATCCGCCGCGACCGGTACAGGATCCCGTTGGCGTCCACGCACCAGATGACGCCGCCCGGGCCGCCGAAGATGCGCGGGAAGGCGTTGAATCCGGTCCCGACGACGACCCCGGTGCCGTTGTTGGCCCAACTGCCCGCGCCGGTGTCCAGGTTGGTGACGAGCCGCTGGTAGTACAGCACCGTCCCGTCCGCGCGCACGCCGTAAAGGACGCCGTTCAGATCGCCCAGCACCGTGACGAAGTCCTGCCAGCCGGACCCGATCAGCAGCCCGCTGCCCTGGTTGGCCCAGTCGAACGCGCCGGTGGCCCAGCCCCGGTGCCGGTACCAGTAAAGGGCGCCGTCCGCCTGCACGGCGTAGACGATCCCGTCGCCTCCGCCGACGAGCCTGCTCCAGCGCTGGTGCGGATCGAACGCTCCGGTTTCCAGCGCTGCTTCCGGACGTGCTTCCGCTGCTTCGGCGATCGGCAATGCCGGACGGCCGCTGAGAATCCCCATGTCTCCCCCAGGAGTTCGGTGTGCGTCCCCTCGCACACGTCTGATGGGGTAAACGCTCGTCCGGCCGCCGGGCGTTTACCCGGCGGCCGGACTACCACCCGATCAGCCCAACGGCTCAGCGGGCGAGGCGTTCGAGCAGGACGACGGTCACCGTGTCCCCGGCCTCCTTGCCGATCGCTTTCCGCAGCGAGGCGTTGACCGGGAGTTTGTGGGTGCCGTCGCCGAGCGCCATGAAGGAACTGCGGAACGGTTCGCCGTCGACGGTGCCGCGGACCTTCACCAGGCCGCGGGTGCCGAAGAACTCCGCGGACCCGGGCCAGATCAGGTACGTGTGGCCGCCTTTGGCCGGGCTCTTGCGCAGGGTCGCGGTGAATTTCTCGTCGAGTTCGCCGGTCTTCATCGGGTTCTCCTTCGGATCGGGCGGGACGTTCACCTCGAGGTACGAACCTGGCCGCGGGATTTCGACACGGTACCGGCGGATCCGCGGAAATACCCTGGCTCGCGCACGCCCGGCGCCGGAACGGTCACCCGTCCCGGCGCCGGACCGCTCCCCCTTTACCGCGTCCCGCGCCGGCCCCGCGCCGCCGCCGGGACTGGGCCTCCGGTGATCGTGAACTGCGAGCCCGGTTCGCGGACCACGTCGCCGGCCGACGAGTTCGTGATCGTCACGTTCGACAGCGTCGCGCTGCCCCGGGCGCCGCTCATCGCGAGGATGCCCGCGCCGTTGTTCGACTTGTCGATCTTGACGTTGCTGATCGTCACGTCCGGCATCGAGCCGCCGCCGGTTTTGAATTGGATTCCGTCGTAGGTCGAATCGTGGATTTCCGTGTCCCGCAGCACGATGCCGGGGATGTCCTTGCCCTGGGCGAAGAACGTGATCGCGCCGAATTTCTGCTGCTCGCCCCAGAACACTCCGCCGCAGCGGTACAGGGCGTTGTTCGCGATCAGCGTCTGCCCGGAGAACGGCAGCGGGTCGTGGTCGGTCGCCAGCATGATGCCCGGGTAGTTCATCGTGTCGGAGACCAGGTTGTTCTCGATCTTGTTCCCGTACCCGCCGTAGACCGCGATTCCGTTGGCCCGCCACGGAAGCTGGACGGTGTTGTTGCGGAACACGTTGTCGTGCGCGATGTCGACGGCCGGGTCCTTCACGTACTGGTTCGCCCAGACGGCGAGCGAATCGTCGCCGGTGGTGCGGAACGACGAGTTCACCACCCGCGAGTTCCGGGTGCCGTTGGTGAAGTTGATGCCGTCGGCGTAGGTGTCGCGGATCCGCATGCCGCTGAACTCCAGTCCGTCGGCAGGGCCCCACAGCGCCGGGATGTTGCTGTAGTCCCGGCCGACCCACACGCCCACGTTCGCGTGCTCGATCCACACGTTCGAGATCTTCGTGCCGGTGCCGAACCGGCCGTTCAGCCCGACGCCGCCTTCCGCCCCGCCGTCGCCGCCGCGGATCCGGCCGGAGCCGAAGATCGCCAGGTCGGAGATCTGGACGTTCTTGTCGATGTCGAACCCGAAGTTGCCCTCGTGCGGATGGTTGATGCCGCCCGCGTCCTGCGGCTGGATCAGCGAGTACAGCTGCGAGTACCACATCCCGGCGCCGCGGATCGTGGCGTTCGAGATGCCGATCTGGTTGTACTGCCCGCCGCCGTTGGGCACGTTCGGGTCGTCGGTCAGGATCTTGCGTTCCTGCCGCCACTGGCCCGGCGGGATCCAGACGCAGCTGATCACCCCGTTCTGGTCGTCGGTGACCGCGCGCTGGATCGCCGCCGAGTCGTCGATCCCGTCGCCGGGCACGGCGCCGTAGTCGGTGATCGACGTGCATCCGGCCGGTTTCGGCAGGGCCGGTGCGACCTGTTCGAGGTCGATCAGGTCGATGACGTAGTACGCGGCGGTGTCGCCGTTGTCGCGTTGCAGCTTGAACTTCGTGCCCGGCGGGTACGACTGCGTCAGCAACGCGTGCGATTCGTCGAACAGCCGCCGCGCGTCGCCGCCGGGAGTGTTCGTCAGGCCTTCGGGGTCGTCGGTGGTGCCGTAGAGCCAGCTGTGCGTGGACGACAGGTTCAGCTTCTGCGCGAAGGCGCCGTTGACGTACAGGCTGATCGTCGCGTCCTGTCCCCCGCCGCCGGGCGCGTCCGGGATCGAGTTGCGGACCACGATCGAGTTCGCCTGGTTCGTCGAGGTGAATTCCACGTACTGGCCCTGGTTCGCCAGGCGCACGGACTTCCGGCCGGACGATTCGGTCGCGAAGTTCGTGTGCCCGAACGTCCGCAGCGGATCGGTCTCCAGCAGTTGACCTTGGTACTGCGCGGCTTCCGCTTCGTACTCCACGTAGGGCAGCGCCGCGCCTCGGCCGACCACCATCACCTGCGAAAGCGTGTTGTTGGCTTCGTTGGTTTCCTCGACCGTGTCCGTCGCGTCGGCCGTCGCGGTGAGGGTCGCGTTCGCGGCGGTCCACGTGCCGGCCAGCGCAACGTTCGCCGTGGCCCCGGCTGCGATCGCGGGGGTGTCGCCGTTCAGAGTGGTTTCGCCGGCGGTCAGCCGGGTCACTGAGGCGCCCGCGCCGCTCGTGCCGCGGTTGTGCACGGCGACGGTGAACGACACCGGCGCGCCGACGGCCGGGTTCGGCGGGTTCGACGTGATGCCGGTGACCTCGAGATCCGGCCCCGGGGCCTGCGCGATCACCAGCTGCGTCGGCGCGGTGAACGTGTCGTTGGTTTCGTCCTGCTCGATCACCGAGTTGGCCGGGTCGACGGTGGCGGCCACCCGGTAGGTGCCCTGCGGTCGCTTGCCCGCCTGCACGGTCACCGTGGTGGACGCTCCGGCGGCGAGTGCACCGACCGGCGCGGACCCGAGGACGGTGCCGCCCAGGCTGACGTTGACCGTCGTCGCGGCGGCAGCGGCCGAACCCGCGTTTCGCACGGTCGCCGACACGGCGAGGTCGCTGCTTTCCGTCGGGTTCGACGGGGTCCAGGTCGTGTCGGTGACGACCAGGTCCGGGTTGGGCGCGGGCGTGCCGAGTACCTGGAATTCGGCGGCCTGTCCGCCGGGTGCGCCGGAATTGGCGAAGAACCGCAGCTGCACGTCCGAGGCGCGGCCGGTGACCGGGATCGTCACGATGTTCTGGTTGGCGGCCGGGTCGAAGCGGTAGTCGGCTCGTGCGGACAGCGTGGTGAATTCTCCTGCGCCCTGGGCGCGGCCGAGGATCTCGAAGTTCTGCGTCCGCGCGCCCCAGATCGGGTCCGGATTGAGCTTCACGACGACCGAAGACAGGTCTGCGTCGGTGCCGAGCTTTACTGTCAGGGTGTTCGGGTAGCCTGCGGAGGACTCCCAGTAAGTACCCGTGTTGTTGTCATTCGCGTTGGCGGCCGCGAACGCGCCGACCGTCGAGGACGCTTCGATCGGCTTGCCCGCGGCGAGGTTCTGGCCGGTCTGCGTCCCGGCCCGGACGACGTGGTTGCTGTCTGCGGACACGTTCCCGGCCGCGTCCTTGGCGCGGACGAAGTACTCGATCCGCGTGCCCGCGGGCCGGTTCTCGGTGAACGCGGTGCCGGTGACCGTGGTGACGGGCGTGCCGTCGCGGTAGACGGTGTAGCCGGTGACGCCGACGTCATCGGTCGACGCCGACCACGTCAGCTTGACCTGCCCGGAGGCGGGTTCGGTCAGCGTCACGTTCGCGGGGGCAGTCGGTGCCTGCGTGTCGCCGGTGTCCGGGCCGTACAGCTCGAACTCCGAGAGTTGCGCGGCGGGCCACTGCGTGTTCGCGGTGACGTCCAGCCGTACGTAACGCGCGGACGCGGTCACCGGGATGGTCACCGTGCCGGAGGCGAACGTGTAGCCGGTCGAGCGGACCAGATCGGTGAAAGACGTGCCGTCGGCGCTGCCGCGCACGGTGAGCGTCTGGGTGCGGGATTCCCAGGTGGCAGGCAGTTTCAGCACGATCCGCGAGAGCGGCTTGACGGAGCCGAGGTCGGCTTGGATCCATTGCGGGAAGGCGTTGTTGGCCGATTCCCAGTAGGTGGCTTGGTTGCCGTCGAAGGCGTTGGCGACCGGGTAGCCGGGCTGCACGCTGCTCGCCGAGACCGTGCGCGTCAACTGCACGTCGGCGGCGTTCGGAGCCGGACCCGGTGAGGGGCCGCCGGCCGCGGCGGCGGGGGTGAGGCCTGCCGCGAGGAGCCCTGCGGCGAGGAATCCGGTGACGAGCCGGGACAAACGCATGCGTGTCATGGCATCTCTTCTTTCGCGGGGACGGGGAGAAAGGGCGGGTGCCCGCCGGGAGGACCGGACGGGCACCCGCGCGCTCAGCTGCGGTTGATCGTGAACGTGGTCGTCGTGTTCCGGATGTCCTGGTCGTTGTCGCTCAACGCGAGGCCGGTGAACGTCGCCGACCCGACCGCCGGGCCCTGGCCGGGTTCGGGCAGTTCATTGGCCCAGATCCCGATGCCGGACTTGGCGTCGAACTCGTCGCCGCTGCGGTGCGCTCCGCTGATCGACACGTTCGTCAGCACCGTGTCCTGGACCGGGTTCTCCGGCTGGCTGCCGTCGTATTTGGTCTGGAACATGACGCCGCTGTAGGTCGGGCTCTGGATGTCCACATCGGACACCCGGATGCCGCGGAACTCCTTGGACGCGGAGAACATCCAGATCGCCGGGAACGTCTGCTTGCCCCAGAAATGGCCGCCGGTGCGGACGAGCGAGGCGTTCTGGACAGTTGTCGGCTGCGGGCCGAACCCGAGGAACGGGTAGCCGAAGTCGAGCGAGCTGAGCGTGATCCCGGAGTACGTCAGCGTGTCCGCGATGTAGAGGTTCCGGAAGGTGTTGTTGTACCCGCCGTACACCGCGATGCCCGCCGCACGCCACGGAAGCAGCACGGTGAGATTCTCGAACACGTTGTCGTATTGGTTGCCCTGGTTGAGGTCCGTGGCGGCGAACAACGCGAAGCTGTCGTCGCCGGTGGACCGGGCCTCGTTGTTGGTGACGTGGTTTCCGGTGCTGCCGTTGGTGAAGTTGACGCCGTCGGCGAACGTGTCGCGGATGCGGGAGTTCTTCACCGTGGAGTTGTCCACATTGGTCGCCCAGAGCAGGCACATCTGGTGCTCCACCCAGATGTTGTCGATGGTCATGTTCGTGACGCCGGTGAAGTTGAAGACCTTGCCCGGGCCGTCGATGCGCGACGTGTAGTTCCCGAACACGGAGAACCCGCTGAAGGTCGACCCGCTCGCGCTGGCCTGCGCGTCGAATCCGATGTCGGTGTTCTCCTGCCCGGCCGGCGCGGTGAACCTGGTGAACCACGGCCCGGCGCCGAGCACCGTCACCGGTTTGCCGTACACGGTGACCTTGCTCGTCATCGGGTACTGCCCGGCCGGAAGGTAGACGCCGGTGAGGTTCGGGTCCTGGCGGACCTTGTCCAGCGCGGCCTGCACGTCCTGCTGGCTGAACCCGGCCGGGACCGCGTAGTGCGCCGGGTCCGGGTTCGCGGCCGCGGCGGCGAGCTCGAAGTTCACGAAGTCGATCGCGTAGTTCGAGTTGTTCGCGGCGTCCTTCTGCAGTTTGATCTTGTGCCCGGCGGGGACCGTCGTGCCGAGCAGCAGGCTGGCCTCGTCGTAGATGTGGCGGGCCGGTCCGGCGCCCGGCGAGTTGCCCGGCGAGGCTTCGGCGCCGTAGAGCCACGCGTAATGCGAGGTCAGGTCGATGGCCTTGAGGAACGTGCCGTCGACGTAGACGTTCAGCGTCGAGTTCTGCCCGCCGCCGCCCGCGGCGTCCGGCATCGAGAACCGGGTGACGAGCGTGTTGGTCGCCGCGCGCGTGGTGAACTCGACCGAGGAGCCGGTCGCGTTCAGCGTCACGGCTTTGCGGCCCGACGCCTCGCCCGCGAGATCGCCGATCGTCCGATTCGGACCGATCACCGCCGCACCGCCCGCGACGACGCCGTCTTCGGCTTCGTACATGTCGTACGGCATGTTGGCACCGCGGCCGACGAACAGCGATTGCGTACTAGTGTTGTTGCCTTGTTTAGCCGGAAGCTCGTTGGCATCGTTCGCTACGACCGTCTTCACCGTGTACCGGCCGTTCGCGGCGGTCCAGTTCCCGAGGTTGACCGACGCGGTGTCTCCGGGCGCGAGAACACCGGCGGAGGAACCACTCAACGTCTTGACGACCGTCCCGTTCTGGTCGGCGACCGTGACCGTGACGCCGTGGGTGCCGTCCGCCGAGGCGACCGTGCCTTGGTTGCGCAGGGTCGCGGTGAAGGTCACCGTGTTGCCCGCCGCCGGATTGTTCGGCGACCACGCGGTGGCCGCGACGAGGTCGGAACTCTGCACCGGGCTGACGACCAGCGGCGTCGAACTGGTGTAGGAGTTGTTGTCCTCGTTCTGTTCGACGACGGTGTTGGCCTCGTCGACCTTCGCGGTCACGTCGTAACTGCCCGCGTCCCGGGCGCCGATGTTCGCCGACACCGTCGCGGACGCTCCGGCCGCGAGCGCGCCGACCGCCGCCGTGCCGACCTTCGTCTTGCCCAGATACAGGTTGACGTCGGTCGCGCCCGAGGCGGCCGTCCCGGCGTTGCGGACGGTCGCCGACGCGGTGATCGCGTCGGTCTCCACCGGTTTCTGCGGCGTCCAGGACACGGCCGAGACCGTCAGGTCCGGGTTCGGCGCGGGCACGCCGAAGACCTGGAATTCCGCCGCCTGACCGCCGCCCGCGCCGGAGTTGGCGGTGAAGCGCAGGCGGACGTCGCTGGCCCGGCCGCTGACCGGGATGGTCACGAGGTTGCCGCTCGCCGGGTCGAAGGTGTACGGCTGCGCGGGCGCCAGTGTGGTGAAGTCCGTCGCGCCCTGGTCGCGGCCCTCGACGGCGATTGTCTGCGTCCGCGTGCTCCACGCCGGGTCCGGGTTGAGCTTCACGACGACCCGGTCGAGGTCGGCGTGCGCGCCGAGCGCGACGGTCAGCAGGTTCGGGTACGCCCCGCTGCCCTCCCAGTACGTGGTCGCCGAGTCGTCGTTCGCGTTGGCCGCGACGTAGGTCTGCTGGGTCGACGAGGCCGTGATCGGCTTGTGCAGCGCGAGATTCGTGCCGCTCTGGGTGCCGTTGCGGGTCACCGTGGCACTGTTCGCCGACTGGTTGCCCGCCGCGTCGCGAGCCCGAACGTAATACGCGACGCTGGCACTGGCTGGCTGATTGTCGGTGTAGGTCAGCACATTCCCCGCGACACTGCCGCGGAGCTGACCGTTGGCGTACACGTCATAGCCGGTGACGCCGGTGTTGTCCGTAGATGCCGACCAGGTCAGCCGGATCTGGCCGCTCGCCGGTTCGGTATAGGCGAGGTTGCCGGGCGCGGACGGCGGCTGTGTGTCGCCGCCCGCCGGGCCGTGCACCTCGAACTCCGACAGTTGCGCAGCGGGCCAGCCGGTGTTGGCGGTGATGTTCAGCCGGACGTAGCGCGTGTTGCCGGTGACGTTCACCGTGACCGTGTTGCCGGTCGCCGGGTCGAACCGGTAACCGGCCGACGGCACGAGGTCGCTGAAGCTCGCTCCGTTCGCGCTGCCCTGCACCGCGAAGGTCTCGGTGCGGGCTTCCCAGTTCGCCGGGAGTTTGAGCACGAGCTGGGCGACGTTCGTCGCGGCGCCGAGATCGGCCTGAATCCATTGGGGGAACTGGTTGTTCGTGCTTTCCCAGTAGGTGGCCTGGTTGCCGTCGCCCACGTTGGCGACGGGATAGCCGGGGAGCTGGCTGCTCGCGGTGTATGTCGCGGTGGCGGCTTGGGCGGCGGGCTGGACAGCTGGCTTGGCGGCAAGGGGCGGCGCGGCGCTCGCCGGCCAGGCGGGCGCGGTCAGGAGCAGGGACAGGGCGGCGATCGCGGCGCGCGCGAGCAGTCGCTTCGTTCTCATGGGGTTCCTCTGATCCAAGGAGGAGGGAGACGACTCGGGCAGAAGCGCCCCGCGTGGCGCGGGACGGCGGGGACCAGGGAGCGGACCGGCGGGGCGCCGGGTCCGGGGGCGCACGAGAACAGCGCGGAGCAGTCGGCATGGCACCTCTTCGTTGAGGCTGGGCAGGACGCTGGCGCGATTGCCCGGGATCTCGTCAGGTATTTTCACTGATTCGTTCAAGAATTACAGCCGACCGCCGCCGGTAAGTCAACGCCGTTCGTCGATCCGCGGCGCACGCGACCAGCGGTTTCACCGGGAGAGCAAGCAAACCGCCCGCCTCGTCGGAAACTTGCGCTGGTTTGCGGTAACTTTCACTCATGACACGTCGTCTTGCCGAAGTCGCCCGCCAGGTCGGGGTCAGCGAAGCCACGGTCAGCCGGGTGCTCAACGGCAAGGCCGGGGTGTCCGCGAGCACCCGGGCCGCCGTGCTCACCGCGCTGGACGTGCTGGGCTACGAGCGGCCGACGCAGCTGCGCGGCGAACGGGCCCGGCTCGTCGGGCTGGTGCTGCCCGAGCTGCAGAACCCGATTTTCCCGGCATTGGCCGAGGTCATGGGCAACGCGCTGGCGCAGCAGGGCTTCACGCCGGTGCTGTGCACGCGGACCGCGGGCGGGGTGTCGGAGGCGGAGTACGTCGAGATGCTGCTGCAGCAGCAGGTGTCCGGCGTGGTGTTCGCCGGCGGGATGTACGCGCAGGCCGACGCCGCGCACACGCACTACCACCACCTCGTGGAACGCCGGCTGCCGACGGTGCTGATCAACGCGGCCGTCGACCACCTCGGGCTGCCGCAGGTGTCGTGCGACGACGCGGTGGCCGTCGAGCAGGCGGTCGGGCACTTGAGCTCGCTCGGCCACGAAAAGATCGGCCTGGTGCTGGGGCCGAGCGATCACGTGCCGTCGCGGCGCAAGCTCGAGGCGTTCCGGGTGCACGCCGCGAAACTCGGGCTCCCGGTGCTCGACGAACTGGTGGAGCACGGGATGTTCTCCATCGAGGGCGGGCACGCGGCCGCGGCCCGGCTGTACCCGCGCGGCGCTACGGCGGTGCTGTGCGCGAGCGATCCGCTGGCGCTGGGCGCGATCCGCGCGGCCCGGCGGCAGGGGCTGTCCGTGCCGGGCGACATTTCGGTGGTCGGCTACGACGACTCGGCGCTCATGAACTGCACCGACCCGCCGCTGACCACGACCCGCCAGCCGATCGAGGCGATGGGCCGGGCGGTGGTCGAACTGCTGGTGAAACGCATCAACGGCGGCGAGGTCGCGGTGGAGGAGCTGCTGTTCGCGCCGGAACTGGTGGTGCGCGGGTCCACCGCCCGCCGGACAGCGTGAGCGGCTGTTCATAAATTGCAGATTCTCATCTGATTCTTGCGGAGACGCGGTCTGCGGCTCTAGGGTGACCGCCATCACCTGCTGTGCTCCCCCGCGAGATGAGGCTTGAGATGAGCAGACCCTGGTCCCCCGCCGTTCCCCGCCGGACGTTCGCCCTGCTCGCCGCGGCGGGCCTGCTCCTGGGCGCCAGCGCGTGCGGGGGCGGCGGCGATCCGGGGAGCTCCGCCGGGGGCAAGGTCACCATCACCGTCACCGGCCAGCCGCCGACAAGCCAGCCGTTCGAACGCGGCGTGTTCGACGCCGACGTCAAGGAATTCGAGGCGACGCACCCGAATATCCGCATCGAACCGCACGAAGGGTTCATGGACCCGAAGACGTTCGGCGCGAAGCTGGCGGGCGGGCAGCTCGAAGACGTCTACTACGTCTACTTCACCGATCCCGCGCAGATCATCGCCCGGCACCAGGCCGCGGACATCACCGAAGCGGTCAAGAAAGTCCCGCACATCAACGACCTCAAACCCGAACTGCTCGACAATTTCCGCGGCCCGAACGGCAAGCTTTACGGCCTGCCGACGATGAATTACACGATGGGCCTGCTCTACAGCCGCCCGTTGTTCCAGAAGGCCGGGCTCGACCCGGACAAGCCGCCGCGGACCTGGGACGAGGTGCGCGCGGCGGCCAAGAAGATTTCCGCGCTGGGCAACGGAATCGTCGGATACGCCGACTACAGCAAGAACAACCAGGGCGGCTGGCACCTCACCGGCTGGCTCGCGTCGATGGGCGGCTCCGTCGCGCGCAAGGACGGCAGCAAATGGGTCGCCGATTTCGACAACGAAAAAGGCAAAGCCGCGCTCACCATGCTCCACGACCTGCGCTGGACCGACGATTCCATGGGCAGCAAGCAATTGCTGGAAGCCCAGGACGTGCAGCGGATGATGGGCGCGGGCCAGCTCGGCATGTACATGGCCGCCCCGGACAACGTTCCCGTGCTCGTCAAGCAGTTCAACGGCAAGTACGCGGACTACGGCATCGCCGGGATGCCGGACGGCAAGGGCACGCTGCTCGGCGGCGAGGGCTACATGATCAACCCGAAGGCGTCGCCGGAGAAGATCAAGGCCGGTCTCGAGTGGATCCAGTGGAAGTACCTCAACCCGGACCGGTTCGAGAAGCACATCAAGCAGTACGTCGACGGCAAGCAGCCGGTCGGGCTCCCGGCCGAGCCGACTCCCGACGTCTGGCAGGGCGCCGTGCGCGACCAGCAGCTGGCGCTGAAGGCCAAGTACGCCAACGTCCCCGCGCAGAACTACCAGTCCTATGTGGACTCCACAGGCACGATCAAGGGCAGCGTCGAACCGCCGAACGCACAGCAGGTCTACGCGATCCTGGACAGCGTGATGCAGGCGGTGCTCACCGATCGGAACGCGAATATCGACCAGCAGCTCTCGTCCGCCGCGGCGAAGGTCACCAGTGTCCTCGCCCAGGTCAAGTAGCCTCCTCGCCTGGCCCGCGACGTCCTCGTCGCCGGCCAGGCGACCGGCCGCCTCCCCCGCCGCGCGGCGCCGGGCTCGGCTGCGCCGCAAGCTCAAGGAGAACCTCACCGCCTACGGGCTGCTCTGCGCCGCGCTGGTCGTGTTCGCGATGTTCTCCTGGTACCCGATCGTGCGCGGGGTGCTGCTGAGCTTCCAGCAGGTCGACTTCGTCAACCCGCCCGCCTGGGTCGGGCTCGACAACTTCGCCCGGCTGTTCGCGGACCCGCTCTTCGGCGTCGCCTGGCGGAACACGCTGCTGTTCACCGGTCTCGCGCTCGTTTTCGGGTTCGCGGTCCCGTTCCTGACCGCGGTGCTGCTCAACGAGATGCGGCACGCCCGCGCGTTCTTCCGGCTCGCGGTGTACCTGCCGGTGATGCTGCCGCCGGTGGTGACCGCGCTGATGTGGAAGTGGTTCTACGACCCGGGTTCCGGCCTGTTCAACTCCGCGCTCGGCGCGCTGGGCCTGTCCGGGCCGCAGTGGCTGGATTCGAGCGGCACCGCGATGCTGTCGCTGGTGTTCGTCTCGACCTGGGCGAACATGGGCAGCACCACGCTGATCTACCTGGCCGCGCTCGGCACGATCCCCGGCGAACTGTACGAGGCCGCGGAACTCGACGGGGCCGGGATGTGGAAACGGCTGCGGCACGTGACGTTCCCGCAGACCCGGTTCGTCCTGCTGATGCTCCTGCTGCTGCAGATCGTCGCGACCATGCAGGTGTTCACCGAACCGTACGTGATGACCGGCGGCGGCCCGGACGATTCGACGGTGACCGTGCTCCTGCTGCTCTACCGCTACGCCTTCGTCTACAACGACTTCGGCTCGGCGAGCGCGATGAGCCTGCTGCTGTTCCTGGCGCTCGGCGTGTTCTCCGCGCTGTACGTCCGGCTGACCAGGAAGGCGGACCAGGCATGAGGACGCTCGTCTCGCCCGGCGCGCTGCGCAGCCGCCGCGGCAAGGTGGTCTACGGCGCCGTTTTCGCCTGCACGCTCCTGGTGTTCGTGCTCGCCTTCCTGTTCCCGCTGTACTGGGCGGTGACCGGGGCGATGAAGACGCCGCAGGAACTGGCGCAGACCCCGGCGACCCTCGTCCCGCACGAGTGGCATCCGGAGACCTTCGGCGAGGCCTGGGACCAGCTGAACCTCGGCAAGTACTTCCTCAACACCCTGGTCGTCGCGGGCGGGGCGTGGCTGGCGCAGATGGCCATCGACGTGCCCGCCGCCTTCGCGCTGTCGAAACTGCGGCCGAAGTTCGGCAACGCCGTCCTCGGGATCATGCTCGCCACCCTGATGCTGCCCGCGGCCGCGTTGCTGGTGCCGACCTATGTCACCATCACCGATCTGCCGCTGCTGCACCTGAACCTGATCGACTCCCCCGCCGCGGTCTGGCTGCCCGCCGCCGCGAACGCGTTCAACGTCTATGTGCTGAAACGGTTCTTCGACCGGATCCCGGACGAGCTGATCGAGGCCGCGCGGCTCGACGGCGCCGGACCGGTGCGCACGCTGTGGCGGATCGTGCTGCCGATCTCGCGGCCGATCCTGGCCGTGGTGTCGATCCTCGCGGTGGTCACCGCGTGGAAGGACTTCATCTGGCCGCTGCTGGTGTTCCCGGACAGCGGCAAGCAGACGCTTTCGGTGATGCTGCAACGGGTCGCCATCGACATGCCGCTCAACGTGCTGACCGCCGGGATGGTGCTCGCCAGCCTGCCGATGGTGGCGCTGTTCCTGGTGTTCCAGCGGCAGATCCTGTCCGGGCTCACCGCGGGCGGGCTCAAGGGCTGAGCCCGTCCCGCACCTCTCGCTTTCCCCCACCACGAGGAGGGTTTTTCCGTGACCGCATCGCGAAGACAAGACAGCTGGTGGCGCACCGCGGCGATCTACCAGATCTACGTCCGCAGTTTCGCCGACGGCAACGGCGACGGCATCGGCGATCTCGCCGGCGTCCGCGCCCGGCTCGACCACCTGGCCGCGCTCGGTGTCGACACGCTCTGGTTCACCCCGTGGTACCCGTCGCCGATGGACGACGGCGGCTACGACGTCGCCGATTTCCGCGACATCGACCCGCTTTTCGGCTCGCTCGCCGAGGCCGAGGCATTGATCGCCGAGGCGCACGGACGCGGCCTGCGGGTGATCATCGACATCGTGCCGAACCACTGTTCCGACGAGCACCGCTGGTTCCGCGAGGCACTCGCCGCCGGGCCGGGTTCGCTTGAGCGGCAACGGTTCTGGTTCCGTCCGGGCCGCGGTCCCGGCGGTGCCGAGCCGCCGAACAACTGGAAGTCGCGCTTCGGCGGATCCGCCTGGACGCGGGTGCCGGACGGCGAGTGGTACCTGCACCTCTACAGCTCGCGGCAGCCGGATTTCAACTGGGACAACCAGGACGTGCGCGCGGAATTCGAGGACGTCCTGCGGTTCTGGTTCGACCGCGGCGCGGACGGCTTCCGCATCGACGTCGCCGACGGGCTGGTGAAGGACGCGCGGCTGCCGGACGTCGAGGCGGGCGACGAGACGCCGTTCTCCGATCAGGAGGGGCTGCACGAGATCTACCGGTCGTGGCGCAAGATCGCCGACAGCTATCCGGGCGAGCGCGTGCTGGTCGGCGAGATGTGGCTGCCGGACATGTCCCGCACCGCGCGGTACCTGCGCCGCGACGAACTGCATTCGGCGTTCAACTTCGATTTCCTGGTCTGCCCGTGGGACTCCGCGCGCTTCCGGGAGGTCATCGAGCGGACGCTGGAAGCGCACGACGCCGTCGGCGCGCCGCCCGCCTGGGTCCTGTCGAACCACGACGTCACCCGGCACGTCACGCGGTACGGGCGCGCGGGCGACACCGGGTTCTCGTTCGCGGACCGGCTGCACGGCAGTTCGGTGGACCTGGTGCTGGGCACCCGGCGCGCCCGCGCGGCGGCGTTGCTGACCATGGCGCTGCCCGGCGGGATGTACGTCTACCAGGGCGAAGAGCTGGGGCTGTGGGAGGTCGAGGACATTCCCGCCGAACTGCGGCAGGACCCGGTGTGGACGCGCACGAACGGCGCCGATCCCGGCAGGGACGGCTGCCGGGTGCCGCTGCCGTGGTCCGGCGACGCGCCGCCGTTCGGCTTCGGTCCCGGCGGCGCGTGGCTGCCGCAGCCCGCGGAATGGCAGGCGTACACGGCGGAAGCGCAAGCGGGCGACCCGGCGTCGATGCTCAGCCTGTACCGCGCCGGACTGCGGCTGCGCGCGAATCTCAGCGGAGAACTCGAGTGGCTTTCGCTGGGCGACGGCGTGCTGGCTTTCCGCCGGGGACCGGGATTCACGTTCGTCCTCAACTTCTCCGGTTCCCCGGTCCCGCTGCCGCCGCACGCGGAAATCCTGCTGGCCAGCGACCCGGTGCCGGCCGAACTGCCGACGGATACGGCGGTCTGGCTGCGCTCCTGACCCTCGCTCGCGAAAAGCCGATCACCGCTGCGGTGGTCGGCTTTTCGCGGTGCTCCGCTGAGCGGGATCTCCTTGACAGCACCCCAGTGCGCGCCGACGATGATTCATCAGATGTATCGGCCACTCGCTTGCCCTGATTCCCCGGATGATCGAGAAATTCCGCGCTAGGCATCGGACCACTGGACTTCACTGTGGAGGTTCCATGACGACCTATCCTCGTCGGCACGCACTCGGCATGGCACTCGGCGGCGCGGTGCTGCTCGGACTGCCGAGCACCGCGGCAGCGGCGGGCGCGCCGGCGCAGCCGGTGGTGACGGACGGGGCGGGCGCGCCGGTCGTGCCGCCGCCCCCGCCGGTGCCGGTCCCGCTCGACGCGTGGTTCGACAACGACGGCATCGACTCCGCGAGCGCGCACGACGGGAACTTCGACGGCTCCGGCTACACCTTCCCGGCGGAGCAGATCCCGGCGGGCAGCACGGTCACCGCGGGCGGCGTGCCGTATCTGCTCGGCTCGGCGGCGGCCGGGGCGAAGAACAACGTCATCGCGCTCGGCCAGCGCATCGACCTGCCGAAGGGCCGGTATTACGGCGCCGCGTTCCTCGTCGCGTGCAGTTACGGCGCCACCGGAGGCGACGCGACCGTCCACTACGCCGACGGCAGCACCAGCACCGCCACCCTGTCCGGCTCCGACTGGTGGGGCTCCGGCGGCGCTGTCGTCTCGACCTTCCGCTACGGCCCGGGTGGCGTCACCGACCAGAACCCGGTGTCGATCAGCACCGCGCAGGTGTGGATCGACCCGGCGCGCGAGGCGGTCGCGCTGACTCTGCCCAAGACCGCCGCACCGGCGGTGAACGTGGCGAGCCTGCACGTGTTCGCCTTGACGCTGCAGCCGATCGCGCAAGGCCGTTCGGCGACGGTCCTCGACGCCCGGGCGACCGCGAATCTGCTGCAGGACGGCGGTCCGCAGGCCGTCGAGGCGACGATCGTCAACACCGGCACCGTCTGGCTCGAAACCCGCGACCGGATCACCGTCACGCTCGACGTCCCGGGCGGCCGGGTGCGCACGCCCGCGCCGATCCCCCGCCTCGCGCCCGGCGAACAGACTACGGTGCGGCTCGGCCTCACCACCGACCGCGGCCTGCCCGCGGGGACTCCGGCGACCGGCCGGATCCGCGTGCTCGCCGACCGGTCGACGATCGCCACCCGGACCCTGCCGGTGCCGCTCGGCATCCCGGATTTCCGGCCGACCGACGCGTCGCTGTCCACGCACCGCGCGCCGTATTGGTTCTGCGACGCCAAATTCGGCATCTTCATCCACTGGGGCGTGTACTCGGTGCCCGCGTGGGCTCCGGTCGGGCAGCAGTACGCCGAGTGGTACTGGAACAACCAGCAAGATCCCCACGGCGCCACCTACGCCTATCACGCGAAGACCTACGGCGAATCGTTCGTCTACGACGACTTCATCCCGAAGTTCACCGCCGCCCGGTTCGATCCGCGTTCGTGGGTGCATCTGATCGAGGACGCGGGCGCGCAGTACTACGTGCTCACGTCCAAGCATCACGACGGTTTTGCCCTGTGGGACACCAAAGTCAGCGGCCGCAACGCCAAGAAGCTAGGCCCGCGCCGCGACCTCGTCGCCGACCTGTTCGCCGCCTCGCGCAAGTACACGCCGGGCCTGCGCAACGGCCTGTATTTCTCGCTGCCGGAATGGTTCAACCCGGACAACCCGTGGATGGGCCACGCGCCGCGCAATCCGTACACCGGCGCGCCGCTGCCCTACACCGGGTACACCGCCGGACGCGATTTCGTGAAGGACTTGCAGGCGCCGCAGGTGCTGGAGCTGATCTCCGGCTTCGACCCGGACGTGCTGTGGTTCGACATCGGCGGCGTGAACGACAGCCGCGAAGTGCTCACCGAGTACTTCAACCGGGCCAAGAACCGGCGTCGTCCCAAGGACGTCACGTACAACGACCGCGGCGGCATCCCGGACCACGACTTCACCACGCCGGAGTACACGACGTACCCGAACACCGTCGTCGCCAAGTGGGAGTCGAGCCGGGGCCTGGACCCGTTCTCCTACGGTTACAACCGCGCGACGCCGGACGACAAGTACATGACCACCGACGACGTGGTGCACACGCTGGTCGACGTGGTGTCGAAGAACGGCAACTTCCTGCTGGACATCGGCCCCGATTTCGACGGCACCATTCCGGCGGTGATGCAGCAGCGCCTGCGCGAGACCGGGGCTTGGCTGCGCACGAACGGGGAAGCGATCTACGGCACCACGTACTGGTCGCGCATGGCCCAGCTCGGCGACCTGCGGTTCACGGTGCGGCCCGGTTCGGCGTTTTACGTCATGTCGCTCGTCGCGCCCGGCTCGCAGCTCGTGGTCGACGCCCCGGTCCCGATCCGCCGCGGCGACCGCGTGAGCATGCTCGGTTACGGCGGTCCGCTGCACTGGAGCCAGAGCGACGGACGGCTGGTCATCGACGTTCCGGCGGCGGCGCGTGCGGCGGGGAAGCACGCGTGGGTGTTCAAAGTGGACTGGCGCTGAGACTGACCGGGGCGGTCCGCGACGGGCCGCCCCGGCAACCGCTCTCCCGGTCTTGCGCGCGGGCCGCCACGTCGGCGTCCGAGCAGAAGCCGCGGCCGCTGCGCTTCAAACACAACAGCCCCAGCAACCGGCCGCTCGCGTCCACCACCGCCAGCCTGCGGCGCGACATCCCCAGCCACGTCGCGTACAGGTCCGCCTCCGGAGCCACCACCCGGCCAGTCAGCTGGCCCGCCCGGTACGCCGGAAGCGCGTCCGGCTGCCCGTCCAGATCCGGCCGTTCCACGACGCTCAGCAGCGTTCCCCCGGAAACGACCAGCGCGGCGTGCACGTGGTCGTCCTCGAAGAGCGCGCGCACCTCGCCGACCGTCGCCGACGCGTCGAGCACCTTCGGCGCCCGGAGCATCGCCTCGCCGACGGTCGACGCGCCGCGGAAATCCGGTTCCGTCACTGGGGGTTGTTCCACTCCGCGTCAGCCTGGTCCTCCGCCTTCGTGCGTTCGCGCGCCAGCTCCAGCGCCCGCCGCGCGGTGGCCTCGTCCGGGTACGGGCCGAGCCGGTCGACGCCGCGCGCTTGGCGGTCGCGCTCGACCTCGTTCGTGCGGGTGTTGTAGTACCACTCTTCAGACATCGTCAGCTCCCAAGAGAATCGATCGAGCGCACCGAATCGACCCGCAGCGCCTGCATCGCCGTGACCAGCTCGGCCAGGTCCCGCGGATCGGTCAGCGTCCGGTCGGTCAGTTCCCGGATCCGGCGCAACCGGTACCGGACGGTATTGGCGTGGCAGTGCAGCACCTGCCCCGCGCGTTCGGAGGAGCCGCCGTGCGCGAAGTACGCGTCCAGCGTCTCCAGCAGCACGTCGCGTTCCTCGGCGGGCAGTTCCAGCACCGCCCCGAAGACCTGCTCCCCCAGCCGGCGGCCCTCGTCCGGGTCGTAGGCGACGAACGCGGCCAGCGGGCTCGGGTCGAACGCGCGGACCTCGCCCCGTTCGGGCGGGATGCCGGACAGCGCCGTGCGCGCCAGGTGGACCGCGCGCGGGGTTTCGGTCAGCGAGCGGAACAGCGGGCTGACGCCGGTGCGGGCCAGCGCCAGCTCGCGAAGCAGGCCGAGCATCGTGTCGTACTGCTCCTCGCGCAGCGAAACCACGCCGGCCTGCAGCGTCGGCGACAGATGCCACGCCGACACGATGCCGAGCTGGCCGAGCCGCCGCTCGACGCCGACCAGGCTTTCTTCGGCCAGCCCGCGCGTCTCGGCGGCGACCACGGTCAGCTTGCCGTCCAGCGACAGGCCGAGCAGCCGTCCCGCCTCCCACGGCCCGGAATCGGACCCGCGCGCGCCGGTCAGCAGCGCTTCGGCCAGCGCGGACCGCCGCCGCTGCTGCGCGACCAGCAGTTCCGCGCTCGCCGCCCGGTACGCCTCGGTGACGCGGACCGCGTGCTCGTCGGTGACCTGCCATAACAGGCTCGCGACGTCGATCAGCACGTCGGTGCTCCCGGTTTCGCGGGCGCGGCCCACGAGCAGGTCCCACAGCATCGCGCAGGCGATCCGGTACACCTGCAGCACCTCGGGCAGCGGCGCGCCTTGGTGCGCCCGGCGGCGGCCGGTCTCCTTCGGCGCGCGCTGGTCCGGGGCCTCGCCGCCGCCGAGCGCGTCGACCATGAACCGGAGGTTCACCGCGATCGAGCGGTGCAGGTCGGCGCGCGGGACGATCTTCTCGTCCCGGTACATCCCGATCCGCTCGCAGCTCGCCGCGCAGACGTCGTCGATCAGCCGGGGCAGCCTCTCGTCGGCCCAGGCGACGAGTTCGGTCAGGGCGGCGGTCCGCACAGCGTTTTCCTCCCGGTCGGCCACGTCCGGGATCGTACCCGCGTCCCGGAGCGGCCGCCCACGCGGATTTCCCTCCCGGGGAAACGTTCTCCGTTTTCCCGCGCATTTTGTGGACCGGCACAGAAATGTTTGTCGCGCTCCACAATAAGCCTGTTCGCATTCCCCGCCCGGATGCCCGGAGCGGGCCGTCGTGCTTGAATCGACAGGGAAGCACAGACGCGGTCGAGAGGGTTACGGTGGACGAGCAGCGCGAGGGCCAGCCGGAGTTCAAGCCATACCACCACCCGGCCGCGGGCTGGGGCGCGGCGAAAAGCGTGACGCAGTTCCTCGTCCGGGAACGGGAACTCGTCGCCGGACCGCGCGCGATCGTGAAGATGAACCACGAGAACGGCGGCTTCGACTGCCCGGGCTGCGCGTGGCCGGACGACACCAAGGGCCTGCATCTCGACATTTGCGAAAACGGGATCAAGCACGTCACCTGGGAGATGACGCGGAAACGCGTCGGCGCGGAATTCTTCGCCGCGCACACCGTGTCCGAACTGGACGGCTGGAGCGACACCGCGCTGGAGGCGCAGGGCAGGCTCACCGAGCCGCTGCGCTACGACGAGAAGACCGACCGGTACGTGCCGATCTCGTGGGCCAAGGCGTTCGAGCTGGTCGGCGCGACGCTGCGCGGTCTCGACTCCCCGGACCAGGCGGCGTTCTACACCTCCGGGCGGCTCGGCAACGAGGCGACTTTCCTGTACCAGCTGTGGGCGCGGGAGTTCGGCACGAACAACCTGCCGGACTGCTCGAACATGTGCCACGAGGCGAGCGGCCGCGCGCTGCAGGCCGCCCTCGGCACCGGCAAGGGCACCGCGGACATCCACGACTGGGAGGCCGCCGACGCGCTGTTCATCATGGGCGTGAACGCGGCGTCGAACGCGCCCCGGATGCTCACCGCGCTCGCCGAAGCGCACCGGCGCGGCGCGCAGATCGTGCACGTCAACCCGCTGGTCGAGGCCGGGGCCACGCGCACGATCATCCCGCACGACTTCGTCCGGATGGCGACCTTCCAGGCGACCCCGACGTCCACGCTCAACCTCCAGCCGCGCATCGGCGGCGACCTGGCGTTCATCCGCGGCATGGCGAAAGCCCTGCTCGAGATGGCGGAGACCGATCCCCGGGCGATCGATTCGGAGTTCCTGGAGACTTATACCAGCGGCGTCGAGAAGTACCGGGTCGTCTGCGAAACCACGTCCTGGGCCGAACTGGAGCGGCAGTCCGGGCTGACCGAGTCCGAAATCCGCGCGGCGGCGAAGATCTACCGCGACGCCGACCGGTCGGTCATCAGCTGGTGCCTCGGCGTGACCCAGCACGAACACGGGGTCGACACCGTCCGCGAGATCGTGAACCTGTTGCTGCTGCGCGGAAACATCGGCCGCCCCGGGACCGGCCCGTCGCCGGTGCGCGGGCACAGCAACGTGCAGGGCAACCGCACCTGCGGCATCGACCACCGCCCGGCGCCGGAGTTCCTCGACAAGCTCGCCGAGGTCTGCGGCATCGACCCGCCGCGCCACCACGGGCTCGACACGGTCGGGACGATCGAAGCGATGCACCGCGGCGACGTGCGCGTATTCGTCGGCATGGGCGGCAACTTCGCCCTCGCCGCGCCCGACACGCCCTACACCGCGGCCGGGCTGCGCAAGTGCGAGCTGACCGTGCAGGTCAGCACCAAACTCAACCGCAGCCACCTCGAACACGGCAAGCAGGCGCTGATCCTGCCCTGCCTGGGCCGGACCGAAAAGGACTTCCAGACGGCCGGGCTGCAGTCGACGTCCGTCGAGGACGCGATGAGCATGGTCCACCTGTCCACCGGCATGAAGAAGCCCGCCTCGCCGCACCTGCTGTCCGAACCCGCGATCATCGCCGGGATGGCGAGCGCGACGCTGCCGGAAAGCCCGACGCCGTGGGATGATTACGTCGGCGACTACGACCGGATCCGCGACACGATGGCGCGGGTGCTGGACGGTTTCGAGGACTTCAACACGCGGGTCCGGCAGCCTCTGGGCTTCCGCATCCACCAGGCCGCGCGCGAACGGGTCTTCCACACGCCGTCCGAACGCGCCGAGTTCTCCACCGCGGAGTTGCCGGACGTGGTCCCCGCCGCCGGGACGCTGGCGCTGGGCACGATGCGCTCGCACGACCAGTGGAACACGACGATTTATTCGGACGACGACCGGTACCGGGGCATCAAGAACCTCCGCACGCTGGTGTTCCTGAACGCCGAGGACATGCGGGACCGGGGGTTGAGCGAGTTCGACGAGGTGGACATCACGGCCACGGCGAAGGACGGGACGACGCGTTCGGTGCAGCGGTACCGGGCAATCCCGTACGACATCCCGCGCGGGTGCGCGGCGGGGTATATGCCGGAGATGAACGTGTTGTGCGCGATTGGCGATTACAGCACGCAGAGCGATCAGCCGTTGATGAAGCATCTGAAGGTCACGGTCGAACGCTCCGCCTGAGCGCCGTGGTTCGGCACGGGGCGCGGACCAGCACCGCGCCCGAGTGGCGGGCAGCTGCGCGGCCGGAGATGAACGTGTTGTGCGCCACCGGCGAACACAGCAACGTCACGGTCGAACGCTCCGCCTGACCGCCGCGGTCCGGCACGGGGCGCGGACCAGCACCGCCGCCCCGATGCCCGCCGCCACGCCTACCAGGGTGTCCGCCACCCGCGCCGTCAGCAGCGTCGCGGGGGCGGCGGGTGCGGCCAGTTCCGTCATCACCAGGATCAGCGGCGTGAAGAACCCCAGCGCGATCCCGTAATGCCGGGACATGAACAACTCCGTCGGGAACAGCAGCACGACCACCGCCAACGCCAGCGGCGCGGCCGCGAATCCCGGCAAGAGCAGCAAGGCCGTGACGACCAGTCCGGCGAGCGTCCCGACGACCCGGTGCGCGCTGCGGTCCAGCACGCTGCGCAGGCCGGGATGCAACCGGCTGCGCGGATCCGCCGCTGCCAGCGGGACCGCCGCCGACGCCATCGCCCAGTTCGCGTGGTCCACGCCGAGCAGCAGACCGACCGCACCCGCGGCGGCGATCGCCAGCGCGTACCGGGCGGCGTGCACGACGGCGCAGGCGGCACCGCATTCCGGGGCGCACGTCGGCGTCCCCGGCGTGGGCGGGCGTTCCGGCCCGGTCAGTCCAATGAGGACACAACCGGCGATTGTGCCCGCGCACAAGGCGATTCCGACCCACGGTTCGACCCGACCGGCGGGCACCAACGCGATCGCACCGAGCGCGAAGATGCCGAAGAACGGTCCGCGCGGGCTCAAGTCCAGGCGATTCGTCACCAGTGCGCAGCCGAACGAGAACGTGGCCTCGGTGACCACCAGCAGCCAAGGTGGCGCGTGACAGGCGGACAGCAGCACACCCAGTGAGACGCCGCTCAACAGCACGGCACCCGCCTGGAGCTGGTGCCGGAAGCGGAGTGCACGCGACTCGGCCCGGCCGTACATCCCGGCAAACGAACCGAACGCGGCGAAAATGATCAAGTCCGGACGGCCCGCCGCGAGCAGGGCCAGCCCGGGAATAAGCAGCCCGGCCGCGACCCGGCCGGCATGCCACCATTCGCCGCCGTCGAACGAGCGCGCGGCTGCGGCCGAGGTCGCCACCGGCACCTGTCCTCCGCTTGATCGTCTGACGGGAAGTCACCGGGATCGGCCGGTTGTCTTACGATACCTGCGCGAAGGGCGGGAGAAGGCCGGATTGTGGGGCGCCACAATAATGTCTGCGCCGTCAGCCAAGCTGGCCGAGAGTGCGGACGACGTTCTGGTCCACGATGTCCAGCATCGCTTCCCGGTGCGGGAAGTCGCCGTCGAGCAACCGCAATGGGCCCGCGACGAGGGACAAATACATCGCGAGGCGATAGTACCGCATTCGGCGGTCGTCCAGGCTCGCAGCATGGAAATAGCGATAGTTCTCATCGAAGCGCAATTCCAGGAAAACGTGTTCCCATTCGACGTCGAAGAACATCGCGCCCTCGATGTCGATGAGCACCGGCTGGTCGTGCTCGTCGACGAGGACATGGTCAGGGCCTAGTTCGCCGTGGATCAACCCGTACTCGGTGCGTGGCTCCACTGCTGCATGCCGTTCCCCGAGCAGCGAGGCGAGGAGGTGTTCGACGGCCGCGATCTCCGGCACCCGGGCGGCGGCCTGGGCGAGGTGATCCAATGCGCGGCGCAGCACAACATCTTGCACCGGCAAGCCAGGCTTATCGGCGCCCGGACGGCCGTAGTGAGCACGCCGGGTGCGGTGCAGGGACCGGACCGCGTCGCCGAGGCGGGCCAGCACGCACGACCGGTCCCCGAGAGTTTCCAGCGTGCCGCCGCGCACGTCCTCGACCACCGCGACGTCACCGGCGAGGAGGGTTTTGCTGCGGTCGAGCAGGAAGATCCGCGGCACCCGGACGCCAGCTCTGGACAGCGCGGCGTGCGCGGCCTCGAACAACCCGATGCCGGTGCTGTGCCCGAAGGGATCGCTGTGGTCGGGCGATGCCGCGTCCGGCCAGTAGTCCTCGTCAGCGTTCCAGACGTAGGCGACGCTGGTCGTGCGGTCGTCGAGCGTCAGCCGGTAGACGCCCTTCTTCGAACCGCCGCGCAATCGTTCCGCCGACGCCAATTCGCGGGCGCCGAACACCGCGCGCGCCACCTCGGCCAGGTCGTGACGGCCGAGCCTCCCCCGGGGTTCGCTCACCTTGGCACCCTACCGCCGCGCCGCATGTCACTCTTGGCGGGAAACGTGGTACTCCCTGCCGCTGGCGCGCCGGTCCTCGCCGATTGCGGCGCACACTCTTCCCACGAAAGGACAAGAGACCACCAGCCGCCTCGGGAGCTTCCAGTGAGACGCACCAGAATCGCTCTCTTCGCCCTGCTCGTCCTCTGCGCCGCGAGCCCCGCCGCCGCGTCGGCGAGTCCGGGGCGCGCCGCTTTCGCGCTCTCCAGCACCGCCTTCGCCGACGGCGGGATGATTCCCAAGGTCCACGACTGCGCCAGCAGCGGCGACGGCGACCCCGAGAAGAAGGACGAGTCGCCGCCGCTGGCCTGGTCCGGGGCGCCGGAGCAGGCGAAGAGCTACGCGATCGTCATGCACGACCTCGACAACGGCATCATCCACTGGGTCATCTACGACATCCCGGCGACCGCCGCCGAGCTGCCGCAGAACGTCGACCACGCGTATCAGCCCTCGGTTCCTGCCGGGTCACGGCAGGCCTACTACCGCGGCAGCGCGAACTTCTTCGGATACCAAGGGCCGTGCACGACGAACCACACCTACGAGTGGGCCGTGCACGCGTTGAACAAGGAATCGCTCACCGAGCTCGACGCCAACTCGTCCACCCAGGCCGCCGAGACCGCCATCGACGCGGCCACCATCGCGACCGCTTCGCTGCGCGGTAACTCGTAGCGGAGCAGGGGGCGCGGTTCAGAAAGTGATCACCTGACGGACCGCGCCCCCGTCCCGCAGCCGGGCGAAACCGGCGTTGATCTCGTCCAGCGCGATCGAATGCGTCAGCAACGCCTCCACCGGCAGCAACCCCGCCTGGTACAGCGCGATGAACCGGGGTACATCCCGCCGCGGCACACACGAACCCAGGTAGCTCCCCCGCAGGGTTTTCTCCTCGGCTACCAGGCTTTGCGCGGGCAGGGTCAGTCCGGCGGAGGGGTCCGGCAGGCCCACGGTGACGGTCGTCCCGCCGGGTCGGGTCGCGTCGTAAGCCTGGCTCAGTGCGGCGACCACGCCGGTGGTGTCGACGGCGTAATCCACCCCGCTGCCGGTCCGCTCGCGGATCTCCGCGACGTCACTCACCACCGTGGCGCCCAGCGAACGCGCCAGTTCCCGCTTGCTCGCGACCGGATCGATCGCGAGCAGCGTGCTGGCACCCGCGGCCTTCGCGGCGAGCAACGCGGAGAGGCCGACCCCGCCGAGGCCGAACACGGCCACGCTGTCGCCGGGACGCACGTCCGCCGCGTTGAACACCGCTCCGGCGCCGGTCAGCACCGCGCAGCCGAACAATGCCGCGATGTCGAACGGCAGCGCTTCGTCGATCCGCACCGCCGACCGGTCGGACACGACCACGTGCGAGGCGAACGCCGAAACCCCGAGGTGGTGCAACGGGTTCCCGGCCGGCGACGACCACCGGACGTCGCCGCCCAGCAGCGTGCCCTCGCGGTTGGCCGCCGCGGCGGGACCGCACAGCGCGGGGCGGCCGGCCGTGCACGGAGCGCAGTCGCCGCAGGAGGGCACGAACGTCAGGACTACGTGTTCGCCGGGCCGGAAGTCGCTGCCCGGCCCCGCTTCGACGACCTCGCCGGCGGCCTCGTGGCCGAGCACCATCGGCACCGGACGCGGCCTCGACCCGTCGATCACCGACAGGTCCGAATGGCACAGCCCGGCCGCGCGCACCCGCACCAGCAGTTCGCCGGGACCGGGCGGGGCCAGCGTCAGCGTCTCGATCTCCAGCGGTTTCCCGACCTCGCGCAGGACCGCGCCGCGGACCTCCATCACGCGCCGACCGGGACGCAGCGGGTGACTTGCCGGTCGGACAACAGCGGCACGACCTCGCCGAGCACGATCCGGGCGAAGTGCTCCGATTCGCAGTGCGCGGTGAAATCCGCCTCGCTGCCGTACTCCTCGACGATCACCACGACACCGTCCTCGATTCCCGTGTGGACGGTGTACCGCAGGCATCCAGGCTCGCGCCGCGACGCCTCCGCCATCGGGCCGAGCAGTTCGACGACCCGGTCCCGTTCCGCAGTTACATACCGGGCCACCACTACGAAACTCATTCTTCTCCTGTACGCAGCCGGGACCGGGTCAGCGACCACAGCCCCGGATCGGAGGACGCGGCAGCCGCCGCGCCCATCGCCAACGAATGCGCCACCCCGTCGCGGTCGGTGACGAAACCGGCCGCGACGAACGGCGACATGACTTCCCTCGCGGACTCGGACATCCACGGGATGATCGGGGCGGGCATCAGCTCCACCAGGTCCGGCCCGCTGCGCTTGACCGCCTCCAGGCTCCGGTTCAGGTTCGAGCGGTCGGTGACGAACACCTTGTGCATCGTCAGCATCGACAGCGCCCGCGCCCGTTCGATCGGCGCGACCCGGGTGCTGACCACCCCGGCCGCCCCAATCTCCTGGAGGAAGTCCACGCCCGCGCGGTCGGTGGCGAGCCCGGGGCACGAATCGATGTTGACGAACACGAGCTTGTCCCGCCCGGCGAGCGCCGCCACGATCTTCGGCAGCTGCCCGACCGGAACCGACGCCAGGATCCCGACCCGGGACGCCGCGGCCACGAAATCCGGCACCTTCGCGACACCGACGACCGACGCGCACACCGGGACGTCTTCGAACGCCGCCGTGATCTTCTCGTTCATGGCCTCCACCGTTTCATGCCCGCTGCCGCTCCCCCGTCCCCGCCGCCTCGAAGGTCCGTGAGGGGAACCCTGAAGGAATCTGGTTCCGTGCGGGTGGCCCTCACGGACCGGCGCAGCCCCGCCAGCCGCGGCCGGTCAGCTCGCGAACCCACTGGACTCCCGCCGCTGTCCGTGAAGGAGTCCTTGAGGGAATCTGGTTCCCGCAAGGAGTCCTTCACGGACCTCAAGCCCGGGTCAGCCGGCCGAGTCCAGCGGGTTCGGGCCCAGGTCGGTGGGCAAGCCGAGCTTCCCCGGGTTCAGCAGCCCGGCCGGGTCCAGAGCGCGCTTCACCTCGACGAACGTCCCGAACCCGCTGCCGAGCGCATCCTCCAGGTACGGCCCGCGCAGCAGCCCCGACCCGTGGTGGTGGCTCAGCGCCGCCCCGTGCCGTACCAGCACCGCGTTCGCGGCATCCCACGCCGACCGGTACCAGTGCCGCCGCTTCTCCGGCTCCACGTCGCCGCGCAGCGAGAAGTACAGGCAGGCCCCGTCGGTGTAAGCGTGCGACTGGTGCGCCGACGCCGCCAAAGTCCCCGGCACGGCCTGGATCGCGGCCACCACCTCGTCGTAGATCGCCGGGAGCGCGGACCACGCACCGGCCATCTCGAGGGTGTCGGCGACGAAGCCCGGACCCGGGGTGAACCCGTCGGCGGACTTGCCGACCAGCATCCGCTCGTCCAGCCAGCGGTCGAACACCGGCTGACCGTCCAATTCGGACCCGGTCGCGGCGCATTCCTCGGCGCTGACCTGGATCATCGCGTCGACCAGCACCGGGTCGCCCTCGTCGGCGATGAGCAGCAGGTTGGTGTCCGGCTGCCCGAAGTGCGTGCCGCTCTCGTGCTTGTCGTACAGCCGCATCGCGGCCGGGGTCGCGCCGCGCTGCATGATCCGGCGGCAGGCGTCGAGCCCGGCGGCGAAGGTCTCGAAGCCGTACGCGATGGCCTTCGAGTACGTCGGCAGCGGGTGCGTGCGCAGCCGCACCGCGGTGATCACGCCGAGGGTGCCTTCCGAGCCGACGAACAGCTGCCGCAGGTCGGGGCCGGTCGCGGCGCGCGGGTAGTCGCCGAAGCGGGCCAGGGTGCCGTCGGCGAGAACGACGTCGAGGCCGACGACCATGTCCTCGATTTTCCCGTACCGGCTGGACAGCTGGCCCGCGCCGCGGCAGGCCACCCAGCCGCCGACGGTGGAGATCGCGAACGCGGACGGCCAGTGCCCGGTGGTCGCGCCGTGCGTCTCCTGCAGTTCCTTCTCGAACAGGTCGCCGAACATGCCCGCCTGCACTTCGACGATCTGCGATTCGGCGTCGAACGACACGATCTTGTCGAGACCGCACACATCCAGCACGACCCCGCCGTACACCGGCAGCGCGGCCCCGGTGACGTTGCTGCGGCCCGCCGACACGGTCAGCGGCACCCGGTGCTCGGCGCACAGCCGCACCGCGGCCTGGATCTGCTCCACGGTGCTCACCTCGGCGATCACCGCGTCCGGCGTCGCGGGGGCGCCCGCGGTCTCGCCGATCATCGAGCCCGCCCACCAGTCGCGGGTGCGCAGCACGACCTCGTCGCGTTCGGTGTGCACCGCGTCCGCCAGCTCGCGCAGCGCCTCGGTCAGCGCGGCGGGCACGGCGACCGCGGCGGTCTGCAGCGACGCGTCGCCCTTGCCCGGTTCGGTGCGTCCGCCCCAGCGCGGCGGCGTCGGCGCGCCGACCACGTAATTGCCCCGGTTGAACGGGTGCGTGACGGTCTGACGGCTGATCATGCGTTGGCTCCCAACAGGTTGTCTCCGAACAGGATCGACTTCTCCCGGGCGACGTCCGCCCGGTACTGCTCCACTTGCGCCGCAACGGTTTCCGGACTGAGGCCGAGTTCCGCGCCGAGCAGATCGCCCACGAGCGGGGCGGCCTCGACCGACGCGTCCCGCGCGAACAGCCGCAGCCGGGTCCGCCGCGACAGCACGTCGTCCACCGAGCGCGCCATCTCCGAACGAGCGGCGAACACGACCTCCGCCTTGAGGAACGGCTGCCCCTCGATGAGCGGCTCCCCCAGCGCCGGGTTCTCGTCGACCAGCGCGCTCACGAACCGTGCCTCGGTGCCGTAGCGGCCGCCGAGATGCGCGGCGACGCCACCGGTCGCGGCCGTCGCCTCCGCGTCGTATCCGGCGCCGCCGATCAGCGGCAGGTTCTTGGTGCGGCACTTGGCTTTCCGGCCCAGCAGCCCGAGCGCCTTGTCCACGACCAGCTCGCCCATGTGCCTGCTCGTGGTGAGCTTGCCGCCGGTCACCGTGACCATGCCCGCGGACACGGTGATGTGGTGGTCGCGGCGCATGTCCAGCGTCGCGCCCTCCTTGCCGCCGACGAGCGGACGCAGGCCCGCGTAGCTGCCCAGCACGTCGCTGGCGTCGAGCTTGGTGTCGAAGGCGATCTGGGCGCCTTCGAGGAGGAAGTCCATTTCCTCGCGGGTGCAGTGCACGTCGTCGGTCGAGCCGGTGTAGTCGGTGTCGGTGGTGCCGACCACGACGACGTCGCCCCAGCGCGTGCAGGTGGCCCGCCGCGCGCGGCCCGGGATCGGCACGGTGACGGTGCAGTCGTTGCGGATCTTCGACCACGGCAGCACGATGTGCACGCCCTTGGCCGGGCGGACCTGCGGCTGGTGCCCGCTGTCGGCCATGCCCTCGACCCGGTCCGCCCACACGCCGGTCGCGTTGACCACGACGCGCGCCCGGATGTCGATCTGCTCGCCGCCGGCCTGCAGGGTCGCGCCGGTGACCCGCCCGCCCGCGGTGCGCAATCCGGTCACCTCGGCACCGTTGACCACCACCGCGCCGAGCCGGGCAGCGCTGCGGACGATCGCCAGCGTCAGCCGTGCGTCATCAGCACGGCTGTCGTAATACATCAGCCCGCCCTTGAGGTTCTCCGCGCGCAGCGTCGGCGCGTGCGCGAGCACCTCGTCCACGGTCAACCGCTGGTGCAGCTTGCCGATCCGCCAGCCGCCCGCGAGGTCGTAGGTCCACAAGAGACTCTCGAAGGCCTTGGCGATGCGCGCGTCGAACACGCCGTCCTTGGCCAGGATCGGGAACAGGAAAGGCAGCCGCTGCACCAGATGCGGGGCGTTGCGGCGGAACCGCTGCCGTTCCAGCAGCGAATGCCGGACCAGGTCGAGGTTGCCCTGCTCGATGTAGCGCAGCCCGCCGTGCACCATTTTGGACGACTTCGACGAGGTTCCGGACGCGAAGTCGTCGCGCTCCACCAGCGCCACTTTGAGGCCGCGGGAGGCGGCGTCGAGCGCGGTGTAGGCGCCGGTGACGCCGCCGCCGATCACCAGCACGTCGAACGTGCCGGTTTCGAGGTCGGTCAGCGCGGTGCGGCGGTCCAGCCGCAACGGCGCGGACAGGGTCGCCCTCGCGGCGACGGCGTTCGGCCGTCGGGACGGCAGTGTGAACATGAGCTTGTCTCTCCACTCAACAGTTGAAAGCGTCCACAGAGGACGGTCAGGACAGCGAAGCCGCGAGCACGCTCTGCCAGCGGGCACGCAGTTCGCGCCGTTCGTCCTCGGGCAGCCGAGGCTCGAAGACCTCGCCGTTCCCCAGGTTCGCAACGGCTTCGGCCAACGACGGCCACACGCCGAGCCGGACGCCCGCGAGATACGCGGCGCCCCGAAGGCTGGCGGTCGCCGAATCGGCCACTCGCTCGATCTCGACTCCGGCGAAATCGGCTTGGCTTTGCAGCAGGACGTCGCTGGCGGCCAATCCGCCGCCGGCACGCAGGCGGGTCACCGGCCGGTTCATCGTCGTCCGCAGCGCGTCGACGGTGTCGCTCACCGCGTGCGCGATCCCGTCGAGCACCGCCCGCGCCACCACGTCGCGGGTGGTGGCCAGGCTCAGCCCGGTCAGCAATCCGCGCGCACCGGGACGCTGCACCGGCGTGCGCAGCCCGGCCAGCGTCGGCACGAACCAGGTCGACGTGCTGCCCGGCTGGGCCGCCGCCAGTTCGCTGATCTCGGCGGCGGACCGGAACAGCCCGAGATCCTCGGTGAGCCACCGCAAAGCGGAACCGGTGGTGGAGGTGTAGGCCTCCAGGCTGAACCGGCTGTGTCCCGCGCTGCGCCAGCCGACGAGGCACAGCACGCCGTCGACCTTGCCGAGCCCGTCCGGCGGTTCGTCCCCGGCCAGCGCGCCGACGAACGTGCCGGTGCCGTGCACGCAGGTGCCCTGGCCCGGGGTCAGCGCGCCGAGCGCGATCAGCGAGGCGTGCTGGTCGCCCATCACCGCGGCGATCGGCACCTCGATGCCGAGCAGACCCGGGTCGGTGCGCCCGAAATCGCCGTCGTCGTCGACCGGCGGCGGGGCCAGCTCGGCCGGGAAACCCAGTGCGGCCAGCCATTCCCGGTCCCACGCGTGCTCGCGCAGCCGGTACCCGCCGAAAGCAACGGCGTTGGTCGCCGACATGACATACCTGGTGCGGCCGCTGAGATGCCACACGAGCCACGTGTCGACCGAACCGAACAGCACGCGGTCGGCGGGCACGTCGAGCTGGTCGAGCTGCCGCGCCGCCCACAGGAACGGCGCGCGGGTGCCGACCGGGCGGCCGGTCCGCTCCCACAGCACCGGATCCCACTCCGGAGCGAGCTTCGCCAGCTCGTCCGCGTACCGGGTGTCCTGCCACACCACCGCCGGAGCCAGCGGCCGCCCGGTCTCGCGGTCCCACAGGATCGCGGTGGCGCGCTGCGTGCACACCGACATCCCGACGATCTCGACGCCGTTCTCCCCCGCCCACGCGATCGCCTGACGGGCGACGTCGACGGTGCGCTCCAGCAGTTGCGCCGCGTCCTGCTCCACCCGCGACGGTTCCGGATGGACGACGTCGACGGCGGTGTAGAACGACGGGCCGGACATCCCGTCCTCGCCGACCACCGCTGCCCGCGTGCCGGTCGAACCCTCGTCGACCGCCAGGATTCCGCGCCGCGTCACGCCGTCCTCCCCGGCAGCGAGATCTCCTCGTCGTCCGGGTCGACGCCGCTGCGGGTCGGGTCCCAGCGCACGACCAGGCAGGACACCAGGCCGAGCGCGGGCACCGCGGCGAGCAGCGCGATCGTCGGGCCGAGGCCGATCGCCTCCTTGATCTGCGGGAACACGTACAGCCCGATGACGCTGCCGAAGCTGCCGAGCATGCCGGTCACGCCGGTGCCGAGGGTGCGCACGTCGCTGCGGTAGGACAGCGCCGCGATCGACTTGCCGTTCGCGCCGGGGCCGGCGGAATGGAAGAAGATGAACAGGAACGGCAGCAGGAACCCGATCGCGATCGGCAGCTTCCCGAAGCCCAGCCCCATCACCAGCAGGATGGCGAACGCGAAGGCGTAGCCGACCGCCGAGCTGACCCGCAGCCCGATCTTCCGGCCGAACCACGCCGACAGCGCGCCGCCGACGATCCCGGCGACGTTGAACACCATCGACCCGAGCGTGGCCGTCTCGAATTCGTTGCCGAAGATCGCGAGGCTGATCACCGGCAGGTACCAGCCGATCGCGAAGTACTGCATCGCCTGGGTCAGCGAGATCGCCGTGGACAGGAAGGTGCGCTGCAGGTACGGCTTCCGGAACAGCACGCCCGCGTGCCGGAACCCGATCTTGCGCTCCTCGGCCGCGACGTCGCCGCCGCTGGCCGTTCCCGGCTCCACGTCGAAACCGTAAATCCGGCGGAGGCTGCGCGCCGCTTCGGCCAAGCGGCCCTTGGACGCGAGCCAGGACGGGCTTTCGGTGAGGAACGCGATCTGCAGCACCAGCAGCGCGAGCGCGAAGACCCCGGCCGAGCCGACCGACCAGCGCCAGATCTCCACCGAAACGCCGGCTTGGTAGAAAAGCAGCGTCAGGGCGAGGTTCACCGTGGTGGCGACGTACCAGACGGACTGCCACAGGTTCAGCCGTCCGCGCAGCTTCGCCGGGGTGTACTCGGCGAGCAGCGCCATCGCGACCGCGAAGTCGATGCCGTAGGCGACGCCGACCAGCGCGCGACCGGCCCAGACCGCCTCGAAACTGCCGCCGGTCGCGGTGAGCACCGCGCCGAGCCCGGCGATCGCTTTCGCCGCGATCAGCGGTTTGACCCGGCCGATCCGGGCGGCCAGCCAGCCGCCCGCCGGGTTGAACAGGATGGCGACCGCGGGCGCGGTCGCGGTGAGCAGGCCGACCTGGCCCGCGCTGAGCCCCAGTTCCTTGGTCATCGGAGCGAGGCCGGCGCCGAGCGCGGCGTTCGAGTAGGCGTCGAGGAACAGCCCGCCCAGGACCAGGTACCACAGCAGGTTCGCCTTGCGCGGCAACTTCGACAACGTGTTGATCAGCGCGGTGACCTGCGAAACATTCGCGATCGATCGCGGCGTTGCGACCGTAGGTGAACTCATGGACCGCCAACTTTCTGCGCTGGCTGTCAGCGATCCCGGCATACAAAAAACAGACACGACGAAGACCGCTGACAGTGGCTCTTCGTCTGTGCCTGTCTGAGAACGCAAGATTAAGCGGCGTGCTCGCGGGCGTCAAGCGGCCCGCGAGCACGCGTCGGTCAGAGCACCTTTTCCAGGAAGGCCTGGGCGCGCGGATTCGCGTTGCCCGCGGAGAAGAACTCGGCAGGCGGCAGGTCGGCGGCGATCTTCCCGCCGTCGACGAAGACCACGCGGTCGGCGACCTTGCGGGCGAACCCCATCTCGTGGGTGACCACGAGCATCGTCATGCCGTCCTTCGCGAGCTCGGACATGATGTCGAGGACGTCCTGCACCACCTCGGGATCCAGCGCCGAGGTCGGTTCGTCGAACAGCATCAGCTTCGGGTCCATCGCGGCGGCGCGGACGATCGCGACGCGCTGTTTCTGCCCGCCGGACAACCGGTTCGGATAAGCGCCGGCGCGTTCGAGCATGCCGACGCGTTCCAGCAGGGCGCGCGCCTTCGCCTCGGCCTCCTCTTTGGACCGTTTGAGCACGTTCATCTGCGGCAGCACGACATTGCGCAGCACCGTCATGTTCGGGAACAGGTTGAAGTGCTGGAACACCATGCCCATCCGGGACCGCAGCCGGTCGAGGTCGACGCCGCGCCCGGTGAGTTCCTCGCCGTCGAACGAGACGCGGCCCGACGTCGGGGTCTCCAGGAGGTTGAGACAGCGCAGGAAGGTGGACTTCCCGCCGCCGCTGGGCCCGATCACCGCGACGACCTGGCCGGGTTCGATCGCGAAGTCGATCCCGTCGAGCACCTGGACGTCCCCGTAGGACTTGGCGAGGCCGTGAACTTCCAACAGTGCCATCAGATGTACACCGCCATCTTCTTCTCGAGGGTGCGCGTGGTGCCGCTGATCAGGTTGGTGAGCAGGTAATACAGCAGGCCGATGAACAGGTACACGGTCAGCGCGTCGAAGGTGCGGGAGATGATGGTCTGCCCGACCAGGAACAGTTCGTGGATGGTCACGAAGGACACCAGTGCCGAGTTCTTCGTCAGCGACACGAATTCGTTGCCCAGCGGCGGAAGCATCCGCAGGAACGCCTGCGGGATGATCACGTGCCGCATCGCCGACACCTGCGACATGCCGCACGACCGCGCCGCTTCCAGCTGTCCGCGGTCGATGGACTGCACGGCCCCGCGGAAGATTTCGGTCACGTACGAGCCGCTGTAGAGCCCGAGCGAGATGATGCCCGCGGTCATCGGCGGGAGCTGCAGGCCGAGCTGCGGCAGTCCGAAGTAGATGAAGAACAGCTGCACCACGAACGGCGTCCCGCGGATCACCGACACGTAGACGTTGCCGATCCACCGGACCGGCGCGATCTTGCTGAGCTTGGCGAATCCGCCGAGCGTGCCGAGCAGCAGGCTCAGCGCCAGCGCGAGCAGGATGACCTGGAGGCTGACCAGCAGACCCTGCCAGAGCTGTCCCGAGGAGTCGACGATGGTGGAGAAGTTGAACAGCGAGTGCCCGCCCGACTTCGCAGCGGTGCTCTCCGCGCCGAACCACTTTTCGGTGGACTGCTTGTACGTACCGTCGTCGTGCATCTGCTTGAGCGCGGTGTTGAACGCGGTCCGCAGTTCGGTGTCGGCCTTCTGGAAGGCGTAGCCGTAGTTCTCCTCGGTCAGCCGGTCGCCGACCTGCTTGAGGCCGCCCTGCTGCGCGATGAAGTACTTCCCGGCGGGAGCCCCGGTGACGACCGCGTCCGCCTGGCCCAGCTTCACCGACGAGAACATCTGCTCATTGGTCTGCGCCGTGATCAGCTGCGCGGCGGGCTGGTGCTGGGTGAGCCAGTCGACCGACTTCGTGCCCACCTGGACCGCGACCCGCTTGCCGGCGAGATCCTTGAGCGAGGTGACCGAGTTGTCCTTGTCGGACACGAAAACCGCGAGCCCGCCCGGATAGTAGATGTCCGAGAAGTCGACGGCCTTCTCCCGCGCGGGGCTGATGTAGATGGCCGACGCGCCGACGTCGATCTGGTTCGCCTGCAGCGCCGGGACGATGTTCCCGAACGGCATCTGGACGAAGTCGACCTTCTTGATGCCCGCGCGCTGCGCGAGCGCCCGGACGAGGTCGATGTCGAAACCGAGCTGACCGCCCTTCGCGTCGGTGAACTCGAACGGCGGGAACGTGGCGTCGGTGCCGACCCGGAGCGCGGTCTGCCCGGACCGCAGCGCGGCGAGCTTCCCGCCCGGCGGCTCGGCCGCGCTCGCCGCGCTCACGGGCAGGAACGCGAGCAGGCAGGCCAGCAGCACGGCGCCGAGCCGCGGCCAAATTCGCTGAGGGGGCATGGTCACTGTCCTTCCGGGACCGGACGGCTCGTCACGAGCGTGTGCGCGAGGCGCGCCGCGATCCGGGCTGTGCGGTGGTCGACGTCGTAGACGGGGTTCAGTTCGGTGAGGTCGGCGAGGGCGAGCTTCGGGTCGCTCGCGACCAGCCGGCACACCTCGAGGACGACCGCGGCGGGTACGCCGAGGGTCGCGGGAGCGCTGACGCCCGGCGCCTGCGCGGCGGGGAGCACGTCGAGGTCGATCGACAGGTACAGCGCGTCGACGTCCGCGACGAAGGCCCGGACGAAGTCGAGAACTCTTTCCAGACAGCGTTCCTGGCAGTCGAGGTCCAGGAGGTGGCGGACGTTCAGCCCGGCGGCCGTCTCGAACAACGCGGCGGTGTTGCCGGGTTCGCTGATTCCGACCACGGCGTAGGCGAATTCCGCGCCGCGTTCGGCTTCCGCGGCGGCGATCTGCCGGAACGGGGTGCCCGAGGACGCCCGGTCGGCCGTCCTCAGGTCGAAATGCGCGTCGAGGTTGAGGATGCCGAGGCGGCGGCCGTCCAGCAGGCCGCTGCGGGCGAGGCCGAGGTAGGAGCCGTACGCCGTTTCGTGGCCGCCGCCGAGCACCAGCGGGAGATTTCCGTCGCTGAGCTGCTTCGCGACCAGCTCGCCGAGGTTTTCCTGCCCCGCTTCCAGCTCGTCGCCTTCGACGACGACGTCGCCTGCGTCGCTGAGCACGAACTCCGGCCGGATCGCGAACGACGCCAGCGCCTGCCGGATCGCTTCCGGTCCGCCGCGCGCTCCCGGCCGTCCGCCGTTGCGCCGGACCCCGGCGTCGCTGGCGAACCCGATCAGCGAAACCCCGGGGCCGCTGGAGAATTCGTTGACGGAGTGGTGCCAGCGGCGGTGTTCCGGACCGCTGCCGTCCTCGCGTCCGGTCCACTTCCTGGTGCTCACACGTGCTCCTGCAATCGGCTGATGTCCTGCGCGGCGGCGTGGGTGAGCGTGACGAGGGAGTCGCGGCGCGGACGCACGCGGAAGTCGGGGGCCATCGTGCTCACCGCGCCGACGAGCTTGCGGTGCCGGTCCAGCACCGGCACGCTCACGCCCCACACCCCCGGGTCGACCTGGCCGACGCTCTCCGCGAAGCCCTGGTCCCGGACCCGGCGCAGCTCCGTTTCGAGCTTCGCGACCTGTTCCCCGCTCAGCCCGTGCGCCTTCGCCGAATTCGCGACCCGGTCCTCCGGCAGGTGCGCCAGCAACGCCTGCGCGCTCGCCCCGAAGACGAGCGGCTTGCTCAGCCCCGGCGAGAAACTGCACCGGATGACGCGGGTCCCCTCGGCCGCTTCGACGCAGAGCACGTCGTTGTCGCGCGCGATGAGGAACGCCGCGAGCTCGTCGGTGTCCGCGGCGAGCTGCCGGAGCCGCCGCTTGACGCCGCCCTGGCCGAGCGCCTCGCGGCGGTAGTTCTCGGCCATCTGGACGGTGAGCGAGCCCGCGCAGTACCGGCCGCGAGTGCGTGACTGGTGCACGAGGCCGGTCTCGACGAACGTCGTCAGGTAGCGGTACACGGCACTGGACGGGATCCCTGTGCCGACGGAGATCTCCTCCGCCGTGGCGCTCTCCCGCTCGGCGAACACCGCCAGGATCCGCGCCGCCCTGGTCCCGGCTCTCCGGTTGGCATCCGCGCTTGTCATGGCGGGCACGCTACGTCGCGGACGGGCGGGTTCCTAGCCGCTTTTCCCAGTTAATGGGAAGTTTATTCCCGGTGATTGGCTGTGTGCGGAGCGTCCGGAGTCCGCGGCTGCTCAGGGGGAGCGTTCTCCGCTGGGCGGGCACGTCGGATCCCGATAGCCCGGGCCGGTGATCCTGCTGCGGAGCTCCGTGTTGTCGCTGACTTTCCGAGCCTCGGGGAACTGGACGCGGAGCTGCTCGGCGATGCCCTCGGTGTCGGTCTGGTCCTTCGGCACCACGGTCACCGAAGCGGGCAGGGCGTCGGCTGACGTCAGCTCGAGCAGCTCCGGCTCGTTCGCGAACATCTTCCGGAACCTCACGTAGCCGTCCTGCTTGTTCTCGGTGTAGGACCGCAGGACCCGGGGATCGCCGCGCAGCGCCCGGGCGACCGCCGTCATCTCGGCATCGGTGCCGAGCATGACCGTCACGGTGTTGGCGCAGACGTCACGGTCGCCGATCGGAATCGCGCCGTCCGGCAGCGCGTACCCGCCCACGGTGCGTCCGCTGAACAGCCACCAGCCCGAACCGCCCAGCACGGCTGTGACGGCCAGCACGACCGCCGCGGTCGCCAGCCGGTATCGGCGATCCGTGCGCGGTGCGGCGGAGTCCTGGTCGCTCATCGTGTTTCCTTGTTCTGGACCAGCCGTGGTCGTCGAAGAAATTGACAGTGCTCGGGTAAGCCGCACAGGCAGTGCACCGTTGCCGCCTGAAAGAACTCCCCGTCTCGTGCTCGGTGGTAGATCTTTCCGGTTTCGCGAATCGTTACCGGCGCTGGACGTCATCAAAGACACATCACGGAAACTCCCGCGACACGGGCGAATGCCATCCGGAATACTCCCCTGGTGTTCCTGACAGTCACCACCACCCACCAGCCCGCGTCCGACCTGGGGTACCTGCTGCACAAGCACCCAGGCCGGGTGCAGTCGTTCGAGCTTTCCGCCGGGCAAGCGCACGTCTTCTACCCCGAGACGTCCGACGAGCGGTGCACCGCCGCGCTCATGCTCGAGGTCGACCCAGTGGCGCTGGTGCGCGGCAAGACCGGTGCCGGCGACGGGTTCACGCTCGGCCAGTACGTCAACGACCGTCCCTACGCGGCGTCGAGCCTGCTTTCCGTGGCGCTCAAGGAAGTTTTCCGCACCGCGCTCGCCGGGCGGTGCAAGTCGCATCCGGAGCTGGCGGCCGCTGCGATTCCGCTCGACATCCGGGTGCCCGCCTGTCCGGGCGGCGCCGACCTGGTGCGCCGGATGTTCGAATCGCTCGGCTGGACGGTCGAGGCCACCGTGCTTCCGCTGGATCCGCAGTTCCCGCAGTGGGGCGATTCACGCTATGTCGACCTGCGGCTCACCGGCGAGTTCCGGCTGGCCGACGCGCTCAACCACGTCTACGTGCTGCTCCCGGTCCTCGACAACGCGAAGCATTACTGGGTCGGCGAAGAGGAGATCGACAAGCTGCTGCGCGCCGGCGGCGACTGGCTCGCCGGGCATCCAGAGAAGGAGCTGATCACCCGCCGCTACCTCGCGCATCGCCGGGCATTGACGACCGCTGCGTTGACGCGACTGGCCGAAGTGGACGATTCCGAGCCCGAGGAAATCGACAACGCGCTCGCTGCGCCCGCGGTCCTCGAAGCGCCGGACCGTCCGGTGCCGTTGGCCGAGCAGCGGCGCGGCACGATCATGGCCGTGCTCCGGTCGCTGCAAGCGCGTTCGGTCGGCGACTTCGGCTGCGGCGAGGGCGCGCTGGTGCGCGACCTGCTGGCCGAGAAGTCGGTGGAGCGGATAGTGGCCACGGACGTCTCGGCTCGCGCGCTGCAGGTCGCGGCGCGGAAGCTGCGGCTGGAGCGCAGGTCCGAAATGGAGCGTTCGAGGCTGGAGATGCTGCAGTCCTCGCTCACCTACCGCGACGACCGGCTCGCCGGGCTCGACGCGGCGGTGCTGATGGAGGTCGTCGAGCACGTCGACCCGCCGCGGCTCGAAGCGCTGGAGCGCACGGTGTTCGAGTTCGCCGCGCCGCGAGCGGTCATCGTGACCACGCCCAACCGCGAGTACAACGTGCGTTTCGAGTCGCTGCCCGCGGGCAAGCTGCGTCACCGCGACCACCGTTTCGAGTGGACGCGCGCCGAGTTCCGCGCGTGGGCGGAGCGGGTCGCGAGCAGTCACGGCTACGGCGTGCGGATGCTGCCGGTCGGTTCCGACGACCCCGAGGTCGGTCCGGCGACGCAGCTGGCCCTGTTCACGAAAGGAGACGCGGCATGAGCACCCTTGAGATCCCCGATCTGTGCCTCGTCGTCCTCGTCGGCGCGAGCGGGTCCGGCAAATCGACGTTCGGCCGTACGCATTTCAAGCCGACCGAGGTGATTTCGTCGGACTTCTGCCGCGGGCTGGTGTCCGACGACGAGAACGACCAGTCGGCGACCAACGACGCGTTCGACGTCCTGCACTACATCGTCGGCAAGCGGCTCGCCGCCGGACGGCTGACCGTGATCGACGCCACCAACGTGCAGCCCGACTCGCGCAAATCGCTGGTCGCGCTGGCGAAGGAACACGACGTCCTGCCGGTGGCGATCGTCTTGGACCCGCCGGAATCGCTGTGCGTCGCGCGCAACGCCGAGCGCCCGGACCGGACCTTCGGTGCGCACGTGGTCCGGCGGCAGCGAGATCAGCTACGCCGCGGGTTGCGGAGCATGCAGAAGGAAGGCTTCCGGACAGTGCACGTCTTGCGCACGCCGGAGGAGACCGCCGAGGCGACGATCACGCGCGTCCCGCTGTACAACGATTTGCGGCACGAGGCCGGGCCGTTCGACATCGTCGGCGACATCCACGGCTGCCGCGTAGAGCTTGAAGCGCTGCTCGGCGAACTCGGCTATGCCGTCGAGCGCGACGACGAGGGCCGTGCGATCGGGGCGCGGCATCCGGAGCGAAGGGCGGTGTTCGTCGGCGATCTCGTCGACCGCGGCCCGGACACTCCGGGCGTGCTGCGGCTCGTCATGGGCATGGTGCGTGCGGGAAATGCCTTCTGCGTCACCGGAAACCACGAGCACAAGCTGCTGCGCGCGCTGCGCGGCCGGAACGTGCAGGTCACGCACGGGCTCGCGGAGTCGATCGAGCAGCTCGCGGCGGAGACGGCCGAGTTCCGGGCCGAAGCACAGGAATTCATGGACGGCCTGATCAGCCACTACGTCCTGGACGGCGGCAAGCTGGTCGTCGCGCACGCGGGGATCACCGAACGCTTCCAGGGCCGCGCGTCCGGACGGGTGCGGAGCTTCTGCATGTACGGGCAGAGCACCGGCGAGACCGACGAATTCGGCCTGCCCGTGCGTTATCCGTGGGCGAACGAGTACCGCGGCCGCGCGATGGTCGTCTACGGCCACACCCCGGTGCCCTCCGCGGAATGGGTGAACAACACCCTGTGCCTGGACACCGGTTGCGTGTTCGGCGGGACGCTCACGGCCTTGCGGTATCCGGAAAAGGAGATCGTCTCCGTCCCGGCGGCCGAGGTTTATTACGAGCCCGCCAAGCCGTTCCCCGCCAACCCGGCCGCCGCGGAGCCGGTCGCACGGCGCGACCCGGGCGTTCTCGACGTCACCGACGTCCTGGGCCGCCGCGTGATCGAGACTGCCTACCAGAAGCGGATCGGCGTCCGCGAGGAGAACGCCGCGGCGGCTTTGGAGGTGATGTCGCGGTTCGCGATCGACCCGCGCTGGCTGGTCTACCTGCCGCCGACGATGTCGCCGGTCGCCACCGCGACGGCCGACGGGCTGCTGGAACACCCTTCGCAGGCGTTCGACTATTTCCGCGCGGAAGGCGTGGATTCCGTGGTGTGCGAGGAAAAGCACATGGGTTCGCGCGCCGTCGCCCTCGTGTGCCGCTCGCTCGACGCGGCCCGCGCCCGCTTCGGCGCACCCGGCGACGCCCTCGGCGCGGTGTGGACGCGGACCGGACGGCATTTCTTCCCCGAAACGCTTACGGCCGAAGCGGTCGACCGCATCCGCGCGGCCGCGGAGAAGGCCGGTCTGTTCGACGAACTCGGCTCAGACTGGCTGCTGCTCGACGGCGAACTGCTGCCGTGGAGCGTGAAGGCCGAGCAGTTGCTGCGCGACCAGTACGCGGCGGTCGGCGCTGCTGCGCGCTCGGCTCTCCCGGCTGCCGTGAGTGCGCTGGCCGCCGCTGAGAAGTCCGGTCTCGACGTGTCCGCTTTGCTGGAGCGCACGCGTTCCCGCGCCACCAACGCGGACGCGTTCGCCGAGTCGTACCGACGCTATTGCTGGCCGACCGACGGCCTCGACGGCGTGCGCTTCGCGCCGTTCCAGGTGCTGGCGTCGGCGGGCCAGGCCCACCACAAGCGGCCGCACGATTGGCATCTCGCCCTGGCGGACCGACTCGTCGAAAGCAGCGACGGTTTCCTGGCCCCGACGGGACGTTTGCCGGTCAACACCACCGACCCCGCCTCAGTCGCGGCGGCCCTCGACTGGTGGACCGAACTCACCGCGAACGGCGGCGAGGGCATGGTGGTCAAACCGGCCGCCAACCTGGTCCGCGGCTCGCGCGGGCTGGTGCAGCCAGGGCTGAAGGTGCGCGGACGGGAGTACCTGCGGATCATCTACGGCCCCGACTACACCGAAGAACGCCACCTGACCCGGCTGCGGCAACGAGGCCTCGGCCACAAGCGATCGCTGGCGCTGCGGGAGTACGGCCTCGGCCTCGAAGCCTTGGACCGCCTCGCCCGCGACGAGCCGATGTGGCGCGTGCACGAGTGCGTTTTCGCCGTGCTGGCCTTGGAATCGGAGCCGGTCGACCCTCGCTTGTAGACAGTGCGACACAGAGAGACCGGTGCGTTCCCGCGGTATTTTCGCGGAAACGCACCGGTCCCTGCGCACTCAAGCTCAAGCCGTATACGGCGACCGCTGCTCCAACGACGGGCTCACATCCGGATGCCGGCCCTCCTGACCCGGCACCGGCGTCACCGTCGGAGCCTGCAGATCCGTCTCCGACCGGCGCGCCCGCCGCTCGTCGCGATGCGCGATCGCGTCCGCCACGTCCTGCTCCCCGCGAATCCGCGCCAGCGCACCCAGCGTCGCCGCGTGCGCCAACGCCAGGATCAGCAACAGCACGCCCACCCGGCCGACCACGCCCGGCAGGTCGCTGCCGCCGAGGTCGACGAGCGACACCAGGGCCAGGACGCCCAGGGTCACGAGGTGGAACAACACGGTCACCAGCCGGGTCATCGACGCGCCGGCTCCGGGGTCCCCGTAGGCGTTCGCGAGGTAACGGCGGCCGCTGCGGTAGATGATCTGGCCGTCCACCAGGACCAGCGCGATCCCGATCGCGAGGAACGAGAGGTATGCGTTGGTGCTCATGCCGGGTACTCCTTTCCCTGCGTGCTCCGATCCCCCGGTTACCCGCCGTGCCGCGCCGGAAACGGGCCGTTCGGGTGCCGCCGGACGGGGATGATTGGCGTGGCGCGGGGCGGGGTAACCCGAAACGCATGGTTCAGCGCGACACGGACGGAACGGGCGTGCTGGCCGCGGTTTCCCCCGTGGTCGAGCTGCGTCTTCCGGCACACGGAGAACTGCTCTTCCTCGCCCGGATGGTGGCCGAGGACGTCGCCGCCCCGGCGGAGTTCACCGTCGACGAGGTGGCCGATCTCCGGCTGGCCGTGGACGAGGCGGTGGCGGCGCAGGCCCGCCGGGCGGACGACGGCGCGGTTCTCGAATGCGCGTTCCGCTGCGCCGGCCGGATGACGGTCACCGTCGCCACCACGTCGTCGTGGGCGTTCCCGCCCGGACCGGACGAGGTCGGCTGGCACATCCTGCGCGCGCTGACCGACGCGCTCGACGCCTGGACCGAACCCGCGCCCGGCACGGACGGCTGGCGGCTGTGCGTCGAGTTCGCCAAGGAACCTTTCCCTGACCAGCGCTGAGTTTTGCTTCCGCCCGAACGGGAAACCGGCCCGCATGCGCCGAGTGGACGAACTCCTCGCCGAACACGGCACGACGTTCGCCGAGGAAGCCGGGATCAAGCTGGCCGACAAACCGCAGCCGCTGTACCGGTTGCTGGTCCTCGCCACCCTGTTGTCGACGCGGATCAGCGCCGGCATCGCAGTCGCCGCCGCACGCGAACTCTCCCGTTCGGGCTGGCGGTCCCCGGCCGCGATGCGCGATTCCACGTGGCAGCAACGCGTTGACGCGCTCGGTCGCGCCCACTACGTCCGGTACGACGAAAGCACTTCGCACCACCTCGGCGAAGGCGCCGAGTTCATCCGCGACCAGTATCGCGACGATCTGCGCCGCATGGCCGACGCCGCCGACGGCGACCCGCGACGGCTGGAAAAGCTCATCGCCGAGTTCCCCCGGATCGGCCCGACCGGCGCGCAGATCTTCTGCCGCGAGGCACAGGCGGTGTGGCCGTGGCTGCGCCCGTACTTCGACCGAAAAGCCTTGGCCGGCGCGAAGAAAGCCGGTCTGCCCACCGATCCGAAACGTCTCGCGAAACTGGTGCCTGGCGAAGTTTCGGCCCGGCTGGCCGCAGCGCTGGTGCGGCGGAGCTTGCAGCGCTAGCCCGGGTGTTCCTCGACGCCCTCCCGGACAATCGCGACCGGACACGGTGCGTGATAGGCCATCGCGTGGCTCACCGAACCGAGGAACGCGCCCCGCAACGCACCGCGACCGTGCCCGCCGACCACCAGCAGCGTCGCCGATTCCGCGTGGTCCAGCAGCACCTCGGCCACGCTGCCGAGCGCGACCTCCCGCCGCACCACGACGTCCGGATGTCGCTCGCCGAGACCGGTGAGCGACTCCGCGAGCAGCCGTTCGCCCTCGTCCTCCGGGGTCTGCTGCCCCTCGCCGCCGGAGCGGGCCGGGCCGAAGACGTCCTCCGGCGGTTCCGACCACACGTGCACCGCGTGCAAGGCGCAACCGTGCCGGTCGGCGAAGTCGTACGCGTACCGCACCGCCGCGACGCTCGCCGGCGATCCGTCCACGCCGACGACCACGCGCCCGGTCTTCTTCCCCGACGGACGGACCACGACGACCGGACGCGCGCTCGTGTGCACCACCTGCGAGGCGGTCGACCCGAGCAGCAGCCGCGGCAGCCCGCCGCGGCCGGACGCGCCGACCACGATCAGCTCCGCCTGCCGTCCGATGTCCGCCAGTTCCCAGCTCGCCCGGCCGAACCGCACCCGCGTGCGCACCGGCAGCCCCGGCCGTTTCCGGCCGATCTCGGCGGCGACCTCGGCCAGCTCCTTCTCCGCGTAGTCCACCACGGACTGATCGGCCACGATCTCGCCCGCGACCGGGGTGATCACGCCGGGCACGAAATCCACGTTCGGCATCGGCAGCGTCATCGTCCGGACGAGCACGAGACAGGTCCCGAGCGCCTCCGCCTCGGCGGCCGCCCAGTCGACGGCCAGGCGGGCGCCGTCGGATCCGTCGTCCCCGACCACGACTCCCGGTTCGGCCCGGTCCGCTTCGTCCATCACCGGCCTCCGTTCCCGTGCGGCGCTTTCCCGGGAGGTACCCGGTCGCCTCGCCCGGCAATCGGGCCCCGCGCCCAAGCTGGCTACCCCGTCACCGCGGCTTCGGCGGGACGGGCGGCTCCGGCGGCGGCAACGGTCCCGGCCCGGGACGCGGCGGCGGGGCGGGCTCCGGCGGGAACGGCGGCACCGGCTCCGGCGGCGACGGGACGGGCTCCGGTCCGGGCGGCACGGGGTGCACCATGACGGGCTCCTTCCTCAGTCGAATCCTCCGTCCCCGGCTACCCGGCGGAGCGGCTCCGGACACCTCGTATTCGGCGGTCAGTCGCGCTGCCCGAGTGGGGAAACCGAGTCCGTGCTCCGCACGCTGCGTCTGCTGCTGAGGAAGCGAAACCCGTATCGGACGCCCCCGACCGCGACGAGAGCCGGAAGCCCGCGCCCGGAGCTCAGCAAGCAGGAAGCCGTGCCCGACTCGCGATCACCCGAGCCCACGTCCCCGGCCGTTCCCCACGCAGAGAGCCGGAAGCCAGCCGCTGCTCAACCGGCAAAAACCATCCCCGCCACGCGATCGCCCGGCCAGTGCCCTCGACACCCCGCCCGCGACGCCCCGGCCGTCACACCGGGTCGGGCTCCCCCAGCTCCGCGATCGGCCCGTCCAGTTCCTCGTGCCGGGCGGCGAGCGTGCCCGCCAGGTGGACCAGCTTCACGTTCAGCTGCTGCGAGGTCCGGCGCAGCAGGTCGAACGCCTGCTGCGCGTCGAGCCCCCGGCGCGCCATGATGATGCCTTTCGCCTGGCCGATCACGTCGCGGCTGTCCAGCGCGCGCCGCAACTGGGCCTGGTTCAGCTCGTTGCGGGTCACCGCGTCCGTTTCGGCCACCGCGAGGGTCGCGTGGCTGGCCAGGAGCAGCACGACGTCGCGGTCGGCATCGGTCAGGCCGCCGGGAGTGCGCGAGTAGAGGTTGAGCGCGCCGGAGAACCGCGCCACGGCGTCGTCGGCCAGTGCGGTCGCCAGCACCGCGCGCCAGCCCAGCTCGGCTACCGCCGGGGACCACCGCGGCCACTGTGCGTCCCGGCGCAGGTCAGCGGCTTCCAGGAACTCGGGGCGGTCCGGCACCGCCGCGTCGTGGCACGGGCCTTCCTCGAGCTTGTACTGCAGCAGGTCCAGGTCGGCGGCCGCCGGATCGGTGTAGGCCGCGGTGTGGAAGTTGCCGTCCGGCGCGCGCAGGGTGATCGACACCAGATCCGCGGCGGGCACCAGCGAAGCCGTCGCGTCCACGATCAGCTGCAGGACATCGCCGACGCTCCGCGCCGCCAGAAGCATCTCCGTGAGAGTCCGGAACCGCTCGCCGGACGGCCGCAGCGATTTGTCGTCGTACGCCAGCGCCTCGGACGCCGAATCGGAGAACAGGACGCCCTCCTCCTCGAGCACCTGGCGGGCCACCCCGCCCTCCTGGCAGGCGAAGACCGCTTCGCTCGGCTGGGCGGTCTCGCGCAGCGCTGCGAGGTCTTCGCGGGAGAACGAGGTCAGCTCGCTCAGCTCGAAAACCACCGTCCGCGGCTCCGCGGCCAGCGCCTTGCCCACCTCTCCGCGCAACCCCGTGGGGTCGCCGCTCAGCCGCACCACGGCCGAGCAATCGACCGTTCCGCCCTCCACGGTTACCTCCCTTCGGCCCGGATGTTCTCCAGCGCTTGCCACGGTACTCGGATCTCGGGCGCGCGGCAGGGTCCTCGCTCGGCTCCGCCCAGCTCACGGGCACAGTTCGAGCCCGGCCCGCTGAGCGGGCCGGGCCGGGCGAACGGGGTTAACGGACGTCAGCCGCCAGCGTGCTCGGGGCAGCGCTCGGCGCGAGGGCGTCGGAGAGGCGTTCGACCACCCGCAGCTCCCGGTCGAGCCCGAGAACGCGCAGCGGCCGCAGGACGGCGTGCTGTGCGGCGACCACGACGAACGCGACGCCCGCCAGGGACGCCTCCCGCGCGGCTTCGACCAGTACTTCCAGGCCGCTGACCGAACAGAACGTGAGGCCGGAGACGTCGACGACCACCTTCGGCGGGCCCAGCGCGGTCTCCTCGGCCAGCACGTCGCGGAGCCGGTCGGTGGAGCGCCGGTCCAGTTCGTCGGACACCGCGACGACGGTTTCGCCGGCGGTGGCGGTGATCGCGATTCTCGCCGGTGCGCCCGGCAGGCAAGCAAACGTTTCGTGCATCGAGCCCTCCTCGCGGATGCGAGACCGGGCCGAATCAGTGCGGCCCGGCCCCGGGCCCGGATCAAGCGGGCCGCTTGGGGTAAGGCGACGGCACGTGGGCTGAACCGCTCCTGAGACGACGGTACCGCAGCGCAGTGCCCGCGACCAGCCCGAATCCGGCCCCGCCGACGGCATTGTGGACTGTCCGGACCTCGCTCTCGCCCGCGGAACCGTTCCGCACCTGGCGGTTCCAATCGTCCACAATGGACACGAGCATCGCCAGGTTTCGCCCGGACCGGCCCGGGTATCCGAACAGCATGGCGACTACCCACGCGACCGCGAGCCCGGACTTGTCCGAACTGCCCCCGGCCGACATCCGCCCGCAGCGGGCGTCGGCCCGCGACACCGGACGCATCCTCGCGCGGGTGGTCGCCCCCACCGTCGGCATCGGACTGATCAAACGCCGCCCCCGCGCGATGGCCGCGGCGCAGAAACTGCACGTCGACCGCTCGGGCATCCGCCTGCTGCACGACCTGCGCGCCCGCTACGGGCCCGGTCCGCTCGACCTGCCGGTCCCGGGCCGCTCGTTCCGCCTGGTGCTCGAGGCGAACCACGTCGGCTCGCTGCTGGCGGGCACGCCGAGCCCGTTCAGCCCGGACACCACTGAAAAAGACGCGGCCCTGCGCCATTTCCAGCCGCACGGCGTCCTGATCTCCGGCGGCGCCAACCGCGCGCGGCGGCGGAAGCTCAACGAAACCGTCCTCGAACCAGGCCGGGCCGCACACGAACTCGCGGGCACCTGGGCAGACACCATCCGCACCGAGGCGCACGAAATGCTTTCCGGCTTCCCCGACCTCGACGCGACCCAGTTCACCGAGCACTTCTGGACGATCATCCGCAAGATCGTGCTCGGCGGCGACACCACGGCCGACCGGCGCGTCACCGATCTGCTGGACCAGCTGCGGCTCAACGCCAACTGGGCCTTCGCGCACCCGCGCCGCGAGGACCAGCGCCGCCAGTTCCAGTCTTTGCTCGACCGTCAGCTCGGCCTGGACCGCCCGGGCAGCCTCGGCGCGGCGATGGCGAACCAGCCGGCCGATGAGGAGGACGACCCGACCGGGCAGGTGCCGCACTGGCTGTTCGCCTTCGACGCCGCCGCGATCGCCACCCTGCGCGCACTTGCCTTGCTCGCAACGCATCCGGACGAGCTCGCCGAGGCCCGCCGGGAAGTCGCCGAAGCGGATCTCTCGAAGCCGCAACAGCTTCCGTACTTGCGCGCCTGTGTCCTGGAGTCCATCCGGCTCTGGCCGACGACACCCGCTCTGCTGCGCGAAAGCACCGAGGACACCGCGTGGGGCCCCGAGGGAACGTCGTTCCTGATCTACACGCCGTTCTTCCATCGCGACCCGGAAACGTTGCCGTACGCGGATTCCTTCGTCCCGGACATCTGGCTGGACGGCCGCGCCAAAGCCAATCCCGCGCTCGTGCCGTTCAGCGCCGGGCCGGGCGTGTGCCCGGGCCGCGACGTCGTGCTCTTCACCGCGTCAACGCTGCTCGCCGCTCTGTTGCAGCAAGCGGGTTTCGCGCCGCGAGGCACCGCCGCCGGCCTCCAGCCGGGGCGGCTCCCCGCGACACTCAACCACTTCGGCATCCGGTTCGCGCTGTCCTGAGCCTTAGCCGCCACGGCGAAACAGAGATACGTGAGGGGAACCCTGAAGGAATCTGATTCCTTCAGGGTTCCCCTCACGTACGTCCAGCTCTACTTCAGCCGTTCCAGCAGCGCGTCGCAGAACGCGGGCAGGTCGTCCGGATTCCGCGACGTGATCACGCCGTCGTCCGTCACGACTTCGCGGTCGACCCACTCCGCACCGGCGTTGCGCAGGTCGGTCTGGAGCGACGGCCACGACGTCACCGTCCGGCCGCGCGCCAATCCGGACTCGGCGAGCAGCCAAGGACCGTGGCACACGGCCGCGACCGGCTTGCCCGCGGCGGCCGTTTCCCGGACCAGCGCGACCATCGGCTCGCTGGTGCGGATCTTGTCCGGCGAGTACCCGCCGGGCACCACGACCGCGTCGAAGTCCGCCGCGGCCACGTCGTCCACGGCCTGGTCGGTCGTGATTTCGGTGCCGTGCAACGCGGTCAGCTTCTTGCCCTTCGCCAGGCCGACCACCACCGGCTCGTGCCCGGCGGCGCGCAACCGCTCGCACGGCACCCGGAATTCGTCGTCCTCGGTCATTTCGTCCACGAGCACTGCCACGCGGGCCATGCTGTTCTCCTTTCGCTACGGATCTCGTGCGGGGTTCGCTACCCCGCGGTCAGCTCGGGCGTTCCACGTCGCCGCGCCACGCACCCGTTTCGCGTCCGCGCTGTTCGATGAACTGCTTGAACCGCAGCATGTCCCCCTTCACGCGCCGGTCGAGGATGCCGAGCTTGTCGGCGGCGTTCTCGGCGAGTCCCTCGGGGTCGAGCTCCATCTGCGCGGTGACGCGCGTCTTGGTGTCCCCCAGCCGGTGGAAGGTGATCACCCCGGCGTGGTCGGGCCCGGAGTCCGAGCGCCACGCGACCCGCTCGTCCGGGTGCTGCTCGGTGATCGTCGCGTCGAACTCCCTGCCGACGCCGCCGAACCGGGTCACCCAGTGCGTGTGCGTGGCGTCGAGCTGGCGGATCTCCTCCACGCCCTCCATGAACTCGGGGAACGATTCGAACTGCGTCCACTGGTTGTACGCGGTCGACACCGGGACGTCCACGTCCACGATTTCGGTGATCGTGCTGCTCATGCGCTCCTCCTCGCCATCGGGTACCGGACCCGGGTGCCCGGGACGCGGCGGGGCGAAACCGGCGCGATTGCGCGGCCGCGCTCCGGGTACCCGTCGAGCGAAAGGAGGCCGCCCATGCGAGTCGTGATCGTCGGCGGCGGGTTCGCCGGGTACCACGCGGCGCACAAACTGCTGCGCACCCTCGGGGACCGCGCCGAGATCGTCGTGCTGAACCCCACCGACTATTTCCTGTACCTGCCGTTGCTGCCGGAGGTGGCCAGCGGGATCGTCGACCCCCGGCACGTCGCGGTGTCCATTCCGGACACTCTGCGCGGCGTGCGGCTGGCGCTGGGCACCGCCGGATCGGTCGACCTCGACGCCCGCACCGTGACCTACACCGACCCCGAAGACCGCGAGCGGAAGCTGGACTACGACCGGCTGATCCTCGCCGCGGGCAGCGTCAACAAGCTGCTGCCGATCCCCGGCGTCGCCGAGTGCGCGCACGGATTCCGCGGCCTGCCCGAAGCGCTGTACCTGCGCGACCACGTGACCCGGCAGATCGAACTGGCCGCCGCGACCGACGACCAGGCCGAGCGCGACGCCCGGTGCACGTTCGTCGTCGTCGGCGCGGGGTACACCGGCACGGAGGTCGCCGCGCAGGGCCCGGAGTTCACCGCGGCCCTCGCGCGCCGCCATCCCGAACTCGAGGGGCAGCAGATTCGCTGGCTGCTGCTGGACATCGCCGAACGCGTGCTGCCCGAACTGGACCCCCGGCTCGGCGCCACCGCCGACCGGGTGCTGCGCGAGCGCGGCGTCGAGGTCCGGATGAAGACCTCGGTCGACCAGGCGGACGTCGAAGGCGTCACGCTGACCACCGGCGACGCCGTCCCGACGCACACGCTCGTGTGGTGCGTGGGCGTCCGCCCCGATCCGCTGGTCTCCGACCTCGGCCTGGAAACCGTGAAGGGCCGGCTGGTCGTCACGCCGGAGCTGAACGTGCCGGGCCGCGCCGACGTGTTCGCCTGCGGCGACGCGGCGGCGGTGCCGGACCTGACCCGTCCCGGCGAAACCACGCCGATGACCGCGCAACACGCGCAGCGGCAAGGGAAACTGGCCGGGAACAACGTCGCCGCGTCGCTCGGCGTCGGCCGCGCGCGCAAGTACCGGCACCACGACCTCGGCTTCGCGGTCGACCTCGGGTCCGGCCAGGGCGCGGCCAATCCGCTGCACATCCCGCTGGCGGGCCTTCCCGCCCGGCTGGTGACCCGCGGCTACCACCTGCTGTCGCTGCCGGGAAACCGCCTGCGCACCGCGACCGACTGGGCGCTGGAGAAGGCGGGCCGGCGACAGACTGTCCAGCTGGGACTCGTCCGTTCCGGCGCGGTCCCGCTGGACACCGCCTCGCCCGAGCTGCCGCGGACCCGGTGAGGCTGTCCCGAACATTGGGAGGAAGAATCCGAAATGGACACACACGAACTGCGCGCGCTGCTGACAGACGGACCGTTCGTCTCGGTGCACTTCGACGAATCGCACGACACCGAGGACGCGGCGAAGCAATTGCGGTTGCGGCTCAAGGAGATCGAGGCCGCGCTCGAGGACCAGGGCGCCGACCGGCCGAGCGTCGATGCCGTCCTGCGCGCCGTTGAAGAAAGCTCGCCGCCGGTCGGCCGGGCCGGGCGCACGCTCGTCGCCGCGCACGGCAACGTCCTGCTCGACCGGCGGCTCGCGGCTCCGCCGCCGACGCAGGTGGCGCGGTTCTCCGCGCTGCCGTACTTCCTGCCGACCGTGAGCCATCTGGAAGAAGCGCCCGCGCATCTGGTGGTGCTCGTCGACCGGACCGGCGCGGACATCGAGGTGCACCGGCCGGACGGCAGTGTCGAAACCGAGACCGTGCACGGGCAGGAGCACCCGGTGCACAAGGTTCGCGGCGGCGGTCCCGCGCACCGCGACATCCAGTCGCATGCGGAGCAGACCGCGCACAACAACCTTTCGGAGGTCGCCGATCACCTCGCGAAGACCGCCGAACGCGTGCGGCCGCGAGCGATCGTGCTGGCCGGCGAGGTCCAAGCCCGCACCGAACTGCACGAGCGCCTGCCCGAACCGGCCCGTTCGCTCGCCGCGGAGGTCGACGCGGGCAGCCGAGCCTCCGGCGCCGGCCGGGCCGAACTGGACCGGGCCGTGCACGAAGTGCTTACCGGGCAACGATTGCGCGAGCTGGACGATCTTGCCGAACGCTTCCGTGCCGACGCCGCTCGCGAATCGGCCCTGGCGGTCACGGGATTGTCCGCCGTCACCGCGGCGCTGGCGGAGGCGAATGTCGAGACGCTGCTGGTCGGCGACTCCGGCGAGGCCAGTGTGTACACCGGTTCGGAACCGACGCAGGTCGGCGTCGCCCAATCCCGTTTGGACGCACTCGGTGTGGCCGACCCAGCCCGTCGACGCGCGGACGAAGCCCTGCCCTACGCAGCGGTGGCAGTCGGCGCGGACGTCGTGGTGATCGACGAACGGCTCGACCTGACCGACGGATTCGGGGCGCTGCTGCGCCACCCGTGACACACAGCTGGGCCCGGGCGCCTCGACGCCCGGGCTCAGCTTCCTCCATCTGCTACCGCAACGCGGGCAACAACTCCCGCTCCGCAAACTTCATGAACTCCGGCTGATACTCCGGCCCACCAACGCTAGATCCGTGAACCCGGCCTGCGTGACGAGCGACCTCACCGACGGATTCGGCGCGCTCCTGCGCCACCCGTGACCCACAGCTGGGCCCGGGCACCTCGACACCCGGGCCCAGCTCCCTCGATCCGCTACCGCAACGCGGGCAACAACTCCCGCTCAGCAAACTTCATGAACTCCGGCTGATGCTCCGGCCCACCGATCTGCACCAACGCCAGATCCGTGAACCCCGCCTGAGCGAACTGCTTCGCCGCGTCCACAATGGGCCCGGCATCCGGGCCGCACGGAATCCCCGCCGCCACGTCGTCCTCGCGCACGTACTGGGTCGCCGCGTCGAACGCCTGCGTTCCCGGCAGTTCCGCGTTCACCGGCCAGCCCGAGCCGAACCACCGGAACTGCTCGTGCGCCCGCCGGATCGCCGCCCCGCGGTCCGGGTCCCAGCAGACCGGCAGCTGCCCGATCTTGCGCGTCGGCGGTCCGAGCCGCTCGTGGTCCCATTCCGTGCACAGCTCGGCTTTCGGCTCGACCGCGACCATCGCGTCGGCCACCGGCGCGAACCGCTTCACGGACTTCGGGCCGGATACCGCGATCGCGATCGGCACCCGCGTCGGCGACAGGTCCCACAGCTTCGCCCCGTCGGCCCGGTAGTGCTTTCCGGTGTAGGTGAACGTGCCGCCGTCGAACAGGCCGCCGATGATCTGGACGGCCTCGGCGAGCCGGTCGTGCCGGACCGACACCGACGGCCAGCCCAAGCCGACGACGTGCTCGTTCAGGTTCTCCCCCGAGCCGAGCCCGAGGGTGAAGCGGCCGTCGGACAGCAACTGCACCGTCGCGGCCTTCTGCGCGACCACCACCGGGTGGTACCGCATCGTCGGGCAGGTCACGAGCGTCATGAGTTCGAGCTGCTCGGTCGCCTGGGCCACCGCGCCCAGCACGCTCCACGCGTACGGCGCGTGCCCCTGTTCGGCCAGCCACGGCGAATAGTGGTCGCTGCAGGCCGCGAAGTCGAATCCGGCCTGCTCAGCGGCGGTCGCGCAGCCGACCAGCTCGCGCGGCCCGGTCTGTTCAGTCATCAAGGTGTAGCCGATGCGCATGTTCTCCCCCGTTCGACGGGCTTTCTGCTCGCGGCGCCAGCGCTTGCGGCTGCGCCGGAACCTCTCCGCCGCCCGGTTACCCGGTGCGGCGCGAGTTCACCCGTGCTGTCTGTCCGAAGGAGACTTCCCAGGTCAGGACCCGGCCAGCGCCGCGTCGACGGTCGGGTACAGCGGCAGGGTCTGCTCCAGCCCGGTGAGCTGGATGGGCCGCATGGTCGCCCGGCCGGACGCGACGATCCGCAGGCTGGCTCCGGACGCCCGGTGCTGGGTGATGGTCACCAGCGCGGTCAGCCCGGCGGAGGCCAGGAATTCCACCGCGGCGAGGTCCAGCACCAGCACCGGCGGGGCCCCGGCGAGCGCCTCGTCGACCGCGGCGGTCAGCAGCGGCGCGGTGACCATGTCGACCTCGCCGTACACCGCCAGCACCGCGACCGGGGGCCGGTCCGCTCGCTCGACGCGGAAGTCGCGCGCCGGGTCGGCACTGGGGTCGGTCGGCTCGTCCATCGTCACGGTCCCGTCCTCGGTCGTTCCTGCCGGGCAGGCGGCCCGGCCACCACCCCATGATGCCCGTCCGGGCGCGCCGACGCAGGCGAGCGCGGAATCGGCCGCTTCGTCCGGTTTCCCGGCGGCCCCGGCGCCGGCGCGCTCCCTTACGCCATTTGCCTGAATTCCTGCCGTCGAACCGATCAACGCGGTGACAAATTCACGGTGCGTGTCCGGGAATGCCCGCGGACCGCATTCTCCGCCGAAGTCATGTTTCACTCGAGCGAGTGAGGGTATCCGGGAGTAAGCACGCCACATTCCCCACCGAGAGAAGAAAGACGAGGTTCTCCCCGTGATTGTTCTCGGCGTCATTCTGCTCGTGATCGGGTTCATCACCTCGATCCAGATTTTGTGGAGCATCGGGATCGCCCTCGTAGTGATCGGCGCGATCCTGGCGGTGCTCGGCGGGACCGGACGCCGTATCGGCGGCCGCGCGCATTGGTACTGACCGCACGGAAAAGGAAATGCACGCCAAGGCTCCCAGAGCCTTGGCGTGCTCTTCGTTCAGGCGAGCGCCGCCAGTTCCCGGGCAGCCCGCACTGTCGTCCACTCCCGTTCCCGGGCAAGCGCCAGTACTGAATTCGTCGTGTCACCGATAGCGTCGATCTTCGCGTTCACCGCCGCCTCGTCCATTCCGAGTTCTTCGCGGCCGACGGCGTGAATGATCCCGCCCGCACTCGCCACGACATCCGGAATCCACGTGACTCCCCGGTCGCGCAACACCGTCGCTACCTCCTCGGCGGCGATCTGGTTGTTCGCCGGTCCCACGATCAGCGACGCACCGCAAGCGGCGGCCGACTCGACCGTCAGCAAGCCGCCCGTCGCCGCAGGCACGAGCACGTCCAGTGGCTCCCGCACCAGGTCGGCCGTGGTCCAAGCGGCACCGAGCCGCTCCGCGACCGGCCGCAGCCCGTTGTCGACGTCGGTGACCACCACCTTCGCGCCGCGCTCGATCAGCGCTTCGCAGATCAGCCGCCCGACGCTGCCGAACCCGAGCACGCCGATCCGCGACCCGTCGACCGAGCCTGGCGCGACCCCGGCCTCAAGCGCCGCCAGGACTCCCCTCGCCGTCGCCACGCTCGACGTCCCGCTGCCGCCCTGGCTCTCCGGACGGCAGAACGCCCAGCCGTGCGCGAGCCGGTGGATCTCCGCCATGTCCTCGGACGTCGACCCGATGTCCGGCCCGGTGCGGTACCGCCCGCCCAGCGCGGCGATCGCCTCGGTGATGTCGGCGATCAGGTCCGGCCGCCGCGCCGGGTCGATCCCATCCGCGGGCAGCGCCGCCACGGTTTTGCCACCCCCGTAGGGAAGACCGGCCAGTGCGCACTTCGTGGTCATCGCCGCCGAAAGCCGCAGCGCGTCGTCCGCCCCGTCCCGCCACGACGGGTACGCCTTGATCCGGCACCCGCCGATCGCCGGACCGCGCGCCGTCGAATGGATCGCGACGGCGATCGCGACCCCCGACCTAGCCCCGCGGACGACCTGCAGTGCTTCCCCGGCAAAACTCTCTGTTCGGTTCACGGACGCAACACTGCCCCTTCCACCGCCTGGTCGGAGCAACGACGGTGATATGTTCGGCAAATGAGCGAATCTCCGAACCTCGATCGGATCGACAGCCTCATCGTCCGCGAACTCCAGCAGGACGCCCGGATCCCGATGCGCGACCTGGCCGAGCGCGTCGGCGTCGCGGCGTCGACCTGTTCCGACCGGATCGGCAGGCTGCAGGCGCGCCAGGTGCTGACCGGATTCCACGCCGAGGTCGACCTGCCCGCGCTGGGCCGGTCGGTGCAGGCCATGGTGTTCGCCCAGATCCGCCCGCTCAGCCAGCCGATCATCGACCGCTTCCGTCGCGACGCGCTCGCCATGCCCGAGGTGATGGCCGTCTTCGTGCTCGCCGGCGGCGACGATTTCCTGCTGCACGTCGCGGTCCCGGACGTCTCCCGGCTGCACACGTTCCTCGTCGAGGATCTCAGCAGCCGCAAGGAGGTCGTGCAGTTCCGCAGTTCGATCGTGTTCGACCACAGCCGGAAGCGGGCGATCGAGAACCTCGCCGGGGAGCAGTGACCCCTCGGCCATCGGCCGGGACGGCTCGCCCTCAGCCCAGGTCGGCCTCCGGACGGATCTCGATCGCCGTCCCCGCATGATGCATTTCCAGCACCACCAGTTCGTTCTTCCCCTTCCGCCACAACGACTTTGGCGCGTACAGCGTCTTCTGCGGCCCGATCTTCCAGTACCGGCCGAGGTTGAACCCGTTCAGCCACACCACGCCCTTCTCCCAGCCGGGGAGGGCGACGAACCCGTCCGCGGGCTCGGCGACCGCGACGGTCGCGCGGTGGAAGGCCGGGCCGGCGCCCGGCGGAGCGGACGAGAACCGCAGCCGGGACAGGTCGTCCAGGGGCAGCGGACGGATCTCCCAGCCGAACAGCTTCTGCTGGGTGTTCATCGCGACCCAGCCGTCGATGCCCTTCCGATCGGCCAGGTACGGGCCGTAGTTCACCCGGCCCATCGGGTCGACCAGGATGTCCAGGCGGGTCCGCGGTTTCTCCAGCTTCAGGTCCAGCGTCCCGTCCGGATGGTTGCGGTCCAGGATCCCCAGCTGCACCCCGTCGGCGAACACCAGTGCCCGGTCCGCCAGGCCGTGGATGCTCAGCGGGCCGGAATGCGGGCCTTGCACAGTCGTGCGGTAGTGGATCAGGCCGGTCGACTGTCCCAGTCGTTCCATGGAGACCGGCTGGGCCGAGCGGACCACTGTGGACAGTGCGGGCAGCGAGTCCAGAAGGGACACTGAGCCGGACGGAGTGACCGACTGCGCGGGCAGGCGCGGCGAGCGAGCGGGCGGCGGGACGACTGGTTGCTTGGTGTACTTGGTGATCACCGACTGTAACGCGGTGAACTTCGCGCCGACGTCGCCTGCCTCGCCGACCGGGGAATCGTAGTCGTAGCTGGTCACGGTGGGCTGATATTGCAGCCCGGAGGTGTTGGCGCCAGCAGTGAAGCCGTAGTTGGTGCCGCCGCAGGCCATGTACAGGTTCACTGAAGCACCCGTCGCGAGCAGCTGATCGATGTGGGCGGCGGTTTGCTGCGCATCGGTGGTGTGGTGCGACTCGCCCCAGTGATCGAACCAGCCGTCCCAGTACTCGGCCATCATGACCGGCGCTCCGGGGCGGAAGGCTTTCAACGCGGCGATGCTCGGCGCCGGGTCGCCGTCGCCGGTGCCGACCTCCAACGTTCCCGGCAGCTCGCCGAAGCGCATGAAGAATTCGGAAGCACCGTCGGCGACGAACAGGAGACTCGTCATTCCGCGTGCGCGCAGGCTGTCCCGCAGGTGTGCGAGATAGCTCGTGTCGTTGCCGTAGCTGCCGTATTCGTTTTCGATCTGCACGGCCACGACCGGGCCGCCGTGTTGCGCTTCCAGCGGGGCCAGCTGCGGGATCAGCTGGTCGTACCACGCGTCGACTGCCTTGAGGTAAGCCGGATCGGCGCAGCGCAGCTCCATGTCGCGGTCGGCGAGCAGCCAGGCGGGCAGGCCGCCGAATTCCCATTCCGCGCAGATGTACGGGCTCGGGCGGACGATGACCTGGAATCCGAGGTCGCCGGCCAGCCGGATAAATCCCGCGAGGTCGCGGTCGCCGCGGAAATTCGCTCGGCCCGGCGTCGGCTGATGGAAATTCCACGCCACATAGGTTTCGACAGTGTTGAGGCCCAGCGCTTTGAGCCGCGACAGCCGGTCGTGCCACTGGTCCGGGCGCAACCGGAAGTAGTGGATGGCGCCGGAAACGATCTGGAACGGCTTGCCGTCCAGCAAGAACCGGTCGCCGGACACGCTCAGCCCGCGCCGGCCGGCCGCACCCGCCGGTCCGGCGAACACAGTGCTCGCGGCGACCGCGGCCGCGCCGCCGAGGAAGCTCCTCCTGCTCACGTCCATCCCTCCCCCGCTCATCCGGCCGTCACCGCGCGGACCTGGACGAGGAAAGCGTCGAGCACGCCGTCGCCGACGAGGGCCTGCCGCACGCCCCACCGGTTGCTGTTGCCGGTCTTCACCGCTTCCGCCCGCTTGACCAGCGCGTCCGCGGCTGCGGTCAGACGCTGGGCCGTGGCGTCGTCACCGCGGGTCGCTGCGGCGAGGGCGTCCAGCCGGGTCACCATGGCGTCGCCCCAGAGCGCGGTCGCGTCCAGCCACGGGCCTGCCTCGCTGACGAACGCGCTCTGCACCTGCCCGCCCCGGATCACGGCGGGAGCGTTGCGGATCTGTTCGGCGTACGAGCGCAGTTTGCCCAGCGCACGGTGGTCGCCGGCATTCCAGTGCTGCCAGAACTCGGCGACCCGGGCAGCGAGAACCGGCGCTTGCGGCTGCCACGGCGTCGGCCCGAAGACGGGTGCCAGGTGTTCGAGGTCCGCGAATACCTTCAGCGCCGCGGTCGCGCGTTGGTCGCCGCCCGCGAGCCGGGCCAGCGCCTGCGGCCACGAGCGCTCCGGCGAGTAGCCCGCGTCGTTCCAGGAGAAGTCGGCGACCCCGAACTCGGCGACCTCGCTGGCCGCCTCCTGGTTCATCGGATTCGAGACGATCCCGTTGAGATATTTCGACAGCCCCGCTTCGCGATGCGCGTACGGCGCGAGCAGCAATCGCCCGGCGGACTGCTCGTAATCATTGACCGGGTAGTTGTCCCAGAGGAACACTTTTCGCCCGTACACAGTGGACACCTGCTGCGCTTCGTCGTTCGTCACGCTCGGCGGCACCACTGCGGTGCCGGTCCACTGCACGACTACGGACGGGTCGAGGTTCTCCCGCAGTTGCGTCTTGTACGGCGAGTCCTTGAGGTCGCTGTACTCCGTCGGCACAGTCTGCAAAGGACGGACGCCGTCGTGCGTCTTCACGAAGTTCTTGGTGATCTCGTTGAGCAACGAAACCTGCGCCTTGCCCGCGGCGGCCTGACCGGGCGCGCCGAACGCCGCCTGGTCGCCAGCGCAATTCCACTTGGTGTACGAGATGTCGTCGAACGGCAAGGAGAACGAGCGCACGCCGAGGTCGTACACCGCTTGGAATTTCGCCTTCACCGCGACGACGTCCTGCGGCGACGAGAAGCAGATCGAGACCCCGGGCGACAACGCGTAGGTGAAGTCGACGTGGTTCGCGTTCGCTGTGCGGACAAGCTGGCCGAGCGCGGCCAACTCCTGCTGCGGATACGGATCCCGCCACTGTGCCCGCAGATACGCGTCGTCCTTCGCGCCGTAGATGTAAGTGTTCGCCTTGGTTTCGCCGAGGAACTTGATCTGCCGCACCCGGTCGTCGTTCGTCCACGGTGGACCGTAGAAGCCTTCGATCGACCCGCGCAGCGCCATGTTCGGCCAGTCTCGTACTGCGACACCGCTCAATGCCCAGCTGTGTCCACTTCGGACGAACAGCTGCCGCAACGTCTGCACGCCGTAGTATTGCCCGGCACCATCCCTGCCCTTGATCGTCACGCCGTCGCGGCGCACAGCAAGCGAATAGCCCTCCGCCTGCGTTGGCGCGTCTCCGCCATTGCTGAGCCGGATGACGAACCCGCGCTGCGGTCCTGTGTTGATCTTCTTGACTCCGTGCTGTTTCAACAGGTCGAGCAAGAGATCTTTGGCCGGGCCGTCAGTCGTGCTGTCGGTGACCAGTCCCACCGAGGACGGCAGCGACACGTCGCCAGCCTCGCGGTCGATCTGTTGCGGCGTCGGGGAAACCACCGGTACCGGACCCGGCTTGGCCGAGGCCGGTTGGACGATGGTCAGGGCACTCGTCGCGACAGCAGCGGCGAGCCAAACTCTGCGGCGTAGAGTCATGACTTCCTCTCAGGCGGCGGGGACAGTGCGGTACAACGCGAAGGTAGCCAGGTAAGGCGTCGCCCGCGACTGCGTGACGACCACGCGCAGGTGGCGGGCGGTGACCGGCGACGGAAGAGTAACGAGGCGGTTGGCGCCGATCGTGGTGACGGTCGCGATCGTGCGCCAGGAACCGTCCACTTCGGCCTGTACGCTCGCGCCCTCGACGTGCTGACCGCGGGTGATGTCCTCCCCCAAGCGGATCTGGTCGAAGGTGGCCGCCTTCGGCAACACCACGTCCATCGTCCCGGCGAGCGCACCGCGCGGCGGCGACCACGACGTGGTCAGCGAGGAATCCGTGACCGCGTCCAGCCCTCGCGCACCGGCGGCGAGGTTCACCGCCTGTGTCCTGGCGATGGCCTGCCCGAAGGACGCCAACGCGGCGGCATCGGCCGGAGCGACGCGACCGTCCGGGCCAGGCGGAACGTTCAGCAGCAGCGAGGCATTGCGTCCCACCGAGGCGCGGTAAAGATCGACGAGTTGCGCAGGCGTTTTCGGCTGTTCGTCCGGGTGGTAGAACCAACCGGGCCGGATTGATACGTCAGCTTCGGCCGGTGCCCATTCCAGGTACCGCACGGACGGGTCGGCGAGCACCTGCCGCGACCCGAGATCGGCGCCCTCCGCGCCGCCGACGAACAGCTCCTCGTTGTGCGCGGTGTTCGGATCGCCCGTGGTCGGCAGCGCACTCCACTCGGTCTCCCGAGCTTGGCCCCGCTCGTTGCCGACCCAGCGCACGCCCGCCGGTCCGGCGAACGTGACGGTGTCCGGCGACAGCGCGTGAATCATCCGGAACCAGGTCGTGAAGTCGTAGGTTTCGCTGATTCCGTTGCCGCGCCAGGGATTCGCCCCGTCCAGCCACAGCTCGTCAATGGGCCCGTACTGCGTGAACAGTTCGTAGATCTGGTTCAGGTAGTAGGCGTTGTAATCGTCCTCGGTCACGGTGAATTTCGGCAGTTTCCCGGCGGCGAGGGCCGCGGCACGGTCGTCGTTCGGGACCAGCGACGGAATAGTGCGGACCTTCGCCGCGCTGCCCGTGCCGTACCGCCCCTGACCAGCAGGTGTATTCGCGCGGTCGTCGTAAGTCGCCTGCTCTTCGATGCTCAACGGCTGCCCCGCGGCGACCTTCGCCTCGACCCGTTTCACCTGGTCCGCGAAGAACTGCTTGGGCAACTCAGCGCCGTCCGCCGGCGACAGGTAAACGCCGACCTTCAGCCCGGCTTTCCGCGCGGAATCGACGTAATCGCGCAGGATGTCGCCCCGAGGATTGGCGCACCCGGCGGCGCGAACCTGCCAGTACGCGGACGGATCCTGCGCCCGCCCGTTCTGCGCCGCTGCACGGGCCTTCGTCACCGCGTCGTCGGCACATCCAGGCGTGACCCACCACGGACTCGCGACGACGGAGTGATTCGTGTAGCGCGTCGGATAGAGGACGAACCCGTCGTGGTGCTTCGCGGTCAGCATCACCTGCGTCACGCCGGCCGCCTTCATCGACCGCATCCACTGGTCGGTGTCGACCGCGGCAGGCGCGAACGTCGACTCCTTCTCCGCGCCGGAACCCCATTCCCGGTCGGTGAAGGTGTTCATGCCGAAGTGCGTGAACGCGGTGACCGGCCGCTGCTGCCAGGCAATCTGCCCGGAACGCGGCACGGTCGCGGCGGCCTTGGCGAGGATCCGGTCCATGCCGTCGCACGACTGCACTGCCTGTATCGCGGCCGGCCGGATCGGCCCATGACAGGCGGTTGTTTCCGCGGCGGCGGGAACGGCGGTCCCCCCGGCCGCCAGTACCGCGGCCAGCGCCAGGCTCGCGGGAATCGACACGGCGGTCCTCCTGTCGGATCCGTGACCGAACGGTGACGGCGGGGAGCGTAAGTCGGGTATCCATCGGATGTCTAGACCTAATCGGCGGAGGAGGTCTCGCTTTCACCCAGCCGCCGAGGCTTGGATCAGCGCTGTTCCAAGCCTTCTGCTCGCGGCTTCGCGGCGGACGTGGCGGAGGCCCAGTGATCTGATGGATCGTCCCGGTCGTGCGCGCGATGTCGAGATCGCCCGGTGACCGCGTGTTCTGCCGTTCGGAGGTATCGCGACCGAAAGCCCCGCTGGATACTGCGATACGGGGAGTCGCTAGTCAGCGACCAGGAGTGATACCTCATGAACAGGAATTGTCTCCGCACGGTTCTCGCGATCGCAGTCGTCGCCCTCGGCGCCGGTCCGCCGGCGCCGGCATCGGCGACCGCCGGCCATGCCCGGCAGCAGCTCGCCGCGGGCGATTGGCCGACCTATCACCACGACAACGCCCGCACCGGCGAAGCTGCGGATCTCGCTCCGCTGGGCACTCTCGGCACCGCCTGGCAGGCCACTTTGGACGGTGCGGTGTACGGACAGCCGCTGGTGGTCGGCGGTCAGATCCTTGCTGCCACGGAGAATGACACGGTCTACGCGCTCGACCCGGCCACCGGCGCGGTTCGCTGGTCGGCGCACATCGGCGAACCGGCGAGAAGAGCCGAGCTGCCGTGCGGGAACATCGACCCGCTCGGCATCACCGGCACCATGGCCTACGACCAGGCCACGTCCCGGGTTTTCGCGCTGGCCGAGCTCACCGGCGGGCAGCACGTGCTGGTCGGGGTGAACGTCACCACCGGCGCGGTGGAGGTGCGCACCGAGCTGGAACCGCCCAAGGGCGACCGGCTGGCGCACCAGCAGCGAGCGGCGCTGACCGTGCTTGGCGACCGCGTGTACGTGGCGTACGGCGGGCTGGCCGGGGACTGCGCGAACTACATCGGTTCCGTGGTGTCGGCGACCACCAGCGGGGCCGACCCGATCAGTTACAGCGTGCCGACCACCAGGGAAGCCGGCATCTGGGCGCCAGGCGGCGGCGTGGTCGACGGGCAGCGGCTGCTTTACGCGGTCGGCAACGGCGAATCCACCACGGGCTACGACGACAGCGATTCCGTGCTGGCCTTGTCGCCCACGCTGCAGCGGGTGGACCTGTTCGCCCCGGACACCTGGGCCGACGACAACGCGCAGGACCTCGATCTCGGTTCGTCCAGCCCGACCCTGCTCGGCGATCACGTCATCGCGGTCGGCAAACGCGGCACCGGATACGTGCTGCACCACGACAATCTCGGCGGAATCGGCGGGCAGCAGGCCAAGGCGGAGATCTGCCAGTCCTTTGGCGGCAGCTCGACCAAGGGCGACACCGCGTACCTGCCGTGCAACGACGGTCCGCGCGCGGTCCGCATCGCAGCGGACGGCACCCCCACCGTGGCGTGGCACGCCGACGGGACAGCGAACGGCTCGCCGACCGTAGGCGGCGGCGCGGTATGGGTGACGGACTGGAACGACGGTGTGCTGTACGCGCTGTCACCGGCTGACGGAACCGTACTGGCTCAGCTGGACGTCGGCGCTCTTCCGCACTTCGCCTCGCCCACCTTGTCCGGCGACCACGCCTACGTAGGCACGATGACCGGCGTGGTGGCGGTGTCCGGAGCCTGACTGAACCGCGCCGGAAGAACTCGCCCCGATCCCCGGCCTGCCGCGTCCGGGGATCGGGGCTGGTTCCGCGAGCGTCAGCCGTTCAGGAAGCGCTCCAACTGCCCCGCGACAAACTGCGGATTCTCTTCGACCAGCCAATGCCCCGCATGCGGCACGTCCGCCGCCTGGACGATGTCAGTCAGCCGCGGAGCCACCGTGGCCCGGATCGCGTCGAGCTGGCCCTGAGCCGTCAGCAGCAACGTCGGCACCTTCACCGGCGCTGCCGCCACGGTGTCGCGGACATCCTTGTCCAGCGCCCGATAAAGCTCGAACCCGCCGGACAAAACGGTGGGACGGCTGTAGGTCCGGGCGTACTCGTTGACCTCCGCCTCGGTGAACGGCGACCGCTGCGACGTCCCGCCGAAAGCCGTCCCGCCAAAGGAAACCTGCGGATAGAACAGCGCAAGATATTCCCGCACATCATCGCCGACCACCGCTTCAGGAACGCGGCGTTGGGAGTGGAAAGCGATGTGCCAGCTCAACGTCCTGTATACGGTGGCATTGATCGCGGGCCCGGGAAGCGGCAAATCGAAGTAGCCGAGACGCGCGGTGTCGCCGGGGAATTGGCTCGCGTACTGGAATGCCACCGCAGCACCGAAATCGTGTCCGACGACCGCGGCGTTCCGGATCTTGAGCCGCGAAGCCACCAGGGTGTGCACATAACGCGCCAGCGTGGCTTTGTCGTATCCCCTCGGCGAACCGGTGCTGTCGCCCAAACCGGGAAGGTCGATCGCGTAGACGGTGTGGTGTTTCGCGAGCTCCGGCATCACCGGCCACCAGCCGTACCAGGTTTGCGGCCACCCGTGGATCAGGACGACCGGGCTGCCGCTGCCGCCGGTGACGTAGTGCATGCGGACACCGTCGACATCGGCGAATTCGTGCCGGAACGTGCTTCGGAACGCGGGATCGTTCTGGGTGGCGGCGGCGTAAGGCTCGGCAGGCGGCGCGGAACAGGCCACGCCGCCGACCGTGAGCAGGAGGGACAGCGCCAGCGCCGCGACGGAGCGGGACACCAGCCGGGATGCGGTGATCATGCGGTCAGTTTCGCCAGCCCGGACCGGCAATGGCACGGAAACTTGCCGTTCCGGCAAGGGGTTGCGTCCGGTGCCCGTTCGATCAATTCCTTTGCGCCGAACAGGCAAGGACTGCTTCGCCGCGCGCAGCCGAGGGTAGCGATGGTGAAGAGGCGGTCGGCGCGACCGCCGGAACGGGAGGGATTCGCCTATGCGGAAATTCGTGGTCACAGCTGCCGTTTGCCTCGCTACGACCGGCGCTGCGCTGGTGCTGAGCGGCACCGCGTTCGCCAGCCATCTCGAGTACAAAGGACCTTACGAAACCCCGGACGCCTGTGTCCGCGCACTGCGCGCCCTGCCGCCGGACCCCACGGCCGACGGTGCCGTGTGCATTCCCATGAACGGCAAGCATTACCTCGAAATCTCGCATCCGAACTGAGGGGCCGCCCCGCCGATGTCGTGCATCGCCACAGCAACGCCGCACCCGCGCCGCTGAGAAACCCCCATCGCATCCGGAGGGTTTCCCTTTGCCCGTCAGCCGCGCTCGCGCCCCAGCCCGCGCAGATGCCGCCCGCTCTCCATGTGCTCCATCAGCAACGCTTCCACGGCATCCACATCCCGCCGCGCGATCGCGTCGTGCAGCTCCCGGTGCTCCCCCGCCACCCGCTCCAGATCCTCGTGCTGGCCGAGCAGCCACCGCATGCGGCTGCGCAGCGTCAGTTCCAGCTCGTTGAGCAGCTCGTTCCCCGCCATCGCCGTCACGGCCTCGTGGAAATCCGCCGCCGCGCGGTGAGCGGTTACGGCGTCACCGGCAGCGGCGGCGGCCGTTTCCTCGTCCAACGCGGCGCGCAGCTGGTCCAGCCCGGCGCGGGAATGGCGGGTCGCCGCGAGCTTGAACGTCAGGACTTCCAGCGCCGCGCGCACTTCCTGCAGGTCGGCGATGTCGCTCGCGCTGAACTCGCGCACCACCGCCCACGTCCGGGGGCGCGGCGTGACCAGGCCTTCGGCGACCAGCGCTTTCAGCGCGTCCCGCACCGGGACCCGGCTCACCCCGAGATCCGCGGCGAGGTCCCGTTCGACGAGCTTGCTGCCCGGTGTGCGCACCCCGTCCAGGATCTCGTCCCGGAGCTGCCGGACGACCCGTTCGGTCTCGGATTCGCCGCCCTGTTCCGCTGCCATCCGGCCATTCTCGCACCACCGCCCGGACCGTCCACTGTGGCCGATGTCAGCGCGGGTTCGTCTTCCGCCACGCCGCGTAATCCGCCACCGCCGCCCGCACGTCGAACTCCGGCGCGAAGCCCGTTTCCTCCTTGAGCCGCGAAATATCCAGATACGGCCCGGTCGCCCCGCCAGGCTGCAGCTGATTCGGCACACCCGGCGCGATCTCCGCGAGCGCCTCGGCGAACTCCCGGTTCGTCACCGGTTGCCCGCTCGACACGTTGTATGTGTCGTGCTTCAACGACGGTGCCGTGGTGAGCAACGCGATCGCGCGGCCGGCGTCCGGTGCGTAGCAGCAGTCGAACCCCTCGTCCGCGACGAGCGGAGGCGGCGGGTCACCGCGGAGCCCGGCGTTGAGGTAGGACGGGATCGGGAAGAACGGCGATTCCGGGTCGACCAGCGGACCCCACACCGTCCCGATCCGCAGCACCACCGGTTCGACGCCGCTCCCCCGCAGGCTGTGCGTCGTCAGCGGTTCGACGGCTTTCTTGAACGCCACGATCAGATGCGGCAGAGCCGCGGTCGGCAGCGGCAGCTCCTCGTGCCAGCTCGGCTCGTCGCGGCCGACGTACACGCCGAGGCTGCTCGCGACCGCGAACCGCCGCACCCGCCACGTCCGGGCCGCGTCGAGGGCGTTGGCCAGGCCGGTCAGGTCCGTCCGGAAGAACGCGACCGGGTCGTCGCCGGGGATGCTGCCCGCCAGGTGGACGATCGCGGTGATGTCGTACCGGTCGCCGAGCGCGAGGAACGCGTCCCGGTCGGTGACGTCGAGCGTTTCCACGGCGACCCGGCCCGCCAGGAACGACGGGACGTCCGTCCGCCGGTGCCCGGTGACCAGGACGTCCTGCCCCAGATCCGCCAGCGCCCGGGCCGTGTGCGCGCCGATCATGCCGAGGCCGCCGGTCACGAGGATCATCGCCGCACCCCGCATCGGGTGGTCGAAAACTTTGTCATGCGGCGACGCTACGACCCGGCCCGCGGCTAGTTCTTGAACAAATCGCGCATCAGAAGTGCGTGCCGCCGTCGATGCGGACCTCGGTGCCGGTGACGAAAGCGGCGTCCTCGCTGGCGAGCATCGCGACGACCGACGCGACCGTCTCCGGACCGGCGAAGCCCTGGCCCAGCGCCGGAAGCAGCTTGCCGAGCAGGGTGAAGTCGGCGTCCTCGGGGAAGCCGGGGCCGACGCTCTGCTTGCTCTTGCCGCTGCCGTCGGTCATGCCCGAGGAGATCGAACCGGGCTGGACGGCGGTGAACCGGATGCCGTCCTTCGCGTATTCGGACGCCAGCGCGTGCGTCATCGACTGGATGCCGCCCTTGCTCGCCGCGTACGCCGCCATGTACGGGTGCGCGAACATCGCCGACGTCGAGCTGAAGTTCACCACCGCCGGGCCGCTGCCCTCGCGCAGCGCCGGGATCGACTCGCGGATCACCAGGAACGTGCCGACCAGGTTGACGCGCAGCACCTGCTCGAACGCCTCGAGCGGCATCTCGTGGGTGTGCGCCGACCGCAGGATGCCCGCGGCGTTGACGAGCGCGTCCAGCCCGCCGAGCTGCTCGACCGCCTCCGCGACCCCAGCCTTCACCGACGCCTCGTCAGCGACATTCACGACCACAGTGCTCAGCCGGTCCGCCGCGTCGCCCGCCTTCTCGACGGTGTCCGCCAGACCCGCTTCACTCACGTCAGCGGCTACGACGCGCCCGCCCTCGGCCAGCATCCGCAGCACCGTCGCCTGCCCGATGCCCGAGCCCGCTCCGGTGACCAGCACCCGGCGTCCTTCGTAACGGTTCATGGTCCACTCCTTTCGTCTGCCGCCACCTTACGCCTACATGGCACACTGTGCCACATTGACGAGATCTGCATACTTGACAGTGATCAGGTAGCGTGGTCGCGGTGAGCGGAAAGACCCCGACCCTGACCGAACGGCGCAAAGCGGCGACGCAACTCGACATCGCCCGCGCCGCCGCACGCCTGTTCACCGAGCATGGCGCACAGGGAACGACCGCGGAAGCGATCGCCGCCGCGGCGGGCGTCGCGCCGCGCACCTTCTACCGCTACTTCCGCACGAAAGAGGACGCGGTCGCCCCGCTGCTGGTCGTGGGCGCCGATTCGTGGCGGGACCACCTCGCGTCGACGCCCGAAGGAACGCCGCTGCTGAAGGCGGTCGAGGACGCGATCCACAAGACAATCTCCGCCGCGGACGCGACCCAGGAATTCAGCTGGACACGCGGCTTGCTGCGCGCCGCCAGCGGGGACGACTCGGCACTGGCAGCCGTGTGGCACCGGGTGAACGGCGAGTCCGAGACCCGGCTGCGACCGGTGCTGGCGCGGCTGGCACCGGAGACTGACGAGGTGACGGTGCATTTGGTGGCGGCCGCGGCGACGGATGCGATTCGGATCTCGCTGGAGCTGTGGGCTGGGACTGAGGAGAAGGCGGCACCAGTGGAGTTGGCGGTGCGGTGTTTCCGCGGGTTGTCGAGCGGGCTCGACGTCTCGCGAGACCACTGACCTTTCCGCGCCGAGGACAGTTGCCTATGCGTCTGATCGGCGCGCCCCGCGATCGGACACCCTCCGCCTGCCGCCACCGCTCGCCCTGGCGGCCCCCGTCGTCGACTGGCCAGGGATGTTGCGCGGCAACGGATCCTCGGTCACCCGACACCAGGCCCTGAGGTTCGCCGGTTCGGTCCATCCCCGCACCGCCTCGGCGACCTGCCGATGGACAAAGCTCGCGTGGCTGCACGTCTCGTGCCAGGAACTCCGGCGCTGCTCCGCGGTGAGCGGCCGCCGGAACAACTCGTCCCGCAGCGCCAGCTGACGGTCGAGGTCGTGCCGGACCGCCGAAGACCGGTCGAGACCGACGGGGGTCCGGTCCTCGCAGACCGGGCACGGGCAAGTCCACAGCTGCTCGATCTCCGGAGTCCGGCCGAATATCTTCGCGCAGGTCTCGATCCGGTGGTAGCTGAGCAGGCGAGGCACGAACACCGAAGGCCCGCCCGGGCGGCCGCCGGAGGCCGGATACAGGTGCCGCAACGAGCTTCTCGTGCCCACCGCCGCAGCGTGCGCACCGTGACAGAGAAGGCCTGCGGCCGAAATGTCGCAGCGCAACACCAGCACCGGAACCGCGCAGTCGGCCAGGAACCGCAGAAATGCGCGCAGCAGCTTCTGAACCCCGAACGGATCAGTCCGGTGCTCGAGAACGACCGCGACCGGTACCCCGTGCCGGTTGACCTCCCTCGCCAGCGCGGCGGCGATCGATCCGTGGTCGAACCACCAAGGAGCGAGAGGCAGCGTCGCAACGGCCGCGGGCTTCCTCGCGGCGGCCAGCAGGATGCCGCGCAAACCCGTCCAGTCGCGCGCCGCGAGATAGCCGGAATCCGTCAGCGGCAGCAACCCGAGTTCCCGCTGCTTCCGGCACCACGCCGGATGCGTTCCGGCCCCGGCGAGTACCCGCCGCTTCCCTGCGTAACGCTCGGCGTCGCACAGGAGCGGCCCGTCGAACCCCTTCTCGCGCAGGCTCTTGACAGCATCCGGTGCCGACCTCCCGGTCAGGACGAGCCCGGTGTCGTGCGCCGCGCAGATGCCGAGCAGTTCCTCGGACTGCGCGGGCCGGCACTGGATCAGGAGCCGCCCGGAAAGCCCTGCCAGTGCCGCATCCATCTGTCCACGGTGACGCAGGCCAGCCCGTGCGGTCACTCACCGTCGCCTAGGTGCCGACGTCAACCACCCCGGAGGCGGATCGCCGCCCTCACCCAGCGCAGACCCGTGCGGCCCTGTGAGTGACCCGCCTCGGGCACTGCTCAGCGGAACTCGTGCACGACCTCGATCTCCCCGACCAAGTGCGCGTTGAACTCGTCCAGTTCCTCAGCAGGAACCCACAACTCCAGAATCGTCTCGCCGCCCGCCTGCCGCACCGGGTAGCGGTCGAGGAACGCCGTTTCCACGCGGAACCGGGTCACGTAACCGGTGCCGTCGAACCGGACGTTCCAGTCTCGGGCGATCTTCACCGCGTAGTCCTCGTTCAGCACCGGGTAGAAGATCGGCTGGTCCGGCAGCCGCGGCGGCCACGCGCGCCAGCCGGACCGGCGCACCAGCTCCAGCTCGGCCGGGCCGGTCGGGCGCCACAGCTCCGTCGTCGGCTTGTCCATCTCGTCCCCCTTCTCGAGGGCACAAGCTAGCTGCCGAAAGGATCCGCCAGCGACCGGTTTTACCTCGGCTCAGCACCCATGATCCGGTCTACCAAAGCACAGCCGGGCGGCCCGGCGTCCAAAGCGGACAAATCGCGGCACCCGGCCGGACACCCGGGTCGCGAGCCCGCATCGTTCCCGTCCGCGCCCTTGACAACCCGCCACCGGCCGCGCTTATGGTATACCAAACAACGAAGGGTGTGCGCGATGAAGCGTTCCGCAGTGGTGGCCGCGGTGGCCTTCACCCCTTACGTGGCGATGATCGCCGGCCTGCCCTGGTTCAGCGGCGACGGCCGGATCTGGTTCCTGCCCGAGATCGGGTTCTGGATCCTCCTCTGGGTGGCCCTCACGCCCGTGTTCCTCGGCGTCGCCGACCGCATCCGGCGCCCCGGCGCCGCCGAAACCGAGCAGGAGCAGCGATGAACGCGGGCGCAGTCGTCGCGCTGGCCGTGGTGGCGCTGGCGGTGGTCATCGGACTCGCCGCGCGCGGCCGGAAGCAGATGAACCTCGAACAGTGGACGGTCGCCGGCCGGTCCTACGGGACGCTGCTGTTCTGGGTCCTCGCCGCGGGCGAGACCTACTCGACCTTCACCTACCTCGGCGCGTCGGGATTCGCCTACGCCAACGGCGGCGCGGCGTTCTACATCGCCGGCTACGGCACGTGCGCGTTCGTCCTGTCCTACTTCTTCCTCCCTCCATTGTGGAGGTACGCGAAGAAGCACAACCTCGTCACCCAAGCGGATTTCTTCACCCACCGCTTCCGCAGCCCGTGGTTCGGCGCGCTGACCGCGATCGTCGGCGTGGCGTTCATGATCCCCTACATCGAGGCGCAGCTGCTCGGCCTCGGCCAGATCGTCGAGACGACGACCGGCATCAACCGGGTCACCAGCATGGTGCTCGCGGTCGTGCTGATCGCGGTGTTCGTCTACGCGTCCGGCATGAAGGCCGCCGCGTGGGTGTCGGTGCTCAAGGACATCCTGCTGATCGGCACCGTGCTGGTCGTCGGCATCGCGATCCCGGTGCACTATTTCGGCGGGTTCGGGCATCTCATCGACACCGTCCAGGCCCAGCACCCCGGCTTCCTCGGCGTCCCGGCGCCGGGCAGCCCGCTCGGCGTGCCGTGGATGATGTCGACCCTGCTCGTCACGAGCGCGGCGTTCTTCATGTTCCCGCACGCGCTCGCCGCGATGTACACCGCGAAGTCCGAGCGGACGATCCGGCGCAACGCGATTTACCTTCCGCTGTACCAGATCCTGATCGCGCTGACGCTGTTCGTCGGCTTCGCCGCGGTGCTCGTCGTGCCCGGGCTGAAGGGCAGCGGCACCAACGGCGCGCTGCTTTCGCTGACGTTGAAGACCATGCCGTCGTGGGTGGTCGGCCTCGTCGGCGGCGCGGGAGCGCTGGCCGCGATCGTGCCGATCAGCCTGCTGCTCCTGCAATCCGCGACGCTGCTCGCCCGCAACGTCTACCAGGGCGTCCTGCGGCCGAAGACCAGCGAACTCGGCGTGTTCCGGCTGTCGCGCGCCCTGGTCGTCGTGGTGACCGCGGTGGCGCTGGTGTTCGCGATCTTCCAGCCGGCGCTGCTGGTGAACCTGCTGCTCACCGGACAGAACGGCGTCTCCCAGTTCTTCCCGGCGATCGTCCTGGGGCTGGTGTGGCGCCGGCTGACCAAGGCGGGCGCGGCGACCGGGCTCGTGGTCGGCGTGGCGATCGTCGCGTGGACGGTCCTGGCTTCGAAGAACACGTTGTGGGGCCTCAATCCCGGGCTTCTCGCGATCGCCGTCAACGTCGTGCTCACCGTCGGCGTCAGCCTCGCCACCTCCGAGCGGCGCGAGCCGACCGTCCGGGCCGAGGCCGTGGAGGGAGTCGCGTGAACCTGTTGCTGCGCAACGTCCGGCCCGGCGGCGGCGATCCGACGGACGTGCTGGTGCGCGACGGCCGGATCGCCGGGTTCGGGCCCACCGAAGCGGACGTTCCCGTCGAGGACGGCGGCGGCGCGCTGCTGCTGCCCGGCCTCGTCGACGCGCACTGCCACCTCGACAAAACCTTGTGGGGACTCCCCTGGGTGCCGAACACCTCGGGTTCGGTGCTCGCCGACCGGATCTCCAACGAACAGCGCCGCCGCAAGGAATTCGGGCTCCCCTCGCCCGAACCCGCGGCCGCGCTGCTCGACACGATGATCGCGAACGGCACCTCCTTCGTCCGCGCGCACACCGATGTCGACCCCGAACTGGGGCTGTCCGGCATCGAGGCGGTGCGGGAGGCGGCGGCGCGGCATCGCGGCCGGGTCACCGTCGAGCAGGTCGCCTTCCCCCAGGGCGGCCTGCTCACCCGGCCCGGCACGCTGGAACTGCTGGAGCGGGCCGTGGCGTCCGGCGTGGAGAACGTCGGCGGCATCGACCCGGCGGGCTACGACCGCGATCCGCGCGGGCACCTCGACGCGATCTTCGACATCGCCGCCCGGCACGGCTGCGGCGTCGATCTGCACCTGCACGACGAAGGTCCGCTCGGGGCCTGGGAAATCGAGCTCGTCATCGAGCGGACGAAGGCGCTCGGGCTTGCCGGGAAGGTCGCGATCGGCCACGCGTTCGGCATCTGCGGCATCCCGGACGCGCAGCAGGACCGGCTGCTCGAAGGCCTCGCGGAGCAGCAGATCACGCTGACCACCGCGGCGGTGTACGACCGGCCAGTGCCGCCGCTGGCCAAGATGCGAGCCGCGGGCGCGAACGCCGCGTGCGGCAACGACGGCATCCGCGACCTGTGGGGACCCTACGGCGACGGGGACATGCTGACGCGCACCATGCACCTGGCGTACCGCAGCTCGTTCCGGACCGACCCGGAGATCGAACTCGCACTGCACGCGGCGACGTACGGCGGCGCGAAAGCGTTGCGGCTCAAGGACTACGGCCTGCGGATCGGCGACCGCGCCGATTTCTTCCTCGTAGCCGCGGAGTATCCGGCCGAAGCCGTCGTGTCGCATCCTCCGCGGCAGCTCGTGGTGAAGGGCGGGGCTGTCGTCTCGCGGCGATAGCCCCGCCGCGCCGCTACTGCTGGAACGCCGGGAAGGTCGGAGGGAACAACTCCCCCGCCTCCCGGCGTTCGACGTCCCGCTCCGGATACGCGGCGCGCATCTTCTCGAACAGCGCCTGCGCGCGGCGGCGGAGGTCCGGTTCGTCGATGCCGGGAAGGTGCCCGTCCACCAGCACCGGCTGGCCCGCGACGACGGAATGCGTTGCCTGCCGGGCGGTTCCGGAGAGCAAGAACGTCCGGATCGGATCGTCCTGCACACCGTCGCGCAGGTCGCCGACGTGGAACGCGACGAGGTCCGCCTGCGCGCCCGGGGCCAGCTTGCCGAGGTCGTCGCGACGGAGTGCACGGGCACCGCCGAGCGTCGCCGCTTCGACGTACCACTCCGCCGGGGCCGCGTCGGCGCGGTCGCCCATCACCTTCGCCAGATGCACGCCGACATCCATGCCGCGGATCAAGTCCGGCGGGAAGGAATCCGTTCCCAGGCACAGGTTCAGGCCCGCTTCGCGGTAGTCGCGGAACGAACGCAGGGCGTGGCCGTAGCGGAAGGACGTGAGCGGGCAGTGGATCACCGACGCGCCCGCCGCGGCCAGAGTCGCGACGTCGCCTCGGTCTTCGCCGTGGACTGCGGGATGGCGGTCGAGGACCTGGGCGTGCGGGATCAGCAACCGGTCGCCGAGCAGGCCGGTGCGTTTCAGCATTTCCAGCGGTGTCACGCCGTAACGGTCGAGGATGAGTTCGCGCTCGAGTACGCCTTGCAGGCAGTGCAGCCGCACCAGGACGTCGCGCTCGCGCGATGCGACGGCGGTGGCCCGCATGAGGTCTTCGGTGAGCGTCTCGATGCGGCACGGCAGCAGGACGCCGTTGGCGAGTGGGTCGTCGAGTTCCTTTGCGTGGTCGAGGAACCGCAGTGCGTCGGCCAGCCCCTCCTCGCCGCGGGGCTCGTCAAAGGCGACCGTGCGGGTACCGTCCACAGTGGCCACGTTGACGCCGGATCGGTATGCCGGGCCCAGATATCCGCGCAGCCCGAGGTTCCGCGAGAAGTCCGCCATCGCGACGAGTTCCTCGTACGGCTCGGCCCACGACGAATGGACTTCCGACGCGATCGGCATGAACGTCGTGATTCCGTGCAGCGCCAGCTGAACGAGCGCGTACTCGCGAATGGTCTGCCGTTCTTCCGGGGTGAAGACGTCGCGGCGACGGTGCGCGAAGTAGTCCTCGGACCACTGCAGTCCGGCCGCACGGTCTGCCGTGGCCCAGGAATCGAGGACGAGATGGTCCACGTCGGTCAGCGCGTCGAGGTCGATCAAGCCCGGCAGGACGAGCGATTCGCCGAGGTCGACGTCCAGATCGGCCGTTCCGGCATACCGCGGGCCGACGTAGGCGACGACGTCGTCCTCCCAGACGACCTCGCCGTTTTCCAGCAGGGCGTGCCGCCCGTTCTGATGGGCCAGCACATGGCGGGCACGCCAGCGAGTGCGCATCGGGTTCCTTCCGCTCGGGACATTTAGGTATACCAAACGGCGGAATCTGGGGACCAGACCTTGCCGGGGACGGGTTTTTCCGGGAACCTGGGAGGAGGTTCGCCGATACTGTCGGTGACGGCGGCGGGAGGGGATCGGATGGAGCCGGGTTTCGCGTCGGAGTCCGAGCGCGTCACGGAACGGCTGCGCAACGAGATCCTCGACGGCACCCGGGCTCCCGGCAGCAAGCTGGTCGAACGGGATCTGGCCGCGGAGATGGGCGTGAGCCGGGTGCCGGTGCGGGACGCGTTGCGCGCGCTGGGAAACGAGGGACTGGTGACGCCGCGGCCGCGGTCGTGGTCGGTGGTGCGGGAGTTCACCGCGTCGGATGTCGCGGACCTCAACGAGGTGCGCACGGCGTTCGAGGGCCTCACTTTCCGGCTCGCCGCGCAGCGCCGCACCCGCGAGGGCCTGGCGCGGCTGCGGGAGGTGCTGGACACGGAACTGCGCGCCGCCCGCGCCGGCGACGCGGTGTCCGCGCGCCGGGCAGCCGCGGATTTCCACGAGGTCGTCACGTCGCTGTCGGCGAACGAACTGCTCGGCGAACTGGAGCGGACGCTGCGCAGCCGGATGCGATGGCTGCTCGGCCAGCACGACGACCTGGAAGCCATGGCGGCGGAACACGAACTCCTGTACGAGGCGATCGTGGACCGGGACGTCGAACGGGTGGAACGGCTGGTGCTGGCCCATCTCGCGACCGGAGCCAGCGAGGCGGTGCGGCGGCATCCTGCGGAGGCGGGCTGACCCTGGTTCTGTTGTGGCCGCGAGATCCCGCCGCGGCAATGCTCGCTGCGCTGGACTGACGCCGTTGGCCTTCGCGAGACCCCAACTCTGGCAACGCTGAGCTCGCCGCGGCACTGGCCTCTCAACTTTCGGATCACCTGGCACAGCCCCTCTTCGCGAGACCCCGCCCATGCTGAAACAACCGCACGCGACTCCGGCCCGACGCCCCGCGCACTCTCCGCGAGGCTGAGGCAGGCCCCGTCAGAGGTCGACGACCGCGAGCCCGTCCGCCACCACGACGCCGTCGTGCAGCACCGTCCGGTCCTTGCCGCGGTCCATCACCGCGCTGGTCGGCGTCTCGCCGTCCACCAGCACCAGATCCGCGCGGTCGCCGACCGCCACACCGGGCCGGTCGGCGATCCCCGCCAGCCGGGGCACGTCGTGGCTCATGATCGACGCGCCGCCCATCGTCGCGACCGCCAGCGCCATCTCGATCAGCTCGTCGCGCCGGAACCCGTGCGTGAAGGCCAGCTGCCACGTGCGGTCGAGGAGATCGCAGTTGCCGTACGGGCTCCAGTAGTCCCGCTGCCCGTCCTCCCCCAGCCCGACGCGCACGCCCGCGGTCGTCAGGTCCGCCAGCGACAACTGCCGGTCGACGGACGGCGCGACGGTCGCCATCGCGATGTCCAGCTCCGCGAACGTGTCGATCAGCCGGCGGCTCACCGCTTCCGAAACCGAGCCCAGTTCGTACGCGTGCGACATGGTGACCTTGCCGCGCATGTCCAGCGCGCGGACGCGTTCGATCACCAGGTCGGTCGAAAACACCCCGAGATGCCCCGGCTCGTGCAGATGGATGTCGACCTCGACGCCGTACTTCTCGGCCAGCCCGAACACGACGTCCAAGTGCCCCTTGGGATCCTTGTCGAGCGAACACGGATCGATCCCGCCGACCACCGACGCACCCGAACGCAGCGCGGCCTCCAGCACGTCGACGGTTCCGGGCTCGCGCAGGATCCCTGCCTGCGGAAACGCCATCACCTCGACGTCCGCGTGCGCGGCGAAGCGCTCCTTGGCGGCGAGCACCGCGTCGAGCTTCTCGAGCTGACAGTCGACGTCGACCTGCGCGTAAGTGCGCACGCGAGTGGTCCCGTTCGCGATCATCCGCTCCAACGTGCCCGCGACGCGTTCCGGCAGCGGAACCTCGGCGTTCCGCCAGTTCTCGCGGTCGTTCAGCATCATCGCCCAGACGCCCGGCGCCCCCGTGTGCGCCCGGAACGGCAGCCCGATGCGCGTCGAGTCGAGGTGCACGTGGACGTCGCTGAAGGACGGGAACAACAGCCGCCCGCGCCCCTCGACCACGTCGACCACCTCGCCGCCGGACCCCGCCGGGCCATGCGGACGAACCGCGGCGATCCGGCCGCCGACCACCTCGACGTCGCTGCACTGACCGCCCCAGGGACGGACGTCACGGATCAACACGGAGAGCACCTTTCTCGACGGGACGCTTTGGTATACCAAGAGTACCCGGTCCCGTCGAGCCGTCCGCACCTGTTCGACGAAGAGATGCCGCTGCGGGTCTTCAGCCAGCCAGCAAACGCAGGAGCCGAGCAGTCTCCGAAGCCACCGCGTTCCTCCCCAGCCGAACGTACTTTCGGGGATCCACCGCCTCCGGCTGTTCCTCCAGGAACTGCCGGACCGACCGCGTGAACAGACCATTCAGGTGCGTTGAGATATTAACCTTCGCCATCCCGCTCACCACGGCCCCGCGCAGTTCCTCGTCCGACAGGCCTGACGAGCCGTGCAATACCAGCGGGACCGGTACCGCATCTCGCAATCGGGCGACCAGTGCGCGGTCTACCTGGGCCGTTCGTTCCACCATCGCGTGGGACGTTCCTACGGCCACCGCGAGTGCGTCCACGCCGGTTGCGGTCACGAAGTCCGCCGCTTCGGCTGGGTCGGTGCGGGCGCCGGGCGCGTGGACCCCGTCCTTGCCGCCGACTTCGCCCAGTTCCGCTTCCACCGCCACACCCGCGTCGTGACAGCGCGAGGCGATTTCCCGGGTCATGCGCAGGTTTTCCTCGTATGGCAGATGCGATCCGTCGTACATCACGCTGTCCACGCCCAGTGCGATGCCCTCGCGGATCAGCTCCGGGTCTTCGATGTGGTCTAGATGCACCAGCACGTCGACCGACGCGCGGCGGGCGATTTCCCGGGACGCCACGGTGATCGGGGCCAGTCCGCCGTGGTAGCGGACGCAGTTTTCGCTGATCTGCAGCACCACCGGCAATCCGGCCTGTTCCGCGCCTTCGGCGATGGCCTCGGCGTGTTCCAGCAGGATCACGTTGAACGCGCCCACGGCGGAACCGCGCTCGCGGGCGGCGGTCAGCAGCGTTGGCAGGTCGGGGCGGGTGATCATGCGGGGGCTCCGTTCAGGAATCGGCGGTACGCGGCGAGATCGACTTCTCCGGCAACCGGGCGGAGGACGGCCGCGGCACCCAGGGCGGCGGCGTTGTGCAGGGCTTCGATCAGGGGGCAGCCGGCGGCGAGGGCGACGGCCAGCCCGGCCGTCGCGGCGTCCCCGGCGCCGGTGGGGTTGCCCTGCACATCAGGGATGGCGGGGACGGCGAAGACGCCACCGGAGGTGTAGGCGGCGATGCCGTCTGCCCCGCGTGAGACGACGACCAGTTGTGCGCCCAGCCGGAGCAGGGCCGCGGCACCGGCAGCCTCGTCCGCGGCAGAGGTCGCGGCGAGGAGTTCGGCCTGGTTCGGCTTCACTGCCGCACCTGCTCGGGCGGCGGCCAGCAGTGCCGGGCCGGAGGCGTCGACCAGCGTCCGCACCCCGGCTTCCCGGGCGATGCGGACCCAATCTGCGACCAAGTCCGGCGAGGCGCCCCGGGGCAGAGATCCGGAGACGACCAGCAGGTCGGCCGCAGACAGGCCACTGGACAGGCGCGAATCGAAAGCTGCCCATTCCTCTTCGGACACTTCCGGGCCAGGTTCCGTATAGACCGTCGGATGGCCGTCGCCGGTCACCGTCACGGTGGTCCGGGTTTCGCCGGAGATCGGGACGGCCTCGAACGGAACATCCAGCGCTCCCCCGAGCCACCGGCCCGCGTCGCCGCCCAGCGGGAGAAGCGTCCGGACCGGGATGTCCACCGCGGCGAGCACCCGGGCCACGTTCACGCCCTTGCCGCCCGGCCGTCGCTGCACCTCCAGCACCCGGTTCGTGTCGCCGGGCGTGTGGGTGCCGACCCGGTAGGTGACGTCGATGGCCGGGTTCGGCGTCAGCGTGACGATCATCAGACGAGGATCACCGAGCGCGTCAGCGAGCGCGGACGGTCGGGATCCAGGCCGCGCCGGGCCGCCAGTGCGACGGCGAAGCGTTGCGCCACCACGAGTGCGGCGAGCGGGTCCAGGTCGTGGTGGACGAAACGCGCGCCGGTGCAGGCGACGTCGTCCGCGAGCCCGGCCGGGGCCTCGCCCAGCGACCACACGAGACGGCCTGGCTGAGCGATCGCGATCGGTCCGTGGCGGTAGTCCATGGCGGGGTACGACTCGGCCCAGAACTGTGCGGCTTCGCGGGTTTTCAGTGCGGCTTCGCAAGCCAAGCCCACTGCCGGGCCACGGCCGATGAAGGTGACCTGTTCGGCGTCGAGGAGGTCGTCGATCGGTTCGGTCAGCGCGTCCGCACAGGACGTGGCGAGCTGGTCGATGTCGTCGCCCAGACCGGCGCGCAACAGGGCGAGCGTGGTGGTCGCGAAGCGGGTCTGCACCACGGATTGTTCGTCGGCGAAGGAGAGTTCGACGACCTCGTCCGCGACCGCCGCAGCGGGGCTGTCGCCGACCGCGGTGATCAGCACGGTGCGTTGCGCGGGCATCGCGGTGAGCAGGTCGATGATCTCGGTCGTGGTGCCGGAGCGGGAAATCGCCACGACGCGGTCGTACTCGCGCGAAGCCGGGTATTCGGAGCCGGCGAAGGCGTCGGTGACCCCGTGACCGCGTTGTTCGCGGGCGACGGCGTAGCTCATCGCGATGAACCAGCTAGTGCCGCAGCCGACGACGGCCACTCGTTCGCCCGGCTGAGGCAGCGCGGCGGACGGGGCCAGCGCGGCCGCCGCGCGCCACATTTCGGGCTGGGAAGCCAGTTCGGCGGCCACGAAGGAGCCGGGAGCATCCGGAAGGGAGGACACGGGATGGAGGCCTTTCGATCCAGGGCGGGAGACGTGACCGACTCCGGCACTCTGCTTGAGTGTTTTTGCTTGCTACTTGCGTTATAGCGCAGATTCAATCACAAAGTCGAGTCCGTGCGGCCTCTAGAATGAGCACCGGACCGCCTCCGACCAGGAACGAGAGACCCGGCATGACGCCCCGGCAACACCCGAACGTCCTGCTCGAATGAGCGGGCTAACGGGGCAGCGGCGCGATCGCGGAGGTCGGCGACGCGCTCGCGACCGCGCGGCGGGATCCCTCGACCCTTGCCGACCAGCGGCTGATCACCCACCCGCGGCGCACGGCGTCGCCGGGTACGAGCTGCCGCTGCAATACAGCGCCGTACGGGCCGCCGGGCACGGGCTGCCGCTGCAATGCAAGACCGCCACCCGCGCCGTACCGGGCGCTGGGTACGAGCTGCCGCCGCAGCGCAAGACTGCCGCCCGCACCGCAGACCTGCCGCGACCAGGCGAAACGGCGGGGCCCAACGGGGTCGCCCGCGCGCCGGACAAGAGCGTGCAGGTCCGGCAAGCCCAGCTCGACCGTCCTCCCCAACACCTGCGAGCCGTCGGTCCATGCGCAGGTCAAGATCGTCGCGACCTGCGAACCAGCCGACTCGGCGTCCGCGGGCGGTACCGCACTGCCGTCCACAAGGGAGCACCCGCCGACCTCGCCGCGACCTCCGCGGAGCCGGTCATCGCCCCATGAGCAGACCCGCACCATTGCGCATTTATGATTGTTTTGCCATCATGCAGATCAATATCACGCAGAGGTGAGGTGGCGCGGTGGTGAACCCCGGGGTGCTGCGGGTCGGTGTGGTCGGTGTCGGCCTGCGGGCCGGGATCGCCCGGCACGTGGCGGAATCCGGCGTCGCGGCGGAACTGGCGGCGGCTTCGGATCCCGACGAGCGCGGCCGGGCGCGAGCGCGCGAAATGTTCGGCGGCATCGAGATCGTGCCGGGACACCGGGAACTCGCGAATCTGGTCGACGCCGCGATCGTGACCTCGCCGGACTGGACGCACGCCGAGATCGCCGTCGACCTGCTCCGCGCCGGAGTCGCGGTGTACCTCGAAAAGCCGCTGGCCACAACGCTTCCCGACGCGGACGCGGTCCTCACCGCCGCCCAGGAAACCGGCACTCCGCTCTACATTGGACACAACTTCCGGCACTCCGCCGTCGTCCGCACGCTCCGCGACGTCGTGACGCGCGGCGAGATCGGCGAAGTGAAAGCCGTCTGGTGCCGTCATTTCGTCGGCAACGGCGGCGACTACTACTTCAAGGACTGGCACGCCGACCGCAGCCGCGTGAATTCCTTGCTGCTGCAGAAAGCCAGCCACGACCTCGACGTCATCCACCATCTCGCCGGCGGCTTCACCCGCCGCGTCACCGCGATGGGCGACCTGACCGTCTACGGTGGCATCACCGACCGCAGCGGCCAGGGCGACCGCCTCGCCGACGACTGGTTTTCCTTCGACAACTGGCCTCCCGCCGCGCAAACCGGCCTCAACCCGGTCGTCGACGTCGAAGACCTCTCGATGGTCCACATGCGACTCGACAACGGCGTCCTCGCCAGCTACGAACAATGCCATTTCACCCCCGACTACTGGCGCAACTACACGGTGATCGGCACCGAAGGCCGCGCGGAGAACTTCGGCGACACCGGCGGCGGCGTGGTGAAGGTATGGAACCGCCGCCGCGGATGGGCGCTGGACGGAGACCGCGAGTACCCGATCGACGGTGTCGCATCAGGACACCAGGACGCTGATCTCCTTGCCATGACCGAATTCCTGCGTTACGTGGTGCACGGCGACCCGCCGGAACTGTCCCCGATCGCCGCCCGCGAAGCCGTGGCGGCGGGTGCGCTCGCCACGCAATCCCTGCGTTCCGGCTCCGTGCCGGTCGACGTCCCTCCCCTGCCCGAACAACTGGCCGCCTATTTCTCCCCGCCGGAAGGAAATCGCAGATGACCCCGCCCTCCCGCCGTCCCCGCCGCTAGCGCAAGGGAAGGAAAAACACTCCCATGCGCGTGCGAACCCTGACCCGGCGCGGTTTTCTCCGCGGCGCGGCGGCGATGGCGCTGGTGCCCGCCGCCGCGGCGTGCGCCGAGGCCCCCGCCGCCACGTCCGGACCGGTCACCGTCGAAATGTGGCACGGCCAGAGCGACACCGGTCTCAAAGTCCTCAAGCAGCTCGTCGCCGCGTTCCAGCGCGAGCACCCCGACATCCGCATCGACCTCGGCGGTGGCGTGCTCGCCGACGCCATGCTGCAAAAGGTGACCGCGGCGCTCGCGTCCGGTTCCTACCCCGACATCGCGTACATCTTCGGCTCCGACCTCGCCAGCATCGCCCGCAGCCCGCGCGTGGCCGACATGGGCGACGTCGTCAACGACGGCACCCAGTTCTGGAAACCCGCACTCGAAGCGGTCACCGTGAACGAACGCGTCCGCGCCGTGCCCGCGATGCTCGACTCGCTGGCCGTGGCATGCAACAAGAAACTGTTCCAGCAGCACGGCGTCCCGCTGCCGGACGAATCCTGGCGCTGGCCGGATTTCGTGGCCACCGCGAAGAAACTGACCAACCGCGACCAGGGCCAGTTCGGCACGGCCTGGCCCGGCGCGGGCGACGAGGACACCGTCTGGCGGCTGTGGCCGATGATCTGGGACCTCGGCGGCACCATCGTCGGCCAGGACGGCCGCAGCATCGGCTTCGCCGACAGCGGCGTGCGGGCGCTCGAGGTGATCCGGAACCTGGCTGTCGACCGCAGTGTCTACATCGACCCGAAACCCGGCTCCGAGCAGATGTACCAGGCCTTCGCCTCGGGCCGGATCGCGATGGTGCCGACCGGTCCGTGGCAGCTGCCCGACATCGCCGACGCGGGAATCGACTACCAGATCGTCCCGCTGCCGACGTTCACCGGAAAGCCGATCACCATCTCCGGCCCCGACACCTGGACGGTCTTCGACAACGGCGACCGGCGGCTCACCGCGGCCAAGACGTTCCTGCGGTGGCTGACCGCGCCCAAGCAGGACGTCGTCTGGGACGTCGGCGCCGGCAGCCTCCCGCTGAGCGCCGGATCGCAGCGGCTTCCGGAGTGGCAGCAGAAAACCCAGGACACCGCCGGGCTTTCCGTGTTCGTCAAGTCGCTCGACAACTCGCACGTCCGCGCGAACCACCCCGCCTACCCGCAGGTTTCGCAGGCCGTCGCCGCGGCGATCGTCTCGGTGCTGCTCGGGCGCGCGACCCCCGCCGATGCCATGCGCGACTGCGCTTCCGCGGCCAACGCCGCCCTCATCATCCCCCGATAGGACCCCGCCCATGTCCGTACATCCCGGCCCGATCACAGTCGCTCCGGCCGCCAAGACCCGCCGCCGCCGCGAAACCGCCGCCGCCTGGGCCTACCTGAGCCCCTCGGTCGTCGTCATCATCGGCCTCGGCCTGGTGCCCGTGGTGTGGTCGCTGATCCTGTCGTTCCAGGCCGACGACCTCGTCACCCCGTCCCGCTTCGTCGGCGTCGACAACTACGCGGCGCTCGCGCAGGACCCGCACTTCGGCCAAGCGGTCGGCAACACGCTGCTGTACACGGCGTTATACGTTCCGCTGAGCATCGTGCTCGGCCTCGCGCTGGCGCTCGCGCTGAACCGGCGGGTGCGCTTCATCGGCGCGTACCGGACGTTGATGTTCGTCCCGTTCGTGCTGTCGGCCACCGCGCAGGGCGTGCTGTTCTCGTTCATCCTCGACCCGGAGTTCGGCGTCGCCAACTCGCTGCTGCACCGGATCGGCCTGAGCCCGCAAGGGTTTCTGACCGACCCGTCGCAGGCGTTGCTGGTCCTCGTGGCCATCACGCTGTGGAGCGGCACCGGGTTCTGCATGGTGGTCTTCCTGGCCGCGCTCCAGGACGTGCCGCCGTCGCTGATCGAAGCCGCGCGGCTGGACGGCGCCGGTCCGTTCCGGATCCTCCGGCACGTCACCCTGCCCGCCGTGCTGCCGGTGACCACGTTCCTGACGCTGTGGCAGCTGATCCAATCGCTCCAGGTGTTCGACCTGACGTACGTCACCACCAAGGGCGGACCGCTCGGCTCGACCACGGTGATCGTCTACTTCATCTGGCAGCAGGCCTTCCAGAACTTCACCGCCGGATACGGCGCCGCCGCGGCCTACGTGCTCGCCGTCGTGCTGCTGGCGCTCGGGCTGGGCGTCCGGTTGCTGCGCCGCGACAAGGAGGTCCGATGACCACGCGCGCCCATGTTGCCCCGGTTTCGGCATCTCAACTGCCCGGCGTGATCCGTCAGCCCAGGCGCTGGCGGCTGCGATTCAGCCCGTGGCACCTCTTGCTGGCCCCGCTGGCGCTGGTGTTCGCCGCCCCGCTGGTGTGGCTGCTGCTCAACTCGGTGATGAGCAACGCGGAGATCAACCGGTTCCCGCCGTCGCTGTGGCCGTCCGGGATCGACTTCTCCGGCTACCGCTACGTGCTGGAGAACGCGCTGTTCCTGCGCTGGTTCACCAACTCGCTCATCGTGTCGGTGGTGACCGTGGCGGCCAACCTCGTCTTCGGCTCGCTCGGCGGCTACGCGTTCGCCCGCATGCGGTTCCGCGGTTCGAAGGTGATGCTCGGGCTGATGATGGCGACCATGGCGGTGCCGTTCCAGCTGACCATGATCCCGACGTTCCTGGTCATGAAGAAGCTCGGCCTCATCGACTCGCTCGGCGCGCTGATCGTCCCGTCGCTGGTCACGCCGTTCGCGGTGTTCCTGCTGCGGCAGTTCTTCCTGTCGCTGCCCCGCGAGCTGGAGGAGGCGGCCTGGATCGACGGCTGCTCGCGGCTGCGGGTGCTGATCCGGATCGTGCTCCCGCTGTCCCGGCCCGCGCTGAGCACCGTCGCCGTGCTGACCTTCCTCAGCACCTGGAACGACCTGACCTGGCCGTTGATCGCGATCAACCACGACACCCAGTACACGCTGCAGCTCGGCCTGACCACCTTCCAGGGACAGCACCACACCAACTGGGCGGCGGTGATGGCCGGGAACGTCATCACCGTGCTGCCGGTGCTGCTGGCCTTCCTCGGCGCGCAGAAAACCTTCATCCAGTCCATCACCTCCAGCGGCCTCAAAGGCTGAACCGCACTCCTCCAGAGGAACCACGCATGCCGCACCGCTTCGACCTGCTCGTGCTCGGCGACGTCAACCCCGACGTCGTCCTCGGGCCGCTGACCGGGGACCTCGACTTCCGGCAACGGGAGAACCTCGTCGGCCACGGCTCGCTCACGCTCGGCGGGTCCGCCGCGATCACCGCCGCCGGGGCCGCCCGGCTGGGGCTCGATGTCGCCTTCGCCGGGCGGATCGGCGACGACGCCGCCGGTCGCTTCGTCCGGGACATCCTCGACGAACGCGGCGTCGACACCCAGGCCCTCACCGTGGATCCGGCGTTGCCGACCCCGCTCACCGCGATCCTGACCCGCGACGACAGCCGGGCGATCGTCACCAGCTCCGGGGTGCTGGACGCGGTGTCGGCGGCGGACGTCCCGGCTGAGCTGCTCGCGAACGCGCGACACGTCCACGCCTCGTCGTACTTCCTGATGCCCAAGCTGGCCGCCGGACTGCCGGAGCTGTTCCGCACCGCCCGGGCGCACGGCGCGACCACATCGCTGGACACTAACGACGACCCGGCGCGGCAGTGGGATCCCAGCGGCATCAAGCTGGTACTTCAGGAGACCGACTTCCTCCTGCCCAACGCCGCCGAAGCACTCGAGCTGTCCGGAAAATCCAGCCTGCTCGACGCCGTGGCGCACCTCGCCGCACAAGGGCCGACGGTCGTCGTCAAGAACGGCGCCGACGGCGCGATCGCCCGCCACCGCGGCGAAACCGTCACGGTTCCCGCGTCCCCGATCAGCCCGCTCGACACCGTCGGGGCGGGCGACAGCTTCAACGCCGCGTTCCTTGCCGCGATGCTGCGCGGGCTTCCGCTGTCCGACGCGCTCCGGGCCGGGGTCGAAGGCGGCGGCCGTTCGACGCTCGCGCGCGGCGGGATCGACGGCCAACCGACTTGGAACGAGCTCCACCTCACTGAAACGGAAAGTGCATGACCACCAAGATCACGTTCGTCGGCGCCGGCAGCGTCGTGTTCACCCAGGGCCTGCTCGCGGACCTGTTCGCCTATCCCGAACTGGCCGAGGTGCACGTCGCGCTGCACGACATCGACCCGGAACGCCTGCGCGTCGCGCACGCGGCGGCCGGTCGCATCGCCGAAGCCCGCGGCGCCAAGCCCGTCCTCACCGCGCACCTCGACCGTCGCGAAGCCCTTGAAGGCGCGGACTTCGTCGTCAATATGGTCCAAATCGGAATGGGCGAAGCCACCCGCGTCGACTTCGACATTCCGGCGCGGTTCGGCGTTAAGCAGACCATCGGCGACACGCTCGGCGTCGGCGGGATCTTCCGGGCCCTGCGCACTTTCCCGTTCCTGCGCGAACTCGGCGAGGACATCGCGCAGGTGTGCCCGCGGGCGTGGCTGCTGAACTACACGAATCCGATGGCGATGAACGTGCAGTACCTCTCCGAAACGCTCGGCCCGGACCGCGTGGTCGGCCTGTGCCATTCGGTGTACTGGACCGTGCACGACCTGGCCAAGCTGCTGGAGGTGCCGCTTTCCGAGGTCACTTACCACGCCGCGGGCATCAACCATCAGGCCTGGATCCTGCGTCTGGAGCATCAGGGCAACGATCTGTACCCGCGGCTCGCCGAACTCGCCGAAGACCCGCAGCTGCGGCGGCGCGTGCGGTTCGACATGTTCCGGCGGCTCGGGTACTACCCCACCGAAACCAGCGAGCACTCGTCCGAATACGTGCCCTGGTATCTGGGCCACGCCAGCGAAATCGAGCGGCTGCGGCTGCCGATCGGCGCGTATCTGGACGTCGTGGCGGAGAACGAGGCCGAATACGAACACACCCGTCAAGCCATCGAACGCGACGAACCGCTCACCGTCGAGGGCACCAACGAATACGCGCCGCAAATCATCCACAGTGTCGTCACCGGGACGCCGCGGACCGTTTACGGCAACGTGCTCAACCGCGGGCTGATCCCGAATCTCCCCGCGACCGGAGCCGTCGAGGTGCCGTGTCTCGCCGACGCGACCGGCATCCGCCCCACCCGCGTCGACGCGCTTCCGCCGCAGCTGGCGGCGCTCAACCGCACGTATCTGAGCACGACCGAACTCGTGGTGCGCGCCGCGGTCGAGGACGATCCCCGGCACATCCGCCACGCCGCGATGGCCGATCCCGCGACGGCGGCCGCGCTTCCGGTCGAACGGATCTGGGAACTGTGCGACGAAATGGTGCTCGCGCACGGCGACGCGCTCCAGCCCGGATTGCGGAAAACCCTGGGCAGCTAACGAGTCTTGACGGCGCGGCGCGGTGATCCGCTAAACTTCTGGTGCCTGCCGGACGGGCAGGCGCCAGAAGTACGCCCAGCCGGTAATGCGGAAATGCCCCGCGAGCCCGGACCCAGTCGCCAGGATGTCTTCGAACCCTCCGAGGCGGGGCCGTACTCACCATCGCTGGAGTCACCAGATGCATTCGCTTCCTGGTCGGATTTCTCGGGGAACCGCGGCGGCCGCACTGCTCGTCGGCAGTTCGGCGTGCGCGCTCGGGGCCGCCGGCCCGGCGGAGAGCGCGCCGCTGCCCGCGCCGCACAGCGTCACGCTGCCCGCTCCGCATGCCGGGTTCGACTATCAGATCGGCGGTCCGTACACGCCGCCGTCGGGCGTCCAGGCGGTCAGCCGCGACCACAGCGCCCCGGCCGCCGCCGGGGTGTACAACATCTGCTACGTCAACGCTTTCCAGGCCCAGCCCGGCGCCGAGGGCGAATGGGGCGACCTGGTCCTGCGCGACGGCAACGGCGACGTCGTCATGGATCCCGACTGGAACGAGGCGCTGCTCGACCTGCGCACCGCGGACAAGCGGAGCCGGATCGCGGACAAGGTCGGCGGGTGGATCGACGAGTGCGCCGGCAAGGGCTACCAGGCGATCGAGCCGGACAACTACGACAGCTTCACCCGGTCCCAAGGCCTGCTCAGCGCGCGGAACGCACAGGACCTCGTCAAGCTGCTTTCCTCGCGCGCGCACGGGAAAGGCCTGGCGATCGCCCAGAAGAACACCTCGGAACTGTCCTCGTCGCGGACGGACAACGGGCTGGACTTCGCCGTCGCCGAGGAATGCGGCGAGCAGGACAATTGCGAGGAATACACCCAGTATTTCGGCGACCACGTGATCGTCATCGAATACACCTCGGACGGTTTGCACAACGCGTGCGCCAAGTGGGGCAGCAGCCTGAGCGTCGTCCGGCGCGACCGGGACGTCACGCCGAAGGGCGAATCCGGCTACGTCCGCGAAACCTGCTGAGACTTCCGTCATCCTGCCAGCGCCGCCGCGCGGATGCTGGCAGGGTGGCGGAATGGCCGACGAGTACCCGTTCGACAACGCGAGCGCCCCGGCGAGCGACCGGATGTCCGCACTGGAAGCCAGCTACGACCGGACGACGTTCGAGCACCTGGGGAAACTCGGCGTCGGCGCGGGATGGTCCTGCTGGGAAATCGGCGCGGGCGGCGGGTCGGTCGCCCGGTGGCTGGCCAGGCAGGCCGGTCCGGACGGGCACGTGCTGGCCACCGACCTCGACACCCGGCTGCTCGCCGACCTTCCCGCGAACGCTTCGGCGGTGCGCCACGACGTCCGCGCGGAGCCGGTCCCGGACCGGAAATTCGACCTGATCCACGCCCGCCTGGTGCTGATCCACTTCCCGGAACGGGACGAACTGGTCGCGAAACTCGCCGGCGCGCTCGCTCCCGGCGGTTGGCTGGTCCTCGAAGAAATCGAGCCGCGCGGGCAAACCGTGCTCGCAACGCCCGATGAGACCAGCGCGACGGTTTTCCGTTCCGTACAAGGCCGGATCCTGGACCTGCTCGAACGAGCGGGCAGCGACGTCGAATGGGCCGGGCAGCTGCCGGAGGTGCTCGCCGGGGCCGGGTTGCGCGAGGTCGGCAGCGCGCGGGTCACGACCCGGTGGCCGGGCGGCGGGCCGGAAATCCGGTTACTGGCGGCGAATTCGGTGGAGCTGGCCGAAAAGCTGGCCGCGGACGGCGTGCCGCCGGCGGACATCGAGCAGTTCCGCCGGGTGCTCGCCGATCCGCGGTTCACCGTGTCGTCCTATCCCCTCGTGTCGGGGTGGGGACGCCGTTAACGACGGCGGGAGATCGCCACGCCGGCCAGGCAGAGCACGCCTCCGACGAGTCCGTACGCGGTCGGGGTTTCGGCGAGCAGCAGCCAGGACAGCAGTACGGCCACCGCGGGCACGGCGTAGGTCACCATCGTCAGCCGACCCGCGTCCGTGCGGCGCAGCGCGTACGCCCACGCGGTGAAGCCGACCGCGGTCGGGAACACTCCCAAGTAGACGCTGCCGAGCACCGCGCCGGCCGGTGCCACCTGCAGTTCGCCGACCAGCTGCGGTGCCCACGGCAGCAGGACCACGGTGCCGACGACGCAGCCGAGCCAGATCGCGGTCAGCCCGTCGACGTGGCGCAACGTGATCTTCTGGACCATGACCCCGGCGGCGTAGAGCACGGCGGCCAGCAAGCACAGCAGCACGCCAGCCCAGTCGTTGCTTCCGGTGGCTCCGGTCGCGATCAGCGCGGCCCCGCCCAGCGCGACCAGCGAGCCGATGACGAGCGAGCGCGAGAAGCCTTCGCCGAGGAACTTCCCCGCCGCGACGGCGACCATCAGCGGTGCCAGGTTCACCAGCAGCGCCGCGGTCCCGGCGTCGACGTGCCGCTCCCCCGCGTTGAGGACGACGGTGTATGCGGCCAGCCACAGCACGGCGTAGGCCGCGACCAGCAGGAACGCCTTGCGCGACAGCCGGACGCGAACCGCGCCCTTGGCCACGGCGAACACGGTCAGGGTGACGGCTGCGACGGCGAGCCGCAGCAACGCCAGCGGGGCCGGGGACAGCGCGTGCCCAACGCTGCGGATAGCGACGAACGACGAAGCCCACAGCACGACGGCGAGCCCGGCGGCGGCCGCGATCTTGCCGAGGTCGGTCTTGCCGGCGGGCGGGACGGTTTCCACGAGATCGGTCACCAGGCCATCGTCGCCTCGGTCAGCTGTACAGCACAAGCGATGAGTTCTGTACCTCCGTTAAGGAGTGCTGTACATTCGCCGCATGCTGGACATTCCCCGGCTCCGCGTGCTGCGCGCAGTCGTCGCGTCAGGATCGATCCGCGCGAGCGCCGCCGCGCTCGGCTACACGCCGTCCGCGGTGAGCCAGCAAATCACCACGCTGCAACGGGAGACCGGGCTGCAGCTGTTCGAACGGTCCGGCCGCGGCATCGAGCCCACCGAGGCCGGGCGCACCCTCGCCGCGGAGGCCGAGACGCTGTTCGAGGCGTTCAGCCGGGTCGAGCAGGTGGTGAGCGAACTGCGCGCCGGACGCGTCGGCCGCCTGTCGATCGGCTACTTCGGCTCGGCAGGCTCGACCTGGCTGGCCCCGACCGTCGCCGCGCTGCGCACCGAATTCCCCGGCCTGCGGCTGGACCTGATGCTGACCGAGTTCACCCCGGGCGACCCGGACATCGACATCTTCGTGGAGGAAACCGGGGCCGAACATCCCGGGTCGGTCGTCGTGCACCGGCTGGCCGAGGACCCGTACCTGGCGGTCGTCCGCAGGGACGACCCGCTCGCCGGACTGCCGGAGGTACCGCTGGCCGCGCTCGCCGAACGGCATTGGGTCGACAACGACCTGCGCGAAGGCCCGTGCCGGCAGGTGCTGCTCAACGCCTGCACGCAAGCCGGGTTCTCGCCGAGTTTCGTCGTCGAGACGCACGACTACCGCACCGCGATGTCTTTCGTGGCAACGGGAATCGGGCTGACGGTGGTGCCGGAGCTCGGCATCGGCGAACTGCCGGACGGGCTCACCACCGTGGCGCTGGCTTCTCCCGCGCCGGTGCGGCATCTCAGCCTGGCGGTGAAGAAGCCGATCGCGGAGCACCCGGCTGCGCGGCGGGCGGTGGAGTTGCTGGAAAGCCTGGTGTGTTCGGGGAAGGCGCTGGCCGGGTAGGGAGCTTGGGCGAGGCGCGGCCGGGAAAGCCATGAGGGTTCCCCTCACGGACGGCCGATCCGCGAGCCCGGGATTGCCGAGGTTCCGCCCGCGCGGCCAGGAACGCGGGCCGGAAACGCCGTGAAGGACTCCTTGAGGGAATCTGATTCCCTCAAGGAGTCCTTCACCGCGCGCTGGGCGGGGCGAGAATCGCGCGGATCCCCCTTCTCCGGTAACGAATGCGGCACATTCCCGACGCGAATGCGCCGCCGCCACCCCGAATGGCCCAATCCGCACCGGGTTCGCGCCGGACGACGGGCGGAAGCCGGGTCACCGGAACGGGTTGATGACCTTCCGCCAATTTCTCCCGCTCTTTCCGCGCCGACCTGGGCGAGTCGCCGGGAAACGTCTTCGTTACACCCCGATCGGGTAGGGATGACTCACGCGCAGTCCCGGTTTTCGCGGCCCGAACCCGCGTCCGTCACCCTGACGAGGAGCCTCGAACCCCCGGGTTGGCGGATTGGCCGGGGCACCCCCCTCGTGCGGGAATGGTGTCACCGTCCGACATCGAAGTCGCCCGGTTTTCCTCAGGAAAAGGGAAGGGCTCGTTTTCATGGACGTCCGGTACGAGGCTTTCTGCTTCGCCGATCCGCTGTTCTTCGACGAACCGCGGGAATCCCCGGGCGCGGCAGGCGACCTGGCCGCGGGACTGCCGTTGCCGGGGCCCGGGTGGACGGACGAGACGCACGGGATCTGGCGGTCGCTGCGCCCGGCCGGGCGGAAACTTCCCGCCCAGGGCTGGAAAATCCACGTCTCCGCCGGTCTGGACAACGCGGCCGGCGTACTGTCCCGGGTGCACCGGTACTGTGTGGAGCATCAGGTCGCGTACAAGCATCTGGGCTCCCGGGCGACCCTGCTCAGCCGCAATTCGAAATACGCGCCCCGCGAAGGAAGCGGCAAGCTGATCACGATTTACCCGCACTCCGAAGACGCGCTCGCGACGATACTGTCCGACCTTTCCGCCGAGCTAGAAGGCGAGCACGGTGCGTATATTCTGAGCGATCTGCGCTACCGCGAAGGCCCGCTTTACGTCCGATACGGCGGATTCGCCGAACAGTGGACCGAACACGCCGGAACGAGGGTGCTGGCAATCCGCCGTCCGGATGGCACGCTCGTGCCCGACCGGCGGGAACCGTCCTTTTCCGTGCCGGAATGGGCGCCGATTCCGTCCTGTTTGTCCGACAGCCTGGCCGCGCGCAAGAGCGGAGCCGAATTCCCGTACCGGGTGACCGGTTCCCTGCACTTTTCCAACGGCGGCGGCGTTTATCTGGCCGAACGAGGGGTCGACCGGAAGACCGTCGTGCTGAAGGAGGCCCGGCCGCACGCCGGGCTGGACCGCGACGGCGCCGACGCGGTCGCCCGGCTGAACCACGAGCGCGAGGTGCTCGAAAGGCTGGCGGACGTCCCGGGCGTCCCGCGCGTGTACGAGCAGTTCACCGTGTGGGAGCACCATTACCTGGCGATGGAGCACCTGCCCGGCAGCACGCTGAGCAGCTGGCTCGCCCGGCATTACCCGCTCACCAGCGGCACCCGGGGCGAAGACGGTCTCGAGTCCTTCCGCGATCGCGCGCTGGCGGTGCTCGCCCAGGTCGAACGCATCGTCGCGGACATCCACCGGCACGGGATCGTGTTCGGCGACCTGCACGGCAAGAACATCCTGGTGGACGAGCAGGACCGGGTGTCGCTGATCGACTTCGAACTGGCCGTCGACGCCGATTCCGGCGACCGGCCGGGGCTGGGTGCGCCCGGCTTCCGCGCGCCGGCCGACCGGCACGGTTTCGAGATCGACGAGCACGCCTTGGCCGCGCTGCGGCTGTGGCTCTTCCTTCCGCTGGTGATGCTGCTCGAACTCGCACCGGGCAAACTGCGCGGGCTCGCCGACTTCGCCCAGCAGCGGTTCGACCTGCCGGACGGGTACGCCGACCGCGTGGTCTCCGTGCTCGCCCCGCGCACCGACCGGCCCGCGACCCACACCGCGCTGGACGAGCCGCGGCTGGACTGGGCGCTGGTCCGCAAGCAGATCGCGGAAGCCATCCTCGCGAGTGCCACGCCAGAGCGGACCGACCGGCTGTTCCCCGGCGACATCGAGCAGTTCCGCTCCGGCGGCGCGGGGTTCGGCGTCGGCGCCGCGGGCGTGCTGCACTCGCTGCACGTCGCCGGAGCCGGCCGTTTTCCGGAATACGAACAGTGGCTGCTGGCGGCCGCCCGGCGGCAACCGCCCTCGCGGCCCGGATTCTTCGACGGCAGCCACGGCATCGCGTACGTCCTCGAGGAATTCGGCTACACGGCAGAAGCCGACGAGCTGCTGTCCGCGTCGCAGTCGCTGGTCAACCAGACCACCGACCATGGCCTGGAAAGCGGGCTCGCCGGAATCGGCCTCACCCGTCTGCATTTCGCGACGACTCGCGGCGACAACGAATTCGGCCGCCAGGCGCTGGACATCGCCCTCAAGCTCGCGACCGCGTTCGAGACCGCCGACCCGCCCGGCCGCTTCGCCAGGGCCGGACTGCTCAGCGGCTGGTCCGGGCCCGCGCTGCTGTTCCTGCGCCTGTACGAGCACACCGGCGAACCGTCGTGGCTCACGCTCGCCGACCGGGTGCTGGCCCGCGACCTGGAGGAATGCACCGCCGCGTCCGACGGATCGCTGCAGGTCCGCGACGGCACCCTGCGCCTGCTCCCCTACGCCGCGATCGGGAGCGCCGGAATCCTGCTGGTCGCCGAACAGGTCGCCCGGAGCCTGCCGGACTCGGCCGCCGCCCAGAGCCTGCCCGGGCTGCGGGCCGCGTGCCGCGGGGAGTTCGTGATCCACCCGGGCCTGCTCTACGGCCGGTGCGGGCTCGCCGCCGCGCTGTCCTTCGCCGACGAGCCGGACCGCGAAGCCATCGACCTGCACCTGGCGCGGCTGTCGTGGCACGGCGTCCCGTACCACGGCGGGCTGGCTTTCCCCGGCAACCAGCTGCTTCGCCTGTCGACCGACGTCAGCACCGGCAGCGCGGGGGTCCTCCGCACGCTCGCCGCACTACTGGACGGCGCGGAACTGCTGCCCTTCCTGGGCTCCGCACCGTCCCCGCACACCTCCGGCCGATGAGCGCCGGCGGACCCCGAGAGAAGGGAACACCCATGGAACACGTCCTGGAGCTGCAGGCGTTGGAGGCCCCCGAAGCCCTCGAAGGCCAGGGACTGGACCACCACGGCCACAGCCACTACAGCGCATGGTGCGGCGAGAGCACGCTCAGCCTGCTTCTCTGCTACTGACCGCGCGGGCAGGGCGGGAACGGCGCAGGACAAGTGCGCCGTTCCCGCCCCGTTCATTCTGCACTGACTGTTCGTCGCGGTCGCGGCGAGGCAGCTGCCGGGGACCGACGGGCGCGGCCAGGCAACCGCCGAGGGTCAACGGGCGCGGCCAGGCAACCGCCGAGGGTCGACGGACGCGGCGAGGCAACCGCCGGGAAACGGCGAGCGCCGCGAGGCGACTGCCGGGGGTCGGCGGGCACGGCGAGGCTTCCGGTGCGTTCGGTTGTCGTCCAGTCCTCGCCTTCCGCCGACGCCACGCTCGCTGCCGGCACCGACGCCACCCGCCGATCTCAACTCGCCGACCACCACGCGAAGGGAGCGACATGGCCGGAGCCGCCGATCGCCTCCTGACCTCGGTCGCCCGCCTGGACCGTCCCCGGTTCGCCGCGCTGATCGTGGCGTCACTGATCTCCGCCGGCGCCGGACTGCTGCTGCCCGGTGCCCTCGCCGCCGCCACCGACGCGGTGCTCAGCGGCCGAAGCAGCACCGGCGCGGTGGTGTGGCTGCTCGCCGTAGGCGCGGCGGAGATCGCCGCGGACGCCGTCATCGTGGTCCTTCCCGCCCGCCTGACCAGCAACGCAAGCGCCTGGCTGCGCCGCCGGGTAACCGACCGCGTGCTCGCCTTAGGCACCGGCTCGCCGTTCGCCCCGGGCGACGCGGTCAGCCGGGTGAGCGGCGATTGCGCCGCCGCCGGAGGCATCGCCGCGGTCGTGGTGCAGCTGGCCGCGACCGGGCTCATGTCCTCGGGCGCGATAGTCCTGCTCGCGCTCTTGGACTGGCGGCTCGCCCTGGTCTTCCTCGGCAGCCTCCCCTTCGCCTTGCTGCTGGCGCGCTCGCACCTGCGCGGAACGGCAAAGGATGTGCTTGCCTACCAACGGGTTTCCGGGGAACTGTCCGCCCGGCTGCTCGACGCCGTCGCCGGCCTGCGAACGATCGCCGCGTCCGGCACCGCCGACGCCGAAGCCGCCCGGGTGCTGCGCCCGCTGCCGCGGCTGAACCTCGCCGGCCAGGGCATGTGGCGCACCCAAGCGCGGATGGTGTGGCGAGCCGGCCTCCTGCTCCCCACGGTGGAAATCGTCACCCTCGCCGCCGCCGGTTTCGGTGTCCTGGACGGACGCTTGAGCGCCGGAGACGTGCTCGCCGCCCTGGGCTACGTCGCGCTCGGACTCGGTCTGGTCACGCAGATTCCATTGCTCACCACCCTTTCCCGGATCCGCTCGGCCGCGCTCCGGATCACCGAAGTCCTCGACACCGAACCCCCGCCGCGCGGCACTCTCGGACTGCTGCCCGGAAACGGCACCCTGGAACTCCGCAGCGCCACCGTGCACGGCGCACTAGCCGACGTAGACCTCACCATCCCGGGTGGCTGTTTCGCCGCGATAGTAGGAAGTTCCGGCTCAGGAAAGTCCATTGTGGTCTCCCTGCTGGCCGGTCTTCGCCGCCCCGACGCCGGACAGGTGCTGCTAGACGACCGCGACCTCGCCGTACTGCGTCCAGAGGAGCTTCGAGCCGTCGTCGGGTATGCCGCCGCCGAACCCGCGCTGCTCGGCACCACTGTCGCCGATGCTGTCGCTTATGGCTCGTGGGCGAGCGTCCCGGCGGTCGATGCGGCTTGCCGGACTGCCCGCATTCACGACATCCTCGTGCGCTTGCCGCGCGGTTACGACACTCCGCTAGCCGAAACTCCGCTATCCGGCGGGGAAAGCGCCCGGGTGGGCCTCGCGCGGGCGCTCGCGCGGAACCCGCGGGTGCTCCTGCTCGACGACGCCACCGCCAGCCTGGACACGATCACCGAACGCGCCGTGACAGCGGAATTGGGCCGCCGGACGAGGGTAGTCGTGACACACCGGGCCGCGATGGCCGCACGGGCAGATGTGGTGATATGGCTGGCGGCGGGGCAAGTCCGGGCGGTTGGGCCGCATGCGCGGTTGTGGCAGATGCCGGGGTATCGCGCGGTGTTCACGGAGGAAACGTGAGCGGGGTGCAGTGGCGGAACGCCCACGGCGCGACCGCGAATGGCGGACCGCAGTACACCGCTCCCCCAGGATCATCCGCGCCCGCAACACTCACCGCGTCCACGCTGCTGAGTGGCACTTCAGAAACGAATCCCGCGCAGCCAAGCCACGTTCGCGACCGCACCGCGCCGCCGCAGCACACACCCAAAACGAACCCCGCGCGACAGCGCACCGACCTCACCGCGCAACCCACTCACGCACGCCACCGCACCACGTCAGCGCTGCCGCAGCACACTCCACAACCAACCCCCGCGCGACCACGCACCAACCTCACCGCGCAACTAACCCACGCACGCAACCACACCACGCCCACGCTGCCGCAGCACACTCCAGAAACGAACCCCGCGCCACGGCGCACCGACCTCACCGCACAACCAACCCACGCACGCCACCGCACCGCCCGCACGGAGCGGCCATGAGTGTCGGCCGCCTCTACTGGAGCGCCCTTGCCGGGCAATGGCGCGGCGGGCTGGTTCTCCTGGCCTGCTCTGTCCTCGAAGGACTGCCCGCGTTCTTCTCCGGGCGGCTCGTCGAACTGGCCGTCAACAGCGGGTTCGCGGCGGGCAAGCCCGGGGTCGGCCTCGGGTGGCTCGGGGTGTTCGGGCTCGCCGCGCTCGGGGGCGCGTTCGGGTCGCGGCTGGTGTGGCGGCAGCTGGGCAAGGTTGTCGAGCCGTTGCGGGACGCGCTGGTGACTGCCGTCGTGCGTGGGGTGCTGCATGATCCCGCGCCGCCGCGGAGTGGGCCGGACGCGCGCGGCGTCGCGCGGATCACCCAGCATGTCGAGGTCGTGCGCGACGCTACTGGCGGGCTCCTCGTCCAGGCCCGCGGCATGCTCGTCACCACGGCGGCGGCGGTGGCCGGGCTGGTGACCGTCGCGGGGTCGCTGGCGTTGCCGGTCGTGGTGCCGGTGGTGCTCGCGCTGGCCGGGTTCGCCGCGCTGCTGCCCTCGCTCGCCCGGCGGCAACGCGCGCTCACTCTGGCGGACGAAGGAACGGCAGCCGCCACGGGCTCGATCTTCGCCGGGATGCGCGACGTCGTCGCGTGCGGAGCCGAACCGGTCGCCGCGCTGACGGCCGACGACGCGGTGGACCGGCAAGCCGCGGCTGCGGTACGGGTCGCCAGGTCGGCGGCGCTGCGGTCGGTGATCGTGGCGCTCGGCGGGTTCGTCCCGCTGGTGCTAGCGCTCGCCCTCGCACCGGCGATGGTCGCCCGCGGCGAGCTGACCGCGGGGGCCGCGCTGGGGGCGCTCGTCTACCTCGCCACGACCTTGCAACCCGCGCTGCGCGGACTCGCCGCCACCGCGTCGACGGTCGTCCTCCGGTTGCTCGTCGCACTGCGCCGGCTCGCCGAAACCACCGCCCCGCCCGAAAGCCGCCCGGCGACCGAAAGCCCCGCCGGACTCGGGCTCGCCGTGCGCGACCTGACGTTCCGCTGGGGCGCGGCGCCGGAACCGGTCGTCCGCGGCCTGAACCTCGACCTGCGCCCCGGGGAACACCTGGCGGTCGTCGGCCCGAGCGGCATCGGGAAATCGACCCTCGCCGCGCTGCTCACCGGCCTGCTGACCCCGCAGCACGGCGAAGTCCGGCTGGGCGGCGTGCGCGCCAGCGAACTGGCCGACCGCCCTCGGCATCTCGTGCTGGTCCCGCAGCAGGCCTACCTTTTCGCCGGAACCCTGCGCGAAAACCTGTCCCTGTTCCACCCCGAAGCCTCCGACCGCCGCCTGATCGCAGCCGCGGAAGCCGTCGGCGCCGCCCCGCTGCTGGCCCGCCTAGGCGGCCTGGACGCCGAACTCGGCCCCGGCGCGGAGGGCATTTCCGCCGGGGAGGCCCAACTCCTCGGACTGGCGAGGGCCTACGCCGCGCCAGCCGGAGTCGTCGTGCTCGATGAGGCAACGTCCACTTTGGACCCAGCAGCGGAGGTCCACGCGGAACGCGCCTTCGCCGCCCGGGGAGGCACCCTGATCGTGATCGCGCACCGGCTGTCGTCGGCAGTCCGGGCGCACCGAGTGCTGCTGATGGACGGACAGGAAACGGTGCTGGGCCGACACGACGAACTGCTGGCCGCATCGCCGCGGTATGCCGAGATGATGCGGGCTTGGCTGCCGGAACAACGAAAATCGCAGCTCGAAGCCAGCTGAGCCAGGCGCACCGGCCGCTGGACTGGCCCGGCCGACGTCCGGCGACCGGTACTACGGCGTGGCCGGATGCGATGGCTCGCCGGGGTTTCCATTCTCTGGCCGATCGCCAGCCTGGCTGGCGGAGTCTCCCCGCCCTTCGCCGCCACCAGCGGCGTTGGCCAGCACGGCGGCTTTGCTCATCCCCATGAAATGCACGATCGTCTCGTGGTTGGTCGAGTTGACCGCGCTCTCCGCGCCCGTCTTGTAGTACAAGTCGAGGGTCACGGGACGCGCTCGCAGGTCCGGCTCGGCACCCGCTCGGACCGCCGCGATGATGCCAGGGACGTCGTACCGTAGTTCGACCCCGGCGCGCAGGTAGTAATCCTCGCCCCGGACTTCGACTACCGGGAGTGCGCCGTCCTCGGCCATGCCGCCTCCGCGCTGCTCGCACACCGGCCGGGTCAGCAGGTCGTACTCGAAAATCTCGTCGAGCACCGGCCCCCGCGCGGCCGGCACCCGGTTCCGCACGCTCTCCCGCCACCAGCGGCGCAGCAGGCTCTCGGCCGCCGGGTCGGTGTACAGGAAGCTGATCGCCGCCACCAGATCGCCCGTTCCGGCGATCGCGCTCTCCATGGCCGCGCGCAGCGGCGGAGCGGCGGGGTCGTCGGTCTCTTCGACCCACCGGCCGAAGCTCCGCAGCGCCTCCGACTGGCTGATGCCGCCGAATTCCCGCAGTCCGGCCCAGGTGTGCCGCAGCACCGCCATCTCGGCGAGCACCCTCGCCCAGAACAGGAACCGCTGCATCTGCTGGTTCTGGCGGAACGACACCGTCTCGTTCGCGAGCAGGTACTCGAAGTCGTCGTGGTCGCCGCGGACCGTGATCAGGCCGAACTCCTCTTTCTTCTCCGAGTAGTCGGTGTTCGGCAGCAGCAGCATCGGATAGCAGGCGATGCGCGACACGCGCCGGGCGAGCTTGTCGTAGCCCTCCATGAACGACTCGATCGTCTCCCCCGGCGCGCCCCAGATGAGCTCGGCGTACAGGTCGAAGCCTTCGCCGACCAGCCAGTCCGCCAGGTCCTCCCAGTCGTTGACTTTCATGTTGCGCCGGTTCATCCGTTCCAGCGCGCCCTCGTCGAGGGTCTGCAGCGCGAGCGTGAACGAACTGCGCAGGTCGGCCTGTTTCATCTTCCGGACGATCTCGTAGAAAGTCTTGGACTTGTTCTTCGCCCACGAGGTTTCCAGCGCCCGCGGAAAACCGTACTGCTCGCGAACGTCGATCAGCGCGTCGACGAACTCCACGTCGATCGGGAGAAGCCCGAAGTTCGCGTCGCACAGGACGATCGTATGGACCCGCAGCTTCGCGAAGTGTTCCAGCTCGGCGCGGAGCCGTTCCCGGGAGAACGCGCGCACCTTCTGCCCGATCGCGCCGCCCCAATAGCAGAACGCGCACTTGTACGGGCAGCCGCGATTCGTTTCCATGAGCGCGACGTCATAGCGGAAGCGGCCCTCTTCGTCGGTCATCTCCAGAGCGCCGGTGAGAAACGGCGACGGGATCTCGTCGAGGTCGGCGATCCGCTTGCGGGCGGGCGTCGTCACCGTGCTCCCTTCCGGATCGCGGTAGGAAATCCCCTCCACCGCGCCGAGACCGGTGCGCGGCACCCGGTCGAGGTAGGCGTGCAGCAGGTCCCGGAAGGCGAACTCACCCTCGCCGTTGACCACGACGTCCACCTCGGGGAACATCCGGAAGACCCGCTCGGCCTGCTCGGCGACGTGCGTTCCGCCGAAGACCACCCATCCTGCGGGATTGATCTGCTTGAACGTCTCCGCGAGCGCCCCGAAGGCGCGGTAATTCCACCCGAGCACGGAGAACGCGAGCACGTCCGGAGGGCGGCCCGAGAAGAGCGTGTTCGCCATTCCCGAAAGCGTCTTCCCGCCGCGAAAGTTGCGGATGACGATTTCCGTTTCACCGGCGATCCGGTCGTCCGCCTCGGCAGTGGCCTTGAGATAACCAGAGGCGAGCGGCATCGACTCGAGCGGCATTTCCCAGACCCCCTGCTGAACCAGGAAAACCAGGGCACGTCTCTTCTTCTCCATTCACCACTCCTCGATTTAGGCAGGCGCGCGAGAACGGGTGCGCGCCGGATCGGCGCCGGGGACGCCCGAAGGGGAAGCACCGGAGCCGCGGCCTCGCGCCCCGCGCGACGACAACCTCAGGCGAACAGCCTAAGGACGCCTCGTCGAGATGGGTTCGAGCAGCTCTGGGGGTCGCGGACAGGACGGCGGCGCGGCGGGAGCCCGGAAAAAAGCAGCCGGGAATATAGGACATATCACCAAGAAGGCATGTCAGACCCAAGAACAAACGTGTAGAGTCGATTCGGATATTTTCATTCTTCCCGGAGTTTCGCCCGATACCGCAGCAAGACCCAGGAGAACGCCTGATGAAAGCGCACCCGGACGAGCGCCGCCGGAGGGGAATCGGAAGACGCCGCTTAGTCTGCGACGCACACGGCGGCGCTGCTTCAAGGAAGCTCGAATCCGGCCGGGCTGGCCTCGAATTCAGCGCAGAACACGAATCGGCCCGCCCGGGCGCACCCGGGAAGGTGAATTCCGGAGAACGGACCGTCCAGGGCCGACGAAATGCGATTCCGACCCGGCGGGCGCTTATCGCGAACGCGCTGCCCGGGCAATTCGAGAACGCCGGACGGCCGTGGCGATCCGGCCGCGCTGGGTCCGGGCCCGGTCCGCCCCTCCGTCGCGCGCGGGCGTGACACCGGCGCGGGGGCGCCGGCTCGATGCCGATCTTGGGGGTGGAATCGTGCTACGACACACCGAATCGCGACCCGATCCCGCCCGCGCCGACGGACTGGCTCGCGACACGGTGCTGGTGGTGGACGCGCAGCCGCTGCTCCGGGAGGCGCTGTGCGAGGTCCTGGAGCACCAGCTGGGCCTGACCGCCACCGCGCACACCGGCGACGACCAGCTCGCCATGCGGATCGCGGTGCAGTCCCGGCCGCGGGTGATCGTCGTCGCGGTCGACCACGCCGGCGCGATCGCGAGCAGGCTCGTGCCCCTGCACGCCCTGGCTCCGCAGTCCCGGCTGGTCGTGCTGAGCTCGCTCACCGATCTCAGCTCCGTGCAGGAGGTTCTCGCCTTGAACGTCAGCGGGTACCTGACCAAGGACGCGGGCCTGGCCGAACTCGTCGACGTCGTGCGCAGCGTGCTGGCCGACGGCGGCTCGCGCCCGTCGCCGCGGATCGAACAGCCGTTGTCCGCACGGGAGCTCGAGGTGCTGGCGCGAGTCGCCGAAGGCCTGAGCAACCGGCAGATCGCGATGCGCATGGACATCGCCGAAGGCACGGTGAAACGGCATCTGCACAACGCCTACACGAAGCTCGGCGCGGTCTCGCGGATAGACGCGGTCAACAAGGCCCTGCTCGCGGGGCCGCCGCACGGCTATCGCCGCCGGCCGGCCGCCTCCGCCCGGAAGAACCCGACCGATCCGCAGGCGGTGAGCTCGTACCGGCCGAACCGGGCGGACAGCTCGCGGTCGAGCTCCTCGAGCGAATCGTCGGAGTTGTGAAACGTCTCGTCCTCGTTGAGCGAGCGCAGCGCGGCCGGGGCGAACCGGCCGTGTGCCACGCCGGACGCGAGCACGGTGCAGCCGAAGACCCGGCCGTCCGGTTTCAGATAGGGCAGCACGTGGTCGAATACCCTGGCTTTGTGCCGCATGCCGCCGGGCAAGCAGTGCAGCAGGAAGTTGAGCCCGGCCGAGTCGAACCGGTCCCCGCCGAGGTCGAGCGGCCGCAGGACGTCGCGGCGCCGGGTGACCGGCCGCAGCCGAGCCACCCGGCCCGCGGCCTTGCGCAGCACCGCATCGTTCAGATCGACCAGGGTGACGCTCGGCCGGGCGACCGGAAAAGCGCAGCGGTCGAGGAAGAAACCCGTGCCAGGACCGAGATCCAGGTGGCTCGCTCCGACGTTCTCGTCGTACCAGCGGAGCATCTCCCGGCGGTGGCAGCGCCACACCACCGGGCAGACGAGGCCGAGCACGAACAGGTCGTACCAGGCGAGGGTCAACCGGGAGTAGCCTGCCGCTCCCGCGAGCACTTCCCGCTCAGTCGGCAGCGGCTGCTCGGGAATCACGGCTTCCCGCCGAGGCACACGGGCAATTCGACCAGGCCGCGGATGGCGAATCCGCCGCGCCACGCGGCAGTTCCCGCCCGGCGCAGATCCGGCCAGTCGCGGACGAGAGTGCCGATCGCAGCCTGCAGTTCCATCCTGGCCAGGGCGGCACCGAGGCAGTGGTGGATGCCGTGCGAGAAGCACAGGTGCGGATTCGGCGAACGGGTGACGAGGAACCGGTCCGGGTCGGGAAAGCACTTCGGGTCGCGGTTGGCGCCCTGCAAGGAGACCCCCACGTGCTCCCCTTCGGCGATCCGCACGCCGCCCAGCTCCGTGTCCGCGGTGGCCAGCCACGCGATGCCGGACAGCGGCGTCTCGAATCTGAGCATTTCCTCCACCGCCGATCCGATCAGGTCGGGCCGGTTCCGGAGCAGGTCGAGCTGATCGGGGTTCTCGAGAAGGTGGTGCACGCCGGTGCCGATGACGTTGGTGGTGGTCACCGCGCCGTTGGACAGCAGCACCATCAGGATCCGCACCAGCTCCGCCTCGGACAGCCGGTCGCCGCCGTCGCGGGCCCGGATGAGATCGCTCACCAGGTCGTCGCCAGGATCGGCGCGCTTGGCGGCGATCAGCTCGGCGACGTAGCCCTCGGCGGCGGCGAAGGTCTGTTCGTGCTGTTCGAGATTCTCGAAATCCAGGAAGGTCAGCATCTGCGCGCCGAGCTCGGCGGCCCGGTCGCGCGGGATGCCGCACAGATGGCAGATCACCTCGACCGGCATCAGGTCGGCGAACTCGGAGACCAGGTCGACGGAGTCCCGGGCGGCCAGCTCGGCCAGCCGTTGCGCGGTGACCCGCTCGGCCCATGCCCTGGCCGCCTCCACCCGGCGGCCGGTGAACGCCTTGCCCACCAAGCCGCGCAGCCTCGTGTGGTCGGGCGGGGCCGAGTCGAAGGAAGCGACCTCGTCGTCGTCGAGCGGTTTGACCCAGAGCGGGTCGGTCAGCACCGACCGCACGAGGTCGTAGCTGGTGACCAGCCAGATCTCGTCCAGCAGCGGATGCGGCACCTTGGCGATCCCGCCCGCGTCGCGGATCCGTTTCAGCGCGGGATAGGGATCGAGCTGGAAGTCGGGGAGAAAGGGTTCCATGGCGGAAAGCTCGCTCGCGGTCATGGCTCCTCCGGCTCACACGCCGGCGCGCTGCTCGGCGAATTCCTTGGCCAGCCGCAGGTTCCCGACGCTGTTGGCGGAGAGCACGCGGCGCAGGTAGCGGCGGGCGTCCCGCACCGTGGTGCCCTCGCCGAGCACGTGCAGCCGTCCGGGGTCGATCGTCGCGGTGTGCCGGGCCGAGGCGAGCACGCCTTCCGGCGTCTCGGCGAATTTCCAGTGTCCGGTGTGGACGGTGAGCAGCGGCGGGGTGCGGATCTGCTTGTAGACGATCAGATGCGGCGGAAGGCAGATCCGGACGGACCTGGTGGTGTGCCGGGAGCCGTCCGCGCTCACGGTGTCCATGTCGAAGAACTGGATGTCCGGCTCGGGTTCCTCCAGCTCCAGCCGGGTCACGTGCGGGATCCGCTGCGGCCATTTGTCCGCCTCGTACAGATACTCGTAGACGTCCTTGACCGAGCCGGACACGAACACCGGGTCCTCGAACGAAACGGTCAGCTCCGCCAGTTCCTCCCGCCGCTCGGCGGCGTCTTTCAGCGTGGCCAGGTACGCCTCGCCTCCCTGGCGCACCCGCTGGACGGCTTCGCCGTTGCCTGCCTCGGTACCCAGCCCGAGATCGTGATGCATGGTGACGGTGGTGCCGCCCCGGCCGGAGTCGTCGAAGGTCCAGCCGCCGCCGGTGACCGGGCCGCCCGCCGGTTCCTCGACAGTGAAAGAGATCTCGCCCCCGTCCGGAGCGAACCGGCGCCGGACCACCCTGGTGCGCGCGGTGCGTTCGTCCGCGACGGACCACTGCCGCACCACGTCCTCGTGCTCGCCGCGCTCCAGGTATTCGGCGTGCGCCGCGGTCTGGTGCAGCTGGACCCAGCCCTCGGCGTCGGCCACCAGATCGCGCAGCACGGAGACCGGTGCGTCGATCCGGGCCTGACTGCTGACGATCTTCGAACTCGTCATGGCTTTCCTCTCTGGCACAAGGGTTTCAGGACTCGACGGTGGCGACGGCGCGGACCGGGAAGCTGCCCATCCCCCGCGCGGGCACGGGCAGCACGGTGAGCAGCGCGCCCCTGGCAGGCAGTCGCTCGAGACGCGTGACCGAGGTGAGGATGACGATCCCGGCTCCGAGCAGCCCGTGGTGGACCGGCTTGGCCTGGTCCGCGCCGTTGTCCACGCTCTTGGAATCGATGCCGACCAGCGCTGGGCGGGCGTCGATCAGGAATTTCGCGGCCTCGGCCGTCAGGTAGCAGGTGTGCTCGTAGAACGGTTCGGTGCCCCAGTACCGGTCGTGGCCCGTGCGGACCAGCACCGCGGCGCCCGCGAGGTCGCCGCACTCCTCGAACAGCTCGGGTCCGATCTTGTCCTGCCCCTCGGCGGCGACCACGACGATCGGGAGGTCCACCAGCTGGTTCAGCGGAACGGAGCCGATGTCCGGCCCGTCCTCGTGGTACTGGAAGGGAGCCTGGAGAAAGGTCCCGGTGCTGCCCGGCATGGTGACCTGCACCATGGAGAAGCTCACGCCGTCGGCGAGGAACTTCGCGGACTGCTCGCGGCTGATGTATTCGCTGACCAGGACCTGCGGCATCCACGGATGGATCGGCATGTCGTGGTAGAGCACGTGGCTGAGGTCGACCAGGCGCTTGCTGCTCACTGCGGTTTCCCTTCGGGTTCGGCCGGTCAGGCGCCGACGAGAGCGACCGGGCGGACGGGGAAGCAGCCCGCGCCGCGGATCGGCGTCGGCAGCACCCGCAGCAGGGCTCCCCGGTCGGGCACCTCGGCCAGGCCGGTCATGCACTCCAGCAGGACGACGTCCGCACCGAGCAGCCGGTGCTGCGCCGGCTTCGTCTTGTCCGTGCCCAGGTCGATGTTCTGCGAGTCGATGCCGACGACGCGGGGGCGCACGGAAACGAGGAAGTCCACCGCGTCCGCGGTCAGGTACGGCGAATCGCGGAAGAAATCGCCGGTGCCCCAGTGCCGGGAATGCCCGGTGTGCACCAGGACCGCCGCGCCGCCGAGGTCTGCTTCGAACGGGCGGAAATGCTCCGGTCCGATCGGCCGGATGCCGGCCGGGATCCGGATCACCGCGATCGGGACGTCGAAAAGCTGCTCGAGCGGAACCGAGGACACGTCGGCCCCGCCGGCGTGGAACTGGAACGGGGAATCCAGGTAGGTGCCGGTCATCCCGGGCATGCTGAACAGGGCCATGTGGAAGGTGACCCCGGTCTCGGAGAACGAGGCGGACTGGTCACGGGTGACGAATTCGCTGATCAACGGCTTCTGCAGCCACGGGTTGGTCACCATGTCGTGGACGATGGCGTGGCTGAGATCGATGATGCGTCGGGCGTCCGGCACGGCGGTTCCCTTCGTCGGCGTCGCTGCGGGACCAGCTTCGCCGACCAAGGTCGACCGGACTTTGAGCGAGGATGGAGCCGGGGGCCGGACGGCGGGATCAGCGCTCCGGCAAGGCCGCCGCGATCCCGTCCAGCACGCGTTCGACGCCGAACGCGAAGCTTTTCTCGTCGTCCCAGTGGTTTTCCTCGAGCATGAAGCGGACGGTCATGGGATGCTTGCCGCCCGCCTTCAGCTGCTCGACCCAGGGCTGCAGCATCGCCTGCCACTCCTCGGGAGTGGCCTCGGCGTCGCGCACGTTGTCGGCCTCGGCGAGATCGTCGGCGAGGGTGCCCGCCACATAGCCGTTCAGGGTGTCCACGTGCGCGTTGATCGTGTTGATGTCGAGCCCGAAACGGTCGAGCGTCGCCATCGCGAACTCGTTGATCCGCATGGCGTTCGGCCCCACCGGCGGCCTGCCGATGGCGGTCTGGATGCACCACGGGTGCCGGATCGCGACCTGGCGCTGCAAGTTCGCCACCAGCCGCAGGTCGGCACGCCAGTCGTCGGACGGTTGCTCGGGCACCGGCTCCTCGCCGAGCACCTCGTCGTTGATCAGCTCGAGCAGATCGTCCTTGCTCGGCACGTGCCGGTACAGCGACATGGGCCGGGCGCCCAGCTCGCCGGCGATGCGCCGGATCGACACCGCGCCCAGCCCGTCCCGGTCGGCCAGCGCGATCGCGGCCTCGATGATGCTTTCCCTCGTCAGCATCGGCTTGCGCGCGGCGCCGCCCTCGGTCCAGATCTGCGGCAGCCTCGGCTGCTTGGCGTCCTCAGCTGACACGTTCACCTGCCTCCTTGCGGCCCACTCTAGCAAGCCGATACTCTGTATCCAGAGTGATACGGCGTATCAATACGCGTACAGTGGATCATCAGAGGGGTTGGGCAGCAGTGGGATCGGACATCGCGGTGCTCGTCGAGGGCATCAGCAAGCGCTTCGGCGCGACACAAGCACTGGACGGGCTCGACCTGGTCGTTCCGGCGGGGACGATCTACGGCGTGCTGGGCCCGAACGGAGCGGGCAAGAGCACCGCCGTGCGCATCCTGAGCACCTTGCTGCTCCCGGATTCCGGCCGCGCGTTCGTGGACGGGATCGACGTGGTCCGGGACGCCGACCAGGCGCGCTACCGGCTCGGGCTGGCCGGCCAGTTCGCGGCTGTCGACGAGAAGATGACCGGCCGCGGCAACCTGCGCATGTTCGGCCGCCTCTACCATTTGACCGGCGGAGACGCCCGGCGCAGAGCCGACGAACTGCTGGAGCGGTTCCGCCTCTCCGACGCCGCCGACCGGGTCGTCTCGACCTATTCCGGCGGCATGCGGCGCCGTCTCGACCTGGCCGCCAGCCTGCTCATCGCGCCGGCCGTGCTGTTCCTGGACGAACCGACCACCGGACTCGACCCGCGCGGCCGGGCCGAAGTGTGGACCGCCGTGCGCGGCCTCGCCGACACCGGCACGACCGTGCTGCTGACCACGCAGTACCTCGACGAGGCGGATCAGCTCGCGGACTCGATCGTGGTCATCGACACCGGCAAGGTCGTCGCCACCGGCACTCCGGCGGAACTGAAGGCGCAGGTGGGCGCCGAGCACGTGGACATCGTCGTGGCAGGCACCGCGGAACTGGGCGTCGCCGAATCAGTGCTGCGCAAGACGACCGGGAACAGCCCGGCGCTCTACCCCGACCGCTGCGAGGCCAGCATCGCGCTCGGCGGCCAGGAGGGCGGCCTCGCCCGCATCGTGCGGGAACTGGACAACGCCGGCATCACCATCGAGCACATGACCCTGCGGCGGCCCACCTTGGACGACGTGTTCCTCCAGGTGACCGGGCACCACGCCGAAACGGCGGGCGAGGAGGCGGCGGCATGACCACGACCACCCGGGCCGGCGCCGTCTCGCAGCCGGGTTCCGATCTGCCCGTGCGCCCCGCGGTGGCGACGACCTTCGCCGCCCGGACGCGGTGGGCGGTCAGCGACGGCTGGACCCTGGTGCGACGGGAGATCGAACACCTTGTGCGCCAGCCGGGCGAACTGGCCAGCGAATTCATTCTTCCGGCCATTCTGGTCCTGTTGTTCGGTTACATTTTCGGGAGCGCGATCACTGTCCCCGGCGGCGGCGACTACCGCGAATACCTGATGCCCGGAATCTTCGCCATGCAGGCGATGATGGGCATCGGCGTCACCATCACGACCGTCGCCAGCGACCTGACGCTGGGCGTGATGGACCGGTTCCGCTCGATGCCGATGGCCCGTTCCGCGGTGCCGATCGGGCACACCGCCTCGTCCCTGTTGCTGGGCACGCTCAACTTCGTGGCCGTGGCGGCGTGCGCGCTGCTGGTCGGCTGGCGGCCGCACCTGGGCCTGTGGCCCACCGTGGCCGGATTCGGGTTGCTGTTCCTGTTCCGCTACGCGGTGGGCTGGATCGGAGTGATGCTCGGACTGCTGTTCAAGACCGAGGAGGCGGCCGACCACGCGGTGCCGCTGCTGTTCCCGTTCACCATGGTGGCCAACACTTTCGTGCCCACCGACGGCATGCCCGCCTGGCTGCGGGTGATCGCCGACTGGAACCCGATCAGCGCGATCACCAACGCCTGCCGGGAACTGTGGGGCAACCCCGGTTTCCGGAGCGGGACCGACGTCGCGCTCCCGCTCCAGCATCCGGTGCTGACCTCGCTCATCTGGTGCGCGGCAATCATCGCCGTCGCCGTCCCGGTCGCGGTCTGGCGTTACGGGCGGGCCAGTCGCTGAATCCCGCCGATCGCGCGAATACGCCGCGGCGTATTCGCGCGCCCAGCCGCACCCCCGAAACGAATACCGGAAGCCCGCGACAAACCTATTGACAGCCCAGGAAATCTGGCCATAAATTCACAGTGGGCGGCAGAACATTCCAGCCCGGAATTACGCTCCTGGGCAATCCGCCCATCTCACGGTTGCATCCCTCACAGTTAAGGATGGCAGACAAGTGATTTCACGACGCAATTCCCGGGTGCTCGCGGTCGCGATGTCGGCGACGGCACTCGCTCTGGGGCTCTCCTCGGCGGCCTTCGCGGCGACAGACACCGCGACGGTCACCGCGACTCCGTCGTCCGGGCTGCACGACGGCTCCGTGGTGACGGTGACCGCGAGCGGGTTCGCGGCCAAGGAGAACATCCTCCTGGCCCAGTGCGCGCACCCCAGCGAGCACGAGGTCGTCTGCAACAGCCCGGAGAGCAAGCTCGTGGCGACCGACGGCAGCGGCACCGCCACGAGCACCCTGACCGTGCGTTCCGTGTTCCCCGGCACCACGCCGGACGGGAAGGAATGGGGCTCCGTGGATTGTGCCCTGATTTCAGGAGGCTGTTACATCGGCGGCGGCAACGAAGCGCTGACCACCTACGCGCAGGCTCCCATCTCGTTCGGCTGACCTGCCGGCCACCCCCGCCGGCAAGGAGACTGCCGGGTCGCTCCCACTCGCGACCCGGCAGTTCTTCTTCGCACGACGGATGTTCAGGGTTTGACCGCCACCACCACGTGGTCGCGCGCGATGGTGTCCGAGACGAAGGTCTGCTCGAATCGGAACCCCGCCTTCTCCAGGAGTTCCCGGTACTCGGAGACCAGCGGAGTCAGGTGGGTGTCGCGCAGGAGCGTGCTGCCGATGCGGCGCAGCAGCGCGTCCGGGTCGTACGGGTCCTGGCTGTCGGTGACGTCGTCCACCATCGCGTCGTAGATCACCACCGTCCCGCCGGGACGGACCGCCTCGGCGAACTTGCCCACCAGTTCCTCGCGCTGCTCGGCAGGCCAGTCCGGCAGCACGTGCCCGGAGATCAGCACGTCGGTCTCGGGCAACGGCTCGGCGAAAAAGTCGAGGCCGAGGAATTCGACCTTGCCCGTCGTGCCCAGCTCCCGCATCCGTTCCTCGAACAACGGCGCGAGCTGCGGCAGGTCGATCGAAACCCCGTGCAGGTGCGGCATCGCCCGCACGAGCCTCGCCGCCACGTTGCCCCGCGCGCCGCCCACGTCGGCGAAGTGCCGGTAATCCCGCCAGTCCAGCCGCTTCGCGAGATCGTCGGCCATGAACCCGTTGTGCGCGTCCAGGTGGGCCATCATCCGGCGCGTCCGGTCCAGGTCGCTGTAGAAGTCGGTGAACGCCGAGGTGCCCTGGTGCTTGACGTCCCCCTTGGCGTGCCCGTCGCGCAACGACTCGGAAAGCTTGGCCCAGGCGAGGAAGTGCAGTTTGGCGTGCTGCTGCGCGGTGCCGCCGAGGTAGGCCTCGGCTCCGGGCACCAGGAACTGCCGGGACAGCGCGCTGTTGCGGTAGGCCCCCTCGTCGCAGTCGAGCAGGCCGAGCCCGACCATCGCGTTGAAGTACTCCCGCGACATCCGGTGCCGGATGCCGGTCTTCGCGCACAGTTCCTCGGCCGTGAGCGGTCCGTCCGCCAGCACCTCGAACACGCCGAGTTCGCACGCGCTCTGCAGCACTTTCGACTGGAAGTAGGCGTTGTTCAGCTGCATGAGCGAGCGCGCCCTGGCAACCGAGCTGTCCGGGGAAGTGGATGCCGACATCGGCGATTCCTTTCTTGTCGAACCGTTGCGGAGCCCGGCGTGCCGGTCGCGCGCCCGGAGAAGGGCAGCATCACAATCCCGGTTCGGGCCCGCTTCGAGCCCTGCCGGACCGCGTCCGCTCCAGCCGGTTTCCAAGCCGGTGGCCGACAGTGGAGCCCCCAGCCCGGCCCCGAAAGGACAGACGATGCGCGCCGAATCGCACGACCCGTTGCAGGACAGCGCTTTTGCCCAGCTCTACGCACAGGTTCAGCAGTTCTACGCCCGCCACCTGCAGGTGCTGGACTCCGGGTCGGCGACGGCGTGGGCCGAGACGTTCGCCGAGGACGGCAGCCTCGACCTCCCCGGGGCGGCCGAGCCCGTGCGCGGCCGCGCGGCGATCGTCGAGTCGATGTCCCGTTCGGCCGCGGCGTTCGCCGCGGCGGGAGAGACCCGGCGGCACTGGCACGGCATGCTCGACGTGACGGAGCGCCTCGACGGTTCGATCGGCGTGCGCTGCTACGCGCTGGTGTTCCGGACTGTCCGCGACAACCCGTCGACGCTGCACCGCGTGTGTGTCTGCGAAGACGTGCTGGTGCGCGAGGACGGCGTGCTGAAGGTGCGCACCCGCAGGGTGACCCGGGACGACTCGCACTGACCGGCCGGGCGGCGCCAGCGGTCCCGGCGCCGCCCGCTCGCGGTCAGTCCTGGAGCATCGCCACCGCCCGCGCCCATCCCGCGCCGGCCCCGGCGATCTTCACCGGCAGGCAGGACACGGTGAATCCGGTCGGAGACGGCAGCGCGGCCAGGTTGGCCAGCCGCTCGATCTGGCAGTACTCGCGCCGCCGCCCCGCGAAGTGCGCCGGCCACAGCCAGGACTTGTCCCCGGTCCGCTGGTAGCGGCGCAGCATGTGGCCGAACGGTGCGTCCAGGCTGAACGCGTCGGTCCCGATCACCCGGACTCCCAGGTCCAGCAGCAGGTCCGTGGCGGGCCCGTCCAGGCCGGCGAAATCGGTGAAGTACGCCGGGGTGCCCGCGAGCCGGTCCGCGCCGGTCCGCAGCAGCACGATGTCCCCCCGGCCCGGCCGCCGCCCGATGCGGCGGAACTGCTCGTGCAGCCGGTCCGCGCCGACGGTTCCGCACGGCATGTCCGACACGTCCAGCAGCACTCCGTCGCCGACGAACCAGTCCAGCGGCATCTGGTCGATGTGCCTCGGCACGCCATAGGCCGCACCGGAACCGTAGTGCGACGGCGCGTCGACGTGGGTCCCGGTGTGCGTGGTCAGGGTGAGCGTGTCCAGCGAGAGCAGTTCGCCCTCGGGCAGTTCGGCCGGATCGAACGCGATGCCGTACCGGGCGGCCATCGCCTCCGCCATGTGCCGGCCTCCTTCGGCAGGCGACAGCACGACATGCGTCACCGGGTTCGGTTCCCATTGCTCTGCGTCCACCGCGGTGGACAGGTCGATGATGCGCACGGGCGTCTCCTCCCGGTCAGCGAACGCCGACGGCGGCCGAGGGAACCAGATGCGCGCGGCGCAGCACCGCGCTCAGCTGCGGTGTGTCGACCAGCGCGCCCCGGCAGGCGAGATAGCCGTCCGGCCGGATCAGCACGAAATCCCCTGGTGCCACGCCCAATCCGGCCCGCAGCGCGCCGCCCGGGTCTGCCCACGCCGAAGGGTCGGCTTCCTCCGTCCGCTCCGCTACGGCACGGACCGCGATCGTGTCGGAGTAGCGGCGGGCGACGTGGTCCAAGGCGGCGCGGCGATCCGTCGAGGTGGGCGCGAAGGCGAGCAGAATCCACCTGGGGTCGGCGGACAGCTCGTGCAGTTCCCGCCACCCGGGGCAGTTCGCCGCCAGTTCGGCGGAAAAGGCGACGCGGTGCCCGGCCCGGACGCCGCCCGCCCGGGCGTCGTGGGCGGTCAGGGGGCTCGCGGAGTACTCCAGCGCCAGACCGGACATCCCCTTGAGCAGCTTGCGTTCCACCCGGCGCTTGAGCGGCTTGAGCAGGCCGAGAAGGCCGAGGCCGGCCGGGAGCAGCAGCGCAGCCGCCGCGTTGCGCAGCGCGATCAGGGAGGTGGCCTTCTTCGTGGAAGTCAGCAAGGCCGCGCCGACCGGAACCCGTTCGGCGTCATAGCTGTCCAGCAGTTCCTCCCGCGCGTGTCCCCGCACGACCTGGGCGAGTTTCCACCCGAGGTTGACCGCGTCCTGGACACCGGTGTTCATGCCCTGGCCGGACGCGGGGCTGTGCACGTGCGCGGCGTCGCCGGCGACGAAACAGCGACCGGCTCGCATCCGGTCGATCTTTCGCTGCTGGATGGTGAACACCGACAGCCAGGTCGGCTCCTCGACGTGCACCCGGTGGCCGAGCGCGGGCGAGATCCGCTCGGCGAAACGTGCCGCGACCGCCTCCGGGCTGGTGTCCCGATCGAGCGGAGCCGTGTCGAGCAGCCGCCATTTGCCCCGTTCGGGGAACGGCACCAGCAGCACCGGACCGCCGTCCGCGTGCAGCCAGTGCAGGCTGTCGGCCGGCAGATCCGCGTCCACCACGGCGTCGGCCACCAGCCAGGTTTCGGAGGAATCGCCGCGCAGCGCCAACCCGAGACGCTGCCGTACCGTGCTGTGCGCGCCGTCCGCGCCCACCAGCCAGGGCACCGTGCACTCTTCCCGGGTTCCGTCGGCATGCCGGAGACCGACGGCGACCCCGTCCGGTCGCTGCTCCAGATCGCACAGTTCCGCCGACCACTCGACCGGGACTCCGAGTCCGGCGAGCCGGTCGCGCAGCACGCTCTCGACGATCACCTGGTCCACTTGGAGGGTGAACGGGAACCGGGTCGGCAGCCGCGAATAGTCGGTGCCGAACCGGATGAGCATCCGGCCGCCTTGGTGGATCGAGAAGTTCTCGGCCTTCCGCCCGCGCGGAAGGATTTCGTCGAGCACCCCCATCTGGTGGTAGGCCTCCAGCGTCCTGGCGTGGTTGGCGGTGGCCCGGCTGCTGGTCGCGGGCCCGGCCGCGCGATCCACCACCCGGACGCGCACCCCGCGCCGGGCCAGTTCGTGCGCGACGGTCAGCCCGACCGGGCCCGCGCCCGCGACCAGCACCTCAACGCGTCGTTCGTCCATGCTTCCTCGCTTCCCGGTTTCCTCGCTTCCCGGCGGCACGACCTTCCGGCCACCTTGTCCGCGCGCGTTGGATCCCGGTTGGAGCGAGGCCGGTCCCGCGCGCTCCAACGCGGGTCGAACGCCGGGTCGCATGCTCGGGCCATGACGAACCCTTCAACGGCGCCGCCGAGCGTGGCCGCCGGGCCGCCGCTGACGGCGCTGGGTGCGCTGCTCGGCGGTCCCCGGGTGGAGGACCTCCTGACCAGAGCGGCCGAAACGGCCCCGGAACGCGTCGCCCTCCGGTGCGGGACAACGGAAATCCGCTACGCCGAACTGGACGCGCGAGCCGCGGCCTGCGCGGCGGCGCTGGCCGCGCGCGTGCCCGGGCCGGATTCCGTGGTGGCGCTCGCGATGGTGCTGGACCCGGTGTTCGCGGTGGCCTACTACGCCGTCGCGCGGTCCGGGAACATCAGCGCGCTGGTCAATCCTCTGCTCCGGGAATCGGCCTTGCTGCACGTGCTGTCGACCGCACGGGCCCGCGCGGCGATAGTGCCGCCGGAGCTGTACCGGCGGCTCGCCCCTGTTCTGTCCAGGCTCCCGGATCTCGACCTCGTGGTGCTGACCGGCCGTGATCCGGATTTCCCGGAACTGCCGACGGTGCCGGAACTGGTCGCCGGGGACGCTCCGCCTGTTCCGGGGGCGCGGCCGGCCGCGCCCCCGGAACAGGCGGTGGCCTGTCTCCAGTTCACCAGCGGGACCACTGGCGCCGCCAAAGCCGTTCAGCTGACGCATCGGAACCTGGTGGTCAATGCCGCCCAGACCGCGTACGGGCATCAGCTGGGCCCGGAGTCGGTGCTGTTCAATTACTTGCCAACATTCCACTTGATGCATCTCAACGCGGGGGTCACGGCAGCCGCGACGCACGTACTGCACCCGGGCGAGGACCCGGTCGAAGCGGCAGCGGAAGCCGGACGGCAGCAGGCGACGCATTTCTACACGCTGCCCTCGCGCCTGACGAGGCTCGCCGCGCACCCGAGTCTCGGCGAACTCGAACTGCCCGCGCTGAGGGCGATCCTCTCCGGCGGGTCCACCCTGGCGGCGGCCCCCGCGACCGCGCTTTCGCAGCAGTTCGGCGTCCCGGTGGTGCAGGGCTTCGGGCTGGCCGAGACCGGGCCGTCGGCGACGCTGGGCGATCTGGACCGCCCGAAGAGCGGCTCGTCCGGGATCCCGGTGCCCGGCGCCGAAATCCGCGTCGTCGGCATCGGCGACGGCAAGACCGTCCCGCTCGGCGACAAGGGCGAGATCCAGGTCAGGGGGCCGCAGCTGATGCTGGGCTACTCCGGACGGGACCGGGGCCAGGACTTCCTCCCCGGCGGCTGGTTCGCGACCGGCGACGTCGGCCTGCTCGACGCGGACGGCCACCTGTTCGTGACCGACCGGATCAAAGACGTGTTCAAGACCGACAACTGGCTGGTCTGCCCCAGCCAGATCGAGCGCGTGCTGCTGCGTCACCCCGCGGTGTCCGACTGCGTCGTGTTCGACTATCCCGACGCGGTCAGCGGAGCGGTGGCCTATGCGCAGGTCGTGCTGGCGCAGGACGCCTCGCCCGAGGAGATCGCCGCCAGCGTCAACGAACAGCTTCCCTACTACGAGCACCTGAAGCACGTGTCGGCGGTGGACGAAATCCCGCGTTCGCCCACCGGGAAAGTGCGCCGCGCCGACCTGCGCGCCGCCGTGCTCGCCGCGAAATGACTTCTCACCCGGCAAGGAGGACCAGCGTGTTCACGTTCATCAACCGCTACACCGTCATCGGGACGCCGGCCGAGTTCGAAGCGGTGCTCGACCGCATCCACCAGTACATGGCCGGCCAGCGAGGCTACCTGTCGCACCGGCTGTACCGCTCGGCGAAGGACCCGCGGACCTACGTGGAGATCGCGGAGTGGGACCGCGCCGAGTCCCACCGGTCGGCGACCGGCGGCGCCGAATTCCGCGCAGGGCTGGCGGAAATCCTCCGGCTGGCCAAGGCCGAACCCGGCCCGTTCATCCCGGTGTCCGCGTGAACGCGCCGGCCGGAGACCCGTCCGAGGAGATGCCGCACCGCCTGCCGGCCGGGCTCCGGCATCTGCGCGAGGTCGCGCTCAGCGGAGCCCGGGCCGCGGCGGTGCGGGCCGCCGCCCTGCTCGGCGTCGCCGACGCGCTCGCCGACGAACCATCCACAGTGGACGAACTGGCGGAGCGGGTGGAGGCCAAGCCCGCGGAGTTGCGCCGGCTGCTGCGCGCGCTCGCCGCGCTCGGCGTCTTCGCCGCCGAGCCGGACGGCCGCTACCGCCACACCGAAGCGTCCCGTTACCTCAGGGAGGACGAACCCGGCAGCATCAAGCACATCGTGCTGTGGAGCACCGAGCCGTGGACCTGGGAGCTGTGGCCCCGCCTCGACCAAGCCGTGCGCACCGGCGAAAGCGTGTTCGGCAAGGTGCACGACCTCGCCTTCTTCGACTATCTGCGCACCGAAGCACCGGGATCGGGCGAGGTGATGGACAAGGCGATGGTCCAGGCCAGCTCGCTGTCCATCGAGAGCATCGCCGACCTGCTCGACCTGACCGGCGTCACGTCCTTCGCGGACATCTGCGGCGGACGCGGCCAAGTGCTGACCGCAGTGCTCGCGCGGCACCCGCGGCTGCACGGCACGTTGTTCGACCGGCCCGCGGCACTGGCGAAAGCCGACCCTCAGCTGCGCGAGGGCAGCGAATTCGCCGGCCGGGTCGAACTGGTGGCCGGCGACTGCCGGGCGGCCGTCCCGGTGCGGGCCGACGCCTACCTGCTCAAGAGCGTCCTGGACTGGGACGACGAGAGCACCGTGAAGACGCTGTCCAACGTGGCGGCGGCGGCACGGCCGGGCGCCAGGGTGTTCATCATCGAGAACCTGGCGGACAGCAGCGCCGAGCCGGCCTTCACCACGGCCATGGACCTGTTGCTGCTGCTCAACGTGGGCGGGCGCAAGCGGACCGCGGCCGAGTTCTCCGCGCTGGCCGAGCGCTCCGGGCTGGCCGTGACCGGCGTCGAGCCGGTCGACAGCTACTTGCACCTGATCACCTGCCGCGTCCCCTGACCGGGCGGGGAGGGAGACCCGGTCCCGGGGCCGCCGGCCCCGGGATTTCTCGGCCCTGGACCGCGCTGCCGCGGCGGTTCACAGGTCGAGCTCCACCCGGTACTCGGAAAGCCACCGATTGAGCCACAACGCCATCTCCAGTCCCCCGCGGGCATAGGGCAGGCTGACGTCGCGCAGCGGACGATCAACGGCTTGCCGTGCCCGGTCCAGGTCGAGCAGGGGCAGCACCGGCCCGTCGCCGTCCTCGAGCACTCCCGCCAGCTCGGCCCGCAACGCCCGTTCGTAAGCGGGGTCCTGGGTCGCCGGGTACGGCGTCTTGACCCGTTCGAGCACCGACCGGGGCAGCAGGTCGGCCACCGCTGCCCGCAGCAGGCTCTTTTCCTTGCCGTCGAAGGTCTTCATCGCCCAAGGCACGTTGTAGACGTACTCCACCAGCCGGTGGTCGCAGAAGGGGACGCGGACCTCGAGTCCGACGGCCATGCTCATCCGGTCCTTGCGGTCCAGCAGCGTCTGCACGAACCGGGTGAGGTTGAGGTGGGTGACCGTCCGCATCCGGCGGTCCGTTTCCGGCTCCCCGGGCAGCGCGGGCACCTCGGCCAGTGCGTCCCGGTAGCGGTCCGCGCGGTAGCCGGGCAGGTCGAGGCTGGCCACCAATCCCTTGTCCAGCAGGGAAAGACCGCCGAAGTAGCGTGCCGATCCCTTGGTCAGCCACGGAAACGTGTCCGCGTTCGCCGCCGCGGGATTGCGGAACCAGCGATACCCGCCGAACAGCTCGTCCGCCGACTCGCCGGACAACGCCACCGTCGACCGCGCACGGACGGCGCGGAACAGCAGATACAGCGAAGGCCACATGTCGCCCCAGAACGCGGGCGGCAGGTCGGTCGCCCGCAGCACGGCGGCCCGCACCCCGGGGTCCACCAGGTCCGCGCTGTCCAGCAGGATCTCGGTGTGCTCGGCCCCGACGTGCCGGGCAAGGTCGCGAGCGAACGGCGCGTCCGCGGCGCCGCGCACCGCGTCCGGCTGGAATCGTTCGGCCGCCCCGGCGAAGTCGACCGAAAAACTCCGGACCGCCGTCCCCAGCTTCCTCGCCGCCAGCGCGGTCACCGCGGAAGAATCGAGGCCGCCGGACAACAGCGTACACAGCGGGACGTCGGCCACGAGTTGCCTGGAGACAATGTCCTCCAACAGCTCCCGGACTGTGGCGACCGTGGTCGCGAGGCTGTCGGAATGCTCGCGGACGGGCAGCGACCAGTAGCGGCGCTCCGCCGCGCCGGACCGGCCGAAGCGGACCAGGCTGCCGGGCCGGACCTCGGCCATTCCGGCGAAGACCGCCTGTCCCGGGGTCTTCACCATGTCCAGCACCTCGCGCACGCCGTCCGCGCCTACCTTGCGGCCGACCTCCGGGTGTTCCAGCAGCGCCTTGGGTTCCGAGCCGAAGACCAGCCCGTTCGGCGTCAACGCGTAGTAGAGCGGTTTGACCCCCATCCGGTCGCGCAGCAGGACCAGCCGCTCGGCACGCACGTCCCAGACGGCCATGGCGTACATGCCGTTGAGCCGGTCGGCCAGTCCTTCGCCCCATTCCAGGTAAGCGTGCAGCACGACTTCGGTGTCGCTGCGCGTGCGGAACCGGTGCCCTCGCGCCGCGAGTTCGCCCCGCAGCTGCCGGAAGTTGTAGACCTCGCCGCAGAAGCTGAGCACCGCGACCGGCTCGCCGTCGCGGACGGCCGCCATGGGCTGCCTGCCGTCGGCGAGGTCGATCACCGCCAGCCGCCGATGGCCGAGCACCGCGTGCCTGCCCGTCCACACGCCTTGCGCGTCCGGTCCCCGGCACGCCATCGTGGCCGTCATCGCCCGCGCGACGGCTTCCCGCCCGGCCGCGGCCCGGCCGGAGAATTCGACCCAGCCCGTGATTCCGCACATGGCGCCCCGCTTCCGCTCAGGAAACGGCGGCGAGGCCCGCCGCGATCTCGGCCAGCAGTTCGCGCGGGGTCCGCGCCTCGGTGACGACCTCGTCGGGCAGGCTCACCCGGTAGTCGCGCTCGATCCTGGCCACGGTGTTGAACAAGGCGAGGGAGTCGTAGCCGAGTTCGTCGAACGGGACGTCCAGGATCTCGCCGTCGAGCTCGACCCCCTCGTCTTCGCCCGCGCACTCGCGCAGCAGCTCGATCAGCGTCTTCAGGGTGAACTCGGTCATGCGCTGTCCTCTCCTGGTTTCCTGCGATGGTCAAACGGCGGCGCGCAGCACGAGCGCGGAGTTGAATCCGCCGAAGCCGCGAGCGAGCACCAGCGCGGTGCGCAGCGGCAGCTCCCGCGGAGTGTCGCCGACGAGATCGAGCAGGTCCGGGTACCCGAACTGTCCTATGTGCACAGTCGGGGGGATCACGCCGTCCCGCAGCGCGAGCGCCGCCGTCGCCAGATCGAGCGCCGCGCCGCCGCCGAGCAGCCGTCCGGTCATCGTCTTCGGCGCGGTCACCGGAACAGCTTTCGCGCCGAACACCCCGGCGAGCGTCTCGGCCTCGGCCTGATCCTGGGCGGGCAGTCCCGCGGCGTCAGCGAACACGACGTCCACCTCGTCGGCGCGCGTCCTCGCGTCGGCGAGAGCCTGTTCGACCGCGCGGCGCAAACCGGACGGCCGCCCGGAGCCGGCTCGCGGGTCGAACGTCGCGGAATACCCGGCGACGGCGCCGTAGACCCGGTCCGCGCCGCGCTTGCGAGCCGCGCCGGGGTCTTCCGCCACGAGCAGCGCGCCGCCCTCGCCCGGCACGTGCCCGGACGCTCGTTCGTCGAACGGAAGGTAGGCGGCCGCCGGATCGGTCGCGGCACTCACCCGGCCGGACCGGAGATGGCACAGCCAGCTCCACGGGCACAGCGATCCGTCCACCCCTCCGCAGAGCATCGTGTCCGTGCCCTGCCGGATCAGCCTGCGAGCCTTGGCCACCGCGTCCAGTCCGCCCGCCTGCTCGGCGACCAGCGCGGAACCGGGGCCGCGCATGTCGTGCCGGATGGAGATCTGCCCCGAGTTGACCGGATAGAACCACGCGAACGCCTGATACGCGCTGACGTAGGCGCTTCCTTTGGACCACAGCGCTTCCAGTTCGCGCTGGCCGAACTCGAATCCGCCTCCGGAACCCGCCGTGACCACTCCCGTGCTGTATGCCGGAGCCGAACCGGGCGTCACGCCGGCGTCCGCCAGCGCCTCCTCGGCCGCGATCAGCGCCAGCCGGGTCATGTGGTCGGTCTGCGGCAGCAGCCTGCCGGGCAGCAGAGCCTTCGCGTCGATGTCCGCCTGGCCGGCGATCCGCGAGGAGTAGCCGGAGGGGTCGAACCTCGTCAGCACCCCGATGCCGCTCACCCCGCGCAGCGTCGCCGCCCAGTACGCCTCGGCCCCCACCCCGTTGGGAGCCACCACGCCCAGCCCGGTGATCACGGGCGCCGTGCCGCCGGTCACCGGACCCGCTCCGGCCTGGCCAGCACGATCGCGCTCTGGAAGCCGCCGAATCCGCTGGCCACGCTGAGCGCGACGTCGACCCGCTGCTCCCGGGCCACCAGCGGCACGTAGTCCAGGTCGCAGTCCGGGTCCGGCTCGTGCAGGTTCGCGGTCGGCGGGATCACCGAATGCTCGATGGCCAGGGCGCACGCCGCGACCTCCAGCGCGCACACCGCCCCGAGCGAATGCCCGATCATCGACTTGATCGAACTGATCGGGGTGCGCCGGGCGTGGTCTCCCAGGCTCAGCTTGAACGCCGCGGTCTCGTGCCGGTCGTTCTGCTTGGTGGCCGAACCGTGCGCGTTGACGTAGTCCACGTCCGACGGCGAAAGGCGGGAGCGGTTCAGGGCCCCGGTGATCGCCTCGGCCATTTCCCTGCCGTCGAGCCGCAGCCCGGTCATGCTGTAGGCGTTGCAGCGCGAGCTGTACCCGGTGATCTCGGCGTAGACGTGCACGCCTCTCCGGCGGGCCCTCCCGAGTTCCTCCAGGACGAACACCGCGGCTCCCTCGCCCAGCGCGAACCCGTTGCGGGTGCGGTCGAAGGGACGGGAAGCCGTGGCCGGATCGTCGTTGCGCGGCGTGGTCGCCTTGATCGCGTCGAAGCAGGCGACCGTGATCGGGGAGATCGCCGCGTCCGACGCTCCGGCGATCATCACGTCCGCGGAACCCTCCTCGATCAGGTCGCAGGCGTGGGTGAGCACGTCGATGCCCGAGGTGCAGCCGGTGGACACGATGCCGACCGGGCCCTCCGCCTCGGCCAGCCAGGCCACCTCGGCAGCCATCGACGAGGGCAGGAAGTAGTCGTACAGGTAAGGCGAACCGTGCTCCTCGTCGACCAGCCACTTGCTCCCCTCGTCGCTGGCGACGGCGTACTCGTGGTCGAGGCTCTGCGTCATCCCGCAGGCCGTCCCGATCATCGCCCCGGTTCTCGCCGGGTCCAGTTCGCCGAGGATCCCGCTGTCCGCCAGCGCCTCTCGCGCGGCCACCACAGCGAACTGCGTCGTGCGGTCCCACCGCCGACGCTGCCGCTGGGTCAAGCCCGCCGCGACCGGATCGAAATCGCATTCGGCCGCGACGCGGGAGCGGAACCGGCTGGCGTCGAACGTGGAGATGGCCCTGGTCGCCGTCCGGCCGGAAGCGAGCAGTTCCCAGTACTGTTTGACCCCGTTGCCCTGCGGGGCGATCACCCCGATCCCGGTGATCACGACCCGGCGGCCCGCTGGCGTTCCCGGCACGGCAAGCCCCTTCGGCGGCTCGCGGCGCGGCCCGTGCCTCCTCATGCGGCCAATCTCGCGCACGCCGCTTCGATCTGCGCGTCCGTCGCGGTGAACGCGATCCGCACGTGCCGGGCCCCGTCCGGTCCGTACAGTTCGCCCGGCGACACGAGCACGCCGAGATCGGCCAGATCCCGCACGGTGTCCCAGCACGGCTGGTCCAGGGTGGCCCACAGGAAGAGCGAGGCCTCGGACCGCTCGACGCGGAACCCGGCCTGCTCCAAAGCCTCCCGCAGCGCGGCGCGCCGGCGCCGGTAGCGCTCGCGCTGCGCGGTCACGTGGTCCTCGTCGCCGAGTGCCGCGACCATGGCGGCCTGGACCGGGGCGGGCACCACGAATCCGGCGTGCCTTCTGACCTCGAGCAGGTCCCGGATCACGCCGGGATCGCCGGCGACGCTGCCCGCCCGGTAGCCGGCCATGTTCGAACGTTTCGACAAAGAGTGCACCGCGAGCACCCCGTGCTGGTCCGTGCCGCACACCTCGGGGTGCAGGACCGAAACCGGCTCGGTTTCCCAGCCGTGGTCGAGATAACACTCGTCGTTGACCACGAGCGCGCCGTGTTCGCGTGCCCATTCGACGACGGCGCGCAGTTCGGCCGCGCCGAGCACCCTGCCGTCCGGGTTCGACGGCGAATTGAGCCAGACCACCCGGGGGCGCTCGGCACGCAGCTCCGCAAGACCCGCGTACTCGAACGGCACCGCGCCGGCCAGCACCGCGCTCGCGCGGAACGTCGGGAAACCCAAGGCGGGAAAAGCCACCTTCTCGTGCGGCTGGACCCGCAGCAGGGCCGGGAGCCAGGCGATCAGTTCCTTGCTGCCGACGACGGGGAGCACCGCGTCCGGCGCGACGTCGGCTCCGATCCGCTCGCGGATCCAGCGAGCGACGGCTTCGCGCAGCTCCGGGACGCCTTCGGTCCTGGGCAGCCCCGGAGCGTCGGCGGCCTCGCGCAGCGCACGCCGGACCACGTCGGGAGTCGGGTCGACCGGCGTGCCGAAAGCCAGGTTCACGAGACCGTCCGGATGCTGCGCGGCGCGGTGAAGGTGCGGCTCGAGGGCAGCCCAAGGGAAATCCTGGAGTTTGCCTATCACGATGTCAGTTCCCTCCGTCCTCGGATGCCATGGCGAGAATCTACGAAGCGGCCTTTGAGCAATCGTCAAGGCGTTCTGGGGTTCCCCCGGGCCCGGCGGCGCGCGGTACGCCGAACGGCGCAGGGAACACGCTCCCCCGACGTACCCGGTGCACCGTTCGATACAGGTTTGTTGAGCCGTGCCCAAGATCCCGAGTAACTTGGTTCGCAGAAGTCGATCTCACCTGAATTCGCTCGCGGGATCGCGCTCTGAATCCGGAACATATGCGAGGACAACCTACGGAACAACTAAAGAAAAATGGGGGATTTCGTGGAGTACCGCATTTTAGGACCTTTGGAAATTCTTCATCACGGCACCCGCGTCACGCCGAGTCCCGCGAAGGTCCGCAAGGTGCTGGCGATGCTGCTCATGCACGCCAACCGCAAGCTGAGCATGGACGCGATGGTCTACGAAATGTGGGGCGAGACGCCGCCTCGCAGCGCCGTGGTGACCCTTCAAACCTACGTCTACCAGCTGCGGAAGGTCATCGCCCTCTCCACGGGAATCGACCAGGCGAAGAAGCTGCTGGAAACCACCCAGCCCGGGTACGTGCTGCACGTTTCCCCCGACCGGCTCGACAGCTGCGTCTTCGACCGGCTCGTCGCCGAGGCCCACCGGCTCGCCGCGGCCAACGAACTCGACCGGGCCGCGCGGACGACCGAGGAAGCGCTGTCGCTGTGGAACGGGGCCCCGCTGTCCAACGTCCATTGCGGGACAATGCTGGAAAGCTACTCCACGCACTTGGAGGACAAACGCATATCCGCGCTGGAATTGCGCATCACCATCAACTCGCGACGCGGCAGATACCGGGAGATGATCGCCGAACTGCGGTCGCTCGCGGCCGCCCACCCGTTCAACGAATGGTTCCACGCCCAACTGATCGAAGCGCTGAACAAAGCCGGCCGCCGCAAAGAAGCTCTCGAGGCTTACCGCAGCGTGCGCAGTCTGCTCAACGACGAACTCGGATTGGACCCGCTCGCCGAACTCAGGGAAGCCCACGACAAGATTCTTACCACCGACTAGTTCGCCGCCCGATTCCCCGGAGCGGCTTCCGCGGTGCGATCAGCCGGCCGCAAACCCGCCGCCCGGGACCCGGTCCGCCATGCGAACCTGAGCGAACTTCGCCGCCAACCGCGGACGAGCCAGCAACCTCGTGAACGCCTGCTGCGCCGCGCCGATCAGCACCGGGTTCGCGAGGCTTCCCGCAATCACGACGCGGCTTCGCGCTCTCGCCACCACCGAAACGCTCAGCTCCGCGTGGATCCGGCGCGGCGCGATGCTCAGGTATTGCCCCAACAATCCGCTCAGCACGACACGCTCGGGATCGAACAAGTTCGTCAGGATCGCCAGCGCTCGCCCGAGGTGCTCCGCGGCTGCAGCTGCCCGGGCAGCCGCCGGCGGCTCGCCTCCGAAAGCACGGCCGAGCAGGCCCGCGGGGTCGCCTGGCGCTTCCGCGGTCAGCGCACGGCCGTCGGCGGAGATCTCCAGGCAGCCCCGCATTCCGCACGGGCACAGCGCGCCAAGCGGGTCGACCACGACGTGCCCCGCTTCGACCGCGTTTCCCGTTCCCGGAAGGCTGTCCCGCCACCGGCACCATGCCTCGCTCAGACCTTGCGCGGCACCGAGGCGATGAGGATCTTGCTTCCGTTGCGGCCGAGGTAGATGTCGACCTTGCTGAACCCTCCGGCCGGGCCGGGTTCTGTCCAGCCGAAGTTCTTCTGGTCGTCGGAGGCGGTGCGGGTCTGGACGTCGAACAGGGTTCCCGCCTGGCGGAACTCGAAGGTGACCGTGGTGCTGCCCGCCGTCGGGTCGTCGCGGACGAATCCGCTCACGCCGACTGCGCGGTTGTACCAGGTCAGCGTGCCGCCAGTCCGGCCGCCGCTGATGTCGCCGCCGAAGTCCGACGTCGGGTAACCCGCCGCGTCCGCGATCCCCGCGCCGCCGAGTGCGGCGACTGCGGACACGACGAGACCGATGGCGATGCGTTTCATGGATTTCCCCCAGGGATGCTCGATTCCGAGCGGAATCGTACTTCGCCGCGGCTCGCTGCGCGGGATTTTGCGTGAAGTCCCGAGTGGACGCCCGGCGGCCTCGGCGCGGACGGCACCCCGGCCGGGCGAAGACACACATCCGCCTCCCGGACCATGCTGGGCCCGGCAACCGAGGTACTTCCGCGCATCCTCGGTTCGTGCCGTAGTCAGGCTCGGCTGCACTGGGGTCGACGTCGCCGCCCGGATTCGCACTTCGGCCCGTCCTGCGCCTGTCGCGAAGGAATGTCGGGCCTGAACCAACAGGCACCGCGACTGCTGGGCGTCGGCGCGCGTTGACAACTGGAGACAGTCTCCATATCTTGGAAAGCGGAGATTGTCTCCAGTTTCAGGGTTCCCGTGAGGTGCGGCTGTGAAGATCTTGATGTTCGGACGCGGCGTGATCGCGACGATGTACGGCTGGGCCTTGGAACAGACGGGGCACGACGTCGAGTTCTATGTCCGTCCGGGTCGCGCGGCGGAGTACGGGGAGTCGATCAGCCTCGATGTTCGTGATCTGCGGGCGCGGAGGCGGCGGGGCGTCCGGACTTGGCCGGTGCGGTATCGCGAGGAACTGGGGCCGGGTCATGAGTTCGATCTGATTGTGGTGAGCGTCCAGCACTATCGGCTCGCGGAGGCGGCGGCCTTTCTGGCGCCGCGGCTCGGGAAGGCGACGGTGCTGATTTTCGGGAACGTCTGGTCCGAGCCGCTGGCCGCGATCGGCGATCTTCCCGTCGAGCAGGTCGCGTGGGGGTTTCCGCAGGGCGGCGGCGGTTTCGGCGAGGACGGGGTGCTGCGCGGGATGCTGTTGCCGCTCGCCGTGTTCGGGACGCTCGGCGAGCCTCCGACCGAACGCGTGCGGGTGGTGCGGCAGGTGTTTCGCGACGCTGGGTTCCGGATCCGCGAGCGACCTGACTTTCGCGGCTGGCTCTGGGTGCACTTCGTCTCGGACGCGGGCCTGCACTCGCAGGGCGTGCGGGTTGGTTCGTTGAGTTCGCTGGCCGGGTCCCGGGGCGATCTGCGCGAGGCGTTGCTGGCCGGGCGCGAGCTCGTGCCGCTTCTCGAAGCCCGGGGCATCGACGTGCGGCGGCATCGGGGCGCGTTGCTGCTGTTCCGGGCACCGACCTGGCTGACGGTCCCCGTGCTCGGGTGGATGCTGGCCCACTTTCCCCCGGCGCGGCTGAATTTCGAGGCGCACTCTGATCCCGACGCCCGCGAGCCGCGCGAGATCTGCCGTGACGTACTGGCTGAGGCCCGACGGCTGGGGGTGACGGTGCCGCGGCTGGAGGCGGCGGAACCGTACTTCGGTCTGGAAAGGACAGAGTGAGCCCCGGCTTTCTCGAAGTGTTGCCAGAAACCGTTTCGGTGGGATCGGGTTCTGGACGCCAGCGAGGTGCCGCGGCTGATCGCCTCGCCGGGTGTCGACGGTTCGCGCGAGCCCGGGGGTTTGTTGTCTCGGAGCCCCGCCATTCGCGCGAGCCTCTCGCCGCAATCACACCGCACGCTCGCGCTGACCCGACTGTTGCCGGGCCCGCGCAGCGAGCGCACTGCCGAATGCGCACGACGCCTGGCGTTCGGCCGCCGAAACCGCGGGTTGGCCGCCCATTCCGGCTGCCCGTGCGCCTCGGACAGCCGGACGAACAACGCATCGTTGGCGCAGCTGACGATCAACAAGCCGCCCGAGGCCGCGAACCCGCGGCGCGAAAGGATCCGACGAACACGTTGCCGCGCAAAGGATTCTCGACCATTCCGGACGCCCAAGCACCTCGGGCATCCGGACGAACAACGCGTCGTTGGCGCAGCTAGCGATCAACGAGCCATCCGAAGTCGCGAACGCGCGGCGCGCCAAGGTCCCGACGAACGCATTGCCAGGCAAAGGATTCTCGACCATTCCGGCATGCGCCAGCGCGAGCCGTCGCCACGATCCGGCGACCTCTTCCCGCCGGTTTCCCCAGGCGGCGGTCGCCCGTTCGGGGAAACAGCGGGCTCAGACCACTCCGGCCGCGATCAGCTGTTCCCAGATCACCCCCTGGTCCACGACCTCGACGCCCAGTTTTTCGGCCTTAGTGAGCTTGCTCGCGCCGACATCGGCACCGGTGATCAGCAGGTCGGTGCTCGCCGACACCGACGACGCGGTGGTCGCGCCTGCCGTCTCGCACAGGCGTTGGAAGGTGGGGCGGGGCACTTTCTCCCCGGATCGCGGGTCGCTGATCGCGCCGGTGACCACCACGGTCTTGCCTTCCAGCGGCGCGCCCGCGACGACGGCGGGCGGGAGGTCTTCTTCCAGGACGTCCAGCGATACTCCGCGTTCTCGCAAGCGTTCCAGCTCGGGGCGAAGCCGGGTGAGGTGTTCCACCAGGGAGGCGGCGACCTTCGGTCCGATGTCCTCTACTTCCACCAGACCGTCGACGCCCGCGTCGAGCACCGCTTCCAGGGAGGCGAATCCGGCGCGGCACAGCCGGGCGGCGGTGCCTTCCGATGCCATCGGGATCGCGAGCCCGATCAGCGCCCGGCGCAGGCCGACCCGGCGGCTGGCGTCGATCGACTCGATCATCCGCGTCGCCGAGACCTCGCCGATGCGGTCGAATTCGAGCAGGCGTTCCTTGGTGAGCCGGTAGAAGTCCGACGGGTGTTCCAGGATCCCGGCCTCGGCCAGCCGTTCGATCCACACGCCGCCGATCGCGTCGATGTCGGCGGCCGCGCGGGACGCCCAGTGGATCAGCCGCCGCACGGTCTGCGCGGGGCAGGAAACGTTGGTGCAGAACAGTTCCCGGCTGTTGCCCTGTTCGGTGAGCGGCTGTTCGCACGACGGGCACGTCGACGGGGGCACGATCTCCCGCTCGGCTCCGGTGCGTTTCGACTCGTCGAGCACGCCGGCGACGAACGGGATGACGTCGCCCGCCCGGCGCACCAGCACGGTGTCGCCGATCTTGATGCCGCGGGCGCGGATGACCTCCTGGTTGGCCAGCGTCGCGCGGGTGACCGTGGTCCCGCCCACGAAGACCGGCTCCAGCCACGCGACCGGGGCGATCTTGCCGGTTTTGCCGACGTCCCAGACCACATCGGACAGCACGGTGGTCTTCTCCTCGGCGGCGAACTTGTACGCCAGCGCCCCGCGCGGCGAACTCGACCGGGTGCCCGCGGCGGCGTACGCGGCCCGGTCGGCGAGCCGCAGGACGGCGCCGTCGATGTCGTAGTCCAGGTCGTTGCGCTGCTGCTCGATCGTGGTGATCACGGCCTGCGCGGAGGCCGCGTCGGCGCAGCGGCGCATGTCCGCCGCGGTGAACCCGAGCGCCAGCAGGCCGCTGCCCAGGTCGGTTTCCGAGCTGCCGGGTTCGGTGTCCAGGTCGAAGGCGAAGAAGCGCAACCGGCGCTCGGCGACCGCGGCCGGGTCCTTCGCGCGCAGCGTGCCTGCCGCGGCGTTGCGCGGGTTGATCAGCGGTTTGTCCGGGTGCGCGGTGTTGTAGGCGGCGAACGTCGAGCGCAGCATCACCGCCTCGCCGCGCACCTCGACCCGGCCGGGGGCGCTGACCTGGTGCGGAACGCCGTCGGTCAGCGCGCGCACCAGCATGGTGACGTCGTCGCCGGTGGTCCCGTCGCCGCGGGTGACCGCTCGGGCCAGCCGGCCGTCCTCGTACACCAGGGCCAGCGACAGGCCGTCCAGCTTGGGCATCACGACCACCGGCTGGCCGGGGAACCGGTCGAAGAACGCCTCGACCTGCTCCGGCTTCGTCGCCTTCTCCAGCGACAGCATCGGCCGCGAATGCCGGATCGGCGCGTGCAGCACCGCGGGCCCGCCCACCTGGTCCAGCGGATTCGGGTCCGGGGCCAGCTCGGGGCTCGCCTCGATCAACCCGCGCAGCTCGTCCTCGATCGCGTCGTACTCCGCGTCCGCCACCACCGGCGAACCCCGGTAGTACGCGTCGCGCAGCACTACGACCTGATCGGCCAGCTCCTGAATACGTTCCCGAACGTCCACGAACCGGAACGCTACCCGGCCCCACCGACAAAACCGGACAGCGACGCAACCCGAGCAACCACGGCACGAATCTCCGGCGACCGGACGAAGGCCGGAACTCCTTGTGCGGCAAGGGTCTGATGCCGCGGCAAGTGCTCCCCCGGTCGGCTCGGCTGACGCCGCCCGCAAAGACAAGACTGTTCTTTCCCCCGGTTGCCGCGCACCCTCGATGCCATCGATCACCCGACAGCGGGGAGTTCTGGGGTGCCGGAGGAAAACCGTGTCGAGCGGGAGCTTGTCCTCGAACAGGAGTGCGTGACCAGCCTTTACGACAGGCTCGACGCGTTGCGCGAGGAGGCGGTGAGGGGGCTCGACAGCGCGGATCCGGAGGCCGCGGCGCGCTGGCGGGCGGAGTCGGCTCGGCTGGCGGCGGTCGAGGACGGGCTTTGCTTCGGACGGCTGGAGACGGACGACGGAATCCGCAGGTACATCGGCCGCTTGGGGCTGTTCGAGGACGGGGCGGACGAGCCGTTGCTGCTCGACTGGCGGGCTCCGGCGGCGCAGCCGTTCTATACCGCGACCATGGCGGAGGCGCACGGGGTCCGGAGGCGGCGGCGGATCACGACCCGGGGGCGGGTGGTCACCGCGCTGGACGACGAGTTGCTCGATCCCGCCGCGGCGGACACCGGGGGCCTCGTCGGGGAGGCGGCGTTGATGGCGGCGCTCACAGCGGACCGAACCGGGCGGATGGGCGACATCGTCACGACGTTGCAGGCCGAGCAGGACCGGATCGTCCGCGACGGGTACGCGGGTGTGCTGGTGGTGCAGGGCGGGCCGGGGACCGGGAAGACCGCGGTGGCGCTGCATCGGCTGGCCTACCTGATGTACACGCGGCCGCAGTTGCGTACCCGCGGGGTGCTGGTGATCGGGCCCAGCGACGTCTTTCTCGACTACATCGGGCAGGTGCTGCCCGGGTTGGGCGAGCAGGCGGTGGTGACGGCGACGATCGCCGGGCTGCGGCCGGACGTCGAGGTCAGCCGGGTGGATCCGGTCGGGGTCGCGGAGGGCAAGGGGCGAGCGGAGGCGGCGGGACGGATCGCGACGGCGGTCTGGAAACGGGTGGGGGCAGTCCGGAATCAGGACAGCGAAGCCGTCGAGGTGACGTTCGAGCAGCAGGTCGTGCGGTTGGAGCCAGCCGAGTGGCGTGGTGCGGTCGAGTTCGCCCTCGGCAAGGGACTGCCATATCAGCAGGCTCGGTTGGTGTTTCAGCAGCGGATGACGGAACTTCTCGCGCAGCGGTTGGCCGATCAGCTGGAGAACGTCGTCTTCACCGAAGGCGGCGAGGCCATCGACGGCGGCAGTGCGGACGGGCGGCTCAGCCCGGCGGATCTGCGGGCGTTGGCGACGGCGGGAGTGGTGCTCGGACCGGAGCAGGACGACGGGCCGCGGCGGTTGCTGGACGAGGCTGACGTCGCTGACCTGCGTAAAGCGTTGCTGGCCGACGTCGCGGTGTGTGGGGCGCTGGACGAGCTGTGGCCACCGCTGACTGCCGAGGTGGTGGTTGAGGTGTTCGGCGGCGAGGGATGGAGCGCGGCGGACATTCCGTTGCTGGACGAGGCGGCCGCGGTGCTCGGCGACTCCGTCCCGGCGTTCGGGCATGTAGTGGTCGACGAGGCGCAGGAGTTGTCCGCGATGGCGTGGCGGATGGTGATGCGGCGCTGTCCCGGCACGTCGATGACGGTGGTCGGAGACCTTGCCCAGACGGGCGATCCGGCGGGAGCGGAGTCGTGGGAGCAGGTGCTGCGGCCGCACGTGGCGGACCGGTGGCGGGTGGCGGAGTTGAGTGTCAACTACCGGACGCCGACGGAGATCATGGCGGCTGCGAACGAGTTGCTGGCCGCGGGGCAGCTGCGGCCCCGGTCAGTGCGGGCAGCGGGAGAATCGCCGTGGCGGGTACGGAGCACGCTTGCCGACTTGGCGCGGGTCGTCGGCGGGATTGCCGAGGAGCACCGTGGCGGGCAGTTCGCGGTCATCGCTCCGCCGGGGCGGCTGGCGTCGTTGCGCGAAAGCGGCACGACGACGGTGCTGACACCCGCGGAAGCGAAGGGGCTGGAGTTCGATTCAGTGCTGATCGTCGACCCGGCCCGAATCCTCGAAGCTCCGCGCGGGCGCAACGACCTCTACGTCGCGATGACGCGCGCGACCCGGCGGCTGGGGATCGTCCATCTTGGACCGGTGCCGGACGAGCTCGCCCCGCTTGAGCAACGGTGAACCAGTCAGGATTCGAGTTCCTGCAGCGCGCGGGCCAGTCGTTTGATCATGGACCGTCCCGCGTCGACCTGGAGCCGGGCGAATTCGTAGCCGAGGACGCCTTCTCCCGCGACGCCGATCTGGCCCCGGAGCGCCTGTGCCACGCCGGAGTTCAGTTCGGGTTCCGAGACCCAGGCGAGCTGGTCGAGCGTCCACGACCGCAGCGGCTTTCCCGGGGCTGCCCGGACGATGCCGCCGACGGTGAACAGCGCGACGCGGTGCGAGGTGAGCGAGAAGACGAACCGGCCCGGGGTCGAGATCGGCACTTGAGGGGCTTCGATCTGCCCGCGACGCGCGGCGAGCGCCATCCCGGCCGCGCCGGCGAGGCCCGCGATGCCCGCCGCGCCGGCGACCATCGTCTTGCGCACGCCGCCGGTGCGGAACGCGACCAGTGCGTCCAGCACACGCTCCCCCGGCGCGAGTTCTCCGGCGAGCCGGCTCTCGACCTTTTCCCGCAGCGTCACGATCCGCAGCCTTTCCCGATTAGCCAACCACGGTCCTCGACCGGGCGGTTCCCGGAGGCTATGCGTGCCGGAAGCCAGCGGGTGACGGGATTTTCTCCGACAGACCCCGGAAGAAACTCAGCTCTGCCGTGCGGCCTGGGCGCGTTCGCGGGCTTCGAGGATTTCGGGGACGTGGCTTTCGGCCCATTCGCGGACCGCGCGCAGCGGCACCAGCAGGGACTGGCCGAGGTCGGTGAGCCCGTACTCCACGCGCGGCGGCTGTTCCGCGTACTCGACGCGGGAGAGCAGGCCGTCCTCCTCCATCGCGCGCAGCGTTTCGGTCAGCACCTTCGGGGTGACGCCCTGGATCCGGTCGACCAGCGCGGTGAAGCGCATCGGCCCGTGCTCCAGCGCGTTGACCACGAAGACCGTCCACCGCGCCCCGATCCGGTGCAGCACCACCCGGGACGGGCAGCGGGCGGACATGACGTTGTAGCGCACGGCGATTCCTCCGGTTCCGGTTACGTTGAAGTACCTGGTTACTTTTCCATAGCCTACTGCGGCCACGGCGAACCGACGGAACGGAGAAGGACCATGAACAACCGGCTGGCCGGACAGACAGTGCTGGTGCTGGGCGGACGGCACCTGGGCATGGCGATCGCCGACGCCGCGAGCGCCGAGGGTGCGAAGGTGCACGTCGCGTCCCATCGGCCCGGCGGACTGCACATCGACCTGCGCGACGAGGCGACCATCGCGGCCGCGGCGGACGAACTCGGGCCGGTCGATCATGTCGTCAACACCGCGGCGGCGCCCCACGCGGTGCCGGTCCGCGAACTCGACCGGGACAAGACCGTCGACGCCTTCGCGGCCAAGGTCATCGGCCCCTTGCTGCTCGCGAAACACTTCACGATCCGACGGTCGCTGCTGCTGTTCTCCGGGCAGGTCGGCTGGCGTCCGGCGCGCGGAAGCGTCGTGACCGGCGTGACCAACGGGGCGGCCGCCTTCGCCGCGCAACACCTTGCTGCCGAACTCGCGCCGGTCCGGGTCAATGCGTTGTCGCCGGGGATCATCGACTCCGGTGTCTGGGACGGAAAACCGGATGTCCTCGCCAACGCCGCGAAACGAACCCTCGTCGGGCGCACCGGCACCGTCGCCGACGTGACTGACACGGTGTTGTGGATGCTGCAGGCCGAATTCCTCACCGGCGAAACCATCCACCTCGAAGGCGGACGGCCCTGAAACCGGTGCCGGCAGGAGGAAACCCTGCCGGCACCGGCGTCTCACCGATGCTGCGCGAACGGAGCCAACGGGTTCCACAGGCCGTCGCACCGGTGCTGGCGCGGGATCTCAGTGGTGAGCTGGCTGTCCCCCGCCGCGTTGAGGGACATGACGACCGGGTTGCGTTCGGTGAAGGGATCCCACTGCGGAGTGCCGTCCACAGTGGGGTTTCCGGTGCGCGCGAAGCCGGTCCACTGCGCCACCAGCTGGTCGGAGAGCACCTTCTGGTTGGGGTTGAGCTGAACTCCCGGCGGCGGCGTCAGCAGCATCCCCTCGGAGACGTGGTACGCGCCGTTCGGTTTGGTGGGATCCAGGAAGAACGCGGGCGGCACGTCGGTGTCGTCCATTTCGTAGGCATACACCGGAATATGCCGGGACAGCCGCTCATCGTTCAGCAGCGCGGGGCAGACCGAATTGGAGTCGGCCACGATGGTCCGGAAGGCGAGGAACGGCGCGGGATTGGGAAATCGCTTCAGCGGATAGCTTTCGCTGACTTCCTTCGCGTGCTCGCCGTACTGCTGCGCCACCATTTTCCGGTAGTCCTCCGGAGTGGAGGCGGACGGCAGCTGGACCTCGTCGCGGGCCACGCCGTGCATCAGTGCGACCTTGTTGACCCGTCCCTTGGCGAACGCCTCGCCCGGCGACATCGGCAGCGTGGTCCCGTTCACGATCGGCGCGATCGTGCCGCTGTCCGGTTTCATCCCGTTGCCCGCCTGCTTCAGCAAGGTCGCCACGGGCACCTTGCGCAAGCATTCCCCGGCATTCGACTCGCACCCCAGCGCTTTGGCGAACCGCGCGCCTGCCTGCTGGGCCTCCTCCTCGTCGGGAAGATCGGCCTTGCAGTCCTGCGCCTGCCATTGGATGTCCGTGCCCAGCAACGAGTTGTACTCGCCGTTCTGGGCGATGCCACGCTGGAACAACCCCGCCGCAGTGGGCGAAACGGTGTGGTCGCAGACGCTCGAACCGCCCGCGGACGCCCCGTAGATCGTGACGTTGTGCGGGTCTCCGCCGAACTTCGCGATGTTGCGCTGCACCCAGCGCAGCGCCGCCTGCTGGTCCTGCAGCCCGTAATCGCCCGCGTGCTCGCCGTACGCCGCGTGCGCGAGGAACCCGAAAATCCCGAGCCGGTAGTTGACCTCGACGCTGATCACGCGGCCCTCGGTCACGAGCCGGCTCGCGTCCTGCGCCTGCAGGATCAGAAATCCGCCGCCGTGGAATTGCACCATGACCGGAAGCTTCTCGTGCCCCGGGTTGGCGGGCACGCGGACGTTCAGGTTCAGGCAGTCCTCGGTCTCCGATCCGGGGCCGAGCCCGGCCAGCTGCGGGCACGCGTTGCCGGGCGCGGTCGCGGGGAACGGCTCGGTCCACTTCGCCGGACGCTGCGGCGGTGCCCAGCGCAGATCGCCGACCGGCGGCGCGCCGAACCGGATCCCTTCCCACGACCGGACATCCGGGCCGGCGATCCCGCACACCGGGCCGTCGTCGGTGGTCACCGTCGCGTCCGGCGAGCACGCCGGCGGGGGTGCCGCCGCGGCCCGCTCGCCGGCCATGGACGCCGAACCGGCCAGCGACGCCGCCGCCAGTGCGACGGCCGCCAGCGCGACGCCTGCCTTCCCGTCAAGTCTCATCCGTCCTCCTTCGCTCCCGCCTCGCCGGGAGAGCCGGACGGAAAGGTGCGGGACACGACGAGCGGCATCCACGCACCGATCAGGCGGCCTGCCGGCATGGGCTCGACATCACCGGCGGCCTTTTCCCGGCCGCCGCCGCGAGAACGGCACGGACCGCTCGTTCCCGCCTGCCTCCAGTCTGGGCGCGGCGGGAAACGGCACAACCTCCGTTCGGTCGCGCCGAAACTGTCAAATTCCCGGGCAGAATGGTCTTTGTCAGGGATCGGATTCGCTCCGCCGGACCGGCTGCGACGGGTTGGTCGGCGAATGCGGTTCATTCTTCGGCGCAGTGGAACGGAATCCGCGGAAAACGCGGACGGAACACCGCCTTCTCCGGGGAGCGGCGGGGTCAGCAGGATTGCCCGCCTGACAAGGACGGCAGCGGGCGCCGCGTCGAACAGCCTGGCGGGCGAACTCGGGCAGCAATCGGCAGGATCGACGCGCGAGGAATCAGGAACGAGCGCGGTCATCCCGGCCGCGGCGGGTGACGCTCAGCTCGCGTCGCCGAGAACCCGCTCCGGCCGCAGTTCGCCGCGCACGACCGCCCCGGCCGACGCGCTGAGCCGTTCGTTGCGCGCGCGGCTGTAGGCGCGCAGCCGGTCGAACGCCGCGTCCATTTCCAGCCCGCTGGCATGCGCCAGCACGCCCTTCGCCTGTTCGATGACGACCCGGCTGTTGAGCGCGTGCTGCAACTGCTCGGCGAGCAGTTCCCCGCGCCGGATCGCGCGTTCCTGCAGAATCCCGATGGTCGCGACGTCCGCCAGCGCGCGGGCCACGTTCAGCGCGGGCCCGCTCACCGGGTCCGGGCCCTGTCCGAACAGGTTCAGCGTGCCGATCACCTGGTTGCGCAACCGCAACGGAAGCGCTTGTACGGACCGGAATCCCGCCGCAGTCGCCTGCTCCGCGAAGCGCGGCCATTTCGCGGCCTCCGCGGCGATGTCCTCGACGCGCACCGGTTCGCCGCTGCGGTAGGCGTCCAGGCACGGCCCCGGCTCGGCCCGCAGCAGCTCGCGGATCGGGGCACTCTCGTCCGGAGCGATCGTCTCCAGTCCGCCGCGCTGATCGGCGAGCAGCAGCCCGGCGGCCGAGGCTCCGAGCAGCGTGACGCAGTAGCTCGCGAGCCGGTGCAGCAGGTCCGTCGCGTCGTATTCGTCGGCCAGTGTGTCGGCCATGTCCACGAACGCGCGCAGCAACTCGTGGTCGCCGGAGGACGCGGCCGTGTCGGTCATGTTTTCTCCTTTCTGGGCCGCAGCGGAAACGCGAATATGCCAACGGCACTGCGCCTTTTCGGACGGCTTCGCCACCCTACTCCCGGCTCGGCCCGCCGTCGCAGCGGCCTCAACCAGTTTCCCCGCCGCACCAAGCGGAGTCCACAATGGACAATCGGGAAATCGGCCCTGCACCGGGAATTCATAGGTCCACAGTGGACTGTCAAACGCCCGGGCGCCGGATTTCTCACCAACCTGCAGAGTCGCGCGTCGGACGACCAGGTCAGCGCAGCGGAGCCGACCAGTCCAGCCGCACCCCACCGCCCGCGCTCGTTCCGAGCATGAACTCCCCGCCCGCCGACTCCGCGCGTTCCCGCAGATTCCCCAGCCCGCTCGGCGAAACCCCCTCCGGCAGCCCGGTTCCGTCGTCGGTCACCGAAATCCGCACCGTTTCGTCTCGCACCGCGACGGAAACCGACAGCGCCGAAGCCCCCGCGTGCCGGACCGCGTTGCTGACCGCCTCCCGCACCACCGCTTCCACGTGCTCGGCCAGCTGGGCGGGCACCGCGTCGAGCGGGCCAGCCATGCTCACCGCCGGGTGCAGCGGCGCGTCGTCGGTCAGCTCCGCGATCGCGTCGTGCAACCGGTTCCGCAA